>CANRCB010000001.1 GCA_947629015.1 uncultured Gemmiger sp.
TCCGACGCGATGTTCTTGGTCAGCATCTTGAGGCCGCCCTTGGCCGCCGCATAGGCGGAGACGGTCTCGCGGCCCAGTTCGCTCATCATGGAGCAGATGTTGATGATCTTGCCGCCGCCCTGCTCGATCATGTCGGGGATGACGGCCTTGGCCATGATGAACGGCCCGTTGAGGTCGATATCAATGACCTGGCGGAACTGCGCGGCGGTCATCTCGCACATGGGGATGCGCTTGATGATGCCGGCGTTGTTGACGAGGATGTTGATGTGGCCGACCTCGGCGGTGACCTTGGCGATAAACTCCGCCACGGCGTCCTCATTGGTGACATCGCACACATAGCCGTGCGCCTCGATGCCGGCCGCCTTGTAGGCGGCAAGGCCCTTGTCGACGAGCTCCTGCTTGATGTCGTTGAAAACGATGGTGGCGCCGCAGTTCGCCATCGCGTTGGCAATGGCGAAGCCGATGCCGTAGCTCGCGCCGGTGATGAGCGCGACCTTGCCGGTCAGGTCAAAGGATTTGGGTGTGCAGGCAGACATGGGGAAAACCTCCTTTTGGATGTATGTAAAAAATGTCAGCGCAGGTCGGTGGTGGCGATATTGTCCATATCGTCAAATTCCATATTTTCGCCGCCCATGGCCCAGATAAAGGTGTAGTTGCTGGTGCCCACGCCGCTGTGGATGCTCCAGCTCGGGCTGATGACGGCGTCATAGTTGTGCATCACGATGTGGCGGGTCTGGGTGGGCTCGCCGCACATATGGAACACGGCCTGGCCCTCGGGCACCTCAAAATAGGTGTAGATCTCCATGCGGCGCTCGTGCGTGTGGCTGGGCATGGTGTTCCAGTTGCTGCCGGGCTCCAGCGCCGTCATGCCCATCGACAGCTGGCAGGTCTTGAGCACGCTGGGATGGATGAACTGGTTGATGGTGCGCTTGTTGCACTGCTCAAGGCTGCCCAGCGGGCGCTTGGCGGCCTCCTCGATGGTGATGAGCTTTGTCTCATACCGGGTGTGCGCCGGGGCGCTGACCATGTAGAATTTGGCCGGGGCGGCGGGGTCGTCGCTTTTAAAGGTCACGCTTTTGGTGCCCTGGGTGATGTACAGGCAGTCCTTGTAATTCATGTGGTAGGCGGTGCCGTCGGCCGTCACGGTGCCGGCGCCGTCGCCGATGTTGAAGATGCCGATCTCGCGCCGCTCCAAAAAGAATTTGGTGCCAAAATTCGCCCATACGTCGATGCCTTTGTCGATGGCAACCTCCTCGTTGACCGGCATACAGCCCAGGGTGACCATGCGGTCCACATGGCTGTACACGGCCACGACCTCGTCGGGCTTGTACAGCCCGGTGATGAGGAATTCGTCGCGCATCTCCTCGGTGGTATAGCGCTTGAAATCCTTCTGGTTGCAGGAATAGCGGATATCCATGGATGCAAACCTCCCTTACAAGACGGAACACGGCGTGCCCGCCGCGCCGGATGCAGAATTTACCAACCCCATTATACCGCAACAGCGCCCGCCAAAAAAAGTGTACACAAGCACAAGAATGCGCCACGTTTTTTGTACAAATTGGCCTAATAGTGAAAATGATTCACTTGACAAGTGAGTGCTACTCAACTATAATCGAAAAGTGCTGTGCGCACAGGGTGTAAATGGAACGGGAGTTGTGTTTGTATGCTCACACTGGACAAGATCTACCACGCCAAATTCGTGCTCAAGCAGGTCGCCCGCAAGACGGACCTCATCGCCGCGCCGCTTCTGCACGCCGACAGCGAGCTGTACTTAAAGACCGAGAACCTGCAGGTGACCGGCAGCTTCAAGGTGCGCGGCGCCTACTACAAGATCAGCCAGCTCACGCCGGAGGAGCGCGCCAAGGGCGTCATCGCCTGTTCGGCGGGCAACCACGCGCAGGGCGTGGCGCTGGCCGCCACCCGCATGGGCATCAAGAGCGTGGTGTGCATGCCGGACGGCGCGCCCATCATGAAGGTGGAAAACACGCGGCGCCTCGGCGCCGAGGTGGAGCTGGTCAAGGGCGGCTATGACGACGCGCATGACCGCGCCGTCGAGCTGCAAGGGCAGACCGGCATGACCTTCATCCACCCCTATGACGACGAGATGGTCATCGCGGGGCAGGGCAGCATCGGGCTGGAGATCCTGGACCAGCTGCCGGATGTCGAGGCCGTCGTCGTGCCGGTGGGCGGCGGCGGGCTCATCGCAGGGGTGGCGTTCGCCGTCAAAAGCCTGCGGCCGGACGTCAAGGTCTACGGTGTACAGGCGGCGGGCGCGGCAAGTATGTACAACGCCCTGCACCACCACGCCTACGAGACGCTGCCCGCCGTGGATACCTTCGCCGACGGCATCGCCGTCAAGACGCCCGGCGAGCTGACCTATGCGATGGCGGAGCAGTATGTCGACGACATCGTCACCGTCAGCGAGGACGAGATCGCCGCGGCCATCCTCACGCTGATGGAAAAGCAGAAGCTCGTGGCCGAGGGCGCGGGCGCCACGCCGGTGGCGGCGGCGCTGTTCGGCAAGCTGCCCATCGCCGGCAAAAAGACCGCGTGCCTGATCTCCGGCGGAAACATCGACGTGAACATCCTGTCCCGCGTCATCACGCGCGGCCTCATCATGAGCGGGCGCAAGTGCAACCTGATGATCGCTTTGGAGGACAAGCCCGGCCAGCTGACGCGTGTGTCCGAGATCATCAGCGGATGCGGGGCCAACGTCGTGAGCGTGCAGTACGACCAGGGCGACACCAACATGGCCATCACCAGCTGCTTCCTCAAGCTGGCGCTGGAGACAAAGGACGCCGCCCAGATCACCCAAATCAAAACCAGCCTGGCCCAAAACGGGTTCAAGCTGGTCAGCGAGAGAGTTTGATTAAGAGTGGAGTTTGGAGAGTGGAGAGTGGAGATGGAAGGGGAAAAACGGTGATATGTTTTTAAGATCCGTGCCGCTTTGCGGCACACCGCAACTCCACTTTCCACTTTCCACTCTTAACACTCAAACGGATACTCAAACCTCCACCCCGGCGGCCAGCAATTCGATAAACTGCCGTGCCACGCGCGGGCTGCGCCCGCCGGCGCGCAGGGCGAACGCCTCGCCCCGGAGAAACAGCTGGTCGGCGGGGCGCTGCACGCCGTACTGGCGCGCCAGCTCCAGCAAAATGGCCTGATAGCGGGCCTTGTCCGGCCGCTGGAAGGTCACCGTCAGGCCAAACCGGGCCGAGAGGCTCATCAATTCCTGCCGGGTGTCCATCTCGTGGATGTCGTCCCCGCTGCGGTCGGCCAGCGTCTCCTTTACAAGGTGCCGCCGGTTGGAGGTCGCGTAGACCGCCACGTTGTGGCTGCGCCCGCCGGCGCTGCCCTCCAAAATGGCCTTGAGGGCGGCAAAGTCATCGTCGTTGGCGGTAAAACTCAGATCGTCGATGAACAGGATGAACTTGAGCGGGTTTTCCGCCAGCTGGTCCATCACGGCGGGGATCTGGTAAAGCTGGTTCTTTTTGATCTCCACCAAACGCAGGCCCCGCGGCGCATACTCATTGGCCAGCGCCTTCACGGTGCTGGATTTGCCGGTGCCCGCGTCGCCGTACAGCAGCACGTTGTTGGCGGGCCTGCCGGCCAGCAGGGCCTCGGTGTTCTCCACCACCTTGCGGCGCTCGGCCTCGTAGCCGGGCAGGTCGGCCAGGCGCTGCGGGTCGGGGCAGTGCACCGGCACCAGCGCGCCGTCCTCCACCGTGAACACATGGTGGCGCGCAAAGATGCCGTACCCCTTCTGCCCCACCTCGGCAAGGCGCTGCGCGTAGGCGGCGGGCAGGTCGATGGCGTCGGTGCCCCAGGCGGGCAGAAAGGCGCAGGCATCGCGGGCGGCGCCGTCCAGCCCCGCCAGGATATCCCCAAGCCGCAGCGCGCCCAGCGTTTGCAAAAACGCAAGCTCCTGCGCAAGGCAGGCATCGGCCAGCGGCCCCGCCCCGCCCGCGGCGGCCTTGCGGATGCAGGGGTTTTCGTCCTCCAGCACGGCGTCGGCAAGGGCCGCCGTCCAGCTGCCGCCGTAGGGCAGCAGGCTTGCCTCAAAGTCCGCCACCGCGGGCACAAGGCGCGCGGGCGCGGCCTCCTGCCCGCGCAGGTACAGCACCATGCGCAGGTATTGCACCGGCGCGGTTTGCAAAATGCCGCGGAACACCACAAGCCCTTCCAGCCGCAGCGCCATCTCATCCAACGTCATTAAGAACATTCCTTTCGCATTTGAGCGCGCTTTTTGAACAAAAGCGCAGTTCCAGTATAAACGATTGTTGGCCGCGTTGCAAGATTTTGCGCCGCGCCGGTTGACAAAATCCCCGCAGCGTGTATCCTGTTTAATATATGTAAGGAAAGAATGACGCTGCATCGGGCCACCCGGGAAGGAGAAACGACACGGCATGAAGCTCAACGGCTCACAGATCTTTGTCGAGGTATTGGCGGAGCAGGGGGTGGATACCCTGTTCGGCTACCCCGGCGGCGCGGTACTCAATTTGTATGATGAGCTCTACAAAAACCGCGACCGCATCCGCCATATCCTGACGGCGCATGAGCAGGGCGCCGCCCACGCGGCGGACGGCTACGCCCGCGCCACGGGGCGCACCGGCGTGGTGCTGGCCACCAGCGGCCCCGGCGCCACCAACCTTGTCACCGGCATTGCGACCGCGTATATGGACAGCATCCCCCTCGTCGCCTTTACCGGCAACGTGGGCACCGCCCTGCTCGGCAAGGACAGCTTTCAGGAAGTGTACATCGAGGGCATCACGGTGCCCATCACCAAGCACAACTTCACCGTGCGCCGCGTCGAGGATCTGGCCGATACCATGCGCGCCGCCTTCCGCATCGCCCAGAGCGGGCGCAAGGGGCCGGTGCTCGTCGATATCCCCAAGGACGTCACCGCCAACGTGTGTGAGTTCACGCCCAAAGCGCCGGAGCTCATCCGCACCGTGACCGTCTATGATGAGGAAAAGGTTTTGAAAGCGGCCGAGCTCATCAACACGGCGCGCCGGCCCATCGTCTGCTTTGGCGGCGGCGTGCGCAGCGCCGCCGGCTGCCAGCCGCTGCGGGACCTTGTGCACAAGGGCGATATCCCCGCCACCTACACCCTGATGGGCACCGGCGTGCTGGACTATGGCGAGCCGCACAACCTCGGGATGCTGGGCATGCACGGCTGCTACGCCGCCAACAAGGCGGTGTCGGAGGCGGACCTCGTCATCGCCGCCGGTATGCGCTTCTCCGACCGCGTGGCCTTGAAGCCCGAGGCATTTGCCCCCAAGGCAAAGATCATCCAGATCGACATCGACCCCAGCGAGCTGGGCAAAAACGTCCCGGTCGATCTGAGTTTGGCGGGCGATGTCTCCTACGTACTGCAGGCCATTTTGCCGCATATCGAGCAGCGCTACCATATGCTGTGGACGGAGCAGATCGAGGCCTGGCAGAAAAACGACTACCACCCCAAGGATTCCGATACCGAGCTGCGCCCGCACCAGATCATTGAGGAGATCTGCGAACAGTGCGGCCCCGACGCCGTGTATGTGACCGATGTCGGCCAGCACCAGATGTGGGCGGCGCAGTACCTGCACCACACCCAGAGCCGCGGCTTTATCACCAGCGGGGGCCTGGGCACCATGGGCTTTGGCTACGGCGCGGCCATCGGCGCGCAGGTGGCCCTCGGCACGGACAAGCGGGTCGTCATGCTCACCGGCGACGGCAGCTTCCACATGAACCTCAACGAGGGGTGTACCGCCGTCAGCTACGGGCTGCCCATCATCACCGTCATCTTCAACAACCAGGTGCTGGGCATGGTGCGCCAGTGGCAGACCGCCTTTTACGGCAAACGCTATTCCTGCACAGACCCCGGGCGCAGGACGGATTTCGTCAAGCTGGCCGAGGGCTTTGGCGCCAAGGGCTACCGCTGCAATACCATCGCCGAGTTCCGCGCCGCCTTTGCCGATGCCCGCCTGCAAAAGGGCCCCAGCTGGATCGACTGCCGCATCGCCAAGGACGAAAAGGTCCTGCCCATGATCCCCGGCGGCGGCGATATCAACGATATCATCATGGAATGAAGGAGGCCGCACGATGGAACAAAACCAGCCAACCCCCGCCCAGCGCCGCGTCATCAGCCTGCTGGTCGAAAACCAGAACGGCGTTTTGGCCCGTGTGTCCAGCCTGTTCTGCCGCAAGGGCTTCAACATCGACAGCCTCACCGTCTCCACCACGCGGGACCCCGCCGTCAGCCGCATCACCGTCACGCTGCGCGGCTCGCAGCGTGAGGTCGAGCAGCTGCTTTTGCAGACCGAACGCCTGGAGGTCACCCGCCAGATCTTTGAGCTGCGGCCGGACAATTCCCTCCAGCGGGAGCTGCTGCTGCTGAAGGTTGAATGTGACGCAACCAACCGCTCCCAGCTGTGGGAGCTGGCCAATATGTACAAGGCCAAGCTGCTGGATATGTCGCCCGACAGCATGGTCGTGGAGTTGACCGGCAAGCCGGAAAAGATCGATGCCTTCCTCACCATGTTCGAGGGGTACACCGTGCTGGAAATGTGCCGCACCGGCGTCACGGCGCTGGAGCGCGGCGGCCGCCACCCCCATATGCAAAAGCCCCCGCAGGAGGTGCGCGCCGTCCAGCTCAAGGATATCGAGCTCACGCGCCATCCCGCCAAAGGCGCGCCGGCCCGGCCGGCGGCGGACGAGGCGCAGCCCTGATGCCACCAGTTTTCCGCCCCAATGGGGCCACGAAATAGAAACAAGCGATACAACAGTGAAAAGGAGAGTATCCCCATGGCCATCAAAAAGTACTATGATTCCGACTGCAACCTCGGCATGCTGGACGGCAAGACCGTCGCCGTCATCGGCTTCGGCAGCCAGGGCCACGCCCATTCCGAGAACCTGGCCGAGAGCGGCGTCAACGTCGTGGTCGGCCTGCGCGAGGGCAGCGGCCACTGGCAGAAGGCCAGCGATTTCGCCGCCAGCCACGACAATTTCAAGGTGATGAGCCCCGCCGAGGCCGCCAAGGCCGGCGATATCGTGATGATGCTCGTGCCGGACGAGCTCTGCGCCGACATCTACTACAAAGAGGTCGCCCCCTACATGACCGAGGGCAAGGCGCTCGCCTTCGCGCACGGCTTCAACATCCATTTCAAGACCATCGTGCCGCCCAAAAACGTCGACGTCATCATGATCGCCCCCAAGGGCCCCGGCCACACCGTGCGCAGCCAGTATGTTGAGGGCAGGGGCGTGCCCAGCCTCATCTGCGTTGAGCAGGACTATACCGGCAAAGCCAAGGAACTCGCGCTGGCTTACGCCTCCGGCATCGGCGCCGGGCGCGCCGGCATCCTGGAGACGACCTTCAAGGAGGAGACCGAGACCGACCTCTTCGGCGAGCAGGCGGTGCTTTGCGGCGGCGTGTGCGAGCTCATCCACGCGGGCTTCGACACTCTTGTCGAGGCCGGCTACGCGCCCGAGATGGCCTACTTTGAGACCTGCCACGAGATGAAGCTCATCGTCGACCTCATCAACGAGGGCGGTTTCGGCAAGATGCGCTATTCCATCTCCAACACTGCCGAATACGGTGACTACCGCACCGGCAAGCGCCTCATCACCGAGGACACCCGCAAGGAGATGAAGAAGGTCCTCACCGAGATCCAGGACGGCACCTTCGCCAGCGAGTTCCTCGCCGAGATGAGCCCCAACGGCGGCCGCCGCGTGCATTTCCTCGCCCAGCGCCGCATGGCGAACGAGCACCTCATCGAGAAGGTCGGCGCCGAGCTGCGCAAGATGATGAGCTGGCTTAAAAAGTAAATGATGCAAAAAGGCTTCCCCCTCCGGGGGAAGCTGTCGCCGAAGGCGACTGATGAGGGGGAAGGGCGGCCGTTTGCGGGGGTGTTTCCCACCCTCACCCCTCATCCGGCCGCTTCGCGGCCACCTTCCCCCCTCCGGGGGGGAGGGCTGCTCCCGTCCCCTCATCCGTCTGCGCTTCGCGCAGACACCTTCCCCCGGAGGGGGAAGGCAAATTGGAAGGAGTTTTTTCTATGCGCAGCGACAACGTGACCAAAGGCCCCGAGCGCGCGCCCAACCGCAGCTTGTTCTACGCCCTCGGCTACACCAAAGAGGAGCTGGAGCGCCCGCTCATCGGCGTCGTGTCCGCCCACAGCGAGATCGTGCCCGGCCACATGGACCTGGACAAGCTCGCCGAGGCCGTCAAGGCCGGCGTGCGCATGGCGGGCGGCACGCCCATCCTCATCCCGGCCATCGGCGTGTGCGACGGCATCGCCATGGGCCACATCGGCATGAAATATTCCCTCGCCAGCCGCGAGCTCATCTGTGACAGCGTCGAGACGATGGTCATGGCCCACCAGCTGGACGGCGTGGTGCTCGTGCCCAACTGTGACAAGATCGTGCCCGGCATGGTCATGGCCGCCGTGCGCATGGATGTGCCGGCCGTGGTGTGCTCCGGCGGGCCGATGCTCGCCGGCACCTACGGCGGCGAGAGCGTCAGCCTTTCCAAAATGTTCGAGGCCGTCGGCGCCTACAAGGCCGGCCTCATCACCGACGAGCAGCTGGAGGACTGCACCTGCAACTGCTGCCCGGGCTGCGGCTCCTGCTCCGGTATGTACACCGCCAACAGCATGAACTGCCTGTGCGAGGCCATCGGCATCGCGCTGCCCGGCAACGGCACCATCCCGGCCGTCTACGCCAAGCGCCTGCAGCTGGGCAAGCAGTCCGGCATGGCCGTCATGGAGATGGTGCGCCGGGGCATCACCGCGCGCCGGATCATCAACGCGCGCAGCATCCGCAACGCCCTTACCTGCGATATGGCCCTGGGATGCTCCACCAACACCGTGCTGCACCTGCTGGCCATCGCGCACGAGGCGGGCGTGGATATTGATTTGAAACTTTTCAACGAGATATCGGCCAAAACGCCCAACCTCTGCCACCTGGCCCCGGCCGGGCCCACCCATATGCCGGACCTGTACGCCGCCGGCGGCATCCCCGCCGTGCAGGCCGAGCTCGTCAAAAAGGGCCTGCTCGACCTCGACGTGCCCACCGTCACCGGCAAGACCCTGGGCGAGAACCTTGCCGAGCTCAAGCCCGTCAACAAAAACCCCAACGCCATCCGCCCCATCTCGGACCCCTACAGCGCCACCGGCGGTTTGCAGATCCTTTGGGGCAACATCGCGCCGGACGGCTGCGTCGTCAAGCGCAGCGCCGTCGCGCCCGAGATGCAGCGCCATGCCGGCCCCGCCCGCGTCTTTGACAGCGAGGAGGCCGCCATCGACGCCATCTACAACGGCCGCATCGTGGACGGCGACGTCGTCGTCATCCGGTACGAGGGGCCCAAGGGCGGCCCCGGTATGCGCGAGATGCTCAACCCGACGAGCGCCCTCGCCGGCATGAACCTGGACAAGACCGTCGCCCTCATCACCGACGGCCGCTTCTCCGGCGCCTCGCGCGGGGCGGCCATCGGCCACGTCTCCCCGGAGGCCGCCGCCGGCGGGCCCATCGGCCTCATCGAAGAAGGGGACACCATCGAGATCGACATCCCCGCGGCCTCCATCCGCCTGGCCGTCAGCGATGAAGAGCTTGCCCGCCGCAAGGCCGCCTACACGCCGCCGGAGCCCAACATCAAAACCGGCTGGCTGGCGCGCTACGCCCGCATGGTCACCAGCGCCAACCTCGGCGCCGTGGTGCAGTGAGCCTGCCGTTTGCCCCTCGCCGCCCGGCGCCCTTTGGCGCCGGGCGGCGCTTTGTGCTCCAGGTTGACAGGGGTCTGCCCTGCACGCTATAATCAAAAAAACGGGCCTGCCCGCCACGCTGCGGGTAAGGACAGGAGGAAATTATGACAGAATATCTGCTTTCGGACGAAAAAATCCTCTGGGGGGGGGTTAAGATGGCAACAGCTGACGGAGGAAAGGCTGCGGGACGAAAAATGCCTTGAACGGTACGGCTACAAGGTCTATTCCCAAAACGACGAGGACGGCATCCTGCAGGAGATCTTCCGCCGCATCGGCACGACCAACCGCTTTTTTATCGAGTTTGGCGTCCAGGACGGGCTGGAGAGCAACGGCCACTACCTGCTGCACCTTGGGTGGCAGGGCTACTGGATGGAAGGCAGCGCGGAATATGTGGAACAGATCCGCCGCAAGTTCCATCCGGTGTTGGCTGCCGGCCAGCTGCGCTGCAAGCAGGCGTTCATCACCCGCGAAAACATCAACGCCCTCCTGCGTGAGGCCGGGCCCCCGCGCCGGCCGGATCTGCTCAGCATCGACATCGACGGCAACGACTACTATGTCTGGCAGGCGGTCACCGAGGTGGACGCGCGGGTCGTCGTGATAGAGTATAACGGCAAATTCCCGCCCGACTGTGACTGGAAGATGGCCTATGACCCCAACCACATCTGGGACGGGTCGGACTGGCACGGCGCCTCGCTCAAAGCGTTGGAGCTGCTGGGCGCGCAACGGGGCTACCAGCTGGTCGGCACCAACCTTTCCGGTGCCAATGCGTTTTTTGTCAAAAAGGAGCTGGCAGGGGAGCTGTTCTGCCAACCCGCGACTGCACAGGCCCTGTACAACCCCCTGCGCCTGGGGCTTAAACACCGCAACGGCCATCCGGCGCGCTACTGCCTGCGCGGCCAGGCGGAGGGCCTTGGTGTGCTGAACTACGCCCCGGGGGTGAAGGCTGTCCCGGGTTACGGGTTCCATGAGATCGAGCGGGACGGCACAAAGGAACACTGCTGGACTGCGGCGCCGGAAAGCCGGCTGACGGTCCGCCGCAGCCCCGGGGATACCTGCCTGCGGCTGCCCTGCACGGTGCCGCAATGCGTTTTGGAGCGCTGCGGCGGGCGATACCCGGTGCGGGTAGCGGCCGGGCAGGCGCCGGCGGCCGAATATTTTGTCACGGAAAACAGCGTGCTGGAGATCCCGCTCCCTCCCGTAGAGGAGGCGTGCGTCTGCCTGACCCTCAGCGCGCCCTGCCTGTGGAGCCCGGCGGAGGTTTCCGGCTCCGCCGACACGCGCCGCCTGGGCGTTTCGGTCTGCCTGAGCGGCATCACCACCGGCTGACAATACGGCATACCGGGGAAAACGATACCTTACAGGGCGGCACCCGCACCGGGGCTTTACGCATCCGGCGCGGGTGCCTGTGCATTGGCCGGCCTTTGCCCTGCGGCCCCACTTGATTTTGCGGTGCGGAAATGCTACAATACATTTTAGCTTTTTGCCTGCATTCCGCCGCTTTTGGCGCCATCCAGTTCAAGAAAGGACCCTGCCGTTTTGGAACGCACACAACTGGCCCCCGGCGTGTTTTTGACCACGCTCCCGGCCGATAAATTCAAGCGCTGCCGCATCGCCATCCATCTGCGCTTCCCGGCGCTGCGCGCCGCCGCCACCGATACCGCCGTGCTGCCGCTGGTGCTGGAGCGCGGCTATGCCGCCTGCCCGGATATGACGCGCCTGTCCCGCCGGCTGGCGGAGCTTTACGGCGCCGACCTCGGCGTGGACCTCTCGGCCGCCGGGGTGGACCGCGTGCTCTCGGCCGATATCTGCGGAATCAAGGATGAGTACGCCCTCGCGGGTGAAAACCTGACCGAGGCGTATGCCGGCATCGTGTTCGGCGTCGTGTTCGAACCGTACCTCGTGGACGGCGTGTTCGACGCCGAGGCCGTGCGCATCGAGAAGGAGACCCTGGCCCGCCGCCTGCAGGCCGAATACAACAACAAGCGCCTGTACTGCGTGCGGCAGGCGCGCCGCAAATTTTACGGCCACGGCCCCGCCGCCATCGAGCTGGGCGGCTATCGCAAGGACCTGCCCGCCGTCACGCCGCAGACGCTCAAGGCCGAGTATGACCGCATCCTGCAAAGCGCCTTCATCGACGTCGTGGTGCAGGGGGCCGATGCCGCGCGCGTGGGGCAGATGCTGCTGCGCCGCCTCGAAAACATCCCCCGCGCGCCGCAGCCCTTCACCCCGCCGCTGGCCATGCCCCGGCAGGATGCCGCGCACTACGCCGAGGCCATCCCCGGCCTGACACAGGCCAAGCTGTGCCTGCTGTTCACCACCGGCACGCCCGACCCGCTGCCCGATATCCATCTTCTGCGCCTGGCCATGGGCGTGTACGGCGGCAGCCCCACCAGCCGGCTGTTCCGCAACGTGCGGGAAAAACAGTCCCTTTGTTACTACTGCGCGGCGGCCGCGCAGCTGGCCACCGGCGCCATGATCGTGGATTCCGGCGTGGAGCCGGGCGGCGAGGCGCGCGCCGAGGAGGCCATCCTGCAAGAGCTGCGTGACCTGCAAGCCGCCCCGCCCGCCGCCGATGAGCTGGAGGATGCCCGCCGCGCCCTGCTTTCCGGCATGGACGCCGCGTCGGACAGCCTGGGCGCGCTCGAAAGCTGGTACTACGGCCAGATCCTGCGCGGGGAGGAGCCCGTCGCCCCCGCCCGCGCGCAGGAATTGACCCGGGCCGTCACTGCCGAACAGGTGCGCGAGGTACTGGCCCGCTACAGCTTCTCGGTCTCGTATGCCGTCACGGCGGGAAAGGACAACGCCCATGGATAACAGCATCCTGCAACAAAAGGCCGCCGCGGCCGTCGGCTGCCGGCGCTTCACGCTGGAAAGCGGGCTCACGGTGCTGGTGCGCCCCATGCCCGGCTACAGCACCGCCTACGCCATGTACGGCACGGGTTTTGGCTCCGTCTGCCGGGATTTTGTGCTGGACGGCACCCCCGTGCATCTGCCCGCCGGCACCGCGCATTTCCTGGAGCACAAAATGTTTGAGTCCGAGCAGGGCGACGCCTTTGACCTGTACGCCCGCACCGGCGCCTCGGCCAACGCCTTCACCTCCCATGAGCGCACGTGCTACCTTTTCTCCTGCACCAAAGGGCTGGAGGAAAACCTCGATATCCTGCTCAACGTCGTCGGCACGCCCTATTTTACCCAAAAGACCATCGCCAAGGAACAGGGCATCATCGGGCAGGAGATCAAAATGTATGACGACAACCCGGACTGGCGCCTGCTCACCGGGCTGCTGCGCTGCCTGTACGCGTGCCACCCCGTCCGGGACGATATCGCCGGCACCGTCCAAAGCATCGCCACCCTCACGCCGGAGCTGCTCTACGCCTGCACCACGGCCTTCTACCGCCCCGCCAACATGGTGCTGGCGGTGGCCGGCAACGTGACCGAGCAGCAGGTGCTCGATGCCTGCCGGCGCGCCGGGCTCGACCGCCCGGCCCCCGCCCACACGGTCGTGTATGCCCCGCCCGCCGAGGCCGGCCCCATCCCGCAGAAGGAGACGGTGTTTTCCATGCCGGTCAACAAGCCCTGCTTTGCGCTGGGCTACCGGCTCGAGCCCATCGCCCGCGGCGACGCCCGGCGCGAGGTGCTGTGTGATATGCTGCCGGAGCTTGTCTGCGGCGGCCTGACGGATCTTTATCGCAAGCTGTATGACGAGGCCCTCGTCAACCCCGAGTTCAGCGGCGACGTCGTGGCCGCCGACGGCTGCTGCGCCATCGCCTTTACCGGCGAGAGCGATACCCCGCGCGCGGTCGCCGACCTGCTGCGCGCCGAGATCGCCCGCCTGCGGCGCCAGGGGGTGGATCCGGAGCTGTTCGGCCTTGTCAAGAACCAGATCTACGGCGACCTCATCTCCGATTTGGAAAGCGCCGACGATACCGCCGAGGCCCTGCTCAGCGCCCAGCTCAAGGGCTACACGCTGGAGGAGCAGATCGCGGCGCTGGCCGCCCTGACCCCCGCCGATGCCGACGCCGCCCTGCGCGCCGCCTTTGACGAGGCGCAGAGCGCCTATGTCGAGATACAGCCGCAATAGGAAAGTGGAGTTTGGAAAGTGGAGTTTGAAAAGTGGAAAGTGGAAAGTGGAATTGGATCTCTCCACGCTCCACTCTCCGCTCTCCGCTCTCCGCTCTCCGCGCTCCGCGCGCAACATTTTGACCCTTTTTCGGATTTTGGCAGGAGGCCAATATGACCAACATCGTCACCTTCCCGGCCCTTGGCTGGACGTTTACCGTAAACCGTGTGCTTTTGCACATCGGCAGCTTTGACCTTTACTGGTACGGCGCGCTCATCGCGCTGGGTATGCTGCTGGCGCTGGTGTTCGCCTTCCACTACGCGCCGGATTTCGGCATCGACGGCGACCGCCTTGTCGATGTCGTCATCATCGGCACCGTCATGGCCATCGTCTGCGCGCGCGCGTACTATGTCGCCTTCGCGCCGTTTGAATACCACTCCATCTGGGAAGTGCTGGATATCCGCAACGGCGGCATCGCCGTGTACGGCTCCATCATCGGGGCGTTTTTGTTCGGCGGGCTGGCCGCGCGCTGGCGCAAAATACCGCTGCTGCCGCTGTTCGATCTGGTCGGCATGGGGTTCCTCATCGGGCAGGCCGTCGGGCGGTGGGGCAATTTCGTCAACCAGGAGGCGTTTGGCACCAACACCACGCTGCCGTGGGGCATGTACAGCGCCGCCACCCAAAGCTACCTCACCTCGGTGCAGGCGGCCCTTGCCGCCGAGGGCGTCACCGTCGACCCGGCCCTGCCCGTGCACCCCACCTTTTTGTATGAATCGCTGTGGTGCGCGCTGGGCTTTGTGCTGATCTTCCTGCGCATGAAAAAACGCCGCTTTGACGGCGAATTGTTCCTTGATTACATCATCTGGTACAGCATCGGCCGCTTTTTCATCGAGGGCGTGCGCACCGATGCGCTCATGCTCACCGCCACGCTGCGCGTCAGCCAGGTGGTGGCGGTGGCGGCCATCGCCGTCTCGCTCATCCTGTGGGCGGTGGGGCGCCGCCGGCAGGGCACCGAGCCGCTGAAAGTGCCGCTGGCCGTGGCCGATATCAAAAAGCGGAAAGACGGCCCCCTCGCCGTCATCCCCGAACGCCTGCCCGCCTCGGCCCCGCATAAGGAGTTCGCGGCGGCCACCCGGGCCATGAACGCGCGCCTGGCCGCCCCGCAAGAAGATGCCCACGCGGAGGATGCCCCTGCGGAGGATATGCCCGCAGAACAGGGTGCCCCCACCCCGCCGCAAGATGACGCGCCCGCAGCCCCTGTAGGGGGCGGCGTCCCCGACGCCCCGCAAAAGGAGGAATGACCCATGCCCGCCCAAATCATTGACGGCAAGGCCCTTGCCGCCCAGGTCAAGGCCGAGGCCGCCGCGGCTTGCGCCGCGCTCAAGCAAAAGGGCATTGCGCCCTGCCTGGCCGTCGTGCTGGTGGGGGAAGACCCCGCCAGCCAGGTCTATGTGCGCGGCAAGGTGAGTGACTGCGCCCAGTGCGGCATCGAAAGCCGGGAGCACCGCCTGCCGGCCACAACCACCCAGGCCCAGCTGCTGGCGCTCGTCGGCAGGCTGTCGCAGGACCCCGCCGTGCACGGCATCCTGGTGCAGCTGCCGCTGCCCGCCCACATCGACGAGCAGGCCGTCATCAACGCCATCCCGCCGGAAAAGGACGTCGACGGGTTCTCGCCCCTCAACGTCGGGCGTATGCAGCTGGGCCAGCCCTGCTACCTGCCCTGCACGCCGGCCGGCTGCCTGCGCATGATCGAGAGCACCGGCACCGCCATCGCCGGCAAAAACGCCGTGGTGGTGGGCCGTTCCAACATCGTCGGCAAGCCGATGGCGCATCTGCTGCTCGCGCACGATGCCACCGTCACCGTCTGCCACTCCAAAACGCGGGGGCTGGCCGGCATCTGCCAAAACGCCGATATCCTCGTCGCCGCCGTGGGGCGGCAGGGCTTTGTCACCGGCGATATGGTCAAGCCCGGTGCCGTCGTCATCGACGTCGGCATCAACCGCGGGCCGGACGGCAAGCTGCACGGCGATGTCGATTTTGCCGCCGTGGCCGAAAAAGCCGCCTTCATCACGCCGGTGCCCGGCGGCGTCGGCCCCATGACCCGCGCCATGCTCATGCAAAACACCGTCGCCGCCGCCGCAAGGCAGACCGGTGCGGGGCACTGAAAAGCGGCAAAAGCCCCTGGCTTTGCCGCAAACGGGAAATTTTAAACTTTGTCGGCCTCGGCGGGCGCGTACCGTCGGGGCCGATACTTCTTTACCGTCTCACAGCCCGGTGCCGTCAAAAGCCGGGGTATATTCCTCCCGCGCGCTGCTTTTTTGCTGCATATACCCCTCGGTCAGGCCAAGGCGCACCGCCTCGTTGACCACCTTGCGGTACTCATAGCTCGTCACGCGGCGGGCAAGGCCCTGCTCCGCCGCCTTGTAAAACGGCGTGAACTGGCACATCAGGCTCAGCAAAAAGGGCACGCCGGTCTCGCGGCGCAGGCCCGCCAGCTGCCGCAAAACGGCCAGGGAATCCTCCGCCTGCCCCGGCAGCACCAGATGCCGCACGATGACCCCGCGCCGGAGCATCGCCCCGTCCCATACCGGCGCGCCGGTCTGCAAAAGCATCCGGCGCAGTGCCGTGCCGGCCACGGCCGGGTAATCCTGCGCGCCCGAAAGCCGCGCGGCCAAAGCGGGGGCGGCATACTTGAGGTCCGTCAGCCAGATATCCACGTCCCCGGCCAGCGCCCGCACGGTGTCCTCCGTCTCATACCCGCCGGTGTTGTACACCACCGGCAGCGTCAGGCCGCGCCGGCGCGCGTCGGCCAGCGCCGGCAGCACCCACGGCAGCCACTGCGTGGCGGTAACAAGGTTCAGGTTGTAGGCGCCCTGGGCCTGCAATTCCAAAAAGATATCCCGCAGGCGGGCGGTGGTCAGCGGCCGGCCGGCGCCCTGCTGGCTGATGGCGTAGTTCTGGCAGTAGCAGCAGCGCAGCCCGCAGCCGGTAAAAAACACCGTGCCGCTGCCGCGCGCATCCTCCGGCGCGCCGCTCAGGCAGGGCTCCTCCCAGTGGTGCAGGGCGGCGCGTGCCGCCAGCAGCGTATCCCCGGCGCCGCAAAAACCGCGCTGCCCGGCGGCCCGGTCCGCCCCGCAGCGCCGCGGGCAGAGCGCGCACGCCGCGGGCAGCTGTATATTTGGCATAGGCCGCACCCCGCTTTCCCGTACAAGTTACAAATAAGTTTACCACAAATGCGGGATTTGTGCTATAATATCCTCGCGGCTTTGCTGCGCAATCCTCGCGACTTTGCTGCGCAAAGCCCAAAAGCCCGCTTTGCGGGTTTTTGCCGGACGGTCAAAAAATGATAGCCCCTCATGGAAGCGTGCGGGGCGGGCTCTTGAGCCCGCCGAAAAACGTTGCAACAGCGGCAAGGGGGGCACGGCGGGGTCAAGCCCCCGCCCTACAAATCTACCCGCGAAAGCGATTTTTTGATACACTGCCAAAAAATGATAGTCCCCCCATGAAAGGAGCGTGCGTTTATGCCCACCCCGCACAACCGCGCCGAGGCCGGCGCCTTTGCCGCCACCGTGCTCATGCCCGGTGACCCGCTGCGCGCCAGGTTCATCGCCGAACATTTTTTGGAAGAAGCGCGCCTTGTGACCGATGTGCGCGGTATGCTCGGCTACACCGGCACCTTTCAGGGCCGCTCCGTCAGCGTGATGGGCAGCGGTATGGGTATGCCGTCCATCGGCATCTATTCCTATGAGCTGTACACCCAGTACGGCGTTGAAAACATCATCCGCATCGGCTCTGCCGGGGCCTATGCCCCCGATCTGCGCCTGTTTGACGTGCTGCTCGCCGCCGGCGCTTATTCCGAGAGCAGCTACGCCCTTGTCCAATCCGGCGATACGGCCGCCGTCCAGGCCCCCAGCGCCGCCCTCAACGCCGCTTTGCGTCAAAGCGCCGCCCGGCAGGGCATCCCCCTGCGCGAGGGCCTCATCCATTCCGCCGATGTCTTTTACCGTGAACCCTCCGCCGCCCGCCCCGCCTACTGGGAAAGGCTGCGCGATGAACAGGGATGCCTTGCCGTGGAGATGGAGAGCTTTGCCCTTTTCCACAACGCCAGGATGCTTGGCAAAAACGCCGCCTGCCTGCTGACCGTATCGGACAGCTTCGTTACGCCCGAGGCCGCCACCGCCCGCGAGCGGGAGACCGGCTTTGCCGCCATGGTCAACGTTGCGCTGGGCGCCCTGCGGTAGGGAAGGGGGAGCCTTATGGACGAACAGGCCGTCAAAGCCCTGATCCGTGCCGCCGCCGCGGCCCGCGGCTTTGCCTACGCGCCCTATTCCGGTTTTGCGGTCGGGGCGGCGCTGCTGGCCGCAGACGGCCGGGTGTTCACCGGCTGCAACATCGAGAACGCCGCCTTCGGCCCCACCAACTGTGCCGAGCGCACGGCCCTGTTCAAGGCCGTCAGCGAGGGCGCGCGCAGCTTCCGGGCGGTGGCCGTCGTCGGCGGCCCGGCGGGGCAAAAGCCCGCCCGCGCCACCGCGCCCTGCGGGGTGTGCCGGCAGGCATTGGCTGAGTTTGCCGGCCCGGAGCTGGCCGTCATCCTGGCCGCCGATGAGGAGGAATACCGCCAAACCACCCTCGGCGCGCTGCTGCCTTGCAGCTTTGGCGCGCGGGACCTTGCCCCCGCGGCGGGCCCATCCACCCAGTAAAGGAGCCTTTCTGCCCATGCGAAACACCCACCGTCCCAAACGCCGCCTTGCGGCGCTGCTCACCGCGCTGGCGCTGCTCACCGCCTGCGGCGGGAACGCGGCCTCCGCCCCGCAGCCGCAGGCCGCCCCCACCGCCCCGCCGGATGACAACGGCTACGTCTTTGCCGCCCCGCAGGATACGGCGGCGCCGCTTTACGGCGGCGATATGCCCATCGCGCTCGCGCTCGATGCCTCCGGGGCCGATACCGGGCGCGGCGCGGCGGTGCAGCGCGGTATGCAGGCGTTTGCCGATACCTTCCACTATACCCTCCAGGTCTACACCGCCGCCGAGCCCACCCCCGAGGCCTGCCGCCAGGCGCTGGACGAGGCCTCACAGGGCGGGGCCAGCATCGTGGTCTGCGCCGGGGAGGAGATGGCCGTCGCGCTGCACGGCGCGCAGAGCGCCTACCCCACGGTGGGCTACCTTCTGCTGGACGCCGAGCCCCACAACGCCGATTATTCCGACTATACCATCGAACAGAACGTCCACAGCGTGCTGTTCCGGGTGGAGCAGGCGGCCTATCTGGCCGGGTATGCCGCCGTGATGGACGGCTACACCAAGCTCGGCTTTCTGGGCGGCGTCACCATGCCGGAGAACGTGCGCTACTGCACCGGCTTCATCCAGGGCGCCGAGGCGGCCGCCGCGCGCCAGGGCATCCAGGTCACGGTCAAAACGTGGTACAGCGGCCTTTCCAACGCGGAGGAGGATCTCACCGCCCGCATGAGCGGCTGGTACACCGACGGCACCGAGCTCATCCTGGCCGCCGGCGGCAACCTTGAGCAGAGCTGCATCGACGCCACCGCCACCGCCGGGACCGGGCGCGTTATCGCCGTCGGGTGGGACCACGGCGCGTCGGGCACCGCGGTGCTCACCTCCGCCGCCAACCGCTACGCCGCCGTGGTGCAGGCCAAACTGTATGAGTTCCTGGCCGCGGGCGGTACCTGGTCGGAGGAGGCCGCCGGCCATATGCTGCGCCTCGGCGCGCGGGAGGAGGCCATCGCCCTGCCCACGGCGGACTGGCGCTTCACCGCCTTCACCCCGGCCATGTACGCGGAACTGTACACATCGCTCGCCGCCGGCACCGTCACGGTGGAAAGCTATTCCGACAGCGGCGACATCCCGCCCACCGCCAACGTCACGGTGGAGCCGCAGAACTGACGGCCCGGCCGCCGCGCGGCATCCTGCCACAGCCAAAGGGGGGCACCGCCCATGCGTATGTATGATATCATCGCCAAAAAGCGGGACGGCGCCGCCCTGACCCGCGCCGAGCTGGAGTTTGCCGTCGGCGGGTATGTGGCGGGCACCGTGCCCGATTACCAGATGAGCGCGCTGCTCATGGCCGTCTGCCTGCGCGGTATGTCCGATGCCGAGACCGCCGATTTGACCGACGTTATGGCCCGCAGCGGCGAAATGGTCGACCTGTCCGCCATCGACGGCGTCAAGGCCGACAAGCATTCCACCGGCGGCGTGGGGGACAAGACCACCCTGGCCGTGGCGCCCATCGTCGCGGCGTGCGGCGTCAAGGTCGCCAAGATGAGCGGCCGCGGGCTCGGCCACACCGGCGGCACCGTCGACAAGCTGGCCTCGGTGCCCGGCACCCGCACCGAGATGACGCGGGAACGGTTTTTCGCCCAGGTCAACGAGCTCGGTCTGGCTCTGATCGGGCAGAGCGGGCACATCGCCCCGGCGGACAAAAAACTCTACGCCCTGCGGGACGTTACCGCCACCGTCGCCAGCATCCCGCTCATCGCGTCCTCCATTATGAGCAAAAAGCTGGCCGCCGGGGCGGACGTCATTCTGCTGGACGTCACGGTGGGCAGCGGCGCCTTCATGCGCACCCTGCCCGACGCCGTGGAGCTGGCCCGCCTGATGGTGTCCATCGGTACGGCGCACGGACGCCGGACGGCGGCGCTCATCACCGATATGGAGCGCCCCCTCGGCCGCAGCGTCGGCAACGCCCTCGAGGTGGCCGAGAGCATGGCGGTGCTCAGGGGCAGCGCCCCGGCCGACCTGACCGAGGTCTGCCTCCAGTTGGCGGCCAATATGCTGGCGCTGGCGGGCCGCGGCAGCCTGCGGGAGTGCCGCGCCATGGCGCGCAAAGCCATCGAGGACGGCTCCGCCTTTGAAAAATGCTGCCGGATGTTCGCCGCGCAGGGCGGGGATGTGCGCGCCCTGCAAGACCCGTCGCTGCTGCCCCAAGCTGCGTACCGGCACGAGATCCGGGCCGAAAGCGGCGGATATATCGTCCAAAACGATGTCGAGCGCATCGGCACCGCCAGTATGCTGCTGGGCGCCGGGCGCCTGAAAAAGGAGGATGCCATCGACCCCGCCGCCGGCATCCTCCTGCACAAAAAACTCGGCGATGCGGTCACGCCGGGCCAGCCCCTTGCGACCCTTTACGCCAACGACCCGGCCCTTTTTGCCCCGGCCGAGGCGGCGTACCGCGCGGGCCTTGCCATCGGCCCCGAAAAGCCGCCGGAGCCGCCGCTTATCTATGCGCGCGTCACCGCCCAGGGCGTCGAAAACCTGTAAGGCCGCCGCTGCGCCGGGGATCCCCCGCGGTAAAGCGCCGCCGCCTTTTGCAAAGTATCCTTGAAACCGAACATACAACCGCCGCCGGGGCGGGTCCGAAAGGACCCGCCCCGGCGGCTGTCTTTCTGCGGCATAAAACGGTACGGCCGGCCCCTTTCGCGAAAAAAACAAGCCCTTTTATGAAGCCGCCGCCGTCGTCCGCCCGCCCAAACCGAAGAAAGGAGGAAGCTGTCAAATCCGGGCTTGACGGCCGATATCGGCCGGTTTTAGCATGGACACGAAAGGGGAAAACCAATATGTGCCGTCAAAAACCTGTCGGCAAAACCATCGGGGAGGTCGAAAAGATCACCGGCATCCCAAAGCGGACGCTCAAATATTATATCGAACGCAGCATCATCGTACCGGGCTGCAAATCCGCCAGCGGTTACTGGCTGTATACCGATGACGACATCCAAAAGCTGCGGCTGGTCTTTCTATGCCGGGAGCTGCAATTCCACGACGGCGAGATACGCGCCCTGCTCGCCGCGCCTCAGGTGCGGTGGCAGACCGTGCTGGACCGCCAGATCGGCCGCCTGGCCCAGCGCCGCGGCCGGGCCGAGGACCGCCTGCTCACCGCCGAGCTTGTGCGCTACCGCTGCCGGACCGGGCGCGCGCCCGGATGCGAGGCGGGCGTGCCGGCCTCCCGGCTGGAGGCGTTCTTTGTGCCGGGCCGCCCGCCCCAACTGCCGGAGGAAGCCCGCCGGGCGCTCTGCCGCGACCTGTATGGAACCTTTGCCGAAGCCCTGGGCGTTGACAGCCCGCTTGAATCCCTGCGCGCGCTGCCGTGCAGCCCCCCTGCGGCGGAAACGGCGCAGGCGCAGGCGGCCGCCCTGTGCGCCCTGTTCCGGGAAAAAGCCGGGCTTTCGCCGGAAGAAGTCCTGTTCGCACTGCGGCTGGCCCTGTGTTTGAGCGGCATGGAACTGCTGCTCGATGTGCTCCTTGGCCGCAAAGGCACGGTCCGGCACCTGGCCGAGGCCGTGCAGCGCTACTGTGATACCCAAAACAAAACACAATAAACACAATAAAAGGAGGCAACCCCCATGAAAAAGTTTCCCGTGTACATCCTCTGTACGGCCCTGGCCCTGTCTCTGGCCGCCTGCGGCGGCCAGGCCGCGGCGGGGCAGGGCAGTGCCCCGGCCGAAAGCACCGCCGTGTCCGAACCGGCCGCGGCGCCCGCCGACACCGATACAAAGGCCGACACCGGCACCGCCCCCGGGCCGGCCGCCGCCCCAAGCAGGCAGACGGACGGCAATTTTCAGGCGGCCATTGAGGAAACGGTCCTTGTGGATGAGAAGGACGTGAAGATCACCGCCACCGAACTGCGCTATACCAGTTACAGCGTCGAGCTGGCGCTTGCGTTTGAAAACAATTCCGGCAAAGACCTGTCATTCCGCAGCAGCACGATCGCCTGCAGCCGCAACTCCGTCAACGGCTACATGGTGGACGGGCTGTACGTCAATGTGGATGTCCCGGCGGGCAAAAAGGCCAACGATACCGCAAGCATCGGCAAAAATGACCTGCTGCTCTACGGCATCACCGACATCGCCGATATCGAGATGGCTTTTGCCATCGAGGACGACAACTACGATGATTACCTGCTGACCGAGCCGGCCCGCGTCACGACCGCGCTGGCCGAAAGTTATGACTACGAGGCGGATCCCTACCAGGCGGCGATGCGCGACGGCGCGCTCGTGGCGTCCCTCGGCGGTGCGGTGGAGCATTTCGCCGCGGACGAATTGTACGACGCGCAGGGCGTGCGCATCGTTTCGGAGGCGTTCATCACCAATGCGGACGGGGAGCCGGTCGTCTTTGTGGAGTTCGAGAACACCTCGGACCGGCTGGTGACGGTAACGACAAATGATGTCGCCCTCAACGGCCTGCTGGTGCAAAACGGCACCTGGAGTTACGATACCCTCAACGCCGGCACGCGGCGGGTGGTCGCCCTGCAGCCGGATACCGCGCTGGACCGCGCGTATTGGGAGCCCTATGGCCTTGACACTGTGGGCGAGATCGCCTTCAGCCTCGTTTTGAAGGATGCCGACGGCAACGAACTGTGCGACGCCGCGCCCGTCACACTCACGCTTCCCGGCGCCGAAGCCGCCTGCCGCAGCGACGGTGACCCCGTGTACAGCGGCGGCGGTGTGCGCATCCTGCATATGGGCACCGTGCCGGACTCCTATGACGCAAGCGATGACCTTCACCTGCTCCTGCTGGCGGAGAACGGCACCGAAGGGACGGTACGGTTCGACATCGGCTACGACACGCTCTCGGTGAACGGCTGCATGACCGATTTCAGCAGCCCCCGGCGGACGGTCGCGCCCGGCGGGAGCGGCGTGCTGGATGTGGAGCTGCAGGGCGATTCTCTGGCGGAAAACGGCATCACGGCGGCGGAGGATATCCAAACGGTCGAGTTTACGGTGGAGCTCAAGGGCGAGCGCAACCGTGACATCGCCTCGTTCACGGTGGTCATCGGCGAAAACGGCCAGCCGGCACAGGAAGCGGCCGGCGGCACGGATGCCGCGGCCGCCCCCGGCGTCAGCCCGGATTTCAAAGAAGTGATGGACGGCTACGAAGCGTTTTTTGACGAGTATGCCGCCTTCATGAAAAAATACCAAAGCTCCGACAACGCCGCGGGCATGATGATGGATTACCTCTCCTTTATGACCCGGTACACCGAGACGATGCAGAAACTCGACGAGCTTGATACCGATTCCCTCTCCGCGGCCGACATGGCGTATTACACGCAGGTGACGGCCCGCATCACGGCCAAATTGGCGGAGGCAGCTGGCTGAACGACACCCCGCCCGCCGCCAAAAAACGAAAAGTACCGTAAAACACAGAAAAGGCGTTGATTCGTAAAAATCAACGCCTTTTCTGGTGGGAGCTGGTGGTACGCCGAGCCGCGGGCAAACAAAGAGGAAAACGTTGCTTATTAAAAAAGAGGCTTTATTTCGTTATCAATATATTGCTCATATGGGTCAACGTGGCTCCCTTCGGGCCGATCTTCAGTATCACAGCAATTGCGGTATTGTATTTATTAGGAGTTTCCCGCACTGTATAGGCCTCCGGGTCTAATCGCCAGAATTAAAGGCAACGAGTTTTTCCCAATCGATACTTCCGTCAGCAAAACAGAACTCCTGCGTAAATTCCCTTACCAAACGGTTGGCCGCTTTCTGGTAAGAAGTGTTGAATTCTTCTACATACTTTTCCGGAAGTTTATCCATGTAACGGATCAATTTTATATAAAATTCTTCATCGCCGGTCAATTCTGTCCAGAAATCTTTCCCGGCCAGTTCCAGGTAGAACTTTGGCATACCCTTATTTGAGGGCTTTTTCTTCCCGTATCCATAACCGACGATGGGGACAAAACGTTTCCGGGCCTGCTGTGCCAGTTTGCCCGCGGCCATGAAGTTCTGCTCCTGCTTTTTACGGCTGTCGGCATTGAAAACGCTTGTGCCAGACTTGACGGCAATAGCATAAATAGTGCTATCGCGCTCCACCATGATGTCTACGCCTTCGGCAAGCGCTTTCTGACCGTGCGCAGCAGCAGTGGCGATCGGCTCAAAAAACACATTGCCAAATATCGTTTCTTCAGAGGAAGAAACAAACGCGGCAAGGATGGCCTCTACGATTTGGGAGGCCCCGTTCATTGCTTTGGCCCTGAAAAGGTACGGGTTTTTACGCCGCATGACTTGCTTGATATTCAGCTTGTCGATCTTTTTGATCAAGTTGGTGTAAAATCGATCCAGCGCATCCGCAATTGCTTCTACAATGGCTTGCCCGTCATAAGTTTCATTTATTGGCATAATGGTTCCCTCCGATCTCAATTGCATCCCGTAGCTTTTGATGGACGACTGTCCCTCGGAAACGTTTGGTCTGTATGGCTGCAGACTGGTCTGCCACGGCAAGGACGGCTTCACCGATGGCCTGCGCAAGCCCAACAGGTACAGCGTTACCGATCTGCCGGTACTTTGCGGCAGTCGTGCCAATAAAATGCCAATCTTCCGGAAACTGCTGGATACGTGCATATTCTTTTATGCTCAACGGCCGATCCTGCCTTGGGTGGCACATCATGGTAGCCTTTTGGACGGGCGAAGTCACTAGAGTGGGGGAGGGCTGGCTGTATGACAACCTGCGGTAAAATCCTACTTTGCCGCCGCCGGAACCATAGGCACCGCCCATCGCTTCTTTCTGCATTTCCGGCGGAAGGTCTTTCCAGTTGCCACCCTCCGGCACAAGCCGTAAATACTCAAGCCGGTCTTTGCTGAAGGCCATGCACTCACCACAGTCTGCCTCCAGATCCGAAATGCTGTCCCGCAAGGTACACCAACGGTATGCAGGGTCTTGATGCATCTGGAAATGGGTGGGGATTGGCAGGAAAATATCCTCGTGGTCGCGGCTGCCGATCAGGACAAACCGTTCACGGAATTGGGGCACACCATAGTTGGCGGCATCCAAAAGCCCATATACAGTTTTGTATCCAAGTTTGTCAAACTCTGAAAGGATAACGTCCAAGACCGTGCCAAGGCGCTGGTTTGGATCGGTTTCGTCCCTCTCTGCCAGCGGGACATACTTGAGCGGGGCCGACATGATCCCCTTGACGTTTTCCATAATGAAGAACCGCGGGCGGATGGTATCGATCATCCGGATAAAATCCATAAAAAGGCTGCCGCGGGGATCGTTGATACCAAGACGTTTCCCAGCCGTCGAAAATGGTTGGCAAGGCGGCCCCCCGCAAATCAGAAACGGTTCCCCAAAATCCATCCCGCTGGCATCCAACAAATCTGACGGCTCAAGTGTGCGGATATCCCCGCCGAGCACATTATGGCCATTGGCGCGCATGGTGGCAACGCAGGCAGCATCAAAATCCTGCCCAACGGCGATCCGCAGCCCGGCCATTGCCAAACCAATGTCCAGGCCCATGGCCCCGGAAAACAAGGAAACAACAGCCCGGTTGCGGGAATCATCCCTATACTTCAAGAGTTGCATTTTGCCCTCCTTAAACCTTGTCCCCATTCGGGAGGATAAAATACCGCTCAAAAGTACAGCCTGCAGCAGCTGCCAGATATTCAAGGTCGGCCACAGTAAAACTCTCCCGCTTGAGTTTGGCACTGAAGTTTTGCGGCGTTGTCCCCATGCGCCTGGCCAATTCTGCCGAGCTAATATTAGAACGGATGCAAAGGATTTTTATCTGCTCGCTGATCGTCATTGCAATTCCCCACAAAAATAAAGCGATAAATATAATTTATAAAATAATAAATTTAAATTATAAAATTAGTCCCTATTTTCTTCCATTATATCATCGAATGTCTGTAACTGCAACTCAAAAATCAAATCTTCGATGGCGCCAATACACTCAGGGAGACGTTTTGTGATTTCTTGGCCCCAAAAATGCATGGGTATCCAATCCAAGGCGAGAAGGGCAAAATCGTTTTCCCGGTCACGTGTCATGTTGCGCTCGATTTTTTTGATCCAATAATCACGGTTTTCACCCAGCCGCAGTTTCTTTATCTCCCAATTGTATCCGTGGAAGAACTCACTATCGCAAAAAATAGCAATTTTGTATTTGGTGAGGGCTATATCCGGTGTACCTGGCAGGGCTTTATAGTTTTTCCGGTACCGATACCCTTTGTGCCACAGGGCCTTCCGTAAAGCAACTTCTATGCTGGTATCTTTCCCCTTGATATGGCCCATCGTGCGGCTACGCTGGGCAGGGGACATCATATCACCCATATTACCCCTGCTTACTATGGTGGTGTATCCTCAAATATAGCACAATAAAGCGAATGGCTAAAGTGATACATCACATTTGATGCTATCCCGGTACCATCGTGCAAAATTAATGAAAAATTTATTCAAAGATAGAAGTTATCTTGAAAAACAATTCTGGTGCTGACACAACGATAAGGGCGATCTTTTCACGTACACGAGTGATACCTTGGTAAAATAGATTTGGATACAGATAATTTGGATTGGGATGCCGGATCCCCCGCAGCTTGTTATATTCATCATAGTAAAAAGAATCATCCAACAGCATCAAAACCTTATCAAATTCCTGTCCGATTACATGATGTGTATCATAATCTTCCTTATATGCCGAAAAAGGGCTGGGGTAAAAATTCGATTTTGAGTAATTAATAAAAACGTATTCTTGCTGCCGATAATATTCAATCAGCCGACAAGCCTCATCGAAGTTGGCAGCATATAACAAAGAAACATTATCATAAGACATAGAAGTGGCGGGCTTCAAATTCAAATCTATTACTTGGGCAATAAATGAGGCTAATGCTTTATTCGTACGGATCTTCCCGGTTAGTGTGTATTTTTCAAGTAAGGGCAATGCTAATATTTTGCCAACGATATCATTTTGCTTTTCTGATGATGAGAGCACTTGATCAGGATCAGAAGAAAAAATACAGATTTTTTTGCCTTCATTAACTTTGTCGCAAAGGCTACGGAACTGCGCCAAATGGAAACGATGTGCTTCGTCCACAAGGATATATTGATAAGTGTCAATAATTTCTGGACGCCCTTTAAGTCGGCCGGCCTCAATAATCGCAAAGTTATTGATGGCTTTTTCTAACTGCTGGTAGGTTTCAGGTAATTTGCCGCAATGAATAATAGCGGTTGGCATCCATTGGGAAAGCTGCCGTGCCAAATCATATACCAACAAGGTCTTGCCGGTACCAGGTTTTCCAATGATACTATAAAAGCCATCCTGTCCTTGAATATATATATCATTAAGGATCTTCTTTTTGATTTCATCTTGCGCCTGTGTTAAAAAGTATTTTTCATCAATAAATTTTTCCGGCGTATTCAGTGGCGAAACCAAAAAATCTGATGCTCGAAACATAGTATCAATTTGTGACAGATGGTCGTATTCGAACTGTTTTATAGCATCTGCTACGCAGGAAAAGGCAATTGACTGCAGATGGCCATCCTCTGTCAATTTGTAACAAGTCAGGGGACTCGTTACCACAGTATACAAATGCAGTTTCTTACCTATATGCGCAAGATAGTGCTTGTTCTTTTGTAATTGCGATAAAATGTCGCTGGTGGAAACGGGTTGACTTTTGAGCTCAATATTTAGGCAGTCATGTTCCGTAAACTTAAGTAAATCGAATTCTTTCCCGATTTGAGGGATTTTATACCCAAAATAGAATCCATCCAGTTGGTTTATTGATATACCATTTTCCAACAAGCCATCGACCAAGAGGCGCAGCGATAGAATCTCATGTGTCTGTGTATGTTTGCACTCGTCGCTGCCGGAAGCGTGCTTTTCAACTCGATGAAAAGCAGTTTCATCTGTTATCCGAGATAAAGCGTAAAGGTTTACAGGTCTCGTCATCTGCGAAGTTCCTCCAAAGATTATAGTTTATAAATTGCGATTATATTTTCTATATTAAAATCCACCGCACAGTTGGTGGCAGAGGTGCAGTGAAAAGCAGAGTTATACAATATTCTCGCTTTATTTGATCTGCTCCTCGAAAAACGCCACCAGATGATCCATAATACCCTGCGCTGCGTGTATCGTCGCCATCATCAGCAAATCGGTATCGGCTTGCGAAAAGTCCAGCTCATAGTCAAAGGACCGCAGCCAATGCTGAAAGAAAACACGCTGTGTGCGGCCATTGCCTTCGCGGAACGGGTGCAGCAGATTGATGGTGTTATAAAAATCTGCCACGGCCACCGCGCGCTCATGAACGGAAAGAGTCCGCAGGTCGGTGCTGACCAATCGGTCAAAACACACGTTGGCAACGCGCTTAATCTGCGCGGCGGGCATAAATACTGTGCCGCGTTTGCTCAAGTCGATATCGCGCACCTGCCCGGCCCAAGCGTACAGGTCGCAAAAGAGATATTGATGGATGCCCTTGTAGAAGGCAAAATCGAAAGGCCCCGACAAAGGCTTGTGGAACAGCTCGCTGGTTTTGCCCAGCGTGAGCGCAGCCTCTGTCGCGGCCAGGATGTTTTCATCATGGATGTCCAGCAGGTTTACAAGGCAGGTCGTGCCGGGGTAGCAGTCCTGCCCGGTTGCTTCCATATCATACGCCATATCAACTGCCCTTTCGCTCGATGGCCAGCGCCACGTACTCGCTCATGGTGATCTCGCCGCGCAGAAGCCGGCGGCAAAGTTCTTCATAGACAGGCTTGGCCGTCAGCCCCTCCATACGGAGCGACGCGACCGCGTTGGCGATGGATTTTTCCACAGACATCGGCGCCATGCAAGTGCCCTCCTGTTTGATGCTACAACCAGTATACGGCATTTTTGGCTTTTATACAATATAAAGTTTCGGATTATTTGTTGTTGGTGGGAGCTGATGGTGCGCCGAGCCGTGGGCCGCCCTGTTCGAGCCCTGCCAGTACCGGCACCAAAAACGACCGCCCTGCCGGGGTACGGCAGGGCGGTCGCTTTTGGTGGGAGCTGGTGGATTCGAACCACCGAAGCATTACGCAGCAGATTTACAGTCTGTCCCCATTGGCCACTCGGGAAAGCTCCCATGATCGGGCACCATCTCTGGTGCCCGACTATTATACCAGACACATTGCCAAAATGCAAGCCCTTTTTTTGCTTTTTTTGTTGCGGTATTTTGGGGCGTCTGGCGCGGCGTCAGTTCCCAAACAGGAAATCAAGCACGTCCATGCCGGTGTCGTCCATCTGGCGGTATAGCTCGGTGTAGCCACACTGGCAACAGCTCACCGTGGTATACCGCTTGTTTTGGATATCAAACATTTTGGCAAAATTGCCGCCGGCGGCCTGCAGGCGATCCGCCACAAACTCCCGGCAGCCGCACTTGGGGCAGATATATTGCTGCTTTTCCATTCGATATCTCCTTTCCGGGGCCAAAAGCCCCCCTGGGCAGTGCAAAAAAGACAGACCCATTGTAGCACAGGGCATGGCGGTGTGCAACCCGGGACGCCCCCGCAGGGCACGCGCACAGGGGCTCACACGATGTTCAGCCGCTTGGCCACAAAGTGGTGGACGATGGCCCACAGCGCCGCGCCCACGGCGATGAGCACCGCCGCCATGGCGGCGAGTATGACCCACAGCCCGGGCACGATGCCGTCCACGCGGTGCAGGCCTTCCACAAAATCGACCACCCAGCCGGCGACGGCGGCGCCCGCGCCCTCGTCGCTCGCCAAAAAATTCACCACGGCCACCACCGCGCCGATGAACACCGCCTGCCAGGCATAGGTGAGGCCAAAATAACTCAGCACGCTGGCCAGCGCGCGGTGCCGCGGCCAGTGGCCGCCGATGATGATACACAGGAAAAGGAACAGGTTGCTGCACACGATGGCCAGCACCACCACCCCCACAAGCCCGGCGTCCAGCAGCCGCTCGGCGCCCAGGGAGAGGGGATTGCCGGTAAAGTACAGCGTGTCCCCGCCCACACCCAGGATGCTGCCATCCGGGGCGGCAGCGGCGTGGCCTTCCAGGCGGTTGAGCAGGCCGCCAAGAAGGAGGTACGCCCCCAGCCAGCCTGTGGCGCAGATCAGCTTGACGGCTATGTGCTGCGCGGCGCTCACCGGCAGGGTAAACAGGAAATACCCGTCCTCCCCCAGCAGGCGGTAAAACTGCCGCGCCCCGATGAGCAGCGTCATCAGCCCGGCCGCAAACACCGTCAGGCCATACAAAAACAGCAGCAACATTTGCAGTATGCCCGGCACGGCGCCCGTAAGATGCAGCGCGCCGTACAGCGCGGTATAGATCCGGTAAAGGCCCCAGGCCAGCACCATGCCGGCGTAGACGGGCAGCAGCATACGCGCCGTGGCGCGCACCTCGTATTTCAACAATTTGGTCAGCATTGGAACACCTCCCGGAAATATTCGTCCACGCTCTTGCCGTGCGCCTCCCGCAGGGCGTCCACGCCCTCGTGCGTGTGGACGGCGCCGTCCTTGAGGATGAGCACCTCGTCCAGCGCCTTCTCAATGTCTGTGATAAGATGCGTTGAGATGATGACGGCGGCCTCCTCGCTGTAGTTGCGCAGGATGGTGTCCAAAATATAGTCCCGCGCCGCGGGGTCCACGCCGCCTAAGGGTTCGTCCAGCAGGTAGAGCTTCGCCGCGCGGCTCATCGCCAGGCACAGCTGGACTTTTTCCTGCATGCCCTTGCTCATCGCGCCCAGCGGCGCGCGCGGGTCGAGCTTCAGGTCCGCCAGCATGGCGCGGGCCTTGTCGGCGTCAAAATCCGCGAAAAAGTCCGCGTACAGCGCCACAAGCTGCCCCGGCGCGGCGCGGCCGGGCAGGACCATGCGGTCGGGCAGGTAGCTGACAAGGCGCTTGCTCCCGATGCCGGGCGTGAGCCCGCAGATGCGCACCTCGCCCTCGCTTGGCGTCAAAAGCCCGGCCGACAGCTTGAGCAGCGTCGTCTTGCCCGCGCCGTTGGGGCCCAGCAGGCCCACCAGCCGCCCGGGGCCGATCGAAAATTCCGCGTTTTGCAAGGCGGTATGGCGGCCGTAGCGCTTGGTCAGCGCCTTCGCCTGCCAGACGGGGGCGGTTTCAGGGTTGTGTTCCATCGTTTTCCTCCTCCTTTATAAGGGCGTGTTCCAGCAGCGCGCGGGCCTCGGCCGGGGCATAGCCCAGCGTGGCAAGGCGGTGCACATACTCCTGCGCGAGGGCGGCGGCGCGTTCGGCGCGCAGCGCCCCCAGCACGGCGGCATCGGCCGTCACGGTGCGCCCGGCGGTGCGCTGCGCCTGCAAAAGGCCGCGGCCCTCCAGCTCCTGCAAGGCCCTTTGCATCGTGTTGGGGTTGACGCCGGCTTCGGCGGCCAGCTCCCGCACCGCGGGCACGCGCGTGCCCGGCGGCCACGCGCCGGTGACGAGCGCTTGCTCCAGCTGCTCGATGAGCTGCCTGTACACCGGCCGGCCGGCGGCGATGTTCCATTCCATACAAAAGACGTCTCCTTTGTGCTATTGTATTAAGCGCTTAATACAATAATACACAATCGCCGCCGTTTGTCAACCCCCCGCCGCAAATTTTTTTGGCGCCGGCGCGGCGTGCCGGGAAGGCGCCGGGAAGGCACCGGGCAAGCGTGTTGAGTAAGCGCCGGGCAAACACCGGGCAAACACACCGAAAACCGCGCCGGGCAGGGGGCCGGCAGGCACGGCCGCGCCGGCGCGGCCGGGGCAGGGGAGCGGGGTTTGGCTATTCCCCACCAATTTTGCGGGGGCGGCAGCCAAAAAACGGGGCAATCCCCCAAATTTTCGCCAGGGGGCAAAAAAAGATTGACACCCCCCGGGTATCCTGTATAATGTTGCTTGTGTGTTGCATCTAAGGGCAAATCTTTCCACTGCCCTGACACATTGGCGTTGTATGTGCCACTGCAGCCGCCGGTCTGTGAAAGGATAGTTTGCCCGGCGGTGTAACAAACCTTTGCGGGGTGGCATAATTGGCGCTGACTCGCGGGCGCAGAGCCGCGGACGGGGTCCGCACGGCCAGCCGCCTTCACGGGAAATTCCGCAAAGGGGGATGCAGTAATAATGAATGAAAATCTCATCGTATCGCTCAAAGACATTGTTGTCGAATTTGACGGGGAAAAGGTCCTGGACGGCCTTTCGCTCGACATCCACGACAAGGAGTTCGTCACCTTCCTTGGCCCTTCCGGCTGCGGCAAGACGACGACCCTGCGTGTGATAGCCGGGTTCATCACGCCAAAATCGGGCAATGTCTTTTTTGACGGGCAGGACATTGCCGACCTTCCGCCCTACAAGCGCCAGGTGAACACCGTATTCCAGAAATACGCGCTGTTCCCGCACCTGAACGTGTTCGAGAACGTCGCGTTCGGCCTGCGCCTGCAAAAGGACGAAAACGGCAAAAAGCTGTCGGAAGCGCTCATCCGGGAAAAGGTACTGGAGATGCTGGCCACGGTCGGCCTCAAAGGGTACGAGCGGCGCAGCATCCACCAGCTTTCGGGCGGGCAGCAGCAGCGCGTGGCCATCGCGCGCAGCCTCGTCAACTCTCCGCGCGTGCTTTTGCTGGACGAGCCTCTCGGCGCGCTGGACCTCAAGCTGCGCAAGGAGATGCAGCTGGAGCTCAAGCGTTTGCAGCGCGAGATGCAGATCACCTTCGTCTACGTCACACACGACCAGGAGGAAGCCCTGACCATGTCGGACACCGTCGTCGTCATGAACGACGGCCACATCCAGCAGATCGGCTCCCCCGAGGACATCTACAACGAGCCGTGCAACGCCTTTGTCGCGCGGTTCATCGGGGATTCCAACATCGTGGACGGCGTCATGCTCAAGGACTATCTTGTCAGCTTCGGCGGGCAGGAGTTCCTGTGCGTGGACGGCGGCTTTGCCCCCAACGAGAGCGTGCAGGTCGTCATCCGGCCCGAGGACGTCGAGATCGTGCCCCCGCAGGACGGCGCGCTCACCGGCCGTGTGCGGGAGGTCATCTTCAAGGGCGTGCACTTTGAGATGCACGTCGACGTCGAAGGGTATGAGTGGCTCATCCATTCGACCCATGCGAGCCAGCCCGGCGAGATCATCGGCATGAACATCGCCCCCGACATGATCCACATCATGCGGCGCACGGAGGGCTGAAACGATGCTGAAAACAAAAAACAGCCGTTGGCTGGCCGCGCCGTATCTGGTGTGGATGGTCACCTTTATTGTGGTGCCGCTGCTCATCGTCATCTGGTACGCGCTCACGCCGTCGCAGACAAGCGCCATCAACGCGGCCGCGGCCGCCGATGCCGCCACGGCGCCCACCGTGGTTTTTACGCTTGAGAACCTTACCCAGATCGGGCGCTACACCGGCGTGTTCGCCCGCAGCCTGATCCTGGCCGCCGAGGCCACCGCCATCTGCCTGGTGCTGGCGTTCCCGGTGGGGTACGCCCTGTCGCGCCTGCGGGCCAACAAACAGCACATCATGCTCATGCTCGTCATGCTGCCGATGTGGATGAACTTTTTGCTGCGCACCTACGCGTGGATGAGCCTGCTCGAAAACAACGGCCTCATCAACCGGCTGCTGGGCTTTTTCGGCCTGGGGCCGTTCCAGCTCATCAACACCTCCGGCGCCGTGGTGCTGGGCATGGTGTACAACTATCTGCCGTATATGATCCTGCCGCTCTATACCGCCATGACCAAGATCGACAATTCCATCATCGAGGCCGCGCAGGACCTCGGCTGCAACCTGCGGCGCACCGTCACGCGGGTGCTCATCCCGCTGTCCAGCTCCGGCATCGCCACCGGCATCACGATGGTGTTCGTGCCGAGCGTCTCCACCTTCATCATCAGCCGTATGCTGGGCGGCGGCTCCAACCTGCTCATCGGCGATCTGATCGAATTGCAGTTCCTGGGCAACGCCTACAACCTCAACCTCGGCTCCGCCATGAGCCTTGTGCTGATGGTCATCGTGCTTTTGTGCATGAGCTTCACCTCCTCCTTTGACGAGGAATCCATGGAAGGGGTGATGTGACGATGAGCAAACGCACCGGCACCCTTATGCAGCGCACCTATCTGGTGCTCATCTTCGGGTTCATGTACCTGCCCATCGCGGTCATGATCGCTTATTCCTTCAACGAGAACCGCTCCCGCGCCGTGTTCACGAACTTCTCGCTGAAATGGTACGAGAGCCTGCTCCACAACGACGCCATCCTTTCGGCGCTGGCCTTGAGCATCGTGCTGGCGGTGGTGTCCTCCGTCATCGCGACGGTGCTGGGCACGCTGGCGGCCGTGGGCATCAACTCGATGGGGCGCAAAAGCCAGCTCCTCATCAACAACATCAGCTATGTGCCCGTCGTCAACCCCGAGATCATCACCGGCGTTTCGCTCATGCTGCTCTTCGTCATGGCGCGCAGCCTCGGCATCGGCGGCGAGGGCGGGCTGTTCGGCTGGGCCACGCTGCTCGTGGCGCACATCACCTTCAACGTGCCGTACGTCATCTTCAACGTCTCCCCCAAGCTGCGCCAGCTGGACCCCAGCATCTACAACGCCGCGCTGGATCTCGGCTGCACGCCGTCGCAGGCGTTCTTCAAGGTCATCGTGCCGCAGCTGACCCCGGCCATCCTCTCGGCCTTCCTCATCTGCCTGACCTATTCCATCGATGATTTCATCATCTCCTACTTCAACGCCGGCACCATGCAGACGCTGCCCATCGCCATCTACTCGATGACCCGCCGCCGCGTCAGCCCCGAGATCAACGCTTTGTCGGCCATCATGTTCGTGGTCATCCTCTCCATCATCCTCATCTCCAACTGGGTGGACAGCCGTGCCTACCGGCGTGACCAGCAGGCCGTGCGCAAGGCCCTCTCGGCGGAAGGGAGGCGCTGACCGATGCATCTGCTCAAACGCATGGCGGCGCTTGTGCCCGCGTTGGGCCTGTGCGCCGTGCTCTGCCTGCCTGCCGCCGCCGAGGACATCACCGTCAACGAGGATATCACTGTCTCCGGCGGGTATGACTGGGCGCGCCTTGCCGACGAGGACATCACCCTCAACGTCTACAACTGGGGGCAGTATATCTCCGACGGCTCCGACGATTCCGTCAACATCCTGGCCGCCTTTGAGGAGTTGACCGGCATCCGCGTCAACTATACGACCTACGATTCCAACGAGAGCCTCTACGCCAAGCTGAAAAACGGCGGTGCCACCTACGATGTCATCATCCCGTCGGACTATATGGTCGGCCGCATGATCGAGGAAGGTATGCTCGCCAGGCTGGATTTTGCGAACATCCCCAACTTCAGCCTTATGGGGCAGGACTATCTGGGCTGGGGCTTTGACCCCGACAACACCTACAGCGTGCCCTACACCTGGGGCACCACCGGCCTCGTGTACAACACCACCATGGTCGAGGAGCCGCCCACCAGCTGGAGCGCCTTGTGGGACGTGCAGTACGCAAACAACGTGCTGATGTTCAACAACTCCCGCGATGCGTACGGCATCGCCGCGGCGCTGCTGGGCAAGCCCCTCAACCCCGCCACCCCGGAGGAGGTGGCCGAGGTCATGCGCAAGCTGACCGAGCAAAAGCCCATCGTGCAGGCGTATGTCATGGACGAGATCTTTGACAAGATGGCCGGCGGCGAGGCCGCGCTCGCGCCCTATTATGCCGGCGACGCGCTCACCATGATCGCCGACAACCCCGACCTTGCCTTCGTCCATCCCGAGGAGGGCGTCAACTTCTTTGTGGACAGTATGTGCGTGCCCGCCGACGCCCCCCACAAGGAGGCCGCCGAGATCTTTATCAACTATATGTGCGAGCCGGACGTGGCCTACAACAACATCGACTATATCGGCTACTCCACCCCCATCCCCGCGGTGCGCGAGATGCTGGACGACGAGATGAAAAACAGCCTCATCGCCTACCCCGGCCTCGAGGTCATGGAGAAGGCGCAGGTGTTCGTGACCCTGCCGGACGACGTCAACGCCGCCATGGACGCGCAGTGGAGCGAGATGAAAAGCTATGACGAGAACGGCAACGGCTGGCTGGTCGTGGTGTTCCTGCTCATCGCCATCGCGCTGTCCGGCTTCAACATCTGGCGCAAGCTGCGCAAAAAAATGCGGGACAACTACTGAGCCCCGCTTGCGCCCGGCCTTGAAAGGAAAAGCACCATGCACTACCGCCTTGCCGAGGAGAAGGACTATCCCACCCTGGCCGCCCTGCGCTGGCAGCACGCCGCCGAGGATGACGCCGACTATGGCGAGCATAACCTTGCCAATGCCGATGCGCGGGCGTTCACCCAGCAGTTCACCGCGTTTTTGCGCAGCGGCCCCGGTTACAGCGTTTTTGTGGCCGAGGAGGACGGCGTCATCCTGTGTACCATGGCGGTCTATACCATCCCCAAGCTGCCGGCGCCGGGGCACACGGCCCAAAGCATCGCCTACCTGACCAACGTTTACACCTGCGCCGGGTACCGCAGCCGCGGCATCGGCGCCGGGCTGCTGGGATATATCAAGGGCTGGCTTACGCAAACCGGCTGTGAGCTGCTCTTTGTCTGGCCGAGCGTGAAGGCCGTACCGTTTTATCTGCGCGGCGGCTTCACGCCGGAAAACGACATCCTGCAATGCACCCTTTTGCCGGAATGACCCGGCACGCCGCCCCAACGGGGCGGCTTTTGGTTTTTGCGGCAGTTTTGCAGTTTTGCGGCAGTTTTGTGCCGCGCACCCTTGCCAAAAGGCGGGCTTTCCGTTATAATAAACCAAGATATGCGCCAAAATCGCGCATCGGCCACAAGATAGGGAGGGGGCGATGGCCTTGGGCGGCCTTTTGGGCCTGGATACGCTGCTGTATTATCTGGTGCGCGCCGCCGTCATGCTCATCGCCATCCCGTTCCATGAATCGGCCCACGCGCTGGCCAGCCATCTTCTTGGCGACGATACGGCCAAAAACGCGGGGCGCCTTTCGCTGGACCCGCGCCGCCACTTTGACCCTCTGGGCGCCATCTGCATGATCTTGGGCGGCATCGGCTGGGCAAGGCCGGTGGGCATCGATGCCCGCCGCTTCCAAAACCCCAAGGCGGGCATGGCGCTCTCGGCCGCGGCGGGGCCCTTGTCCAACCTGCTGCTGGCGTTTTTGGGCATGGTGCTGTTCAAGGGCGCCGTGTACGGGCTGGGCCTTGCGTCCGGCATCGTCTATCTGTTTTTGTATTACCTGGTCAGCATGAACATCAGCCTGGCGGTGTTCAACCTGATACCGGTGCCGCCGTTCGACGGCAGCCGCATCGCGCTGCTGTTTTTGCCGCAGCGCTGGTATTTCCGGCTGATGAACTACGAGCGCTACATCATGCTCGGCGTCTTTCTTCTGGTGTTGACCGGCCTGCTGAACGCCCCGCTCGGCTTTGCGGTGGACGCCGTCTGGCGCGCGCTGGACCGCCTGACCGGCTTTATGGACGCTATCCTGCTGCCGCGCTGGCTCGGCACCGCGGTGTGAATGGGAACGCAAGGGAGCCTACATGGAAACACTCACCTTTACAATCGAAGATTTCGAGGGCCCGCTCGACCTGCTGCTTTATCTTGTGGGCAAAAACAAGATGGACCTGCACGATATCAACCTGATGGCCCTCATCGACCAGTACACCGCCGCCGTCGGCCAAATGCAGCAAAACCGCATGGAGGTCGCCAGCGAATTCATCGAGATGGCGGCCCGCCTCGTACAGATGAAAAGCGCGCTGCTCCTGCCCCGCAATGAGGAGGAGTCCGAGCGGATGAAGGCCGAACTCACCGGCCAGCTCATTGAATACAGCCTGTGCAAAAAGGTGGCGGCCGGGCTGGGCGCCCGCGCCCGCGCGCAGTATACCGCCGTGCGCGCCCCCATGCCGCTGCCGGGCCCCGCCGCCTACAGCCGCAGGCAGGACCCGCAAAGCCTTGTGCGGGCGTGGTACGGCCTGATGGGCCGCAGCCTGCGCAAAAAAAAGCCGGAGCCGCAGCGGTTCGAGCCGCTGGTGGCGGCGCCGGTCGTTTCGGTGGCAAGCCGCGTGGCGCACACGCTGCGCGGGCTTTTGCGCGGCACGCTGCGCCGGCTGGGGCAGATGTTCAGCAAAGACGAGAGCCGCAGCACCAACGTCGCCACCTTTCTGGCCCTGCTCGAGCTGATGCGCGCCGGGCGCGTATCCCTCACGGCGGACGGCACCCTTGTGCTGGACCGCACCCGCCGCGCGCCGCACACCGCGCCGAAGGAGGCTGCCCATGAATGAACAACAGCGCCTGGGCGCGCTGGAGGCGATGCTTTTCGCCCACGCGGAGCCCATCGAGGCCGCCCGCCTGGCCGAGGCCATGTATCTGGAGGAGCCGGAGGCCGAGCGCCTTTTGCAGGCTTTGCAGCAGCGGTATGACGAAACGGGCAGCGGCCTGCAGCTTTTGCGCTTTGACGGCGCGCGCTGGCAGCTTTCCACCCGGCCCGATTATGCCGAGGTCGTCAAGCGCGTGCTGGACACCCGCCGCAACGCGCCGCTCTCGCCGGCGGCGCTGGAGGTGCTGGCCGTCATCGCCTACAACCAGCCGGTCTCCCGCGGGTTCATCGAGCAGGTGCGCGGGGTCGATTCCAGCTCCACCGTGGCGAACCTTCTGGAGAAGGGCCTCATCGAGGAGGCCGGCCGCCTGGATCTGCCCGGCCGCCCGGTGGCCTTCCGTGTGAGCGATACTTTTCTGCGGGTGTTCGGCCTGGGCAGCCTGCGCGACCTGCCGCCCTTGCACGACGCCGGCCCGGCGGATACGCCCCCCGCGCCGCAGGCCCCCGCCCAGCTGGAAATGGAGCAGCTGGTATGAGCGGCGCCCTCGCCGTTCTGCTGGCGGTGCTCAAGCTGCTGGGCGGCGTGCTGCTGCTGTTGCTGGCGCTGGTGCTACTGCTTTTGTGCGTGCGGGCCACCCTGGCGGGGGAATACCGCCCCGACGCGCTCTCTGCCTCGGTCCGGTACGGGCCGGTGCGCATCGCGCTGTACCCGCGCCCGCAAAAGCGCCAAAAACCGGCCAAGGCCGGCCGTAAAGCAAAGCCCGCCGCGGAAAAGCGCCCGCCCCAAAAGCCCGCCAAAGCGGCCAAAACCAAAAAGGCTGCGCCCGCCCAAAAGGACGGCGCGCGCCCCGCGCTGGCGCAGCGCTTTATCGCCGCTTTAAAAGAGGATCCGGCCGGCCTGTTGGGGGCGCTGCTCGGCCATCTGGCGTTTGCGGGCGGGCGGCTGCTGCGCGGCATCCATGTGCGGCATCTGCGGGTGTACTGGACCGTCACCGCCGAGGGGGACGCCGCCGCCACCGCCATCCAATACGGCGCGCAGATGGCGCTGCTGAACAACCTGCTTGCCCGCGCGCGCCAGCTGATGGAGATCGAGGCCGATTCCCTGCGCCTGGAGCCGGATTTCACCGGCGAAAAAATGCCGCAGCGCGGCATCTCGGGCGAGGTATCCTTCCGCCCCATCGTGGCGGTGGTGCTGCTGCCGCGGCTGCTTTTCCGCCTTTGGCGGGACCCCGCCTTCAAAACCGTTTTGCACTGAACCCCACGGCTTTGCCCGTTTTACCACAGTAAGGAGGTTTTTCCCATGGCAGAACACCCGATCAACGGCATGATGGGCCTTACGATGGAAAAGATCCGCGAAATGGTGGACGCCAACACCGTCATCGGCGAGCCCATCCGCCCCGATGAAAACACCACCATCATCCCCATCTCCCGCGTGACCTTCGGCTTTGCCTCCGGCGGGTCGGACATGGGCGCAAAATCCAGCAAGGAGATGTTCGGCGGCGGCGCCGGGGCGGGGGTGTCCATCACGCCCATCGCCTTCCTCGTCATCAGCGGCGGCAACGTGCGCACCGTCCAGCTGGTGGACAAGGCCAGCGGCATGGACAATGCCATCGCCGCGCTGCCGGAACTGGTGGACAAACTCTCCGCCATGCGCAAGCAGTCCAAGGCCGAAAAACAGGCCGCCAAAGAAGCTGCCAAAGAACCCGCCAAGGCAGGGCAGGGGAGCGCCGCGCCCGCCGCCGAGCCGCCCGCCCCCGGGGCCTGACCTCCCTCTTTTTTGACCGGAAAGGTGTGCGAAGATGGCACAGCAGCGTATCCAGAAAGTCCTCTCCGACCAGGGGGTGTGCTCCCGCCGCGCGGCGGAAGCCCTCATCGCCGAAGGGCGCGTCAAGGTCAACGGCCGGCCCGCCGCGCTCGGCGATAAGATGGACCCCGATGTCGACAAGCTCGCGGTCGACGGCAAAAACATAGCCGTGCGCCGCAAACGCAAATACATCTACCTCATGCTCAACAAGCCGCGCGGGTACATCACCACCGCGCACGACGGGCACGGCCGCAAGACGGTGATGGAACTCGTGGCGGACGTGGGCCGCCGCGTCTACCCCGTGGGCCGGTTGGACAAGGACAGCGAGGGCCTGCTGCTTTTCACCGACGACGGCGCTTTCGCCAACCTGATGACCCACCCGGGCAACGGCATCGCCAAGCTGTACCGCGTCACCGTGCACCCCCGCGCCACCGAGGAGCAGCTGGCCCGCATGGCGGCGGGCGTTGTGCTGGACGACGGCGTCCGGACCGCGCCCGTCGTCATCCGTGTCGTCGCCGAGGAAAGCGCTGCCGCCGGCAAGCCGGGCCGCAGCGTGCTGGAGATGACGCTGCACGAGGGCCGCAACCGCCAGATCCGCCGTATGTGCGCGGCCGTTGGGCTGGAGGTGGCGCGCCTGCGCCGCAGCGCCGAGGGGCCCGTCAAGCTGGGCATGCTCGCCCCCGGGCAGTGGCGGGAACTCAAAAAAAGCGAGGTCGCGGCGCTGCGGGGCGCCGCCGGCGGCGCCCCGCACGCCGCGCAGCGGCAGGGGGCGGCGCGCTGAGCCGGCCCCCTTTTTGCGCCAAATTTCTGCCGCGCACCCCTTGCCGAAACGCCGGCAGGGTGCTACAATAACTGCGTATAGCGCCCTTTGTGCGCCGCGCTCCCAAACTCGATTCAGGAGGTCCCCCGTATGGCAGCAAAAGCCCCCGGCAAAGCGGAGATCCTTGCCGCTTTTTTTGATGACGGCGTGTATACGCCCTTGTACCCCGACGGCGCCGTCAGCGCCGCGTTCGGCTGCGCGGGCGGCCAGAGCGTGTATGCCGTCTGGCAGGACGGCGGCGCGCTGGACGTGCCCGATGTGCAAAAGAACATCCACCTGCTTTCCCTTGCCGCCGAGACCGGCAACCCGGTCGTGACCTTTTACAACGCCAGCGGCGCCAGGCTGGAGGGCGGGCTGGACCTGCTCAAGGCGAACGCCCGCCTGATGGCGGCCATCGCCAAAATTTCCGGCGTCGTGCCGCAGGTGGCCGTCGTCGTGGGCACCTGCGCCGGCTCCGCCGCCGTGCAGGCCGCCGCCGCAGATCTGTGCGTCATGGCCGAAGGCGCCGAGCTGTTCCTGTCGGCCCCCTTCAACACCGCCGACGCCCCCGAGGACGCCGCCAGCGCCGCGTATGCCGCGCGCGCCGGCGTGGCCGCCGTGGTGGCGCCCGACGCCGCGGCTGCCGCCAAGGCCGCCGCGCAGCTGGTGGGGTTGCTGCCCGCCAACAACTTGGCCGCGCCCGCGCTGTTCGATACGCAGCCGCCCAGGGCCGCCTTCACCACCCGCCCCTACGATGCCGCCAAAGCCGCCGAGGCCATCGCCGACGCCGGCACGCTGGTGCCGCTGTTCACCGGCATCGGCAAGCGGATGTTCACCGGCCTTGGCACCGTGAACGGCAACGTCGTGGGCATCGTGGCCACCGGGGAGCCGGGCTTCTGCCACAACTGCGCCGCCAAAGCCGCGCGGTTCGTGCGTTTGTGCGATGCGTACAGCATCCCGCTCGTCACCGTGGTGAACACCGCCGGGTTCCGTTGCTCCTGCGAGGAGGATGTGCAAGGCGGCATCCGGCAGGCCGCGCGCATGGCCGGCGTCTACGCCGAGGCTACCACCGCCAAGGTCGCGGTGCTGGCCGGCCAGGCCATCGGCCCCGTGTACACCGCCTTTGCCGCCCCGGCGGACTGGCGCATCGCCGTCGAGGGCTGCACCGTCGCCCCGCTGGCGCCCGCCGCCGCCGTGAGCGTGCTGTATAAGGCCGAGATCGAAGCGAGCGACAACATCCAAAAGGCCACCGCCGCCAAGGCCGCCGCCTACGCGGCCGAAAAGTGCAGCGCCGCCGCCGCCGTGGCCGCCAACGTGGCCGATGCCGCCGCCGCGCCCGCGCAGGTGCGCGCGCAGGTGGCCGCCGCTTTGGATATGCTTTCCACCAAGCGCGCCGTGCGCCTTGCCAAAAAGCACGGCACCACCGCGCTGTAAAAGGCTTTCCGTTTTGCCTTCCCCCCGAGGGGGAAGGCGGCTGCACAACGCGTGGCCGGATGCGGGGCCGGCCCCGGCCTGCCCGTGAACCACCGCAGGGCGGGGCGCCCCGCCCCGCCTATCAATACCGCATGACAGAAATACCAACAGATACAGGAGGCCCTTACCCATGAAAAACCTCACCGTTACCGTCAACGGCGTGGCCTACCAGGTCACCGTCGAAGAAAATACCGGCGCCGCGCCCGTTGTGCCCGCCGCCGCCCCGGCCCCCGCTGCCGCCGCGCCTGCGCCGGCCGCCGCCCCGGCCGCGCCCGCCGGCGCCGTGACCGTCACCGCGCCGATGCCCGGCAACATCCTGGACGTCAAGGTCAAGCCCGGGGACAAGGTCAAGGCCGGCGACACGCTGCTGATTCTGGAGGCCATGAAGATGGAGAACGAGATCAGCGCCCCGCAGGACGGCACCGTGGCAAGCGTTTCCGCCAAAAAGGGCGACACCGTAAATTCCGGTGATGTGCTTTGCAGCCTGAACTGATAGGCGAGGTGAACGACATTGGCTAAAAAACCCGTAAAGATCACCGAGGTCGTCCTGCGGGACGCGCACCAGTCGCTGCTGGCCACCCGCATGAAGATGGACGAGATGCGCCCCATCCTGCCCGAGATGGACAAGGTCGGCTATTTCTCGGCCGAGTGCTGGGGCGGCGCCACCTTTGACGCCTGCATCCGCTTCTTGGATGAGGATCCGTGGGACCGCCTGCGCACCATCCGCAAGCTGATGCCCAACACCAAATTGCAGATGCTGTTCCGCGGGCAGAATATGCTCGGCTACCGGCACTATGCCGACGATGCCGTCGAGTATTTCGTGGCCAAATCCGTCGCCAACGGCATCGACATCCTGCGCATCTTTGACGCCCTCAACGACCCGCGCAATCTGGAGACCGCCATCAAGGCCGCCAAAAAGGAAAAGGCGCACGTGCAGGCGTGCATCAGCTATACCTTGAGCCCCGTGCACACGAACGACTATTTCGTCGCCTACGCCAAACAGCTCGAGGCCATGGGCGCCGATTCCATCTGCATCAAGGATATGGCCGGCCTGCTCAAGCCCATGACCTGCTACGAGCTCGTCAAGGCGCTGAAAGAAAACATCTCCATCCCCGTCGATATCCACAGCCACTATACATCGGGCCTGGCCAGCATGGCCATCTTCAAGGGCATCGAGGCCGGCGCCGACATCGTCGATACCGCCATGAGCCCGCTGGCGCTGGGCACCTCCCATATGCCGACGGAATCCCTCGTCGCCGCCTTGCAGGGCACCGACTACGACACAGGCCTGGATCTTGCACAGCTCAACATCGTGCGGGAGCATTTTGCCAAGCTGCGCGAAAAATACATTGCCAACGGCCAGATCAACCCCAAGGTGCTCGGGGTCGATGCCAACACGCTGCTCTACCAGGTGCCGGGCGGTATGCTCTCCAACATGATCAAGCAGCTCAAGGACGCCGGCAAGGAGGACCAGCTTGACGAGGTCCTCAAAGAGATCCCGCGCGTGCGCAAGGATTCCGGCTATCCGCCGCTCGTCACGCCCACGAGCCAGATCGTCGGCACGCAGGCGGTGTTCAACGTCATTTTGGGCGAGCGGTACAAGATGGTCACCAAGGAGTTCAAGGGCCTTGTCCACGGTGACTACGGCAAGACCCCCGCCCCCATCGACCCTGAATTTTCCAGCATGATTTTGAAGGGCGAGGCGCCCATCACCTGCCGCCCGGCGGACCTGCTGGAGCCGGAGGTCGAAAAGATGAAGGCCGAGGCCGCCAAGTACGCCATCCAGGAGGAGGACGTGCTCACCTACGCGATGTTCCCGCAGGTGGCGCCCAAATTCTTTGAAAAGCGCAACGCCCGCCTGCAGGGCGTCGACGCCCTCCACGCTGACTACGAGGCCAAAAGCCACCCGGTGTAAAGCCTGGCCTCAGACTGTCGAAAAAAGAGCAGCAAATGCTTTTTGGAGTGCTTGTAGGGGACGGCCTCCGGACGTCCCGCAAACTTTCCGTCGTTGCAACGTTTACGGGGCGTCGAGGACGCCGCCCCCTACAGCTTGCCTTGGAATCGCAGTTAACTTTTTTGACACACTGAAAGCCGCGCAGGCATCCGCCTGCGCGGCTTTCGCATGGCTGTGCCGGCGGCCCCGTTACCCCTCCGGCGGCGCGGCGCAGACGGCGGGGCCGCAGCGTCCACAGGCCGCGCGCCGCAGCCCGCCAACAGCGCGGCCGCAACAACCGCGCGGGGGTGCGCATCGCCGCGCTGCGCAAGGCGCGGGGGCTATCGCAGCGGGCGCTGGCCGATGCCATGCAGCTGGCGGGGCTGGACATCGACAAAAATGCCGTGCAGCGCATCGAGAGCGGCCGGCGCTTTGTCACCGATATCGAGCTGTATCACTTCGCGGCGTACTTTGGCGTCAGCGCTGATGCGCTGCTGCAATGAGCGCCGGCGCAAAAAATACAAAAAAATCCCGCCCGGATACCCTCCCGAGCGGGATTTGCCTTGCAACTTCGTGCCAAAAATAGTACAATGGAAACAAATAGTGGAGGTTTGCGGCTTTTGGGCCGCGGGCCGATTTCCGGGGTGATACCATGGTACTGAGCATGACCGGCTACGGCCGGGCCGAGCGGGTGCTGAACGGGCGGCAGATAACCGTGGAGCTGCGCAGCGTCAACGCACGCTATTTTGAATATTCCTCCCGCCTGCCGCGCCGCTGCGCCTTTATGGAGGACAAGCTCAAAAAGCTGGTGGCGGCCAGGGTCAGCCGCGGCAAGGTGGAGCTTGGCCTGACGCTGCAGGCCGTCACGGCGCAGGACGTTGTCGTTGCCGTCAACCGGCCGCTCGCCCGGGGGTACGCCGATGCCTTTGCCGAACTGGCCGAGGCCTTTGGCGTCAACAACGATCTGACCGCCGGCCTTTTGGCCCGCATGCCGGAGGTGCTCGTCCAGACGGCCGCCTCCGCCGACGAGGAGGCCCTCTGGCAGGACGTGCGGGCCGTGGCGGGCGCGGCGCTGGATGCCTTCCTCGCCATGCGCGCCGCCGAGGGCGAGAAGCTCCGCGCCGACCTCCTCGCCAAACTCGATACCGCCGAGGCGCTGCTCGGCCGCATCGAGCAGGGCACCGCCGGCCGCGTGCAGGCGTACACCGAAAAGCTCTACGCCCGCCTCCAGGAACTGCTGGCCGACCGCAATGTCGACGAGAGCCGCCTTGTGACCGAGGCCGCGCTCTTTGCCGACAAGACCGCCATCGACGAGGAGACGGTGCGCCTGCACAGCCACATCGCGCAGTACCGCGCGATCCTGGACCTGGACGAGCCTGTCGGCCGCAAGTTGGACTTTTTGACGCAGGAGCTCAACCGTGAGGCCAACACCATCGGCTCCAAATGCCAGGACGTCGCCATCACGCGGCTGGTGGTGGAGCTGAAATCCGAGATCGAAAAGATCCGCGAACAACTGCAAAATATCGAGTAAGGATGTGCCCCATGCAGCTACTCAACATCGGCTTTGGCAACATGGTCAACACCGACCGCCTTGTCAGCGTCGTCAGCCCCGATTCGGCCCCCATCAAGCGCCTTGTGCAGGACGCGCGCGAGCGCGGCGCCCTCATCGATGCCTCCTACGGGCGCAGGACGCGGGCGGTGCTCATCATGGATTCCGACCATGTGGTGCTCTCGGCCTATGAGCCGCAGGCCCTTGTCGGCAGCGTGCCGGCACCGGAAGGGGAGGTGTGACGCCATGCAGGGGGAGCATTGCCTGTTTGTCGTATCGGGGCCGTCCGGCGCCGGCAAGGATACCGTGGTCGCCTGCCTGCGCGCCGCCCATCCCGAGGTGCAGCGCACCGTCTCCGCCACCACCCGCGCCATGCGCGCGGGCGATGCCGACGGCGTGAGCTACCATTTCCTCTCCGTGGATGATTTTGAGCGCAGGCTTGCCCAAAACGAGCTGGTGGAGCATACCAGCTACTGCGGCAACTACTACGGCACGCTGCGCAGCGAGATCGAGCCCCGCATGGCCGCCGGCATCCCGGTGATTTTGGTCATCGAGGTCGAGGGCGCCGCCAACATCAAGCGGCTGTACCCCGGCGCCACCACCGTGTTCGTGCTGCCGCCCAGCCTTGAAGAACTGGAGCGCCGCCTGCGCGGCCGCGGCACCGAGAGCGAGGAAAAGGTCCAAAGCCGCCTGCGCCGCGCCGAAGAGGAGATGGCCCTGGCCGCTGCCTATGACGAGCACATCGTCAACGATACGCCGCAAACCTGCGCCGCGGCGCTCTACGCCATCATCCAAAACCGCATGAACGGGCAATAGACCGCCCGATACCGCCAAAAAAGTGAGGTGGCGCCGTTGCCGCGTGCCGCGAAGGTGGCTGTCAGTGACGCCACCATCCATTACGATAAGCTCTACACCTACCGCGTGCCCGCCGCGCTCGAGGGGCGCGTGTTCGCGGGCAGCATGGTGCTGGTGCCGTTTGGCCGCGGCAACAGGCCGCGCATGGCCGTGGTGCTGGAGCTGGCCGACGCGGAGGAGGACCCCCGCCTCAAATCCCTGCTGGACGCCGCGCCCGAGGACGCCCGCCTGACCCCGCACCTTTTGGAACTCGTGCGGTTTTTGCAGGAGCGCACCTTCTGCACCTGGTTCGAGGCGGTCAAGGCCGTCATCCCCTACGGCGCGCAGTATTGCCCCGGCACAAAGGACGGGCGCCCCGTGCTCAAAAACCGGCTCGCGCAGCCGAAGGTGGCCGTCTATACGCTGGCGGCCCCCCTGCCGGAAAAGCCAAAGCCCGGCCCGCGCCAGCAGGCCGCCGTGGCGGCGCTGCAGGCCGGCCCGCGCACACGGCAGGAACTGCTGGCCATGGGCATCGGCCGCGCCACGCTCGACACGCTGTGCCATAAGGGCGTGCTCCGGGCGCAGGAACGCGCCGCCACGCAGGATCTTCTGGCCGACCTCCCGTTTGACCCGCAGCCGCTCGTGCTTTCGCCGGCGCAGCGCGCCGCCTGCGACGCACTGCTCGGGGATCTGCGCGCCGGCGCCCCGCGCGCGGCGCTGCTTTACGGGGTGACCGGTTCCGGCAAGACCGCCGTGTTTGAGGAACTCATCGCCCAAACGCTGGCGATGGGCCGCAAGGCGCTGGTGCTCGTGCCCGAGATCGGCCTGACCCCGCAGATGCTGCGCCGGCTCAAGGCGCGGTTCGGCAGCCGGCTGGCGGTGCAGCATTCCCGCCTGAGCAACACCGAGCGCCTGATCCAGTGGCGCACCATCCAGCGGGGCGATGCCGATATCGTCGTCGGCACGCGCAGCGCGGTGTTTGCGCCGCTTTCAAACATCGGCCTCATCGTCATCGACGAGGAGCAGGAGCACACCTACCAAAGCGAGGCGAGCCCCCGCTACGCGGCGCACGACATCGCCAAAAAGCGCGCCGCGCAGGAGAACGCCCTGCTGGTGTTTTCCTCCGCCACGCCCCGCACCGAGACCTGCTATGCCGCCAAAACCGGGCGCATCCGCCTGGTCGAGTTGAACGAACGCTACGGCGGCCGCCCGCTGCCCGGTGTCGATTTCATTGATATGCGCGCCGAGCTCACCGCCGGCAACCCGCGCGAGGTCAGCGCCCGCCTTGTGGAGGAGCTGGCCCGCAACCTGCAAAGGGGCGAGCAGAGCATCCTGCTGCTCAACCGCCGCGGCTACCACACCGTGGGTATGTGCGCGGTGTGCGGGCAGGTGCTCAAATGCCCCAACTGTTCGGTGCCCATGGTCTACCACAAGCCGCGGCACGCGCTGCTGTGCCACCACTGCGGGCACCAGGTCTGCCCGCCGCCCGCCGCCTGCCCCGCGTGCGGCGGCCGGATGGTGTACAGCGGTTTCGGCACGCAGAAGGTGGAGGAGGAGCTGGGCGCCCTGCTGCCCACGGCGCGCATCCTGCGTATGGACCAGGATTCCACCGGGCAGAAAAACGCCCACGCGCAGATGCTCGGCCGCTTTGCCCGGCGGGAGTATGATATCCTGCTCGGCACCCAGATGGTGGCCAAGGGGCTGGATTTTGACAACGTGACCCTCGTCGGGGTGCTTGGCATCGACAGTTTGCTGTTTGGCCAGGGCTTCCGCGCGTACGAGAACGTGTTCAGCCTCATCACGCAGGTGGTGGGCCGCGGCGGCCGGGCCGACCTGCCGGGCCGCGCCCTCATCCAGACCACCGTGCCCGGGCACCCGGTGCTGCGTTTGGCCGCCGCGCAGGATTACGCCGCCTTTTACAACGAGGAGATCGCCTTCCGCAAATACGGGCTGTACCCGCCGTTCTGCGCGTTCTGCGTCGTCGGTTTCTCCGGCGAGAAGGAGGCCGACGCCCTCTTTGCGGCGCGGCGCTTCGCGGCGCTGCTGGCGCACAACGCCGCGCAGGACAAAACGCTGCCGCTGCGCATCCTCGGCCCGGTGCCGATGAACATCGCGCTGCTGGCCGGCCGCTACCGCTTCAAGCTCACCCTCAAATGCCGGGGCGACGCCGCGTTCCGCGCCCTTTTGCGCGCCGCCCTCGCCGCCTACGAGGCCGAAAAACTCCCCGCCAAGGCCGCCGTCACGGTCGATTTCAACTCCGACGGGGACCTTTGACAGGGTGGAGTTTGGAGAGTGGAGAGTGGAGTGAAGGTGTGCCGCAAAGCGGCACGGGATGGATAAGAGATTCAAAGATAAGAGATAAGAAATAAAAGAGAGAAGAATTTTGGTGTACACTGCGTGTACGGTTAAAAAAATATCGCTGCTTTCCTCTTACCATGCTCGCGGCGCGGAGCGCCGCACCATATTTTTTCTCTCTTCTCTCTTCTCTTTTCTCTCCACTCTCCACTTTCCACTCTCCACTCTCCACTTTCCACTCTCCACTCTCCACTCTCCGCACGCGATTCTGACTGACCCTGACGATTTGGAGGTTTACACCATGGCTTTGCGCACCATCGTACAGGACGGTGACCCCATCCTCAAAAAGGTCTGCCGCCCGGTCATCAATTTTGACGCCCGCCTTGCCACCCTGCTCGACGATATGAAGGAGACGCTGCTCGCCGCCGACGGCCTTGGCCTTGCGGGGCCCCAGGTGGGCGTGATGCGCCGCCTGTTCGTCTGCCTTGACACCCGCGATATGCCGGAGGGCGACCTCCCGCCGGATTATGAGTACAAATTCATCGAGTTCGTCAACCCCGAGATTTTGGAGCGCAGCGACGAAAAGGTCGAGCTGTACGAGGGCTGCCTTTCCTTCCCGGGGCACAACGGCGCCATCGCGCGGGCCAAGCACGTCAAGGCAAAGGCGCAGGACCGCACCGGCCAATGGTTCGAGCTGGAGGCCGACGATATGCTCGCCCGCTGCATCCAGCACGAGAATGACCACCTCGACGGCATCACCATCATGGATCTTGCCACCCGTTTCTATGAGGACGAGCACCCCGATGAGGACTGACCCCATGCGCATCCTGTTTATGGGTACCCCCGATATCGCCGCCCAAAGCCTTGCCGCGCTGCTGGCGGCCGGGCACGAGGTCTGCGGCGTGTTCACCCGCGCCGACAAGCCGGTGGGCCGCAAACAGGTGATGACGGCGCCGCCCGTCAAGACGCTGGCGCTTGCGCACGGCATCCCGGTCTTTCAGCCCGCCACCCTGCGCGGCGGCGAGGCCGAGGCCGCCATCCGCGCGCTGGCGCCGCAGCTCATCGTCGTGGTGGCCTACGGGCGCATCCTGCCCCCGGAGCTTTTGCACATCGCGCCGCTGGGCTGCATCAACCTGCACGTCTCGCTGCTGCCCCGCTACCGCGGCGCCGCGCCCATCCAGTGGGCCGTCCTCAACGGGGATGAGATGACCGGCGTGACCGTCATGCAGCTGGACGAGGGGCTGGATACCGGGCCCATCCTGCTGGTGGAGCCGGTGCCCATCGGCGCCGAGACGACGGCCGGCGAGCTGTTTGCCGAGGCCGCGTCCGTCGGGGCCAAGACGCTCGTCACGGCGGTGGAAAAGCTCGCCCGCGGGGAGCTTGCCCCCACCCCGCAGGACGATGCCAAGGCCACTTTGGCGCCGCCGCTCACCAAGGAGATGGCCGCGTTCGATTTTACCTGGCCCGCCGCCCGCATCCATGACTGGGTGCGCGGCATGGATCCGTGGCCCATGGCGTATTTTACGCACGGCGGGAAAAAAATCAAGGTAAAGGGCGCGCGCACGGCCCAAAACCCGCAGAGCGCGCCCCCCGGTACGGTGCTCGCGCTGGACCCGCTGACCATCGCCTGCGGCGAGGGGGCCATCGCGCTGCTCACCCTCACGCCCGAGGGCGGCAGGCCGATGCCCGGCACCGCGTGGGCGGCCGGCCGCCGCCTGAAAGCCGGTGATGCGCTGTGACAGCGCGGTATCTGGCCGTCAAGGCGCTCCTTAGGCAGGAGCAGGACGGCTACGCCGACCTGGTGCTCGACTCCGAGCTGAAAAAATGCGCCCCGCCGCTTTCCGGGCGGGACGCCGCCTTTGCCGCCGCCGTGTTCTATACGGCCGTCGAGCGGCTGCATCTGCTGGACTGGCAGCTTGCCAAAGCCTGCGCGCGCCCGCTGCAAAAGCTGGACGCCCCGGTGCGCGCCATCCTGCGCGCCGGCCTTGCGCAGGGGCGGTACATGGGCGTGCCGGCCCCCGCCGCCGTCAGCGAGAGCGTCAAGCTGGCGCGGGCGTTCGGCAAAACGAGCGCCGCCGCCATGGTCAACGCCGTGCTGCGCAAGGCCCTGGCCATGCCCGCCCCGTGCGAGGCGGATTTCCCCGACCCGCTCGCCCGCCTCGAGACCTTCTACAGCCTTTCCGGCCCGGTGGCGCGGCTGCTGTGGGAGCAGTACGGCCCCGGGGCGCTTGAGATGGCCGCCGCCTTTTACGAAAAGCGCCCCACCGCCGTCCGGGCCAACCCCTTAAAAACGGACGCCGCCGCCCTTACGGCCGCTCTGCAAAGCGAGGGGCACACCGTGCAGGGGCCGGGCCCGCTGCCAAACAGCCTGCTCGTCACCTTTTGCGGCAGCCCGGCGGGCAGCCGGGCCTTCCGGCAGGGGCTCTTCCATGTGCAGGATCTTGCCAGCCAGTACGCGGCGCTGTGCCTTGGCGCCAGGCCGGGGCAGCGCGTGCTGGACCTGTGCGCCGCGCCCGGCGGCAAAACGCTGCTGCTTGCGCAGCAGATGCAGGATACCGGCACCCTTGTCGCCAACGATGCCGCCGCGCCGCGCGTTGCGCTGCTGCGGCAGGCGCTCGCGCGCGCCGGCGTCCGCTGCGCCGTGGCTGCCTGCCACGACGCCGCGGCCTGGCAGCCGGAGGGTGCCCCCTTTGACGCGGTGCTGTGCGACGCGCCCTGTTCGGGGCTGGGCGTCATCGGCAAAAAGCCGGATATCCGCTACAAGGGGCTGCAAAACAGGGAAGCGCTGTACAATTTACAACAATCCATCCTGCAAAATGCGGCCAAAGCCCTTGCCCAAAACGGCCGGTTGGTGTATTCTACTTGTACGGTGAACTTTTACGAGGATCAGGCCCAGGTGCAGGCGCTTTTGCAAAGCCGGCCGGAACTCCGCCTTGTGCCGCCGCCGTTTGCGTTCCCCGGCGCACAGGACACCGGCTTCGGCACGCTGTTTTTGCCCCATAAGACCGGCACCGACGGTTTTTTTGCCGCCGTGCTGGAAAAACTTTGACGGGAACGAGGTGCCCCATGCCGCAAGCCCGGACACATTGCCTGACCGACCTGCCCCTGCCGCAGCTCACGGAGCTTTTGCAAGGCATGGGCCAGCCGGCGTTCCGCGCAAAACAGCTCTACCGCTGGGTACACCAAAAGCTCGCCACCGATCTTGCCCAGATGACGGATCTGCCAAGATCCCTGCTTGAGCGCCTTGGGGCGGAATACACCCTCGCCGTGCCCGCTGTCGTGCGGCGCCAGCAGGCAAAGGACGGCACCGTCAAGTACCTCCTGCGCCTGGGGGACGGCAACTGCATCGAGACGGTGCGTATGCACTACCATTACGGGTACAGCGTGTGCGTCTCCACCCAGGTGGGCTGCGCGATGGGCTGCCGCTTCTGCGCCTCCACCCAGGCCGGCCGCGTGCGGGACCTCACGCCCGGCGAGATCGCCGCCGAGGTCTACACCGTCCAGCGGGAGCTGTGGGCACAGGGGGCGGGGGAGAGGGTCTCCCATGTGGTGCTCATGGGCATCGGGGAGCCGCTGCACAACTACGCCAACGTCCTTGCCTTCCTGCGCATCCTCACGGGGGCGGAGGGCCTCAACATCGGTATGCGCAATGTGAGCCTTTCCACCTGCGGGCTGGTGCCGCAGATCGACCGCCTTGCGGCCGAGGGCTTGCAGCTCACGCTGTCCGTCTCGCTCCACGCGCCGGACAACGCCACCCGCTCGGCGATGATGCCGGTGAACGATGCCTACCCGCTGGAACAGCTCATCCCCGCGTGCCGGCGCTACCAGGACGCCACCGGCCGGCGCATCAGCTTTGAGTACGCGATGGTGCGCGGTGTCAACGACACGCCCGCAATGGCCGAAAAACTGGCCAGACTGGTCAAGGGCATGGGCGCGCACATCAACCTTATCCCCGTCAACCCCGTGGACGGCAGCCCCTACACGGCCAGCGACGCCGCCAACGTGCGGCGGTTCGCCGCGCGGCTGCAGGCGCTGGGCCTCAACGCCACGGTGCGCCGCCGCCTTGGCGACGATATCAGCGCCGCCTGCGGCCAGCTCCGGCGCGAGGCGGCCGGCCAGGCATAAATCGTACAGAGAGGAAAGAATGGCCTTATGAAGATCGCAGCCCTTACCGATATCGGCAGCTGCCGGCAGGAAAACCAGGACAATTACTGTGCCCGGCAGTTGCCGGACGGCGGCGGATGGGGCCTTGTGTGCGACGGCATGGGCGGCGCCAACGGCGGGCGCGCCGCCTCCCGCATCGCCACCGATACCATGCGCGCCTGCTTTGCAAAGGAACTGCCCCACATGCCCCCCGCCGGGGAGGAGCAGCTGCTCCTGCACGGGTTCGACGCGGCCAACCGCGCCGTGTACGAAAAGGCGACCGCCAACACCGCCATGCTGGGCATGGGCACCACCGCGGTGTGCGCCTATGTGCGGGGCGGCAAGGCGCACATCGCCCACGCGGGGGATTCCCGCGCGTATCTGTTCAGCGGCGGCCGCCTGCGCCAGCTCACGCGGGATCATTCTATGGTGCAGCAGCTCGTGGACAGCGGCCAGATCACCCGTGAGCAGGCCGCCCAGCACCCGCAGAAAAACCTCATCACCCGCGCGCTCGGCGTCGCGGCGAATATCGTGCCGGAATATGACGTGTGCCCCGTGCGCGCGGGCGATGTGCTGCTGCTGTGCACCGACGGGCTGACCAATATGCTCCCGGATGAGGAGATCGAGCTGATTTTGAAGGAGACGACCTTTTTCGGCGCCCCGGATCTGCTTTTGCAGCGTGCACTGCACAGCGGCGGGCAGGACAACATCACCATCCTGCTCATGGGCGTGGAGGCCACGGAGGAACAATGATGGAAAATCTCATCGGCAAAAAGCTGGACGGGCGCTACCTCATCGAGAGCCTGGTGGGCGTGGGCGGCATGGCCAACGTCTACCGCGGGCAGGATGTGCGCACCGGCAACCCCATCGCCGTCAAGGTGCTCAAGGAGGAATTCCTTGACAATGAAGAGCTTGTCCGCCGCTTCAAGAACGAATCCAAGGCCATCTCCATCCTCGACCACCCCAACATCGTGCGCGTGTACGACGTTTCCGTCACCGATACGCTGCAATATATCGTGATGGAGTATATCGACGGCATCACCCTCAAGGAATACCTCAAGCAGCGCGGCGGCGTGCTCACCTGGAAGGAAGTCGTCCATTTTGCCACGCAGGTGCTCAGCGCGCTGGACCACGCCCATTCCAAGGGCATCGTCCACCGTGACGTCAAGCCGCAGAACATCATGCTGCTGGCCGACGGCTCCATCAAGATGATGGATTTCGGCATCGCGCGCTTTTCCCGCGCGCAGAGCCAGACCGTGTCCGACAAGGCCATCGGTTCGGTGCATTATATCAGCCCCGAGCAGGCCCGGGGGGACCATACCGACGCGCGCACCGACCTGTACTCCGTCGGTGTGATGATGTACGAGATGCTCGCCGGCATTTTGCCGTTTGACGGCACCGGCGCCGTGTCCATCGCCATCAAGCAGATCTCCGATACCGCCAGGCCGCTGGCCGAGGTCGCGCCCAACGTGCCCGAGGGCCTGCGCCAGATCGCGGAGAAGGCGATGGAGAAGGACCCCGCCCGGCGCTACCAGTCCGCCCAGGAGATGCTCGAGGCCATCAACGCCTTCAAGCGGGACCCCAACATCCGCTTTGAGTATGAGTACAACACCCAGTCCAACCCCGATAAGACCATCAACCGCGTGGTCAGCGATGCCCGCGCCGTGCACGCCGGGGGCGCCATCAAGAGCGCCAAACCCGTCAAAAACAGCAAAAAGGCCAAAAACGGAAACAATACGATGGACGGCAAGCCCCGCAAAAAGAAAAAACGCCGCAAAAAGCGGTACCATTTCCCCATCTTTTCCATCTTTGCCGGCATGGCGGTGGCGTTTGTCATCGGCGCGGCCATCCTTGTGTACCTCATCTTCTCCAACTCCTCCAACGCCCTGTTCTCCAACCGGGCCGACGTCGAGGTCATCAACTTTGTCGGCATGACGCAGGACGAGTTCCTCGCCTCGGAATACAGCCAGAAGCTCAACCCCGTGTGGAGCTATGAGTACGATACCACCGCCAGCTACCCCTCCGGCACCATCTTCCAGCAGACCCCGCGCTCCGGCCGTGTGGTCAAGGAAGGGCAGAAGATCACCTTTCGCGTCAGCATGGGCACGCAGTGGATCGACATCCCCGACACCCGCTCCTACACCGGCACCGCCGCCAAGGAGCTGCTGACCGATATGGGCCTGATGGTCGTCACCAACCCCATTGACGACAACACCGTCGCCGCCGGCACCGTCGCCTACACCGACCCCGCCGCCGGCACCACCGTGGCGGGCGGCTCCACCGTGTACCTGTATGTCAGCCGCGAAAAGATCGACCGCACCCGCACCGTGCCCAGCGTCGTGGGTATGCTGGTCAGCGGCGCCCGCACCGCCATCTCGCGCAACAACCTCACCCCGGTGGTGGAGGAGGTGCCCGATGCCTCCCCCGCCGGCACCGTTTTGAGCCAGAGCCCGCAGGGCGGTACGTCGGTCAACATGGGCACCAGCGTGCGGCTCACCGTCTCCACCGGTGTGCCCGAGATCCCCATCATCGACGACCCGGTCACCGATATGCCGCCCACCGAAGACCCGAACGCCGGCCAGGCCCCCACCGACCCCGGCGTAGACCCGGCCACCTGTACGCACAACTTTGTGGAGATCGCAAGGTATGAGCCGGGGGTCGGTGTTGATGGCGGTGTCACCTACCAGTGCACCATCTGCGGTTATACGTACAGCGAGCACCTGGGTGCGCTGCCCGGGTAAGTACATGGAAGGCTACATCACAAAAGGCATCGGCGGGTTTTACACCGTCAAAACGGACGCGGGCGCGGTGGAATGCCGCGCCCGCGGCATCCTGCGCCAGCGCGGGCAGGCCCCGCTGGCGGGGGATCGGGTGCGCCTTTCGGCCGACGGCGCTGTCATCGAGGAGATCCTGCCCCGCAAAAACAGCTTTGTGCGGCCGCCGGTCGCCAACCTTGACGTGCTGTTCGTCGTCGCCAGCACCACAAGCCCCGCCCCCAGCACCCTGCTTTTGGACGAGATGCTCGCCGCGGCGGTGTACCAGGGCGTGCAGCCGGTGCTCGTCGTCACCAAAGCGGACCTGGCCGCGGCCGGCCGCCTGCTGGCCGCGTATGAAAAAAGCACCATCCCCGCCATCGCGGTGGACTATGCCGCCGGCGAAGGGCTGGATGCCGTGCGCGCCCGCATCGCCGGGAACCTGTGCGCCTTCTGCGGCAACTCCGGGGTGGGAAAATCGACGCTGCTCAACGCGCTGGCGCCCGGCCTTGGCCGCCAGACGGGCGAGATCAGCCAGAAGCTGGGCCGCGGGCGGCACACCACCCGCGCGGTCGAGATCTTTGAGGTGTGCGGCGGCCGCATCGCCGATACGCCGGGCTTTTCCAGCCTGGACGCCCAGCGCCTTGTGCGCATCCCCAAGGCGGAGCTTGAGCACGCCTTCCCGGAATTTGCGCCCTATTTCGGGCAGTGCCGGTTCACCGGCTGCTCCCACCGCAGCGAGAAGGGCTGCGCCGTGCGCGCGGCGCTGGCCGCGGGCGAGATAGGCCAAAGCCGCTACAACAGCTACCTGGCCATGTATGAGCAGGCCGAACAGATCAAGGAGTGGGAACGTTGAACACCGCCCCAAAGCGCGCCGTCATCCTTGCCGCCGTGCCGGTGCCCCCGGCGCTGCGGCGCTATCTGCGCCCCGGTGATTTTGTCGTCGCGTGTGACGCCGGCTGCCGCAACGCGGCGGCGCTTGGCATCACGCCGGACCTCATCATCGGGGATTTTGATTCCATGCCCGCGCCCCGCACCGATGTGCCCACCCTCACGCTGCCCACCGTCAAGGACGATACCGATACCCACCACGCCGCGCGCTGGCTGCTGGCGCACGGGTATGGCGATATCACGCTGCTGGGCGCCCTGGGCGGGCCAAGGCTGGATCAGACCTTTGCCTCCGTCGCCACCGGGCTGTACCTTGCGCAAAACGGCGCTGCGGTGCTTCTGGCCGGCCCAAACACCGAGCTGCGCTACCTTTTGCCGCACCGCCCGCTCACCCTCCGGCAGGACCCCGCCGCCCCCTGGGCGTATTTTTCGCTGTTCCCGCTGGGCGGCCCGCTCACCGGGGTGGACATCACCGGCGCCAAATACCCGCTGCAAAACGCCACCCTCACGCCGGAATACCCCCTTGGCGTCAGCAATGAATTCCGGGCCGATACCGCCGCGCTGCGCTGCACCGGCGGCTGCGGTTTGGCGGCGCTGGTGCGCTGAAGGCCCGGCACACCCGCCCCCATGCCCGGCATAGTATGGCCTGCATGAGGAAATGGGGGAGGTGCGTAGCATGCAGATCGTTGTTGTAAAATGCCCGCGCGGCCTGCGCTGGCTGCTCAAGGCCGTTTTCAAAGTATAAGGCAGTATCCTGTTTGGTCCCCCGCGCCGCACATACCGTGCGGCGCGGGGGACAGCCTTTGCCTGCGCCTGTGACGGAAGGATGTGTGATTTGAGACCGCAGGGCGGGGGGCAGAGACTGTCGAAAAAGGGGCATCAAATGCTTTTTGGAGCGCTTGTAGGGGACGGCCTCCGGACGTCCCGCAACTTTTCCGCTGTTGCAACGTTTACGGGGCGTCGAGGACGCCGAGGGGCAGCGAGGCGTTTCGGAGCGCAAGCTCCGGGCTTCGCACCGGAGCCAAGCGCCCGAAGGGCGGCTCTTGGCGCGGAGATCGCCGCCCCCTACGATTTGCCATATAATTGCAACCGACTCTTTTAACACACTGGCCCCCCGCCGTGCAAAGCGCGGCGGGGGGCAGGTTCTGTTTGCCGGTACGGTGCGCATATAGTTGCACAGCAAAGCACGGAAAGGGGCAAACGCACATGGAGTTACAGGTGTTCAAAAACACCGCGGCCGCCTACGGCGGCCGGTGGGAAACACGGCTGGAACTGCCGGTCGAGACCGAGATCCTCATCCCGGACTATCTGCCGGCGGTGTTCAAGATCGTCAAATGCCTCATCGAGCCGGTGGTGCTGCACAACAACATCACGGCGGCGCGCTGGCAGGGCGAGGGGTATCTGCGCTGCACCGTCTACTACCAGTCCGAGGAGCCGGGCACCCGCCTGTGGCGCACCGAGCAGAAATTCCCCTTTGAAAAATCCGCCGAGCTTCCCGGCCCCGATTACGGCACCGGCCCCGCCCAGCTTTGGGGCGAAGTGGAATACTGCAACTGCCGCGCCGTGAGCGAGCACCGCATCGACGTGCGCGGCGCCTACGCGCTGTGCGTGGGCGCGGTGTCCTTTACCGGCAAGGAGCTGCTCAGCGCCCTGGCGGGCTGCGGCATCGAGCAGCGCACCGCGCCGCTGGAGGGCCACACCCTTGTGGCCGCCGTGGAAAAGACCTTTACCGCCGAAACATCCTTCCCGCTGCCCGGCACCGGCGAGACGGTGCTGGATATCGGCGGCCGGTTCCTGCCCGGCGGCACTCTGGTGCTGACCGGCCAGGCCGACTGCCAGGGCACGCTGGAGCTGCAGGCCGTTCTGCGCCAGCCGGATGCCGCCGCCTTCACCGCGCGCCAGAAGGAGGTGGAGGTGCGCCAGACCCTTGACATCCCCGACGCCGCCGAGGGCGACCTCTGCGCCTGCTGGGGCGAGGTGCTGGGCTGCACCCTGACCGCCGGCGAGGACGCCGAGGCCGCGCCGCAGCTGACCGTCACCTGGAAGCTGCACGCCGAGTGCTGGCGCGCCGCGCAGTATACGGCGGTGGCGGACGCCTACTCCACCCTGTGCCAGACCCAGACCGAATACGACGATACCAAACTGCTGGACCGCCTCATCACCGTGGAGCAGACCGTCACCGCCGAGGCCGCCGACGACCTGCCCGACCCCGAAGCCGAGGTGCTGGGCTGCTTTGTCAGCCTGGGCGCGCCGCAGCTTCTGGCCGAGCCCTCCGCCCCCGCCGGCGCCCCGCAGGTGCGCATCGGCGGCAAGGGCACCGCGCACGTGCTGTGCGCCGACGCCCGCGGCGAGGCCGTCTGTTACGACAAGGCGTTCACCTGGCAGCTGCCGGACGTTTGGCCCGGCACCCCGGCCGACTACTGCCCGCGCCTGCGGGCGGATACCGTGCGCGCCATGCCGGCGCGCAGCGGCGCGCTGCTCAAGGTCGAGGCGGAGCTCACCGTCCGGGGGCTGCTGTTTGGCGCCGACACCGCCCGCACCGTCAGCAAGGTCGAACCCGGCGAGGAACTGCCCGACAAAAAACTCGGCCCCGCGCTGTATATCTACTACGCCGCGGCGGGGGAGCGCGTGTTCGACATCGCCAAGCGCTACCATGCCCGCGCCGCCGACCTGGCCGCCGCCAACCGTCTCGCCCCCGCCGAGGGGGAGCCCGCCGCCCCGCAGGAACGGCTCACCGCGGCCGCCTGCCTGCTCATCCCGGCGGCCCTGTAAGGAGGGATACGATATGACGCAGGAACAACTCTACCGTGACATTGCCCGGCGCACCGGCGGCGATATCTACATCGGCGTGGTGGGGCCGGTGCGCAGCGGCAAAAGCACCCTCATCAAGCGCTTTGCCGAGCTGATGCTGCTGCCCCACATCCACAACGACGCCCGCCGCACCCGCGCGCTGGATGAGCTGCCCCAGTCCGCCGCCGGGCGCACCATCATGACCACCGAACCCAAGTTCATCCCCGAAAAGGCCGTCAAGGTCGAGCTTTCGGGCGGGGGCAGCTTCCGTGCCCGCCTCATCGACTGCGTGGGCTACATGGTCGACGGCGCGCTCGGCCAGGAGGAGGGCGGCACTGCCCGCCTCGTCAAAAGCCCCTGGTTTGAGAACGCCGTCCCCTTTGACCTTGCCGCCGAGACCGGCACCCGCCGCGTCATCCGGGAGCACGCCACCGTCGGCCTTGTCGTCACCACCGACGGCTCCGTCGCCGACCTGCCGCGCGCGGGGTACCTCGCGGCCGAGCAGCGCATCATCGCCGAGCTCGACGCCATCGGCAAGCCGTACCTCATCGTGCTCAACTGCACCGAGCCCGAAAGCCCCGCCGCCAAGGCCCTGGCCGAGGAACTGGAGGAAAGCTACGGCCACGCGGTGTTCCCCGTCAACTGCACACGCCTGGACGCCGAAACGCTCGACGCCATGATGAAAAAGCTGCTGTATGAGTTCCCCATCCGGGAGATCGCCGTCACCATGCCGGGCTGGGTGACCATGCTGGAGCCGGGGCACTGGCTGCAAAGCGCCGTGTACGAGGCGATGCTCGCCTATGCGGGGAGCATCAGCCGCATGGGGCAGGCGGCCGAGCTGCCGCCCGCGCTGGGGTGCGAGTATATCACCGGCGCCGCGCGCACCGGCATGGATCTGGCGGCGGGCAGCGTGGGCATCAGCGTGCGCATCGCGCCCGATATCTTCTACCGCGTCCTCGGCGAGCAGGCCGGCCTGGCCGTCACCGACGAGGCGAGCCTGCTGCCCTGTGTGGTGGAGCTGGCCAAAGCCAAGCGTGCCTATGACAAGATCAAAAGCGCGCTGGAACAGGTCGAGGCGACCGGCTACGGCATCGTCATGCCCGGCCTTGACGAGCTCAAGCTGGAGGAACCGGAGATCGTGCGGCAGGGCGGGCAGTACGGGGTGCGCCTGTCGGCCAGCGCGCCGTCGCTGCACATCCTGCGCGCCGACATCCACACCGAGCTTTCGCCCACCGTGGGCAGCGAGCAGCAGGGCGAGGAGCTCATCAAGAGCCTGCTCAGCGATTTTGAGAACGACCCCGGCAAGCTGTGGAGCACCAACATCTTTGGCAAAAGCCTCAACGAGCTCATCAGCGAGGGGGTGCAGGCCAAGCTGCTGCATATGCCGCAGGAGGCCCGCGGCCGCTTGCAGCTCACGCTCGAGCGCATCATCAACGAAGGCTGCGAGGGGCTCATCTGCATTTTGCTCTGACCGGGCGCGGCCACAAAAAGGGGAGGGGAGCGCATACCCATGCCGGGAATCTGCAAGGGCGGCCGCCATGCCGCCGCGCGCCGCCGCGCGCTGGAAAAGGAGCTGCGCCGCACATTGGCCGAGCTGCAGGGCAACGACAGCCGGTTCCAGCTGGCGACCGATACGTTTTATATGGAGCAGGTCATCTATGAGCACGCGGCCCTGATGTGCCGGTGCAGCGCCCTGCTGCGGGAGCTGCGCGGGGGTGACGCTGTATGCCCGCCGGCCTGACGCTGGCGGCCGGGGCACTGTGCCTTTTGGCGGCGGGCCGGGCCGCCGCCAAAAGCCGCCACCCGGTGCGCAGCGTGCTGGCCGGGGCGGTGTGCGGCCTGGGCGCGCTGGCGGCGCTGGCGCTGCTGGCCCCCTGGACGGGCGTGGCGCTGCCCCTCAACCGCTTTACCGGCTTTGTGGCGGTGGTGCTGGGCGCGCCGGGCGTGGTGCTGCTGTTGCTGCTCAACCTGCTGTTTTTGTGAAGGGGAGGGTGCCGCCCCAAAGGAGAAAGCCTTGTGGGGCATCTCACTTCAAAAGCCTTCCCCCTGGGGGGAAGGTGGCCGCGCAGCGGCCGGATGAGGGGCCGGGCGGGAAACGCCCCGCCAACGGTGCCTTTTGGGGAAAATGCCGTCGTGGCCCCGGCCGCCTTGCAAGGCGGCCGGGGCCACGACGGTACCGAGTGGGCCATAAGCCGGGTTCTGTATCAAACGGCGATCTGTCTTGGCCGCGCGTCGCCGCGCGGCTCACGCCATCACCGGGACAAAGCGCGAGGCTCCGCCGGGCGCAAAAACGCCCTGTGTCCCATACGGATGTTGCTTCGGGCAGGGTTTACATAGCCGCAAAGTCGCCATTGCGCTGGTGGGCTCTTACCCCACCTTTCCATCCTTGCTCCGCCCTTACGGGGCGGGGCGGTCTCTTTCTGTTGCACTGGCCCTGGGGTCGCCCCCGGCTGCCGTTAGCAGCTGCCTTGCCTCTGAAAAGCCCGGACTTTCCTCAGGTGGCGTTGCCGCCATCCCGCCGCCGTCCGGCCCGCTCGGTGCGCTTATTGTACCATTTTCTCCCGCCGTTTGCAAGTGCGGCGGGTTTGTGTTATAATACCTTCGCGGCTTTGCTGCGCAAAGCCCAAAAACCCGCCTTGCGGGTTTTTGCGGCGCGTGCGCCGTGCTCGGTATTTGGCCACGGCGCAAAAATGCCCTTGCAAGCAAACATTTTTGCTTGTGGCATAATCCCTTCGCGGCTTTGCTGTGCAAAGCCCAAAAGCCCGCTTTGCGGGCTCAGCGTGTCAAAAAAACCGGCAGAAAGCATCTTCCCTGCGGCGGCCTGAGGGCAGGCCGCCCTACGTCCGCAATGAAAGTGCGTACGATTTGAGAATATAGGGCGGGGGCTTGACCCCGCCGCTAAAGGGCAGGGGCTTTTGCTGCGCATATGCGCCGTGCCCGGTATTATACCACAGGATAGGGCCATAGCATGCCCATCCGCCATAGGATGGCAAAGGGGGGACGGCGCCGTGCGGCTGTGTTTTACCGTCCCGCCGGAGGCGGACGGCCGCCGGCTGGACCGTTACCTGCGCGCGCAGGGCGTGACGGCGGGGCTGCTCCGCGCCGTCAAGCACAGCGGCGGCTTTTTTGCCGACGGCGTCCCCATCCACACCGACCGGTCGGTGCGCGCGGGGCAGGCGGTCAGCTTTGCCCTCCCGCCCGAGCCGCCCACCGCGGTGGCGCCGCAGCCGATGGCGCTTTCGGTGCCCTACCGCGATGCCTTTGCCGCCGTGGTCGACAAACCCGCCGGCCTGGCCGTGCACCCCACCCTCAACTATCCCGACGGCACCCTTGCCAACGGCTGGCTGTGGTACCTGCAAACAAAAGGGGAGAGCGGCGTGTTCCGCCCCGTCAACCGGCTGGACAAAAACACCAGCGGCCTTGTGCTGCTGGCCATGAACGCCTTTGCCGCCCCGCTGCTGGCCCAAAGAGCGCAAAAGCGGTATGTGGCCGTCGTCGAAGGGGAGCTGCCGCCCGGGCCCGGCAGCATCGAGGCGCCCATCGCCCGCCGGGGCGATTCCATCATCGGCCGGTGCGTGCGCGCGGACGGCAAGCCCAGCCGGACCGAGTACACCACCCTGGCCGCCGCCGGGGGCCACAGCCTGGTGCTGTGCCGGCCGGTGACCGGCCGCACCCACCAGATCCGCGTCCATTTTGCCTTCATCGGCCACCCCCTCGCCGGGGATGACCTTTACGGCGGGCACACGGCGCACATCGCCCGCCACGCGCTGCACTGCGCCCGCCTTGCCTTTACGCCGCCGCTTGGCACCGCGCCCGTCACGGTGGAAAGCCCGCTGCCCGCCGATATGGCGGCGCTGTGCGGCGCCTGCGGCCTGCCGCTGCCCGCGGCCCCCTGCCCGAAAGGAGAATAGCCCTTGGATACCCTGCAAACCGAGCACCCTGCCGCACAGGGCGCACCCACCCCAACCCCCACCCCCGCCCCCAAGGGCGGGGCGGCGGTGCTGGCGCTGGGCCTGCCCGCCGCCAGCGCGGTGGGGGACGCCCTGTACCTGACCGGCTTCTGGGCGGAGTATACGCTGCTGTGCGCCGTGCGTTTCCTCGCACGGGCGGGGGGCGCCGTGTGGAAATACCTGTGCAGGCTGGTGCTGCTGGTCCTGCGCCCCGTCGCGGCGGCCGTGCGCGGCTTTTTCCGTGACCTGGCCCGGCCGTTTGTCCAGCTTGGCAATGACCTGCGCACTTTGCGCGAGATGGCCCCCGAGGACGAGGGCGACGCGCAGCAGGTGCAGGCCGCGCGGCAGCAATACCTGAAAAACAGCCGCGGCATCTACCGCCGCCTTCTGTGGGAGGCATTCTCCTTCCTGCTGCCGGTCGCGGCGTTCGCCGTGCTGGTGGGGGTGGTGCGCGGCGGCCTGGCCAAACAGTATGTGCTGGATGTGCAGGTGAACGGCCAGTCCGTCGGTTATGTGCAGAGCGAGCAGGTGTTCGAGAACGCCCGCGCCGACGTGCAGAACCGCCTGAACAACGCCCGCATGGCCATCCTGGCCACCGGCAACGCCGTTGAGGAGGAGGATTGGCAGATTGAACCCGGCTACACCCTGACCTATGCCGAGCAGACGCAGACCATGAACGAGAGCGAGGCCGCCGACGCCATCATGCGCGTCTCGGGCGATGAGATCGGCCAGGGCACCGCCGTGTATGTGGACGGCGCGCTGCAATTTGTGACCACCGAGGGCGACCATCTGCGCGCCTACCTGGAAAACATCAAGGCCCCGTATGAGGATATGCTGGACGTCAACACCCGCGTCAGCTTCCTGCATGACATCCGCCTGGAGGACGGGTTGTATATGCTCTCCTCCCAGGAGGAGTATCCCGGCGTCATCCAGGCGTTCAACGCAAACCCCGAGATCTACTATTACACGGCGGGCCCCCATGAGACGGCCCAGTCCGCCGTGGATGTGACCGGCGTCGCGTGGGATTCCCTCGCCATGATGAACCCTGACCTGCTCACCCTGGACCAGCCCATCCCCGAGGGCACGCAGCTCATCACCGGGGCGTCCTCGCCGGAATGGCTCAAGGTCAAGGTGATCACCCGCCGCACCTACACCGAGGCCATCCCCTACCAGACCGAAAAGCGCACCTCCAATGAATACGATTTCGGCAAAAAGGTCACCCTGCAGGCGGGCCAGACCGGTGAGCAGGAGGTCACGCAGGACATCACCTACATCGACGGCGCCATCGCCGACACCCAGATCGTCAACATCAACGTCCTCAGCCAGCCGGTCAACGAGGTCATCGTCACCGGCACCAGGATCGCTTCCGGTATGTACGCCAACCCCGGCACGGGCAGCTTTGTGTGGCCGGTGCCCAACTACAACTACGTCTCCCGCTGGATGAGCAGCGCCCACAAGGGCGCCGATATCTGCGCCAATTACGGCACGCCCATCGTTGCGGCGGACAGCGGCGCGGTGGTCACCTCGGCCAACGGCGCCGGCTCCTCCTACTGGAGTTACGGCAACTATATCATCATCGACCACGGCAACGGCTGGCGCACGCTCTACGCGCATATGTCCAGCCGGGCGGTCAGCGCCGGGCAGACCGTCAGCAAGGGACAAGTCATCGGTTATGTGGGCCAGACCGGCCGCGCCACCGGCCCGCACTGCCATTTTGAGATGTATTATAACGGCGCGCGCTACAACGCGCACAACCTCTGGCCCAGCCTATAGTGCCAAAAACCGGTGACTTGGCCAAAAAATCCCTGCGGCGGGCGGCCGGAACGCTGGAATTTCCACAACTTTTTTACAAATACTAGCTTTGGCCTTTTCAAAAAGGCCCGGATAGGGTATAATAGCCTAAATGTGGGCGCGCCGCCTGTGCGGTGCGCCCCTCGGTGAGGGGGATCGGTTTGGAGAAGTTCGTCATACGCGGCGGGAAGCCCCTGCGGGGCGAAGTGGCCATCGGCGGCGCCAAAAACGCCGCGGTGGCCATCCTGCCTGCCACCATTCTGGCCGGCGGCCGTTGTGTGATCGAGAACCTGCCCTGCATCAGTGACGTGATGGCCTCGCTGCAAATTTTGAGCGAGCTCGGCGCCGATGTGCGTATGCTCAGCAAAAGCACCTATGAGATCGACACCTCCCGCATCGAACTGACGGAGGTCTCCAACGAACTGTCGCGCCAGATGCGCGCAAGCTACTATTTCCTCGGCGCGCTGCTGGGGCGGTTCGGGCAGGCGCAGGTCGCCATGCCGGGCGGGTGCAACATCGGCGTGCGCCCCATCGACCAGCACCTCAAGGCGTTCACGGCGCTTGGCGCCAAGGATTCCGTCGATTACGGCATGATCCGCGTCGAAAGTGCCGGCCTGCGCGGCGCCCATGTGTTTTTTGACACCAACTCCGTCGGCGCTACCATCAACGCGATGCTCGCCGCCGTCATGGCCGAGGGGCTGACGGTGCTGGAAAACGTCGCGCGGGAGCCGCACGTCGTCGATCTGGCCAACTTCCTTAACATGATGGGTGCCGATGTCTACGGCGCCGGCACCGACGTCATCAAGATACGCGGCGTGAAAAGCCTGCACGGCTGCCGTTACGCCATCATCCCCGACCAGATCGAGGCCGGCAGCTATATGGTGGCCGCGGCGGTGACCGGCGGCGACGTGACGGTGCGCAACGTCACCCCCAAGCACCTGGAGCCCATCTCCGTCAAGCTGCGCGCGGCCGGGTGCGAGGTGGAGGAATATGACGACGCCGTGCGCGTGTGGCGCACCGGGGCGCTGCGCCCGCTCAAGATCAAGACCATGCCGCACCCCGGCTTCCCCACCGATATGCAGCCGCAGATGACGGTGCTGCTGAGCCTGGCCCGCGGCACCTCCATCGTGACCGAGAGCATTTGGGAGAACCGTTTCCGCTATGTGGACGAGCTCGTCCACATGGGCGCCAACATCAAGGTGGACGGGCAGGTGGCCGTCATCGAGGGCGTGGAGCGTCTGCACCCCGCCCCCCTGCGCGCCACCGACCTGCGCGCCGGCGCGGCCATGGTCATCGCCGCTTTGGCCGCCGACGGCACCAGCGAGATCGACGAGACCGCCTATATCGAGCGCGGGTATGAGAACATCGTCGAAAAATTGCAGGCGCTGGGCGCCGATGTCCGCCGTGTCGAGGCGCCGCTCGGCGCCCTGACCCGCGCCGTCTGACCCGCAGCACACAAAAACACAGGGCCGCCTTGACCGGGCGGCCCCTTTTCCTGAAAAATGCGCAAAAAGAAGGAGACCGCCGCCATGGCCCTGTTCACCACGCTGTATTCCGGCTCCTCCGGCAACTGCGCCCTCGTTTTGTGCGGGCGCAGCTATCTGTTGGTGGATATGGGCAAAAGCTGCCGCATCACGGTGACGGCGCTCAAAAAATTGGGCCTTGCGGTGGGGGACTGCCAGGGCATCTTCATCACCCACGAGCACAGCGACCATGTGGCCGGGCTGGAGGTGTTCCTGCGCCAGCACAACGTCCCCGTTTACGGCCGCAGCGATACGCTGGACCGCCTGGCCGGCATGGGCATCCTGCCCCCGGCGGCCGAGGCCGTCGCCATCGACGGCCGCTGTGAGGAGGCGGGCGGCTTTGCCGTCACGGCGTTCGCCACCAGCCACGATGTGCCCTGCTGCGGCTACCGCATCGCTACGCCGGACGGGCGCACCATGGCCATCGCCACCGACCTTGGCACCCTGACCCCGGCGGTGCAGAAAAACCTGGCCGGGTGCGACCTGGTCGCGCTGGAGGCCAACTATGACCTGTTCAGTTTACAGGGCGGGCCGTACCCGTACTACCTCAAGGTGCGCATCGCCTCCGACCGCGGCCATCTGGACAACCGCGCCTGCGCGGCCGAGATCATGGACCTTATCCAGGACGGCTGCAAAAAGTTCGCCCTGTGCCATCTGAGCCAGACCAACAACACCCCCGAGCTGGCGCTGCTCACGGTGCACAACGTGCTGCTGGCGGCCGGCATCACGCCGGGGCCGGATGTCGTCATCCAGGCGCAGACCCGCAACGACATCAGCCCCTGGATCGAGTTTTAGGTACATACCATGCAAAAGATCGACCTTATCTGCCTGGGCAGGCTGAGCGCCCGCTACTACGCCGACGCCGTGGCCGAATACCGCAAGCGCCTGGCCGCCTTCTGTGATTTTACCGTCACCGAACTGCCCGAGGCCCCTTTGCCGGAGCGCCCTGCCCCCGCGCAGGTGCAAAAGGCGCTGGGGCAGGAGGGTGCCGCCATCCTCAAGGCGCGCCGCCGGGGCGCGTACCTGGCCGCCTTTTGCGTGGAGGGGCGGCCCTTCTCCAGCGAGGAGCTCGCCGCCCTGCTGCGGCAGCGCGCGGTGGGCGGGGCGGGGGACATCGCCTTTGTCATCGGCTCCTCCCACGGGCTGGCCGAGGACGTCAAGGCCGCGGCCGATGCAAAGCTCAGCCTGGGGCGCATCACGCTGCCCCACCAGCTGGCCCGCGTCGTGGTGTGCGAGCAGCTCTACCGCGCCTGCACCATCAACGCCGGCATGAAATACCACAAATAAAAACGTGCCCCCGCGCCAATGGAGCAGAAACATAAGCAAGTAATTTAAACGCAAGCATTAAAATGATAGCATGATCGGAAACATAAACATCGGTTATATGTTACGCGCCCCTGTCTGGTGGATAGGATGACCCCCATAAGTCTGCAACTGAATACCGTTGCGCTGCCTGAGTAAGTGCGGCGCAGGGATTTGAGACGGAGGCAGTTACCTGAACTGGCCGCCGTTTTTTTGTTCTTTTTCGAACAGCAGTACAGGCGGCCAGCAGCACAGACGGCAGAAAAATATTCTTTATGACATTTTTCAATTTGGCAGTCGGAGCCTTGACCTATTGTGATGGCAATTGGCGCAGGCCCTTTACTGGGCCGAAGGGCACACATCCCGTAAAATGTATTGGCTTTTGTAAAAAAGAGAATTGGTTGTCAAAGCGAATGAAAGTTATTCCATGTCTCAATTTGTACGATTTCACCATTGCTGATGGTTGCAATACGATCACACTGTTGCAGTGCCCTTCGGCGATGCGCAATAACGATTGTAGTTGTATTTGGATATATTTGTTGAATACTTTTTTCAATCAGTTGTTCTGTTTGTGCATCGATTGCACTTGTTGCCTCATCCAAGATTAAGATTTCTGCTTGCTTTATCAACGCACGGGCAAGTGATATCATTTGACGTTGCCCTCCGGAAAGATTATCACCATTTTCAGTTAGTATACTTTGGTATTTCATTGGGAACTGTTCGATAAATTGTTTGAAGGGTGTTTCATTCAAAAAATTGACAATGTCAGCCTCACTCATATCGGGATTCCCAATTTTAATGTTTTTTAAAATACTACCCCTGAATAGAAATGCGTTTTGGGAAACATATGCGATTTTTCTCCTGATAATTTGTAAAGGGATATCATTGATATTGCGGTTCCCAATTTCGATTTTACCCGATTCGGCGGTATAAAAACGCAACAAAAGTTTGGCCAGGGTGCTCTTTCCAGTGCCACTGTTTCCGGATAAGCCTATCCGCTCACCTTTGTTGATAATAAGCGACAGATTGTTAAGGACCAGTTCCCTGTTTCCATATCTAAACGAGAGATTTTTAATTTTGATACAATCGTTTAACGAGATATCAATGTCACTGCGTTGATGCTTTTCCACAGGAACGGAAAAAACAGTCTGTAATCGTCGCGCAGAAATTTCTGCTTTACGAACGATCGGCAATAAATCAACTATATTTTTTACCGGCGAGAGGCACATATTAAATAATGAGTAGAACACGATTAAAATTCCCAAAGACATAGTGCCTTCAATAATAAGCGCACCGCCGATTGCCAACACACTGATTTCTCCTATGAGCATGATTGTTTCCGCCAAGGTGGATTGTGAGGAAAACAAGGTCGTTGCTTTTTTGAAGGTTTCCATAAGTTGGGCGATATTGCACTCATTATTAGTTAAGACATCTACTTCATCCTGGTATGCTTTGATTGTTTCAATTCCTTGTACAGTTTCCAAAAAATAGGAGGTTGTCTTTGCATCCCTTTCACGGAGATCTGAAGTGATCCTGCTTATAGGGCCGTTAAATTTCGCAATGACTGCTACATAAATCAATATAAAGCATAGGGAAACAAAGAATAGCCGTAAATCGAGACGGCCTAGCACAGTTAGACTGATGGTCGCGACAAAAACATCTAACAATGATGTCACTGTGATTTTAGATACGGCATCTCTCACAATATCCGTATCTTGCAGGCGAGATATCAGATCGCCGGTTGTATAATTATCATAGAACTCATAATTGATTTTAAGCAACTGTTCAATATAATTGCGCGACAACTTCTGACTTAATGATTTAGAGACATCGGCTGTCAAGTGAATACGGATTATGTTAAGTAATAAAGTAAACAGATACATAATAATTATGATTATCGCGGCAAGAGCCAATTTATTTATCAATGACGCCGGTATAACAACATCTATTAAATAGAAAGAGAAAAAACTTGAAAACACTTCAATCAAAGTAGTGATAAGTGAAAGCAATATTATTATCATAATTTGCCGCTTCATTGACAGGACATACTTGAAAAATGGAATTAACGGGTGACTGATCTTCTTTCCTTTCTGTATTTTGCCGGTCGGAACCATCGTTAAAACCTGGCCAGTCCACACCTTGCTAAAATCCTCTAACGTATATTGTACAATACCTTTAGCCGGATCGCCGATAATCGCGCCGTTTTGGTCGATTTTAAAAATGACAACAAAATGTTCCAAAGTGTTATCTACAATAACATGGGCAATGCAAGGGAAAACTACATTGGAAGAAATTAACTCTTTAAGATCTCCCGTTAATCCTTCGGATTTATATCCTAATTTAGTAGCAGCATTGTACAAGTCGAGCATATTACTGCCATATCGATCTACATGAATCATATTTCTAAGCGTAGCTATATCTTTATTTTGTCCATAATATGAACAGATTGTAGCTAAACACGCAACCCCGCACTCGGTTTCGTCTATTTGTTTGATACATTTATATTGCTTCATGGTAAGCGTTCTCCTGCTCTATAAAATTGTGCGGTTGCCCCATGCGCAACCGCACAATTTAGTAACTATGTTCAGCACTTAAAAAGGCCTTTAAAGCCGCAAACAGCGGTACGACCAATGACCCAGCCGAGAACGGCTTCCCAGAGAAGGCCACCATTCACATGACGCATCTCGTTTGCATTCATCTTCTTCATTGATTTACACCTCCTTTCGTTGAATGATAGTATCAAAAGAGGCATGGGCTCAATTGAATGCAGCATAAGTAATTGTGTCGGTGACCAATAGTAAGTATATAAGAATGGAATACTTCTATAATTTCTCTTAACCAAAACTTGAATTCAAGGAAAAAATGCATCAAGAGATCAGATGAAACACATCGAGAAAATTATTTTGCATATCGGCGAAAATGGTTTGACTTATTTCGCCATAAGCATCTGTAAAAAGCGTGCTATCCTGGGCCAGACCGACGGCTTTCCCTTCCCGAACAACTATAACATTCGGAGCATAAATTCGTTTCTCGCCGACTGAAATTTCATTTCCGTCTTCATCTGTCAGAATATAATCAGCCAAAACATTATCAAAATACTTTAGTAAGCGTTCATAATCTGTCGCACCATCCGAAACTTTCTCTAAATCGCCATTTTTTAATTTATATTCATCTCTACTCTTGTAGATATCCACATAATAAATCGTATCAATATCGCATTTGTCTGCACTTGCCAGCATTGCCTCAAGATACCCCCTGCACCAAGGACATTTTGAGAACCCAAAATAGACCACAAATGTTTTACCGGCTTCCATCTGATCAATAATATTTGTAAACGATGCGTAAACAATGGGATTATCAGACGGAATATTGACTTCACGCATTTTATTACCGTAATCGTCGCGCTTGCCGTTCAATGATTCGTATTCATATTTAAAGCGTTCGGCATCGGTTGAAAAAGGTGGTGTACTCTGCCGATTACACCCAAACAACAGAAAAAGGCCAACCAATATTGCTATGACCCTGAGGCATTTTTGCGTCATCCCGATAACCTCCATCATGGCTATAACGCAGCAGAGAGCAGCGCAACTGTCCCCAAAAGTAGAATTATATTCTACATTATAGCCATTTGGGATTATTTTGTCAATAGAAAACAATAAAATCGATTTTTATTCTACAATGATACGCAAGGGGGGATCCACTTGATTGGCGAAAGACTGTTGGACTTAAGAAAGGATGCTGGCCTTACGCAAGATGAATTGGCTGCGCAATTGAATATAAACAAACATTCTATTTCGTCTTATGAGCGGGATAAAAGCGAGCCTCCGGATGCAATTAAGATTGAAATTGCAAAATATTTTGGCGTGTCTGTTGATTTTTTGCTCGGTTTAACGGATGATCCAAACCCATACGATGGACGGCATAATATACTTCGGCTGCCCTCTTTATTCCCTGAAAAAGCGAAAAGAAGTTTGTATGATTATGCTGATTATTTAAAAAGCAAGTATACAGATATTCGTGCTGCTGAACCAAAAAATGACGAAATATAATATAAAAATTGCTTTTTTGATGCGATTCCGCATAGTGATTTTACAAATTTGCATAAAAACTTTTCAAAATGATGCTCCCTCTATGTCAGGCGCTGCAAAAAGAGCTGCCTGACACAGAGGGAGCATTGCTATACCAAATAAATAAGCAAAAATTATCGTTCGATGTTATTATCCGATGCCAAAGATGACGTAATATAATGATACCCTGGAGGGAAGTCAAGGCAAAGCAGGATGTTTATTTCCCCGCCCCCTTCTTTCGCCCGCGCGTCACGCCCTGTTTATTATAAACGGAAACACTTTTGCAGGTCGCGGTAGGCGCCCAGCGCCAGCAGCGAGGTGCCCTCGGTGAGCACCAGCTCCGGCGTCAGCACGGCGTTCAGGTGCCCGTCCTCCTTCACGGCCAGAATGTTGATGTTGTATTTTTTGCGGATATCCAGCTCGCCGACGCTTTTGCCCACCCAGGCCGGGGGGATGGCCACCTCAAAGATGGCGTGGGATTCGTCCAGCTCGATATAATCCAGGATATGGTCGGTGGAATAGCGGATGGCCGTCCATTTGGCCATCTGTTTTTCGGGGTAGACGACCTCGTCGGCACCGTTGCGCAGAAGGAACTTGGCCTGCACGTCCCGCTCCGCGCGGGAGACGACCATCTTTGCGCCCAGCTCCTTCAGGCAGGAGGTCGTTTCCAGCGAGCTTTGGAAATCGCTGCTGATGGCGACGATGCACACATCGAAGTTGCGCACCCCCAGCGAAGAGAGGAACGCCTCGTTGGTGCTGTCCCCGATTTGGGCGCTGGTCACATAGGGCAAAACGGCGTTGACGCATTCCTCGCGGTGGTCGACGGCCAGTACCTCGTGCCCGAGCTGGTGCAGGTTTTCCGCCACATGGCGGCCAAAACGGCCAAGGCCGATGAGCAGGATGGTTTTCATGGCAAAGCCTCCTTATTTATCCGACGATGATCTTTTCCTGCGGGTATTTGGAAAGCCCGCGCTGCGGCGCGGCGCTGGCGGCGTAGACGAGCGTCAGGCTGCCCACGCGCCCCAAAAACATCAAGAGGATGAGCACGGCGCGCGAGAGTTGGGAGAGCGTGGGCGTCAGCCCCAGCGTGAGGCCCACGGTGCCCAGCGCCGAAGCCGCCTCGAACAGGCAGGCGCTGATGGGCGAACCGTCGGCCCCGCTGATGACCATCGCCCCGCCGAAAAACAGCAGCATATACAAAAGCAAAATGGCCCCGGCGTTGCGCAGCGCGCTTTCCTCCACGCGGCGGCGGAACAAACTCACGTCCTCGCGCCGGCGCAGCACCGATACCGTGCTGGCCAGAAGCACGGCCAGCGTGGTGGTCTTCATGCCGCCGGCGGTGGAGCCGGGGGAGCCGCCGGTCAGCATCAGGCCGACAAGGATGCTCTGCCCCGCGCCGGAAAAGGCCGAAAGGTCCACGGTGTTGAAGCCCGCCGTGCGCGGCGTCACCGCCTGGAACAGCGCCGCCAGCGCGCGCTGGGCGGGCGGCAGCCAGGCAAGCTCATTGGTAAAAAAGTACACGGCCGGCAGCAGGATCAGGATGGGCGTCGCCGTCAGCACGACCTTTGTCTGCATACGGTACTGCTGCCAGTGCCAGCGGTGGGCGGCGATATCGTCCCACGTCAGAAAGCCGATGCCGCCGCTGATGATGAGCAGCATGATGGTGATGTTGATGACCGGGTCCGATACATAGCGGGTGAGCGAGGCAAAGCGGACGTTCTGGCTGCCCATGATGTCGAACCCGGCGTTGCAGAAGGCCGAGACGGAATGGAACACCGCCATCCACACCCCCCGCGGGCCATAGTCCCGGCAGAACACCGGCATCATGGCAAGCGCGCCCAGCCCCTCGATGGCAAAGGCGGTGCGCAGGATGAACCGCACCAGCCGCACGATGCCGCCCAGCTGCGGGGCGGCCAGCGCCTCCTGCAGGGTGGAACGCTGCATCAGCGATACGCGCCCCCGGGCCGCCAGCGTAAAGGCCACCGCCACCGTGATGACGCCCATGCCGCCGATCTGGATGAGCACGAGGATGACCCCCTGCCCGAACGCCGACCAGTGCATCGCGGTGTCCCGCACGATGAGCCCGGTCACGCATACGGCCGAGGTGGCGGTGAACAGTGCGTCGGAAAACGGCGTCGGCTGCCCGTCGTGCGCCGCAAAGGGCAGCATCAAGACCAGCGCCCCCGCAAGGATCACCAGCGCGAACCCGCCGATGATGAGCTGGTAGGTGGTCAGGTGCAGCCGTTTTTGGGCAAGGCCCCCCATAAAAGCACCCCTCTCCCTTGAAAAACAGTATACCGCGGCGGGTCTAAAATGGGTGTTAAACCCGCGCCCCGCCGCCTAAAGAAAACATAAAGACCCCGCCCGGCGGGTTTTCCGCGGGGCGGGGAAGGCGTGTACGCTCAGTATTTCAGATCCTCGATGTTCACGGTCTGCGGCATATATACCGGGGTCTTGTGTTTGGCCTCGGCCTTGAACCTGTTCAGCGCCGCGGCGGTGCGGGCCGGGTCGGCCAGGGTGCCGGCGCCGGCGATGCAGCCGCCCGGGCAGGCCATGCCCTCCAAAAGGTAGCCGTCGTACTTGCCGGCCTTGGCAAGGGTGAGCATCTTGCGGCACTCCGAAAGCCCCTGTGCCCCCACGACCTTGATGTCCCGGCCGGGCTCCATCTCGTGCACGGCGTTCACCACTGCCTGCGCCACGCCGCCGGCAATGGCAAAGCCGCGGCCGTCGGCGCTGGCGATGTCGAATTTCTTGTCCGGGTCGTCGGGCAGCTTGGCCACATCGACCTCTTTGGCCTCAAACAGGCCCATCAATTCCTCAAAGGTCAGCACAAAGTCCACCTCGCTGCGCACGCTGCGGCGGCTGGCCTCCAGCTTTTTGGCGGAGCACGGCCCCACAAAGCAGATGCGCGCGTCCGGCTGCTGCTGCTTGATCATGCGCGCCGTCAGCACCATCGGGGTCAGGGTCATGCTGATGCAGTCCGCCTGTTCGGGGAACAGCTTTTTGGCCATGGAGCTCCACGCCGGGCAGCAGGAGGTGCCCATGAACGGGTGGTTCGCCGGGACTTCCTTCATAAAATCGCGCGCCTCGTCGATGGTGCACAGATCCGCCCCGATGGCGACCTCCTCCACATCGGCAAAGCCCAGCGCGCGCATGGCGGGGCGCACCTTGGCGGGCGTCATGCCGGGGAACTGGTTGATAAAGGCCGGCGCCACGATGGCGATGACCTTGTCGCCCTTTTTGATGGCCTGCACCAGCTGGAAGATCTGCCCCTTGTCCACGATGGCGCCGAACGGGCAGTTGACCAGGCACATCCCGCAGGAGACGCATTTGTCATAGTCGATCTTGGCGCGGCCGTATTCGTCGGAATGGATGGCGTCCATGCCGCAGGCCATGGCGCAGGGGCGGTCGATCTTGACGATGGCGCCGTAGGGGCAGGCGTTGACGCAGCGCATACACTTGATGCATTTGGACTGGTCGATCACGCTGCGGCCGTTCTCAAAATGGATGGCGCCCTTGGGGCACACCTCCTGGCAGGGGTGCGCCAGGCACCCCTGGCACATCGAGGTCACGTGCACGGATTTCTCCGGGCAGCGGTTGCACGCAAAGGTGATGACGTTGATGAGCGGCGGCTCGTAGTATTTTTCGGCCAGGACCGCGGGCTCCAGCCCCTCGTCGGCGGTGGTCAGGTCGTCCACCGGCTGGAGGGAAAGCCCCATCGCCAGGCGGATACGCTCCGAGACGATGGCCCTCTCCAAAAAGATGCTGCTGCGCATGCTGCTCTCCTCGCCGGGCATGATCTGGTAGGGCAGCGCGCGCATCAGGTAGGCATAATCGGTCATCTCGTTGACCTCATAGGCCATGCGCGCCACTTCGGTGAATACCTTGCGGCGGATATCGGTCACGGGGGTGTAGATACCACGCATCGTAGTCGCTCCTTTCAAACGGGGGATGGTACCCTTATCATAGCAAACGGCCGCCGTTTTGGCAAGGGCGCGGCCCGCCCTTTTTTACCCCTGCGCGCCCTGCGGCACGATATGGCGGCGGAAAAACGCGCATTCCTCCGCGTTGCAGCGCGCGGCCTGCGGCAGGCGCATATTGCAGTGGAACACATGGCCCATGTACGTCTGGCCCGCCTCGCCGTAAAGGTGGTATTCCGCCTGCGCGCCGCGGCTGCGCAGCAGCCGGACCATCGGCTCGGCCTCCGCGCGCAAAAAGTCATAATACGCCGTCATCACAAAGGCGGGCGGGTAGTTGGCGCCGATGTGCCCGGCCACGTCCAGCATACGCAGCAGCTCCGGGCGGCTGCGGCGGTCTTTGCCGATGTAATCGTCATACAGGTCGGCGCGGCTGCCAAGGCTCGGGCCCAGGGCCGCGGCGGCCAGGTCATACATACCGCAGTTGAGCGCGACGGCCCGCAGGGTGTACCCCTCGGCCATCTTGAAAGGGTACAGCGCGGCAAAATCCGCGTTGGCGTACAGCGCCGCGTAGTGGCTGGCCATCTGCGCCCCGGCCGAATCCCCCACCAGGAACACGTTGCCCGTGTCAAAGGGGAACAGGCCGCGCGCCTGCACCATCCACCCCAGCACCAGGTTGAGCTCCCGCAGCTGGACGGGGAACCTGGCCCCGGGCGCCAGGCGGTAGTTGAAGTTGATGACGGCAAACCCCTGCGCGGCCAGGCTCATGCAGTAATACTGGTACACTTCCTTGGAGCCGTACACATACCCGCCGCCGTGCACGCTCACGATCACCGGCAGCGGCTTTCGGGGCGCCGCGGCCCAGTATACGTCCAGCAGGCCCCACCGGCCGGCGTGCGGCAGGTAGGGGATGTCCCGGCAGACCGTCACCCCGGCGGGCGGGACAAGGCCGGCGTCGCGCCGGGCGTCGCTGCGGGCGGCCGAAAGGCGGAACTTCATACTGAACAAGGACATGGCGTGCCCTCCTCCCCAATGGCGGCCCCAAAAACGGGGGCTTTTCTTTCCTTTATCAATTATACGGGGCAAAACGCGCCCGGTCAATGCTTTTTGCGCGCAGGGCGGCACAAAAACGCGCGGCGTGCAAAAACTTCACAAAAGGTTATCAAAAACGCAAAATTTATGGTATACTGTAATCCTTATCTACACTGGCGCAGTATGCGCCGCACAACGGGGAGTGCAAGCGATGCCGGACACAGGCTTTGTCACCTTTGACGGGGTGTGCAAATACTACCAGATGGGCGATACCCGCATCGCCGCGGCGGACCATGTCAGCTTTACCATCGAAAAAGGCGAGTTCTGTATCATCCTCGGGCCGTCCGGCGCGGGGAAGACGACGGTGCTCAATATGCTGGGCGGCATGGACACCTGCGACGAGGGCACCATTCTGCTGGACGGCGAGGCCGTGAGCGGCTTTGACCAAAAACGCCTGACGCAGTACCGCCGGTACGACGTGGGGTTCGTGTTCCAGTTTTACAACCTTGTGCAAAACCTCACCGCGCGCGAGAATGTCGAGCTGGCCAGCCAGATCTGCAAGGCCCCGCTCGATGCCGACGAGGTGCTTGCGGAGGTCGGCCTTGCGCACCGCAAAAACAACTTCCCGGCGCAGCTCTCGGGCGGGGAACAGCAGCGCGTCTCCATCGCGCGGGCGCTGGCCAAAAACCCCAAGATCCTTTTGTGTGACGAGCCCACCGGCGCGCTGGACTACAAGACCGGCAAGCAGGTGCTGGCGCTTTTGCAGGCCACCTGCCGCCAGAAGGGCCGCACCGTCATCGTCATCACCCACAACAGCGCGCTGGCCGCCATGGCCGACCGCGTGATCCGCATCAACAGCGGCCAGGTGGTGGAAACAAAGCAAAACCCCGACCCCACCCCCGTGGAAAGGATCGAATGGTAAGCCATGCCGGACAGCTACCAGAAAAACATCCTGCGGACCTTCCGCAGTACAAAAAGCCGCTTTATCGCCATCTTTTCCATCGTGGCGCTGGGCGTCGGCTTCCTTGCGGGGCTGATGAGCACCACGCCGGACATGAAGGATTCGATGGAGCGGTATCTGGATGCTGCCAATCTGTATGATATCCGCCTCGTCTCCACCCTGGGCCTGACCGGGGACGATGCCGCCGCGCTGGCGGCCGTCGAGGGCATCGCGGCGGTGCAGCCGGGCTATTCGCTCGACCTGCTCGTGCAGCGGGGGGAGGATACCCTTGTCGCCCGCGCGCAAAGCCTGCCGCCGGAAGGCGAGGCCGCGCTCAACCGCCTGACCCTTGTGGAGGGGCGCTGGCCCGAAGCCCCCGGGGAGTGCGTCGTCGACGCGGGCGTCCTTGGCCGCATCGGCGGCAGCTTTGCGCTGGGGGAAAGTTTCACCGTCAGCCCCGAAAACGGCGATTTGTCGGATTCTTTGCCCGGCAGCACCTTCACGGCGGTGGGGCTCGTGCGCAGCGGCGCGTATTTTTCCATCGAGCGGGAGGCCGCCTCGGTCGGCGACGGCAGCGTGGCGCTGCTGTTTTACGTCCCGGCGTCGGAATTCAGCTATGAGGCGTATACCGAGATCTACCTCGCGGTGGACGGCGCGCGGGCGCTGCCCAGCCTGGAGGAGGCGTACCAAACGCTCGTGGACGCGGCCGTGGAGCGGCTGGAAGGCATCGAGGGCGCGCGCTGCCAGGCCCGGCGGGACGGCATCGTGGCCGACGCGCGCAAAGAGCTGGACGACGGCTGGGCGGAATACAACGACGCCAAAGCCGAGGCGGACGACGCCTTTGCCGAGGCGGAAGCCAAACTGGACGACGCGCGCCGCAAGCTGGCCGACGGCGAGGCACAGTACGCCGACGGCTTGGCCGCCCTGCGCGAAAATGAGCAGGCGGCCCGGGACGGCCGCGCGCAGCTGGAGAGCGGCCGCGCCGAATTGCAGCGCCGCCAGGGCGAATACGACGACGGCGTGGCACAGATGGCCGCCGGCCGCGCGGAACTGGAAAACGGCCGCGCCCAATACACGGCCGGGGTGGCGGCGCTGGCCGCCGCGCTGGCCGAACAGGGGCTTGCGGTAACGCCCGAACAGCTTTCGCAGGCCATCGATGCGCTGGCCGCCCTGCCTGCCGGACAACTCCCCGAGGATCCCGCCGAGCTGACGCGCCTGCTTTTGGAGCAGCTGCCGGAGGTGCCGCTCACGCCCGATACCGCCGCGCAGGTGCGCGCGCTGCTGCAACAGCTGCTGGACAGCCTGCCCGGCGGCGGTGCCGCCCTGGGCCAGCCTCCGCTGCCGCCCGGGGAGGCACCCCTGCCCGACCTGCCGGAGACGCTGCCGGATCTGCCGGAAACCTTGCCCGACCTGCCGGAAACGCTGCCCGATGTGGGCACGGACGCCGCGGCAGCATGGCTGCGCGGCGAGCTGGAGCGCCTGCTGGCGCTGAGCGACGAGGAACTGCTGGCGGAGCTGCAAACGCTGCTGGAGGCCCTGCGGGGCCTGCCCGCCGACCAGCTGCCGGAGGAATACCGCCAGCTGCTCGAGGCTTTGGAGGAGGCGCTGCGCCAGCAATCGACCCCGGAACAGCAGGAACAGCTGCAACAGCTGGCCGGCGGCGTGCGGGAGCTCGTCGATGCCCGCCGCCAGCTGCTTTCCGGCGAGGCGGAGCTGGCCGCCGGCGAGGCGGCGCTGGCCGAGGGCGGCGCCCAGCTGGCCGACGGGTGGGCCGCCCTGGCCGCCAGTGAGCGCCAGCTGGCCGACGGCGAAAAGCAGCTGGCCGAGGGCCGCGCCGAACTGGCCGACGCCTGGCAGGAGATCCTGGACGGCCGGGCCGAGCTGGCCGACGGCGAGGCCGAGTATGAGCAGGAGCGCGCCGACGCCGAGGCGGAGCTGGCCGACGCCCGGCAGGAGCTGGAGGACGCCGAGGCCGACCTTGCCGCGCTGGAGGCGCCGGAATGGTACATCCAGGACCGCGCCGCCAACACCAGCTTCAATTCCTTCAAGGGCAACGTCTCCAAGGTCGAGGCCATCGCGCGGGTGTTCCCCATCTTTTTCTTCCTGGTGGCGGCGCTCGTCGTCTCCACCACCATGACCCGTATGGTCGAGGAGGAGCGCCTGCAGATCGGCACCATGAAGGCGATGGGTTACGCCCGCCGCACCATCATGAAAAAATACGTCCTATACGCCCTTACCGCCGCGGTGCTGGGCGCGCTGGCCGGGCTGGCGCTGGGGTTCGCGGTGTTCCCGTCGGTCATCTGGTACGCCTACGAGATGATGTACTATATGCCCGGCATCTCCACCCCGTGGCGCGCCAACTACGCGCTGGCGGCCGGCGGGCTGCTGATCGGCTGCGCGCTCGTGGCCACGCTCTCGGCCTGCCGCGTCACCTTGCGGGAGACGCCCGCCGCCCTCATGCGCCCGCGCGCGCCCAAGGCGGGCAAACGCATCCTGCTGGAACACATCACCTTCCTGTGGCGGCGGCTGCCCTTTACTTATAAGGTGACCTGCCGCAACCTGCTGCGCTACAAAAAGCGCTTCTGGATGACGGTCATCGGCGTGGCGGGGTGTACGGCGCTGCTGGTCACCGGGTTCGGCATCTCGGATTCTCTCAACGGCATCGCGCTCAAACAGTACGGCCAGATCTACCGCTATGACCTGCTCACCGGCGTGACGGACGCCGAAAAGACGCAGGCCGGCCCCGTGCATGACTATCTGTTCGGCGACGCCGCCTTCGCCGGCAGCCTGGCCGCCTCCACCGAGCTGGTCAAGCAGCAGATGCCGGACGGCAGCTACGCCGAGGTCTACCTGATGACGCCGCAGCACGCCGCCGCCTTCGCCGATTTCGCCGACCTGCACGAGCGCGTCAGCCGCCGCCCCACCCCCCTTGCGGAGGACGGCGTCGTCCTCACCGAAAAGCTCGCCGCCACGCTCGGCGTCGGGGCGGGGGACACCGTCACCCTTGAAAACGGCGCGGGCGCCCGCACGGCCTTCCGCGTGAGCGGCGTGTGCGAGCATTATGTCATGAACTACGCCTACATCGGCGCCGCGGCGTATGAAAAGGGCTTTGGCGCCGCGCCGGAATACAACACCGTTTTGAGCCTGCTTTCCGACGATTCCCCCGCCGGGCGCGCCGCCGTCTCGGCCGCGCTGCTTAAGATGGAGGGCGTCGGCGCCGTCAACTTCACCACCGACCAGATGGACGCCGTGCTCAATATGCTGCGCTCCATCAACGCCGTCGTCGTGCTCATCATCGTCTGCGCCGCCAGCCTCGCCTTTGTGGTGCTGTACAACCTTACCAACATCAACATCGCCGAGCGCGTCAAGGAGATCGCCACCATCAAGGTGCTGGGCTTCTATGACCGCGAGGTCTCCGCCTACGTCAACCGCGAAAGCGTCGTGCTCACCGTCATCGGCGCGCTGCTGGGGCTGCTGGGCGGCATCGCGCTGCACAAATTCGTCATCTACACCGTCGAGGTCGACGCCGTCATGTTCGGCCGCGACATCGCGCCCATGAGCTTTGTGTACGCCTTTGCGCTGACGATGCTGTTCAGCCTTGCGGTCAACCTGTTCATGGGGCGCAAACTCAAGCGCATATCCATGGTGGAGAGCATGAAAGCCCCCGAATAGGCCCCATACCAAAATTTACCGATCGTTCATAAACGCGCCCCGCGCCCCGCTTGACATTTGCAGGCGGGGCCACTATACTGTAAAAGGTTTTGCCCCTAACAATTCGCATCCTGACAATTTGCGGGAGGTGAACGCAACGTCAGAGCCTGAAAACGGCGCCGCCCGGCAGGGGCATCTCGGCGCCGACATCCACTGCGCCTCCCATGCCGTCCGCCGCGCGCTGGACGCCGCCATCGCGGCCCGCGTCAGCCCCGAGCTGACCGGCGCGCGCGGCATGGTGCTGGGCTGCATCGCCCGCTGCAACCGCGAAAGCACGCCGGTCTACCAGCGTGATATCGAGGAGCGGTTCCACATCCGGCGCTCCAGCGTCACGGCGCTGCTCAAGGCGATGGAGCAGGACGGCTTTATCACCCGCACCCCCGTGGAACGGGACGCCCGCCTCAAAAGCCTTGCCCTGACCGAAAAGGGCTGGGCCTGCGCGGCGCAGCTGGCCCGCTGCATCGAGGGGTTCGAGGCGGCGCTGTGCGCCGGTCTGGGCCCCGCGGAGCTTGCGCAGCTGCAAACCGCGCTCGTCTGCCTTGTGCAAAACGCCAACGCGCTGGCCAAAAGCGCACACGCCGGGGCCTGAGGCCGCGGCGGCCAATTTTGTTTTGAAAGGAAGATGTGTTTTCCCCATGCTCAAAACACTGTACCGCGAGACGAAGGGCTTCCGCCTCATCTCGCTGCTCACCCCCATCTGCATGGTGGGCGAGGTCATCATGGAGATGATCATCCCCAAGCTGATGGCCTCCATCATCGACGACGGCGTCTACGCCGGCAACATGGCGCACATTTACCGCATCGGCGGGTACATGGTCATCGCCGCCGTGGTGGGGCTCGTCTTTGGCGTGCTGGGCGGGGTGTTCGGCTCCCGCGCGTCCACCGGGTACGCGCGCAACCTGCGCCGGGCGATGTACCGCAACATCCAGACCTTCAGCTTTGCGAACATCGACAAATACTCCACCGCCGGCCTTGTCACCCGCATGACCACCGACGTGACCAACATCCAGAACGCCTACCAGATGATGCTGCGCATGTTCGTGCGCGCGCCGACAAGTATGCTGGTGGCCATGTTCATGGCCTTTACCATCAACGCGCGGCTGGCGTCCATCTATCTGGTGGCGGTGGTGTTCCTGGCCGTATGCCTGGGCCTGCTCATCCCGCGCGTGACCCGCTACTTCCAGCAGGCGTTCCGCAAATATGACGACCTCAACGAGAGCGTGCAGGAAAACGTCTCGGCCATCCGCGTCGTCAAGGCATATGTGCGCGAGGACTACGAGAGCCAGAAATTCTCAAAGGCCAGCGGCACCGTGCGGGACCTTTTGCTGCGCGCCGAAAAGATCATCAACTGGAACGCCCCCATCATGCAGGGCACGGTGTACACCTGTATCCTGCTCATCAGCTGGCTGGGCGCAAGGATGATCGTGGCCTCCGGCAACACCACCTTTACCACCGGCAACCTGATGAGTATGCTCACCTACTGCATGAACATCCTCACCAGCCTGATGATGGTCTCCATGATCTTCGTCATGGTCACCATGTCCTCGGCGTCGATGCACCGCGTGGCCGAGGTGCTGGACGAAAAGTCCTCCCTCACCAACGGGCCTGACCCCGTCATGCAGGTGCCCAACGGCGCCGTGCGGTTCGAGCACGTCCATTTCCGCTACAAGGCCGACGGCGCCGATGTTCTGAGCGATATCGACCTCAACATCCGCTCGGGCGAGACGGTGGGCATCATCGGCGGCACCGGCAGCGCCAAATCGAGCCTTGTGCAGCTGCTGCCGCGCCTTTACGACGTCACGCAGGGCACGGTCTCGGTGGGCGGCATCGACGTGCGCGACTATGACCTTGAAACGCTGCGCAACGCCGTGGCGATGGTGCTGCAAAAGAACGAGCTGTTCAGCGGCACCATCGCCGAGAACCTGCGCTGGGGCAACAAGGACGCCACCGACGAGGATCTGCGCGAGGCCTGCCGCCAGGCCTGCGCCGATGAGTTCATCGAGCGTATGCCCGACGGCTACGACACCCACATCGAGCAGGGCGGCACCAACGTGTCCGGCGGGCAGAAGCAGCGCCTGTGCATCGCCCGCGCCCTGCTCAAAAAGCCCAAGATCCTGATCCTGGACGATTCCACCTCCGCGGTGGATACCGCCACCGACGCAAAGATCCGCGCCGCCTTTGCCGAAAAGATCCCCGGCACCACGGTGTTCATCATCGCGCAGCGCATCTCGAGCGTCGAACACGCCGACCATGTGCTCGTGCTCGACAACGGCAAGATCTCCGGCTACGGTACCCCGGCCGACCTGCTGGAGAACAACCCCATCTACCAGGAAGTGTACAACAGCCAGACCCAGGGCAGCGGCGATTTTGACGAGAAAGGGGGCGAGCACTGATGGCACAGGAAAACGCAAAGGTCGTCAACGGCCCCGGCCCGCGCCGTATGCGCGGCCCGCGCCCCAAGATCGAAAACCCCGGCAAGGTGTTCGGGCGCATCATGGGGTATATGTTCAAATACTATAAATGGCCGTGGTTTTTTGCCATGGGGTGCATCGTCGTCAGCGTTTTGTGCAACGTGCAGGGCACGCTGTTCATGCAGACCCTCATCGACGGCTACATCACCCCGCTGCTCGCGGCCCGCAGCAACGATTTCTCCGGCCTTGCCGCGGCCATCGGGCGGGTGGCCTGCTTCTACGCGCTGGGCGCGGCGGCCGCCTTTGCCCAAAACCGCGTGATGGCCATCATCAGCCAGGGCATGCTCAAAAACCTGCGGGACGAGATGTTCGCCCATATGCAGACGCTGCCCATCCGCTACTTTGACACCCACACCCACGGCGACATCATGTCCATCTACACCAACGATATCGACACCCTGCGCCAGCTGGTCAGCCAGTCGGTGCCGCAGATGGTCAACAGTGTCATCACCATCGTCAGCGTCTTTGCCTCGATGGTGGCCCTCAGCCTGCCGCTGACCGGCGTCACGCTGGTGATGGTGTGCGTGATGCTGTTCGTCACCAAATACCTCACCGGCAATTCGGGACGGTACTTCATCTCCCAGCAGCGGGATCTTGGCGCCCTCAACGGCTATATCGAGGAGATGATGACCGGGCAGAAGGTTGTCAAGGTGTTCTGCCATGAGAAGGAGGCCATCGAGCGCTTCGATACCCTCAACGACGCTTTGTTCCACAGCGCCAACGCCGCCAACACCTACGCCAACGTCGGCGGGCCCTGCAACCAGCAGATCGGCAACCTGTCCTATGTGCTGTGCGCCATGATCGGCGGCGCCCTGGCCCTGAACAACGCCACCGGCATCGCCGGGCTCACCCTTGGCCGGCTCGCCAGCTTTTTGACCTTCAACCGCAGCTTCAATATGCCCATCAACCAGGTGTCGATGCAGTTCAACGCCATCGTCATGGCGCTGGCCGGCGCGCAGCGCGTCTTCGCCCTGCTGGACGAGGAACCCGAGCCCGATACCGGCACCGCCACCCTTGTCAACGTCGACAACTACGAGACCATGGCCGAAACGGGCGAGCGCACCAACCTCTGGGCGTGGAAGACCGCCGCCGGCCCCGGCAAGCCCGCCATCCTGCCCATGAAGGGCGATATCCGCTTTGCCCACGTCGATTTCGGCTATGACCCAAAGAAGATCGTCCTGCACGATATTAACCTCTACGGCCGCCCGGGGCAGAAGATCGCCTTTGTCGGCTCCACCGGCGCCGGCAAGACCACCATCACCAACCTCATCAACCGCTTCTACGATATCCAGGAAGGCAGCATCACCTATGACGGGCTGGATATCAAGGATATCAAAAAGAGCGCGCTGCGCGCCTCGCTGGGCATCGTCCTGCAGGACACGCACCTCTTTACCGGCACCGTGATGGAAAACATCCGCTACGGCCGCCTCGATGCCACCGACGCCGAGTGCAAGGCCGCGGCCCGCCTGGCCAACGCCGACGGCTTCATCCGCCGCCTGCCGCTGGGGTACGATACCATGCTCACCGGCGACGGCGCCAACCTCAGCCAGGGCCAGCGCCAGCTGCTGGCCATCGCCCGCGCCGCCGTGGCCGACCCGCCGGTGCTCATCCTCGATGAGGCCACCTCCTCCATCGACACCCGCACCGAGCAGCTGGTCCAGCAGGGCATGGACGGGCTGATGTACGGCCGCACAACCTTTGTCATCGCACACCGCCTGTCCACCGTGCGCAATGCGGACTGCATCCTGGTGCTGGAGCAGGGCCGCATCATCGAGCGCGGCACCCACGACGAGCTCATCGAGCAAAAGGGCAGATACTACACCCTTTACACCGGCAACTTTGCCGACAATGCCTGAACCCCGGCAAACGATGAGCCTTTGCCGGTCGTGCTGATGTAGCCCGCAGCGTGTCAAAAAACAACTGCGATCCCAAGGTAAACTGCAGGGGGCGGCGATCTCCGCGCCAAGAGCCGCCCTTCGGACAGTTGCGCTCCGAAACACCGCGCTGCCCCTCGGCGTCCCCGACGCCCCGTGAACATTGCAACGACGGAAAGTTCACGGGACGTCCGGAGGCCGTCCCCTGTAAGCGCCCCAAAAAGTATTTGGCACTTTTTGACAGTCTCGGGGCCGCGTAATACGGCCCACATCCACCGCTTATGGCGCACAATGCGTGCTATAGACGGCGGCGTAGGACGGCCTGTCCTCAGGCCGCCGCAAAAGGGTAACTCCACTTACGGCGGGGTCGGGAGACCCCGCCCTACGTTTTCCGTCTCCGCGCCGCTTTCCGTCTCCGCGCCGCTGTCGCGCGTGTGCGCGCCGCCCCCTTGACAACGGCGGAAAAACAACGCATAATAGGGGTATCAGCAGGCAGGGGAGGGGAACGCGATGCGCGTCATCGCCGGCACGGCGCACGGCACGCCGCTCGCCGCCCTGCCGGGGGAGGAGATCACCCGCCCCACCATCGCCCGCGTCAAGGAGGCCATGTTTTCCAGCGTGCAGTTCCTTGTGCCGGGCGCCCGCGTGCTGGATCTGTTCGCCGGCAGCGGCCAGCTGGGCATCGAGGCTTTGTCCCGCGGGGCGGCCTTTGCCGATTTTGTCGATGTGTCCCGCCAGGCGGCGGAGGTCGTGCGGCAAAACTGCCGCGCCGCCGGCGTGGCGGCGCGCGCCCGCGTCACGGTAAAGGACGCTTCCGCGTTTTTGCAAAGCGCCGCGGGCCCCTATGACCTTGTGCTGCTGGACCCGCCCTTCGGCCACGGCACGCTCGGAACCGTGCTGCCGGCACTGCCGGCACTGCTGGCGCCGGGGGCCGTGGTCCTGGCCGAGAGCGAGGGCACGGCGCTGCTCCCCGCCGGGGCGGGGCCGCTGTACATGAAAAAGCAATACCGATACGGCAAGATACTCGTCACCCGCTATGAGCTGTGCGCACCGTGACGACGCGATGCCCAACCTATCTCAGGAGGAAAAACGGCCATGAATGTGGATCAACTGCTGGATCTGATGGAGGAAACGCTGGAGCAGGGCACCGCCGTGCCCTTTGCCGCGTCCCGCCGGGTGGTAGATGTCGACCGCGTGCGCGACATCATCGACGAGGTGCGCAACAACCTGCCCGATGAGATACGGGACTCCAAAAAGATCGTCAATGACAAGAACGAGATCCTGGCCGACGCACAGCAAAGCGCCGACAACATCATCAAAAAGGCCGAGGAGCGCGCCCGCACGCTGGTCAGTGAGCAGGAGGTCGTCAAGCGCGCCAAAAAGTACGCGGCGGAGCTCGTCTCCTCCGCCAAGGCGCAGGCCGACGAGCTGATGCGCGGCGCCACCGGCTACTGTGAGGAGGTCCTCAAAAAATCGGAGGAGACGCTCAACCGCAGCATCTCCGGCATCAAGAGCACCCGCCTCAACCTGCGCAAGGCCACCGGCAGCCCTGCCGCCCCGCACAAGCCCGCCGCGCGCTGACCCCGCCGTTTTCGCCCTGCGCCGCTGCGCGCGGGGGAGGGAAAACGACAAAATTTCACAATTTTTTTTGCCCGCAAAGGCCCCCAAACGGCCTTTGCGGGCTTGCTTTTTTTGGGCAAGTCTGGTAATATAATACTGCCGGGTGGGGAGAAATGGGTAATATACCCCCTGAAATGGATCAAAGTGGGTAGTTTTAAACACTTTCCACCGGATTTTCAACGATTTGTATACTGCGCAGGGAAGGGGGGCCGTCATGCTGGTCGGGCAATACGATTATGCCGTGGACGACAAGGGCCGCCTCAACTTCCCCGCCAAATACCGGGACGAGATGGGCGATACCTTCTACGTCACCCGCTGGCTGGACCAGACCCTCGCGGCCTTCCCCAGGGAGGAATTTGAAAAGCTGGCCGAGCGCATCGAGGAAAAGGGCATCGTGCGCAGCCGCGCCGCCGCCCGCGCCTTTTTCAGCAGCGCGGCGGAGGTCACGCCGGATCGGCAGGGCCGCATCCAGCTGCCCGCCCGCCTGCGGGAATACGCCCACCTTGACCACGATGTGAGCATCATCGGCCGCCGCCATTTTGCCGAGCTCTGGAACACCGCCGCGTGGAACGCCAGCCAGGCCGGGACAGATGCCGACTTCACCTCCCTCATGGAGGCGCTGGATTTCTAAAGACGCCCCCACCGCCGCAAAGAGGAGGCCGCCCCGCAAGATGGAATTCAGCCATACCCCCGTTTTGCTCAACGAATGCATGGCCGGGCTTGCCATCGACCCGGCGGGGATCTACCTGGATGGCACCGCCGGCGGCGCCGGCCACAGTTATTGCATCGCAACGCGCCTGACCACCGGGCGGCTGATCGCTTTGGATCAGGACCCGGATGCGGTGGCAGCCGCCACCGCAAGGCTCAAGGGGCTGCCCGCCCGGGTGGTTCAGGCCAATTTCCGTGATACCGCCGCCGTGCTGGCGGCGCTGGGCGTGCCGGCGCTCAACGGCGCGCTGCTGGATCTCGGCGTTTCCAGCCACCAGCTGGACGATGCCGCCCGCGGCTTCTCCTACCTGAACGACGCCCCGCTCGATATGCGCATGAGCCAGGCGGGCCCCACCGCCGCCGACCTTGTCAACACCCTCCCACGGGAGGAGCTGGCCCGCATCCTGCGCGAATACGGCGAGGAGCCCCACGCCTGGGCCATCGCCGGCCGGCTGGCCGCCGCGCGGGAGCGGGAACTCATCGCCACCACCGGGCAGCTGGCGCAGCTGGTGGCAAGCGCGCTGCCCCCGGCCGAGCGCCGCAAGCATAAAAACCCCGCCCGGCGCACCTTCCAGGCCATCCGCATCGCCGTCAACGGCGAGATGGACGCCCTCAACGAGGGGCTGGAAGCGATCTTTGCCGCCCTTGCCCCCGGCGGCCGGCTGTGCGTCATCACCTTCCACAGCCTTGAGGACCGGCTCGTCAAAAACAAGTTCCGCCGCTGGGCCACCGGCTGCACCTGCCCGCCGGAGCTGCCGGTCTGCGTGTGCGGCGGCAGGCCGAAGGCGCAGCTCATCACCCGCAAGCCCCTTGTGGCGACGGCCGGCGAACAGGCCGCCAACCGCCGCAGCCGCAGCGCCAAGCTGCGCGTTCTGCAAAAACTTTGACCCGCCGGCCGCATATCCTGCGCCGCGCCGGAATACCGTAAAGGAGATGCCCCCATGCCTTATGCCGCCCAAGCCTATGCCGCACAGCCGGCCGCGCGCCCCGCGGCCCCCGCTGTGCCGCCCGTCCGTGTCGTGCGGGGCGGGCGCTACGGGCTGCGCCGCGCGCAGCGCCTTGCCCGGCGCCTTCTTTGGGCGTGCGTGGGCGCGCTCGCGCTGGTCATGATCGTGGCGGTGGTGTACAGCCAGGCGCAGGTCACCCGCCTTTCCGGCCAGATCGAAAAGACCAACCGGGAACTGACCAACGCCCAGAGCACCTATGACTATCTTTCCGATACCATGGGCAACATCACCAGCAGCACCAACGTGCAGCAGATCGCCGAGGGGCGGCTGGGCCTTGTGCGTGCCGATGCGAGCCAGGTCACCTACATCAAGCTGCATGAGCAGAGCGTGGTCGAACGCGCCGGCACAGGGCTGGAACAGATCTGGCAGTACTTTTCCGGCGGGGCCTTGAGCCTGCTCGCCCAGCTTGACCCGTGACGCCCCTTCCGCGGCCCGGCAAAGCCACCGGCTTTGGCGGGCGCGTTTTCACCTTGCGGCGCTTTGCGGCGCGGACGGTAAAACCAACGGAGAACCGATAAAAGGAACCGATGCCGATGAACACCCCCTATGAACCGAACGAGCATCACTCTGCCACCAACGGCCTGCGCGTGCGCACCTTCGCTTTGGTGGCGGCCTTTTTGATTTTCGGCTTCGGGCTGCTCACCTACCAGCTGTACGTTTTGCAGTTGCGGGACAGCGGCAACTACCGCGCCGGCGCCGCGCAGCAGCAGCTTTCGGACGAAGTCCTGCCCGCCACGCGCGGTTCCATCTACGGTGCCACCGGCCAGCTGCTGGCCAAGAGCAACGTTGTGTGGGACCTTGTCGCCAACCCCAGCGCCATCACCGAGGAAGGGCGGGCCTACCTGCCCGAGGCGAGCGAAAGGATCGCCGAGCTCATAGGCGATGGCACCACGGCCGAAAGCATCCTGGCCGCCCTTTCCGAGAGCGACCGACAGTACCGTGTGCTGGCGCGCGGCCTGGATATGCCCACCGTCGAGGCCGTGACGGAATACGCCTCTACCCTGCGCGTGCCCCAGCGCGACGCCGACGGCAACGTCCTTGAAGACGAGGACGGCCAGCCGCTGCCCGGCGGCCGGGTGCTGACCCTGTACCGGGAGCAGAACTCGGTGCGCAGCTACCCCTACGGGAGTTTCCTCGCTTCGGTGCTGGGCTTCTGCGACGCCGACGGCAACGGTATGTACGGGCTGGAACGCTCCTACAACGAGCAGCTGGCCGGCACGCCGGGGCGCAGCGTCAGCACCCGCAGCCTGCAGGGCTATGAGCTGGACGACAGCGCCGGCACCGTGCACCCCGCCATCGACGGGTATGACCTGCACCTGACCATCGACGAGACGGTGCAGACGGTGCTGGAAAATTATCTGGCCCGCGCGGTGGAGGATTTCAACATCAAAAGCCGCGCCTGCGGCATCGTGATGGATGTCAACACAGGGGCCATCTACGGCATGGCGACAGTCGGCCAGTTCGACCCCAACGACCCCTACGCCATCGCCGACCCCGAACAGGCGGCCATCCTGGAGACCGGCCTTTTGGACGGCGCCACCACCGAGACGCTGCGCACCCGCCTTGGCGAAAGGGAAGTGGAGGATTATGTTGCCGACGGGCAGATCGACAGCGACGAATTTTCCGCCGTACAGGGCATGATGCGCGAGGCGCAGTGGAAAAATAAGACCCTGACCGAATTGTATATGCCCGGCTCGGTGTTCAAGCTCATCACCGCCTCGGCGGCGCTGGATTCCGGCCTGATGACCCCGGCGCAGAACTTTACCTGCAACGGCTCCTTCGTCGTCAACGCCGGCACCCGCTACGAGGCCGATTACAACTGCGCCCGCGGCGCGCGCCACGGCACGCTGGATCTGGCCGGCGCGCTCAACCACAGCTGCAACCTGTACTTCATCCAGGTGGGGCAGCTCATCAGCCCGGTGGTGTTTTACGATTACATCCAGGCCTTCGGCTTTACCGAGCCCACCGGCATCGACCTGCCGTTCGAGACGCGCTGGACCAGCGTCTATACCGACAAGCAGATGGCCGAGACCAAAACCAACCTCTACTCCGCTACCTTCGGCCAGAACGAGAGCATCACCCCCATGCAGATGGCCACCGCGGTGGCGGCCGTCACCAACGGGGGGTATCTCGTCACACCGTATGTGGTCGATTCCGTCACCGACCAGAGCGGCAACGTGGTGCAGCAGAACGGCGTGAACATCCGCCGCCAGGTCATCTCGGAGGAAGTCAGCGCCCAGATGTGCGCCATGATGGAGGACAACGTCGGCCACGGCACCGGCGAGGGTTACCACTCCTGCTCCAACGCCTATGTGGCGGGCTACCGCATCGGCGGCAAATCCGGCACGGCCGAGCAGCTCAACCGCTCCAAGCGCGCCTATGACGGCGACTACCGCAAGGGCATCAGCTTTGCCGCCGTGCTGCCCATCAACGACCCCGAGATCGAGGTGTTCGTCCTTCTGGATGACCCGCAGTATTCCGACGATTTCGCCAGCTCGCTCGTGGCGCCGGTCGTGGGCAACATCATCAGCGAGATCGCGCCCTACCTGGGCATCGCGCAGGACCCGGACTACGCGCCCACCGGCACCGTCACCGTCAAAAACTGTGTCGGCCAGACATGGACGCGCGCGCAGGTCACCTGCAACGTGCAGGGCCTTGGGCACGAGGTCATCGGGGAGCAGGGCGACATCACCTACCAGTACCCCTACGCGGGCACGTCGGTGCCGGCCGGCTCCACCGTCTACCTGTACGCCAACACCGACCACGGCGAGCAGACCACCGTGCCGGACGTGACCGGCAAGACCGGCACCTTTGCCGTGCAGATGCTCAGGGCCGCCGGCCTCAACGCCGAGCTCATCGGCGACGGCAGCGCCCGCGTCACCACCCAGAGCCATACCCCCGATACCCTGGCCGAGATGGGCACCGTCGTCACCGTGACCACCGGCGGCACCGCCCCCTGACCCCCGGCCACCCCGCAAGCAGAAGGAGGAACCCCCATGCAACCCATCCGTGCCAACGAACTGCTGGCCGGCCTGGCGCTCGCCGGGCCGGAGCCCATCACCGCCGTCGTCACCGACAGCCGCGAGGTGCGCCCCGGCTGTGTGTTCGTGTGCTTTGCCGGCCAACGCGTGGACGGCCATGACTATGCCGCCGCCGCGTACCGTGACGGCGCGGCGTACATCGTGGCCAACCACGCTGTCGAGGGGGTGCCGGCGCAGCGGACCGTCGTTGTGGAAAGCTCCCACCGGGCCATGGTGCGCATGGCGGCCAACTACCGTATGCTGTTCAGCCCGCTGATGGTGGGCGTGACCGGCAGCGTCGGCAAGACCACCACCAAGGAATTCTGCTACGCGGTGCTGTCCGCCTTCGGCAACACCCTCAAGACCCTTGGCAACGAGAACAACGAGATCGGCCTGCCCAAAACGCTGTTCCGGCTGGAACCCACCACCGAGTATGCCGTCGTCGAGATGGGCATGAGCAATCCGGGCGAGATCGAGCGGCTGGTGCGCGCGGCGCGCCCGTCGGCCGGCATCATCACAAAGATCGGCGTTTCCCACATGGAAAATCTCGGCAGCCGGGAGAATATACTGAAAGCAAAGTTGGAGATCTGCCACGGCCTGCCGGACGGCGCGCCGCTGGTTTTGAACGCCGACGATGACCTTCTGCCCACCGCGGCCGTGCCGGCGCGGCTGCGCACGGTGTGGTTCAGCGCCGAAGGCAAAGACACGGCGGACGTATACGCCGTCGATGTGCGCGAAGCGGAGGCCGGCACGGCCTTCACCCTCGTGGACGCCAAATACGGCCGCCTGCCGGTGCGCATCCCCACCGTGGGCCTGCACACCGTGGCGGACGCGCTGGCCGCCTATGCCGCCGCCACCCGCCTTGGGCTGGACCCCGTGCGCGCCGCCGCGGCCCTTGCCGATTTCAGCGCCGGCGGCCACCGCCAGCGCATCGAGGCGCATGACGGCGTGACCGTCATCGACGACTGCTACAACGCCAGCCCCGACAGTATGCGCGCCGCGCTCGGCGTGCTGGCCGCGCGCCCCGGGCGCCGCATCGCGGTGCTGGGCGATATGCTGGAGCTGGGCGCTTTGGAAGAAGCCGCCCACCGCCAGGTGGGGGAGTGGGCCGCCCAAAGCGGCGTGGCGCTGCTGGTGGCCTGCGGGCCGCGCAGCGCGGCGATGGCCGAGGCCGCCGCCGCGCAGGGCACGCCAACTTGGCATTGCCAAACCGCCGCGGACGTGGTAGGATATCTACGGCAGCACCTTTGCCCCGGCGATGTGCTGCTTTTCAAAGCCAGCCGCGGCGTGGGCCTTGAAAAAGCCATCGAGGGCCTGTGGCCCGCGCATCCCGCCGCGCAATGACTGTTTTGGAGGAATGACGGCATGGGGATGATCGTTTCCCGGATGTTGATCGCGGCGGCGCTGGCCGGCTTTTTCATCACGGCGGCGTCGGGCTGCGTGCTGGTGCCGCTGCTGCGCCGGCTGCATTTCGGCCAATCCATCCGGGAGGATGGCCCCACCTGGCACAGCCGGAAAAAAGGCACCCCCACCATGGGCGGGCTGTGCTTCATTTTGGGTGTGGTGGGCGCGTCGGCGCTGGTGCTGGCCGGCTTTTCCGCCTACGCGCCGGATCTTTTGACCGTGCGGGAGATCCAGCTCACCCTTTTGGCGCTGCTGCTGGCGCTGGGTTCCGGCCTCATCGGGTTCCTGGATGATTTCGTCAAGGTCATCCGGCACCACAACCTGGGGCTGTATGCGTGGCAGAAGCTGCTCATGCAGTTTGCCGTGGTGGGCGCGTTCCTGGTCGGGCTGCACCGTTTCGGGCTGGATGCCACGGCCGTGCACCTGCCGGCCTTCGGCGTGGTGGAGCTTGGGTATTTTTACTATCCCATCGCGTTTTTCGGGCTGATCTTCCTCATCAACGCCGTCAACCTGACCGATGGCCTCGACGGCCTTTGCTCCTGCGTGACCTTCGTGGCCATGCTCGGCTACCTTTTGGCGGCCAGCCTGCTGGCGCAGTACAACGTCTCGGTGCTGGCCACCGCCGCGGCGGGGGGCTGCGCGAGCTTCCTGGTGTGGAACTTTTACCCCGCCAAGGTCTTTATGGGCGATACCGGCAGTATGTTCCTGGGCGGTTTGGTGGCCGGGCTGGCGTTCATCCTCGGCCGGCCGGAGCTGGTGCTGTTCTTCGGCATCGTCTATATCTGGGACGCCATGACCGTCGTCATCCAGCGCGTCTATTTCAAGCTGACCCACGGCAGGCGCATCTTTAAAATGACACCCATCCACCACGCCTTTGAGATGCGCGGCTGGCGGGAGGCAAAGATCGACCTGTTCTTCAGCCTGCTGGCGCTCATCGGCGCCGCGCTGGGCGTGATGTACGTCTATATGGTTTGATCCGCGCCGCGCCTGGCGGCAAAGGGAGGAGGGCAAAAAAAATGGAGACCGGCCACGCGTTCGGCGGCGTGCTGCAGCTGCTGTACGACACCTTTTTTGCCAACACCTTCCGCTTTGTGCGCCATTTCCTGCTGCCCAAGGGCGACCGGGGCCGCATCTCATGGAACTTCGTCCTCACGCTGGGCATCGTCCTCATCTACGGTTTGGTCATGCTGTTTTCGGCCAGCTATTCCACCGGGTACGCCAAAACGCAGGACATCTACCACTACATCCGCCCGCAGGCCATCATCGCGGTGGTCGGCTTCGTGCTCATGCTGCTGCTCTCCAACATCAACTACCGCGCCTTGCAGTATGCCTACTGGCCGCTGTACCTTCTGACCATCATCTTCCTTGTCTGGGCGCTGTTCAGCCCTCCGCAAAACGGCCACTACCGCTGGGTGTTCCCCTTCGGCGGCGGCGCGGACGGCGGCCCGCTCTCCTCGCTGAGCTTCCAGCCGTCGGAGATCGCCAAGTTTTCCGCGATATTGGGCGTCGCCACCTACACCGACGCCCACTACGCCAAGCGCAAAACGCTGTTCCACGGCATCATCGGGCCGGCGCTGCCGCTCATCCCCTTTGTCATCCTGCTGCTGCTGGAGCCGCACCGCTCCGCCATCATCCTGATGGCGATGATCGTGTTCACCATGCTGGTGTGCGGCGGCTGCGGGCTGCGGTGGATGCCGGTCATCGTGCCGGCGGGCGCCATCGCGGCGGTGTATATGCTGCTCCACTCCGGCGATACCGGCACCGAGCGCATGGGCGGCGCGTGGGGGCTTACCGTCGCGGATGCCTCCACCCTCGATTACCAGACCCGCCAAAGCGTGTACGCCATCTCCTCCGGCGGGCTGATGGGGCTGGGCATCGGCAACAGCCGCCAAAAGCACCAATACCTGCCCGAATCCGTCAACGATTTCATCTTCTCCGTCCTGTGTGAGGAGCTTGGCTTTATCGGCGCTGTGGTGTGTATGCTGCTGTTCGCGGCGCTCATCGTGCAGGGCATCTTCATCGCGCTCAAATCGCCGGATTATTTCGGCACCATGCTGGGCATCGGCCTGATGGCGCAGATCGCGTGGCAGGTGTTTTTCCACATCGGCACCGTCACCGCCACCACCCCCAATACCGGCATCAGCCTGCCGTTCTTTTCCTCGGGGGGCACCAGCCTGCTGCTGCTGCTCGCACAGATGGGCATACTGTTGAGCATATCCCGGGCCGGCAACGCGCAGGAGCAGCGCCACCGCCGCCAGATGGCCGCGGCGCCCCGCCCGGCCGCGGCCCGGCCGCAATGATACCCACAGGGGGCATACGATGCGTGTATTGATCGCCGCCGGCGGCACCGCCGGGCACATCAACCCGGCGCTGGCCATCGCGGGGGCGCTGCAAAAGGCGGCCCCCGGGGCCGAGATCCACTTTGCCGGCCGCAAACAGGGGATGGAATACGGCCTTGTCACCAAGGCGGGGTACGCCTTCCACCACATCGAGATCAACGGCTTCCAGCGCAAACTCACGCTGCAAAACATCGGCCGCAACGCCGTGGCGGTGTGGCATCTGGCGCTTTCGGCCCCGCGCGCCCGCGCGATGCTGCGGGCGGTACAGCCGGATCTTGTCATTGGCTGCGGGGGCTACGTCAGCGGGCCGGTGGTGCGCGCCGCCGCCCGCGCCGGCATCCCCACCGCCATCCATGAGCAGAACGCCTTCCCCGGCGTGACCAACAAGCTGCTGGCCAGGGATGTCGACATCGTTTTTGCCGCCAGCGCCGCCGCGGTCGAAAAACTCGGCGCGCCGCAAAAGACCGTCGTCACCGGCAACCCCGTCCGCCCGGAACTGTTCGCGCAGGACCGCGCCGCCGCCCGCGCCCGGCTCGGCGCCGGGGCACGCACCGTGATCTTGAGCTTCGGCGGCAGCCTTGGCGCGCGCCGCATCAACGAGGTGGTGGCCGCGCTGTGCGGGTGGGAGCAAAAGACCCGCCAGCCCATCCTGCACCTGCACGCCACCGGCAGCCGCGGCGTGGCGCTTTTCAGGGAATTGCAAGCCAAAGAGGGCTTTGCCCCCGGCAAAAGCCTTGTCGTGCGGGAATACATCGACAATATGCCCGAACTGCTCGCCGCGGCGGATCTTGTCATCTCCCGTTCCGGCGCGCTGACGCTGGCGGAGCTCGAGGCGATGGGCCGCGCGTCCATCCTCATCCCCAGCCCCAACGTTGCCGAAAACCACCAGTACCACAACGCGATGGAGCTGCAGCGCGCGGGCGCGGCCGTCGTCATTGAGGAGAAGGACCTCACCGGCGAAACGCTCATCGCCGCCGTGCAGGAGCTCCTCGCCGCGCCGGGCCGCCTTGCCGAAATGGGCGCGCGGGCCAAAACGCTCTCCAACCCCAAAAGCCTGGATCTGATCACGGAAAAACTGCTGGAACTCGTCAAAAAATAAGCCCTTTTAAAGGAGGCCCACGCTATGGATAGGGAACCCGTTCCCCGCCGCGGCGCGGGCCTTTCCCCACGGCGGGGCGCGCCGGCTCCGCACGGCGCCCCCATGCGCGCGGGGCAGGGGCGGCCGGCCGGACAGACGCCGCCGCAGCGCCGTGTCACCGCCGCCGAACAGACGCGCCGGCGCCGCCGGCGCGCCGTGCTGGGCGCGCTGCTGGTCGTGGCGGTGCTGGCGCTGGGCATCGTCATCTCGGCGCGGCTGCTGTTCAAGGTGGGGGAGATACGCCTTGAAAACCTCGACGGCACTACCCCCGCCGCCACCGGCGTTTACACCGAGCAGCAGATCCTGGATGTGCTCGGCGTGCAGATGGGGGACAACCTCCTCGGCTTTTCCGCCCGCGCCAAAAGCGAGCAGCTCGCCGCGCAGCTGCCGTATCTTGAGGAAGTTACCGTGCACATCACCCTGCCGGGCACCGTCGTCGTCAAGCTGCAGCCGGTGGTGGAGCGGTTCGCGCTCCAGCAGGCAGACGGCTGGCTGATCCTGAGCGAGCGGCTGAAGGTCGTGCGCAGCAGTGAGACGGTGCCGGAAAACGGCATCGTACTGCAGGCCACGCTGCCGCCCGGGCCGCTGCCCGTGCCGGGGCAGTATTTGAAGCTGCAAAGCTACAACTCCCTGTTTGACGTCGCCGACCCGGCCGCGACCCCTGCGCCGGACAGCACCGAGGTGGACGCCGCGATGGCGCAGCTGCTGGACGGCCTTGCGGAGCAGGGCCTTATGGACGGGCTGACGGCGCTCTCGGTCGCCGATCTGAGCGAGCTTTCCTTCACCTACCAGGGGCGGGTGTTGGTGCGGCTGGGCACCGACAACCGCCTGGCGGACAAGCTGCTCATGGCGGCCAACGCCCTGCTGCCCGGCTATGAGCAGAGCCTTGGTGCCACCGACCGCGGCATTTTGGAGTTTTACCAGTATTCCGGCAGTGAGCTGCGGGCCTTTTTCTCCCCCGGCGACCCCAACGCCGGCACGGCCCCGCCCGCGGACCCGTTGCCGGACGACCCCGTCACCGACCCCGTCATCGACGGGGACGGGGCCGCGGACCCCGGCCCCGCGGTGGGCTGAACATCCCCGCACAGACGGCTGGCCGGCGCTTTGCGCGCCGGCCAAATTTTTGTGCGCCGGGCAGGCAAGGCAGCCCCCGGCCCAACCGGGGGCAGGCAAAGGCTTCTGCCCGTTCCATAAGCGCGGATTTCCCTGCCGGCCCAAAAGCGCACCGACAAAATTCGTGCAATAGCCAAAAAATGCGCGTTGGATATGGAAATCCATACAAGATTGTGCTATATTGTTTTTGGATTTGTGCGTACCTCTGCAAGGATCGCGGATCGGCAGCAAACGATAAGGAGGAAGAAAAAATGTTTTGCCCCAAGTGTGGTAACCAATTGCCGGATGACAGCAAATTCTGTGGCATATGTGGTGAAAAAATAACCTATGTGGCGCCCGAGATCCAACCCGTGCCCAAGGCGGCCCCCGCATCTGCCCTGCCGTCTGTGGCACCGGGCGGCATCCGGAAAACCGGCTCTGCCCCGTCCGGGAAAAAAATCGCCGGTAAACTGGCCATCGGCGTCGCCGTTGTGGCCGTTGTGGCCATTGTTGCTGCCGTTTTGATCAAGGTGCTTCCTTTCGGCTCCGGCAGGGACAATGCCTACGTTTACCTTTCGGATGGGAAATACGAGCTGATCACGGATCTCGACAAAAATCAGGACATTGAAATTGCATCGAGCAAAAATGACGATATTACGGATCATCTGGTGGCATTCAGCCCTGACGGGAAGTACATCTATTACTATACAAAGTACGACAGTGATTCCCAAACCGGCTCCTTGTGCCGGGCGGAGTATGGCAAACTGAAAAAGGACTCCAGTAAAAACGACAAATATATCGATATCATCGCAACAAATGTTGAACTCGGGTTCCGTTTCTTTGATGACGGCTCTGTGGCTTACCAAAACGGCGCCGAGACCCTGTTTTGCTTTGACGGTAAAGAAACGACCCAGATCGCCAAGAACGTGAACTCCTACTTTATCCACGGCTCGGACGGGTCGGATCGTATCGTATATACTACAGGGAATTATTCTGACGGATATACTCTGTATGGCGTGTCACGCAGTGATGTCGACAATAAGATAAAATTTGCTTCCAATGTCGCTTATGTCGAAAGCGTTACGGATTTTGACAATATCCTGTATGCTAAAGAAGATGGCGATTCCACAACTTCTTTATATGTGGTCGGATTTGACAAAGAAACCGAGAAACTTGGAGAAAAAGTCGATACCGTGGACACTGTGGATGAAAAGACATATTTTACTGCGGAAAACGGTGCCACGCTGAACCTTTATGATTTTGTCGAAGACCCCTTTGCGGAATCGGATGCCGGAGTTACCGAACCTGTCGATGAAGATTTCATCATCCCCAAGTATAGCTATGATATGGTGCATGGGACCGACCTGTCTGAAAGCGATTTCGATGAACTTTATACTTCCTGCGTCAAACTCTTGTATTGGTATGGGGAGAGCACATGGTGGTGTTACTCCATGGAGGATGCAGTCAATAAAAATTGGGGCGATAATACGGAGCAGATCCATGCGGCCACCCAAAGTTTTATTGACAAATTTGCTTCCGCCGCCAACGAAGACGGCTATATTTTGGTCACGGACGAAGTAAAAGCTGCATTAAAAGAGATCCAGAAATGTGGCGGTGACCCCGAAAAGGAATGGCAGTGGATGTGGCTTTGCTACAATAAGCGCCCGTCTGGCCAGACTGTTGATTATGACGCATACGACGCCGCTTGGGACAGATGGGATGAAGCCAAAAACAGGATCGAAATGCGTGAAACTTTGAAGAGCAAAGAAAACGAATACCCGGTCAAGACCCTGTACTGCTTTGACAAAGGAACATTGACGGTGGTCGCCGAAAATGTTTTGGATACCAGACGCTATTATTCTGGGGATGCATTTGTTTATAACACGACGGATCTTATCCCGAAAACGGTCCCGATCGAAGATATATCCTCTGCGGAAGATGTCCTTGATCTGTTCGATGTTGATAGCGGATCGGAGGATCACATTATCCTTTCAGACGGCACAAGCTGCCAAATGTCCGCCAGTGCCGCGCAGGCCTACGCCGAAGCCTGGGACGATGGGTATGCTTATCTCGTCTTCACGGATAAGGAAGTCTATTTGGATTGTTATGGCGAAAACGACGCCTCTTTGTCTGTAGCAACCATCGACGGCGGCGTTGTAGGCGACTTCACGCTCATTGCGGATGACGGCGATGTGATGGGCATAGACGGTTCCACCATGTATTATATGCGCGGATTCTATCAAAGCAACGACATGACCTACTGCGATCTGTATTCTTATACCAAGGGGACCAGCACCCGCCTGGCAAGGGACGTACTCTACATGGGCATCACGATCTACGATGACGGATGGGTCCTGGCCGAAACCGATTACAAAAACGATTCCGGTTGTGAGCTGACTATGATCGACCCCAAGGGCGAGGCGACCCGTATCGGAGACGACATCACGCAGTATATCCGTGTCGATAAGTCTACACTGTTGTATATCTCTGACGGTGATCTGTATTTCTACGACGGCAAGGAAAAAAAGAAAGTACAGAACAACGTGGATTGGATCTGGAGCAAGAACGAAATGGCTATCATATGAGCGGCAATGTGACTTGCACCGGGCAATTTGCAGTTCAAAAGGCGCGGGCCCTGCCGGAGCCGGCCGGGGGCATCGAAGCGCGCAGCGCTCAAAAACGGGGGCATTGGCACGGCAGGCATCCGCGCCCCATGCGGTGTAAAAGCAGGCAAGGGGGCGGCCCTTTGCAGCAGGTGCATCCTTAAGCGCATTGGCACCGGGCAGCCCGCCGTATAACATTCATTGCACTTCCTGCGGCCAAAACTGGCCCGCCATGGATCCCCGGATGAATGCGCACGGAACAGGTCCAATGCGCATCCCTTCAGGAGTTTGACAATTGTTCATAATGGAGAATGCATATGAAGAAAAGGAAAACGGTTGCGGGGAATGCCTGCCCCAAATGCGGAAGAGCAATAGATCCCGCAGCATTGATCTGCCCTGTATGCGGAGAACCCGTTTTGACGCAAAAAACCGCACAAGGCAAGGGGAAAAAGGCGCCCGGGATCCTGGGCACATTCTTCTCGGGGGTGTGCAGTTTACTGTTGACCGTTTCCATGGCATTATATGTATTGCTGCTTTTCATCCATGCCCTGAATGAAAATGTGAAGATCCCCTCCCTGGGCCCTCTCCCCGGCGATTGGCTTGCCGCGTTCCTGGATTCGTGGTATCCGCTTATCATTGGCGGGGCTTTGGTACTGCTTCCGATATTGGTGATCCTTTTTATCAACGCACATCGTATACGCCGTGCTTTTGCCTGCGTGGGCGTATCCGCGATCCTGTCGGCGCTGCTCAGCGCCGCATCTGGCTTTATTTGTACATGGAGCCTCAAACTGCTTCCCGGGGAGTGGCAAGATACCCTGATCAACGCCACTTCCGTATTTAAGGGCTTTACAATGGTATGTGCGGCTGCCTTGCTTGTGATCGGGGCGACCTGCTTATCGATCTGCTCTTGCATCACCGCAGTGAAAGGAGGCAGGCATGAAAACGGTACTTAAAAAGATCTCCATCTTCCTTGCCGTATTGCTCCTTGTGTTTGCACTCTTTATGGTTGCGTGGGTGTTCCTTATTTTCCCCAACTTTGTTTCTTTGGAAAACAAAATGGCAGAAGAGGAACCTACTCCCGTTGAGGTAGCGGAGGGATCCGGGAAGATCGACCTTAACGGAACGAATGGCGTGCTTTATATCAATAATGAGATAATCGTTTTTGTCAGATCGTCGACATCGCAAGAGGAAGCAGCCGCTTTGTTTGAGGCGTTCGATGCCCAAATAGATGATTCAATGGCAGATATCGATGTTTACCGGCTGATGTTCAAAGAAGCTATGCCATATGATGATCTGGAAGCGTTGATCAAAAAGATCAAAGCGGAACCACTTGTCGAAAACGCATATTTGAATACAGTGACAGAGTTTGAGCCGGACGTCGTTGGCTCGGAAGACGGTTTCGCGTACCAGGGACCTGTATACCCCAATGACCTCTGGAACAATGATCCTTGGGATACCGGTGTCCCCGATGGAGAAAACTGGGGGATGGAAGCCATTGATGCGCCCGGTGCCTGGGGGTATTTGGATCGGTTGAGCACGGTAAAAATCGGGCTGATCGATTCCATGCCGGATCAGTCTCATGAAGATCTGGATCTTGCAGACAGCAGCTGCCTGTTTATCGATGAAGACACAGGGATAACGAGCATAAATAAATATACCCTGCCTGCCGATGATCACGGTACGCACGTTGCGGGGATCATGGATGCCAAATGGAACAACACTTACGGCGTGTCCGGCGTCATGGGCGGAAAGGGGGAACTGTACCACAGCGAAACGTATTACTATTCCAATGGGAAACTGATCCCCAAATACGCAACGGCATACAGTTATCTTCTGGCACTGAAAACCTTGATCGACCAGGATGTGCAGGTCATCAACATAAGTCAGAATACCAGCCGCCTTGTCGGCTTTGCTGCCAGCCACGGAAACAGGAATGCGATCAATTACCTGTCCATGCAAGCGGCCCTGACGGAGAAAGGGCTGTCAAGGATCATTGCAGCGAGAGAGGCTGCCGGCAGGCCGGATTTTGTTATTTGCGTTGCAGCGGGCAACAGCAATTCTATATACTACTATAAGGATGACAAGGAACTTTACGGTTACCGTGAAGAGATAACGACATGGGAATCGGTAAAATATTTATTTGGCTGGCGTGGTGAAATCGGGAATTCCCTTGCGCTGTACAACAACTTTTTGAACCTGATGGACGAACCCGCCGTAAAGGACAGGGTGATCGTTGCAGGCGCTGTTGGTATCGATGTCGGCACATCCACCCCGAACCGCACACAGTATGCCTATGCCTATTATTCCAATGTGGGCTCGCGCGTTGATGTCGTCGCCCCCGGCGGTATATCCGATGACAAAAGAATATATAGCTGTATCGCCGGAGGATATGGCTCCAACAAGGGGACGTCCATGGCTGCGCCGCATATTTCCGGCGTGGCGGGCCTGATCTTTGCCTGCAATCCGGCGCTCTCAGGCCCTGAAGTGAAAGAGATCCTTCTTGCCTCGACGACCGGGCGTTATTACCACGGCGGTGAATACAGCGGCCTGCTCAATGCAAATAACGCTGTCGTGAATGCCCTGAAAACTGTAGATACCTCGGTAGAAAAAGTCCTCAAAACAGAGGTGGATAGCGGCCTGGATCTGTGTTTTGTGGTAGATACAACGGGTTCCATGGGCGACGATATTGAAAACGCCAAAGAAAACATGGAAAGCATTCTGGAGCATCTCGCCGGCAAAACCGAAAATTACCGGGTCGCGTTGATCGACTATCGGGATTACCCGGAAAGATCCCAGAATTCGGCGGATTATCCATATAAAGTGCAGTTGGACTTCACAAACGATACCCGATCCATTACAGATGCGATCGATGCGTTGGATCTGGGCAATGGCGGAGACAACGAAGAGACCGTGTATTCGGCGCTGATGGCCGCCGTGAGGCTTGATTGGAGAAGCGGCGCAAAAAAAGTTATCATCATTTTGGGCGATGCCGCGCCATTGGACCCGGAACCGACCAGCAATTTCACCTACGACGATGTTTTGCTTGCCCTGTTTAATGCGGATATCGACATTGATTATGAGGCTTCCGACGACCGCGTAACAGATGCTTTGGATGCAAGCCTGATCAACGTGTTCTCCATCGGTACGGATGCAAGCTCTGATGCAGCGGATTTCTTTGAGCAAATTTCGAGCAGCACCGGTGGCAGTTATGCGAGTGTAGACGACGCCTCAAAGGTCAGTGACGCCATCATAGACTCCATCGAACAGATCGACGTCGCTGAGAAAATAACGGCCAGCGCTGATTTTGGCGATGCCATGGCAAACCGGGAGATCAACCTCTATTCCGGGCAAGAGTATTTGTTCACAACGGAAACGGACGGCAGCGGGCAGCTTGTGCTCGACTCGATCGAAGCGGGCACTTACAGGTGGACAAGCAACAGTTTGTACAGCGGCGGCTCGATCGACATTGATGCGGACAGCCATGATGTGACGATCCGGAAGACGAAGACCTACTGGTTTGCACCGCTTTTGGAGGTCTGGCAGCAGCACACAGTGCTCGTTTGTTCCGCTCTGTTGGCATATATAGCCTTGTGCGCCGCGATTCCTGTTTCGATCCGGAATATCCGCAAACGCATTCACAGGAAGCGGGATGTATCCCGTTCTGACGCGGTACCTAAATCTGTTGCCTTCCCGACGCATAGGTCTGCGGGCCCCCAAATCCCCGTATCGGATATTCGGTATGAGGAAGACCCGCTTTGCCCGAATTGCGGCTGCAAAATACCTTCCGGGGCGCGTTTCTGCGAACAGTGTGGATGTGATCTGCGCGCGGCCTCGCCGGGAACGGCAGAGCGCATTTGCCCCTCTTGCGGGCGCCGCTGCAAAGGCCGGGAAGTATACTGCGGCATATGCGGGGCCAAGATCGAAGGCGGAATGAAATGAGGATGGCTTTTTGAATGCCCCCGGAACAAAAGGGCGCACTATAGGGGGCCCGGCCCCGTATAGTGCGCCCTGCGATGATCCATGGGGCGCCGCGCGTTGACAGCGCGCGGGGCCTGTGATATGATCCAGATGGTTTTGAATTTTACAAGGGGGGCGCGCCATGCTCACGGGGTTCCCGGCCTACCACTTTTTCCAGTGCGGCAACGTTTTTACCGGCGCCGAGGGCGGCATGCGCTACCGCCTTGCCACCGGCAAGCTGGGCGAAGGCGAGGAGGAGCGGTTCCGCCTTTTGGCCACCGTCTGGCCGGGGCCGTGGAGCGTTGAGCATACCGCCGAGGGCAAGCTGCAAACGGCGGAGTTCGCCGCCTCACAGCAGGGCCTTGATGCGGCCGCCGTGTGGCTGGCGCAGCAGTATGCCGCGCAGCGCCCGGTGTGGGACAACATCCCCTCCATCCTTGACTGTGAGCCCGACCGCTGACACCCGCGTTTTTGCCCGGCCGCCTGCCAAAAGCGGCCGGGCAACGTATGATGGCGGATATGCAACACAAGGTGGCGGCGGTGCAACAGGTTTGTGCTGGTGTTCCCGGCGGCGCGGTGGCAGACTGTAAGCATCAAAACAAAGGAGGGCACCGCCCATGACATTCCCCCAAAAATTCCAAACCCTGCGCCGCCAAAAAAATCTCTCGCAGGAGCAGCTGGCGGAACAGCTCAACGTTTCCCGGCAGGCCGTCTCCCGCTGGGAGAACGGCGAGGTGCTGCCCGACGCGCCCAACCTTGTGCAGATCGGCCGGCTGTTCGGCGTATCGCTCGATTATCTTTTGAACGACGCCTATGCCAGCGACGCCGACACCCCCGCCGTGCAAAACGCAAAAGCCGCGCTGGAGGCCCGCCGCAAGCTGGACGCGGCCTTCCTCATCGCCGTCGGCGTCATCGCCACGGCGACGGTTTGGGAGTTTGCCAATCTCCTGTACGAGAAAAAGCTGCTGTGGGCCCTGCTCGCCTTCACCGTGCAGATGGCCGCCGTCGTCGCCTTCAAGGTGCTTTTGGGCCGCTGGCCGGTGGGGGAGGGGCACCGTCGGCAGACAAAGCGCAAATTCATCGCCGCCGTCGCTTTGCTGGTGGGGTGGATGCCGCTGCTGCCGCTTTCCCGCCTGCTGGCGGGCCTGGCCGTCGGCATCGCGGCAGGGCAGCCGGGGCATAATTATCCGCACAACAGCTTGTATGACTATATCCTGACGGCGATCCTGTATGGCGCGCTGTGCGCGGGGCTGTGCCTTTGGCTGCGCCGGCATAAAGGCGAATGAGCGCGCCGCCATCCGGGAAAGCTGCCTTGACTTGCAACGGGGTGCGGCGTATAATAAATAAAGATCCAAAAAAGCTGAAAAAGGGGTTGACAAAGCCCGCTATGGCGCGCAACATCAGACAGACAGACAGACAGACAGACAGACAGACAGACAGACAGACAGACAGACAGACAGACAGACAGACGCTGATCATGCGCCTTTGAAGGCTGGCCCTGTGGCGGGCCGGTATAGTCCCCATATATAAAAGGCGGCGTCCTCTGTGCCTTGCCAGGGCACAAAGGGTGCCGGCTTTTTGGCGTAAGCCATGCCCCGGCCGCGGTGCGGCCAAAAGTAAAAGGAGGTAGCATCCATGAAGTACTGCATTTCCTGCGGGAAGGAGCTCCTGGAAAACGTAAAGACCTGCCCATATTGCGGCACGGAAGTACCCGTGCTTGCCGAACGGCCCGCGCCCGCCGCGCCTGCCGCGCCGCAGCCCGCGCCCGCCGCGCCGGCATCCGCCCCCGCGCAGCAGGCGGAAAAAGCGCAGGCGGCGCCCCGGTGGGAACCTGTCTGGAAACGTATGGAGCGCGGGTATTATAGCCGCCAGTTTGAAAAGATCCGCAACGGCAAAAAAACCGGCTTCAGCTTTGAGAACTTTTGGTGGGCCATTTTAAAGGCAAAGCGCCATGGCGATGTGGCTCTGTTCGTAAAAACGGCCCTGCCGGTCATGTGCCTGTTGTACCTTGCGTTTGCCCTGTTGTTCGTGGATATCTTTTTCCCCTCAAAGGCACTTTTGGTCTTGGCGTGCGTCCTGTTTGGGCTGATGTTCGCCACCCTGCTGGTCTGTAACACCTGGTACGGTTTGCGCTACACGCAGTACTTGTATAAGCGTACCGGCGGCGATGTCGAAAAGATATGGCAAAAAAACGGGTATGCCAACCTCTACTATTACCTCGTCTCGATCGGTGGGTTTGTGCTGATCCTCGGCCTGCTGTTCGTTTTGTATATCTTCTTTGATGTCCCGACGGATCGGGCGGACGGCCTGCCGATAGAGCCGCCCGCAATTTCCGATGAAGTGCCGCCGGACGGCCAGGCCGAAACGCAGGAGCCCGCGCAATCGCAAAGCGCGGAGCCGGCCCCCACGCCCGAGCCGACGCCGGAAGCGCAGCCGGAGCCCGCGCCGGAAGCGGGCGCACAGGCCGTGCCCCGCACCGACATCTACTATATCCAGACCGACGAACTGGCGCCCTGGCACGGCGTCTGGAAAGATGCCGAAACCGGCTGGCTGATGCTGTTTGAGGCGCAGGAGATCGGCGGCGATTACGGCGAGCAGCAGCCCGACGGCAGCTGGCTCATCACCGTGCAGTATCTGGACGGCGGCGAAGAAGTCGGCTACCGGCTCTCGGCCGACGGCAACACGCTGGAAGGCATCGACGCCGACGGCAATGTCTACGCTACATATGTGACCCCCGGCCTGGAGGATGCGCCCGCCCCGCTGCCGCAGGAACTCTGGGGCTATTACGGCTGCACCGAGGCACTGGACTACGCGCTGCCCGTTTATGTCGATGCCTTCCGCTTTGGGGACGCGCTGTATACCAACGGCACGGACAACGGCGACGGTGCCTATACCCTGATGACAACGGATGAATTCGGCATGGAGGAACCCATCGACGTACAATTTTATACCGACGGCACGAACTGGTACTTTGAATGGGTCTACAACGAATATCTGCCGCCTTACGGCAGGATATCCGGCTGACTGTTTGCGCAGCTTTCGACAGAACGGGGCGGGGCCTTGCGGCCCCGCCCCATCGCTTTTTATACGACGTATCCGCCGTTTTGGCCCAACACCTGGCCGTTGATGTAACCGCTTTTTTCGTCGGCCAGGAACACCACGCTGCGGGCCACCTCCTCCGGCGTGCCCAGCCGCCCGGCGGGGATGTCCGCGCACAGGGCGGCTTTGTCGGCGGCGGAAAAACCGGCCATCATCGCGGTGTCGATGGCCCCCGGCGCCACGCAGTTGACGGTGATGCCGCTGGGGCCTTCCTCCTTGGCCAGCGCTTTGGCAAGCCCGATAAGCCCCGCCTTGGCGGCGCTGTAGGCGGCCTCGCAGCTGGCGCCGGCCTGCCCCCACATGCTGCTCACGAACACGATGCGCCCGAACTTTTGCCGTATCATGCCCGGCAGCACCGCGCGGCAGGCGTAGAACGCGCCGTCCAGGCCGACGGCCATCACCCGCCGCCAGTCCGCGTCCGTCATGTCCTGCAAAAGGCCGTAATGCGCCGCGCCGGCGTTGTAGACGAGTGCGTCGATGCGCCCGCCCAGCGCCGCCGCGGCGGTGCGCACGGCGGCACCGGCCGCAGCCGGGTCGGCGGCGTCGGCCTGGATGGAGGCCGCGCCGGTATCGCCGCCCACGGCCAAAGCGCCGTCCGCGTCGCTGTGCCAGGTGAACGCCACGCGGTGCCCCGCCGCCGCAAAGGCCCGCACACAGGCGGCCCCGATGCCCCGGCTGCCGCCGATGACCAACACGTTCATGCTTCCCCCTCCTTGCCGCGCCCGGCGCGCAGCCGCGCAAAAAAACCGCGCAGCAGCGCCTGCGCCTCGTCCGCCAGCAGGCCGCCCTCCACGGCCGGGCGGTGGTTGAACGGCAGCGCGAACAGGTCGGCCACGCTGCCGCAGCACCCGGCCTTGGGGTCGGGCGCGGCATACACCACCCGTTTGAGGCGGCTGTTGATGATGGCACCCGCGCACATGGGGCAGGGTTCCAGCGTGACAAACAGCTCACACTGCCACAGCCGCCAGCCGCCCAGGGCGCGGCACGCGTCGCCGATGGCCAGAACCTCGGCATGGCAGAGGGCGTTTTTTGCGCTCTCGCGCAGGTTATGCGCGCGGGCAACGATGGCGCCGTCCTTCGCCACCACGGCGCCCACCGGCACCTCGCCCAGGGCCGCGGCGGCCCTGGCCTCGTCAAGGGCGGCGCGCATCAGCTCGGTATCGGTCATGCCGCACCCCCAAATTGCAGCCCAAATTGCAGGCAGATCGTGTACGCCGCCAGCCCCAGCGCCGTGACGGTGTATACGGGGCTGCCAAAGACCGACCGCGCCGCCGGCCCGGGGCGCAGCCCCTCTGTAAAGCGCAGGCCCTGCCGCACGGCGCGCCAAAACAGCGCCCCGGCCAGGACCGGGCAGCCCAGCAGCAGGCAAAGCTGCACGGCCATCGCCAGCTGCGGCGGGGCGTACAGCTGCAGATACAGCACAAAAAACGCAAGGCAGTTGTTCACAAAATGCAAAAGCATCCCCGGCAGGATGCTGCCGGTGCGCTCCGCCAGCCAGCCCAGAAACAGCCCGCAGGCCAGCGCGGTGGGCAGCTGGGTGAGGTTCAGATGCAAAAGCGCGAACAGCAGCGCCGGGCCCAGGATGGCGGCGCCGCTGCCGCCCGGGCGCAAAAGGCCCTGCATCGCGCCGCGGAACAGCAATTCCTCCCCGATGGCGGGCAGCACGCACAGCAAAACAAAATAAAGCGCCAGCGCGGCGCCGCCGCGGGGCAGGGCCGCCGCCGCGGCCGGCACGCCTGCCAGCCGCCCCAAAAGCCCGCCCAGCAGGTTGCCGAAGTTCGCCAGCCCCAAAAAGATGCCCAGGCACCACAGCGGCGCCCACTGGCTGGGGATGAGCAGGCGCAGATCCTGCGTTTGCAGGCGGGTGGCGGCCAGCAGCGCCGCCACCGGCACGGCGATGGCCCCGGCCCCCGCCAGCAGCGAAAGCAGCGCCGCCGCCGCGGGGGTAAAGCCGACGGGCGCGGCCAGCGTGGCGCCCGGCACGCGCAGGCCCATCAAAAACGAGAACAGCGCTTGCAGCGCCCGGCGCGCCGCAAGGTACAAAAGCGCCGCCAGCGCGCATTGCCCGGCGGCGCCGCGCACGCCGCGTGTTTTTGCCATCCTTTGCAAAGCAAACAGCCTCTTTCCTGCCCGGTACGGCCCAAAACGTCCGCCTTTACTGTAGCATACCCGGCACCGAAACACAACATTTTTGCGCAAACGTACGTTTTGCCGGCGCGTGTTCGCGGCTTGCCCATTGCCGGGCAAAAAAATCCGCCGGCTGTGCGGGCCGGCGGATCCGGGCGGCGGTTGTGCGGGCCGCCGTCCTGAGGGAGAGAAGAAGAATGATGGTGCAAAATACGCTTGACTTACTGCCTTTACTATACTATAGTATCGTTGTTAAGTAAAACTCATTTTTTTCACATGAAAGATGAAGAAAATTCAACTGTAACGGGAGGGATGCGCCGTGACGCTGCTCGGCTGCCAGATCTTTTCCACCATCGCGCGGGAGGGCAGCTTTGCCCGCACCGCGGAACAGCTGCACCTTACGCCCTCCGCCATCAGCCATGCCGTGGCCGGGATGGAGGCGGAGTGCGGGTTCCCGCTGTTCACCCGCACCAAATCCGGCGTGACGATGACCGCCGCCGCCGAAAACCTGCTGCCCGCCATCCGGCGCCTTCTCGCCAGCAATGAATCGCTGGACCAGTCCGTCGCGCAGATCAACGGCATGCACAAGGGCGTTTTGCGCCTGGCGGTGTTCAACTCGGCCTGTGTGGCGTGGATGCCGCAGCTGCTGCCGGCGTACCAGGCGCAGTACCCGGGCATCGAGGTGCGGCTGTACCAGGGCAGCTACGCCGACATCGCCGCGTGGATCAAAAGCGGCATGGCGGAGATCGGGCTTTTGTCGGATTCCTGCGCAAAGGAGCTGGATTTTGCGCCGCTGTATACCGACCCGCTGGTCTGCATCGCGCCGCGGGGGTTCACGCCGCGGCAGCCGGGCTGCGTTTTCGCCGAGGAACTGCGCGGCCAGCCTTTCGTCAGCCAGCGCGCCGATACCGACGCCGACATCCAGGGCTACCTGAAAAAGAACGATCTGGATGTGGATACCCGCTGCTATGTCATCGACGATGAATCCACCGTGGCGATGGTGGCCTGCGGGCAGGGGCTCGCCATCATGCCGGAGCTGATCCTCAAAGGCGTGTACGCCCCCGACGACCGCTACCAGATCCTGCGGCTGGAGCCGGCGTTCTCGCGCAGCATCGGCCTTGCCTGCCTGGACCGGGACGCGCTTTCCCCCGCGGCGCGGGAATTCTGGCGCCGCGCCCGCGCCTTTGCGGCCGAACAGTAAAACCGGGAGGGCCGGCGCGGCATACCGCGCCGGCCTGCCGCATACCGTTGCAAAGGACGCAAAAGGGAGGTGTTTGCCTGTGTGGGAAGTGAGCGCGGCGCCCCCGCCGCCCACCGCGCCGCCCGCCCCCCAACGGCGGGACTGGCTGCTGCCCGTGCAGCTTTTGCTGTGCGCGCTGGTTTTGGGCGCGGTTTTGGGCGCAAAGCTGCTGGGCCTGCCGGTGTACGCGCGGCTGCGCGTGGCGTATACGGCGGCCGTCACGGCGCGGGAGGATGGCATCCTCGGGCAGGAACGGCGGTTCGCGCGGTTCGCGCAGCAGGCGGCCGGGGCTTTCGGGCAGGCGGCGGCCGAGGCGTGGGCCGGGCTGTTCGGGGCCGACGCGCCGCCCGCCGGACAAGCGGACGAAGCGGCCTTCACCGCCGTCAGCGCCCGGGTGCGCCGCGGCCGGGCCGCGCCCGACGGCGCCTCGCTGCAAAGCTACCGGCCGCCCTTTGCGCTCACTTTCCCGCTGGCGGGCGGGTATGTGCCCACCTCGGGGTACGGCTGGCGCACCGAGCCCATCACCGGCAAGGGCACGGCGTTCCACAAAGGGGCGGACCTTGCCGCCGCCGAGGGCACGCCGGTGCTGGCGGCCGCGGGCGGGGTGGTGCGCACGGCCGGCAAAAGCGAAAGCTACGGCAACTACCTGCGGGTGCTCCACGCCGGCGGGGACGAGACGCTCTACGCCCATATGCAATACCTGTTCGTACACGCGGGGCAAAGCGTGGCGGCGGGGCAGCAGCTTGGCACGGTGGGGCAGACGGGGCGCGCCACCGGTCCGCACCTGCACTTTGAACTGCTGCACGAGGGGGTGCGCTATGACCCGGCCGGGGCGCTGCAAGCCGCGCAGTAGCGGCGCGTGCGCCGCGCGCGTGCGGGTGGAGCATCCGCTCTTTCTGCTGCTTGCCGCTGCTGTCCTGCTGGGGCTGGACGGCAGCGGCCTTTTGCGGCTGGGGCTTTTGTGCGCCGCTCTGCACGAGGCTGGGCACATCGCCGCCTACCGGCTGCTGCTGCGCCGTTGGCCGGCGGTCACGGTATCGCCGGGCGGGCTGCGCATCCCGCTGCGCGGCGTATGGCTGAGCGCGCGGCAGGAGCTTTGCCTGGCCGCCGCCGGCCCGCTGGCGAACCTGCTTTTGTGCCTGGCCGCGCACGGCTGGATGGCGTGGCGCGGCGCCGCCTACGCCGGGTACTGGTTCGCCGCCGTCAACCTGCTGGTGGGCGGGGCCAACCTGCTGCCGCTGCCGGGGTTGGACGGCGCGCGCATTTTGCGCTGCGTGTTTTGCGGCGCGCATTGCAATTCCCCAAAAAATCCGTTACAATAGGGGCATCCCACCCGCGAAAGGAAATGCCCCCTCATGCCTGAACTTCCCCAATCCCTCAAGCAGGCGCTGAGCCTTGTGCAAAAGCCCGGCCGGTACACCGGCGGGGAGCCCGGCTGCATCTGTAAAGACGCCGCCGCGGTGGACGTGCGCATGGCGTTCTGCTTCCCCGATACCTATGAGATCGGTATGTCCTTCCTGGGCATGAAGATCCTGTACGAGCTCCTCAACGCCCACGAAAACTGGTGGTGTGAGCGCTGCTTCCTGCCCTGGGTGGATATGAAGGCCGAGATGGAGCGCCTTGGCATCCCGCTGTATGCCCTTGAAAGCAAGGACCCGCTCACGGCGTTCGATATCGTCGGCTTTTCGCTGGAATATGAGCTGTGCTACACAAACGTCCTCGCCATGCTGCGCCTGGCGGGCATCCCGCTGCGCGCGGCCGAACGTGACGGCCGCTGGCCGCTCATCATCGCCGGGGGGCCGTGCGTGTGCAACGCCGAGCCGATGGCGGATTTCTTTGACGCCATGCAGCTGGGCGAGGGCGAGGAGATGCTGCAAAGCATCTGCGCCGCCGTCGAGGCCGCCAAAAAGCACGGCTGGAGCAGGGAGCGCCTGCTGCGGGAGCTGGCGGCCATCCCCGGCGTGTATGTGCCGGCCTTCTATGATGTGGAATATGAGGCGGACGGCCGCTTCAAGGCCATCCGCCCCAACCGCCCCGGCGTGCCCCCCAAGGTGACGCGGGCCATCGTCAGGGATCTTGACAGCATCCCCCCGCCGCGGGATTTTGTGGTGCCGATGGTCGGCGCCGTGCAGGACCGCGCCTGTGTGGAGGTGCTGCGCGGCTGCGTGCGCGGGTGCCGGTTCTGCCAGGCGGGGCAGATCTACCGCCCCTTCCGGGAGCGCAGCCCCGCCGTCATCAGCGAAAGCGCGCGGGCGCTGTGCCAAAACACCGGCTACGATGAGCTCAGCCTTTCAAGCCTTTCCACCTCCGACCATTCGCGGCTGGAAGAGATTTTGGATGCCGTCAACGCGTGGGCGCCGGGCGAGCACGTCAGCCTTTCTCTGCCCAGCCTGCGGGTGGACAATTTCTCGCGATCCCTCGTCGAAAAGACAACCCGCGTGCGCAAAAGCGGGCTGACCTTCGCCCCCGAGGCCGGTACCCAGCGCCTGCGCGACGTCATCAACAAAAACGTCACATGGGAGCAGCTGGAGCGCACCTGCCGCATCGCCTTCTCGCAAGGCTACACCGCCGTCAAGCTGTATTTCATGATGGGCCTGCCAACCGAGACACTGGAAGATATCAAGGGCATCGCCGATACCTGCCAGAAGGTCGTCGACCTGTATTACAGCCTTGACCACGCCAAAGGCCGCGGCGTGCAGGTCACGGCCAGTGTGGCCTGCTTTGTGCCCAAGCCCTGGACGCCCTTCCAGTTCTGCGCGCAGGACCGGCGCGAGGCACTGCGCGAAAAGCAGCGGTACCTGCTTTCCTGCGTGCGCAGCCGCAAGGTGAAGGTCAACTACCACGACAGCGCCACCAGCGTGCTGGAGGGCGTGTTCGCCAAGGGCGACCGGCGGCTGGGCCGCGTCATCGAGGCGGCGTTCGAGGCCGGCGCCTGCTACGACACCTGGGAAGAATTTTTTGACTATGACCGTTGGCTCGCGGCGTTTGCCGCCTGCGGCCTGGATCCGGACTTTTACAACTACCGCCCCCTCGGGGTGGAGGAACCCGCCCCGTGGGACCATCTGGACGCCGGCGTTTCCCGCCGTTACCTTGCCCGGGAATACCAAAAGGCCCTGCGCGCCGAACCTTCGCCGCCCTGCAATAGGCAATGCAGCGGCTGCGGCGCCGACAAACTGCTGGGGAGGCCCTGCTTTTGACGACCGTTCGCATCTTCTTTGAAAAACAGGGCGAAGCCGCCTATGTCTCGCTGCTGGATTTGCAGCGGGTGTTCCACCGCGCGCTCAAGCGCAGCGGGCTGCCGGTGTGGTATACCGAGGGCTTCAACCCGCACATTTACCTCGCGTTTTGCAGCCCGCTCCCCCTTGGGCAGGAGAGCGTTTGCGAAAGCTGCGACGTTAAGACCGCGGCCGAACCCCCGTACGGCGCCGCCTGGGCCGCGGCGCTGCAGCCCTGTATGCCGGGGGGCATCACCGTCACCGGCGCGGCGGCGGCCGTGCACAAGGCGGGGGAGGTGGCCGCGGCGCGCTATGCCATCACGCTGCCGGCCGCGGCGGCCCCGGCGCTTGCGGCGTACAACGCGGCCGGCAGCGTGCCGGCGGAAAAAAAGACCAAGCGCGGGGCGCGCGTTGTTGAGCTCAAGGCCGCCGTGCCGGCGCTTTCATGGCAGGGCCGGGGGGACACGCTGCGCCTGGAAACGACGCTGCCCTGCGCCTCGGACGGCGAGAACCTCAACCCGGCGCTGCTGCTGGGCGCGCTGCAAACGCTGGCGGGGGAGGCCGGCGCCGCCTTTGCGCCGTGGCAGTGCCGCATCCTGCGCACGGCCCTGCTTTTACCGGACGGCACGCCTTTTTGCTGAAACTTCTCAAAAACACAAAAAAGCTCTTGCAAAACAGGGGATGCTGTGTTATAATTTTTAGGCTTTCGACCGCCGGCCCCGCCGGCGGGGTAATGGCGAACATTATACAGGCGGTCCGCTGCCGGGCATTCCGGGTATGAACGTCGGCAAAAAACGGAGGAATCATTCAGTATGAACACCGAGAATGCGGTCAAAATTCTGACCGAGGGCATGGTCAAGGGAAACCAGCCCAAGTTTGAAGTCGGCGATACGGTGCGTGTTTCGGTGCGCATCAAGGAAGGCGACAAGGAGCGTATCCAGAACTTTGAGGGTACGGTCATCGGCAAAAAGCACGGCGGTGTGGCCGAGACTTTCACCGTCCGCCGCATCTCCTACGGCGTGGGTGTGGAGCGCGTGTTCCCCATCAACAGCCCGTTTGTGGAGGATGTGAAGGTGGTCCGCCGCGGCAAGGTCCGCCGCGCCAAGCTGTTCTATCTGCGCGGGCGCACCGGCAAGGCCGCCAAGGTCAAGGAAAAGATCTGACCCGACCGGGAAGGGAGGACGGCAGCGTTCCTCCCTTCTTTTGTTATCGCGTGTTATCGGGCTTTATCACAGGGGAAGGAGGTGCTTTGCATGGCGGATAAACCCGCCCGCCGGCAGGCGGCGGACCGCAGCACGGTGGAATGGGTCGAAGCCATCACCTGGGCGGCGGCGGTGCTGCTGCTCGTGTTCACCTTCTGTGTGCGCGTCGTGCACGTCGACGGGGATTCCATGCTGCCCACCCTCCACAACGGGGAGCGGCTGCTCATCTCCAGCGTCCCGTATACGCCCCACCACGGCGACATCGTCGTGACCGACCGCTTCACCCCCTACGGCAAGGTGCTCATCAAGCGGGTCATCGGCTGCCCCGGCGATACCATCGACATTGATTTTTCCTCCGGCACCGTGCTGCGCAACGGCACCCCGTTGGAGGAACCCTACACCGCCGCGCCCACCCTGCTGGCGGAGGGTGTGGCGTTCCCGCTCACGGTGCCGCAGGGCTGCGTGTTCGTCATGGGCGACAACCGCAACGAATCGCTGGACAGCCGCTCGGCCGAAGTCGGCTTTATCGACGTGCGGGACGTGCTGGGCAAGGCCCTGTGGCGTTTGACGCCGCTTTCACGGATGGGGGCGGTGGCGTGAGCGGGCGCGATGTGCTGAGCAGCCGGCAGATCCAGTGGTTCCCGGGGCATATGGCCAAGACCCTGCGCCTGATGGAGCGCGAGGTGCGTGGGGTGGACTGTGTTTTGCAGCTGTTGGACGCGCGCATCCCGTATTCCAGCCTCAACCCCGAAATCCAGCGCATCACCGCCGCAAAGCCGCGGCTGTATCTGCTCACCAAGGCGGATCTGGCCGACCCGGCCGTCACCAAACGGTGGCTTGCCTGGTTCAAAGCCCGGGGCAACGGCTGCCTTGCGCTGGACGCCCGCCAGAAGGGCGGCGCGGCGGCCGCGCGCGGCCCCATTTTGCAGGAGCTCACGGCCCTTACCGCCAAACGCGCGGCGCGCGGTATGGGCGGCGCCGCCGTGCGGGTGATGGTGGTGGGCATCCCAAACGTCGGCAAATCCACCTTCATCAACTCCTTCGCCGGCGCGGCGCGCGCCAAAGCGGAGGACCGCCCCGGCGTGACGCGCGGCAAACAGTGGATCAGCGTGGAAGGGTTCGACCTGCTGGATATGCCCGGCGTGTTGTGGAAAAAATTCGACAGCCTGCAAACGGCGGGCAACCTTGCCTTCATCGGCGCCATCCGGGACGATATCCTGGATATCGAGGAACTTGCCTGCGGCCTGCTGGCAAGCGTGCGGGACCTCTACCCCGAAAAGCTGCTCGCCCGCTACAAGCTGGGGCAGGAGGCCCTCGGCCTGCCGCCGTATGACCTGCTCACCGCCATCGGCCGCCGGCGCGGTATGCTCGTCCCGGGCGGGGAAGTCGATGTCCGGCGCGCCGCCACCATGGTGGTGGGGGAATTCCGCCAAAGCCGGTGGGGGCGCCTCTCGCTGGAGGCGCCGCCCGCGGAAGGAGGCACCGCATGCCCCGCGCTTTGAAAAATGACCCCGCCCTCTACACCTATGACGAGGCGGTGCGCGCCCGCTGCGGCCCGCTGCTGTGTGGTGTGGACGAGGCCGGCCGCGGGCCGCTGTGCGGCCCGGTGGCCTGTGCGGCGGTCATCCTGGACCCCCAAAACCCCGTGCCCGGCGTCAACGATTCCAAAAAACTGTCCGAGGCGCGGCGGGAGGAACTGTACGAGAGCATCACCCAAAGCGCCCTCGCGTGGAAGGTAGTGCTGGTGGGGCCGGAGCGCATCGACGCCGTCAACATCCTCAACGCCACGATGGAGGGCATGGCCGCCGCCGTGGCGGGGCTGGGCCAAACGCCCGGCCTCGTGCTCGTGGACGGCAACCGCACCCCGCCCGGCATCACCGCCCCCGTGCAGTGCGTCGTCAAGGGGGATGCCACCAGCGCCTCCATCGCCGCGGCGTCCATCCTTGCCAAGGTCACGCGGGACCGCGTGCTGTATGAGCTGGACAGGCAATACCCGCAGTACGGCCTGGCACAGCACAAGGGCTACGGCACCGCGCAGCACATCGAGGCACTGCAAAAGTACGGCCCCGCACCGTTTTACCGGCAGACCTTCCTCAAAAAGCTGGCCCTGCCGCCGCCGGGGCAGGGCCTTGGTCAAAAAGGCGAGGCCGTCGCCGCCAAGTATTACCGGCAAAACGGCTACCTGGTGCTCGCCCACAACTACCGCACCCGCTTTGGCGAGCTGGACGTGGTGCTGTATAAAGGCGGCACCGTCGTTTTTGCCGAGGTCAAGGCCCGCGCCGGCGCCCAAAAGGGTGCCCCGGCCGAGGCCGTGGACGCCGGCAAACGGCGGCGCCTTGCCGCCGCGGCGGAGCTGTGGCTGGAAAACAGCCCGTATGCCGGCAGCCCCACCCGCTTTGACGTGGTCGAGGTCACGCCGGGGGGCACCCCCGGCACCTGGCAGGTGCACTGCATCGAAAACGCATTTACCGTATAACGGAAGGGAGGAGCGCATATGCGTTACCACAGCACGCGCGGCGCGGGCCATACCGCGCAGGCGGGGCAGGCCATCCTGCGCGGCCTTGCGCCGGACGGCGGCCTGTATGTGCCCGAAACACTGCCCCGTGTGGAGGAAACCACGCTGAAAAGCTGGCAAAAACTCCCGTATCCGGCCCTGGCGGGCGAGATACTGGCCCTTTTTTTGACCGACTATGACCCCGCGTTCCTGCGCGAAGCCGCGGCCGCCACCTACGGCGATGCCTTTGGCGGCAAGGCGGGGCAGGTGCGGACGGTGCACGACGGGCTGTACAGCGTGGAGCTGTGGCACGGCCCGACCTGCGCTTTTAAAGACTACGCCCTCCAGCTCATGCCGCGCCTGCTCGTGCAGGCAAAGCGGCAGCTGCGGCGCGATGAGGTCACGCGCATCCTCGTCGCCACCTCCGGCGATACCGGCAAGGCAGCGCTGGCGGGGTACGCGGGCCTGCCGGGCATCGAGATCGCCGTCTTTTACCCCAACGCCGGCACCAGCGAGATCCAGCGCCTGCAGATGGCCACCCAGCCGGGGGACAACGTCGCGGTGTATGCGGTCGAGGGCAATTTCGACGACGCCCAGACCGGCGTCAAGCGCGTCTTTGCCGACGCCGAAGCTGCCGCCGCGCTCGAAAAGCGGGGCATCCGGCTCTCCAGCGCCAACTCCATCAACTGGGGGCGGCTGGTGCCGCAGCTCGTGTATTACTTCTACGCGTATTTCCGCCTGGCCGAACAGGGCGCCGTGCGCTGGGGGGATCCGCTGGATGTCTGCGTGCCCACCGGCAATTTCGGCGATATTCTGGCCGGGTACTACGCCAAACACATGGGCCTGCCCATCGGCAGGCTGGTCTGCGCGTCCAACAAAAACAACGTGCTGACGGATTTTATCACCACCGGCACCTACGATGCCCGGCGGGAATTTTACAAAACGGCCTCGCCCTCGATGGATATCCTCATCTCCTCCAACCTTGAGCGCCTTTTGTACCACGCCTGCGGCGATACCGCCAAAGTGGCGGGCTGGATGGAGGAATTGGCCCAAAACGGGCATTATACGGTAGACGGCGCCACGCTCGCCGCCATCCAAAGCGATTTTGCCTGCGGCTGCGCCGATGACAGGGCCGCCGCCGCCGAGCTGCGCGCCCGCTTTGCCGCCGACGCCTACCTGTGCGACCCGCACACCGCCGTGGCCCTGTGCGTGGCCGGGCAGCGCGGGGGCGCCGCGCCGATGGCGGTGCTCTCGACGGCCAGCCCGTACAAGTTCCCGCGCGATGTGCTTTCCGCTTTGGGCCTGCCCGTGCCGGAAAGCGATTTCGCCGCCATGGCGGCGCTGGAAACCGCCACCGGCACAAAGGCGCCGCAAAGCCTTGCGGCGCTGCAAACGGCCCCGGTGCGCTTTGCGCAGGTCATCCCGCCCGCCGGCATCCGCGCGGCAGCGCTGTTTTAAGTGCGGAAAGTGAAGAGTGGAAAGTGGAACTGCGGTGTGCCGCTGCGCGGCACGATCAAAAAAATCCGTTTTTCCACTTCTCTCTTTCCAAAACGCCATTCTCCACTTTCCAAACTCCACTTTCCACTTTGAAAGGAGCGTATCCCATGTCTGTCTTCGCCATCGGCGATCTGCATCTTTCCCTTGGCGGGGACAAGCCGATGGATGTTTTCCCCGGGTGGGAGGGGTATCTGCCCAGGCTGGAGGCCAACTGGCGCCGCCTTATCATCGAGACGGACGTCGTTTTGCTGGCGGGGGATACCAGCTGGGCCATGAGCCTGCCGGCCGCCAAAGCGGACTTTGCCTTCCTCGAAAGCCTGCCGGGGGAAAAATGGCTTATAAAAGGCAACCACGATTATTGGTGGACCACCGCCGCCAAGATGGAAGCCTGTTTCGCCGCCAACGGCTTTGACAGCCTGCACATTTTGCACAACAACTGCTGCAAGGTGGGGGGCACCGCGCTGTGCGGCACCCGCGGCTGGCCTTTTGACGAGCCCGGCGGCACCGCCGAGCAGACCCAGAAGCTGATGCAGCGCGAGGCGGGCCGCCTGCGCGCCAGTTTGGCGGCGGCGGGCGATGCGGGGCAAAAGCTGGTGTTTTTGCACTACCCGCCGGTCTTCCCCGGCAGCGAGGGCGGCGCCCAGCCGCTGCTGGATGTGATGGCGGAATACGGCGTGGCCCGCTGCTTTTACGCCCATCTGCACGGCAAAAGCATCCGCGGCGCGGTGCAGGGCACCCGCGGCGGCATCGACTACCGCCTCATCTCCGCCGATGCGCTGGGCTTCTGCCCCCTGAAACTCCCGCTTTAAGCGCCTCGCGCCCGCAAAACAAGAATATTTTTGCCCGGCGGGCTGGTAATCTCTGCCAGGGTATGCTATAATACTATCCGCATATCATTTGTACATTTACGCTTGGAGGACTATGAAATGAAGCTGATTTCCTGCGAAAAACTCGAAAAGAGCACCGTCGCGCTGCAATTTTCCATCGACGCCGATACCCTGAAGGCGGCGGCCGACGCCGCTTTCCGGCGGGAGGGCAAAAAATACACCGTGCCGGGTTTCCGCAGGGGCAAGGCCCCGCGCGCGATGATCGAGCGCATATACGGGCAGGATCTGTTTGCCTACGACGCCATCAACGACCTGTTCCCCGCCGAGTATGAGGCCGCCGCCAAAGAGGCCGGCGTCGAGGTCGTGGGCCAGCCGCAGCCGGAGGTCGTCTCGCTTTCCAAGGAGGAGGGCGCGGTGCTCAAGGTCACCGTCGCCGTCAAGCCGGAGGTCACCCTTGGGGACTATGTCGGTTTGAAAGCCACCAAACACGCCAACACTGTGGAGGAGGGCGCCGTCGAGGCGGAGCTTTCCCGTATGCAGGACCGCAACGGCCGCCTGCTCACCCGTGAGGGCGCGGCCGAAAACGGCGATACCGTGGACATCGATTTTGACGGGTACGTCGACGGCCAGCCCTTTGACGGCGGCAAGGCGGAGCATTACAGCCTGGTGCTGGGCTCCGGCTCCTTCATCCCCGGTTTTGAGGAGCAGGTCGTGGGCCACAAGGCGGGCGAGGAATTTGACGTCAACGTCACCTTCCCCGAGCAGTACCAGGCCGAGGCGCTGGCCGGCAAGGCCGCTGTGTTCAAGATCAAGCTGCACGAGGTCAAGTACAAGGAGCTGCCGCCCCTTGACGATGAGTTCGCCAAGGATGTCAGCGAATATGATACCCTGCAGGAGCTCAAGGAATCCATCCGCAAGGGTATGGAGGAAACGAACGACCGCCAGGCCGACCAGGCCGTCGAGAACGACCTCATCGACCAGGTCGTGGGCGGTATGCAGGCCGACATCCCGCAGGCCATGGTCGACAACCGCGTCGAGGAGCTCGTGCAGGATTTTGAGTACCGCATCCGCCAGCAGGGCATGGAGCTCAAGACCTATCTGGGCTATATGGGCATGGAGCTGGAGCAGTTCCGCAAGGAGTTCGTGCCCCAGGCCGAGAAGCAGGTCAAGATGCGCCTCGCGATGGAGGCCGTGGCCGCCAAAGAGAAGCTCGAGGCCACCGAGGAGGAATTTGAAGCCGAGGTCGCCAAGATCGCCGAGGCGTACAAGATGGAGGCCGACAAGGTCCGCAGCATCGTCGACAAGGCCGCCGTCAAGGCGGATCTGGCCGTCAACAAGGCCATCGAGTTCATCAAGGAAAAGGCCGAGATCGTGACCGAGAGCGCCGAGGCGCCCGCCAAAAAGCCCCGTGCCAAAAAGGCGGCCGCCAGTGACGCCGCGCCGGCGGACGCTGAGGAGGCCCCCAAGCCCAAAAAGCCCCGCGCCAAAAAGGCGGCTGCCAAAGAAACTGCCAAAGACGCCGACTGAACGCAGCACCCCCTGACCCTTTGAACCCCTGACCGGTACGGCCACCAGGACGGCCGTATCGGTCAACTTTAGTCCGGGGCAGCCCCCCCGGTGAAAGGAGCCTGTCGCTATGAGCCTTGTCCCGTATGTTGTGGAGCAGACCGCCCGCGGTGAGCGCAGCTATGACATTTTCTCCCGCCTGCTCAATGACCGCATCATCGTTTTGAGCGAGGATGTCAACCCTTCCTCCGCCAGCGTGGTCGTGGCCCAGCTTTTGTATCTGGAAGGCCAGGACCCCGAAAAGGACATCTACTTTTATATCAACAGCCCCGGCGGCTCCATCTCGGACGGCATGGCCATCCACGATACCATGCAGTATATCAAGTGCGATGTCTCCACCATCTGCGTGGGCATGGCCGCCTCGATGGGCGCGTTCCTGCTGGCCAGCGGCGCCAAGGGCAAGCGCTTCGCGCTGCCCAATTCCGAGATACTCATCCATCAACCGCTGATCGGTGGGCAGGGGGGCGGGCTGTCCGGCCAGGCCACCGACATCCACATCCACGCCGAACACATCGTGCGCATCAAGGAAAAACTCAACGGCCTGCTGGCCAAATATACCGGCCAGCCCATCGAGACCATCCGGCGCGACACCGAGCGCGACAACTATATGACCGCCGAGCAGGCCGTCGCCTACGGCCTGGTCGACAAGATCATCGAGAAACACTGACGGTAAGGGGGCAGCCATGCCAAACCAACACCCCGGCCACGGGGACAAAAACCGCGAACTTGTGTGCAATTTCTGCGGCCGCAGCCAAAGCCAGGTGGAGCAGCTCATCATCGGGCCAGGCGTCAACATCTGTAAAGACTGCATCGATATGTGTTACAGCGCCCTCAACAATGACGGCGCGCCCACCCCGCCGCGGGCGGCGCCCCAGCGCCGCGCCGCCCAGCGCCGCTACCAGGCCGACCCGCTGGAGGGCCTGACCATCCGCACCCCCGCCGAGATCAAGGCGGGGCTGGATCAGTATGTCATCGGCCAGGAGGAGGCCAAGCGCGTTTTGGCCGTGGCAGTGTACAACCACTACAAGCGCATCCTTTCCGGCGCGCAGAGCGACGTGGAGCTGCAAAAATCCAACGTGCTGGTGCTGGGCCCCTCCGGCACCGGCAAGACACTGCTGGCCCAGACGCTGGCCAAAATGCTGGGCGTGCCCTTTGCCATCGCCGACGCCACCACCCTGACCGAGGCCGGCTATGTGGGCGAGGATGTCGAAAATATCCTGTTAAAGCTCATCCAGGCCGCCGACTTTGACGTTGCGCGCGCGCAGTACGGCATCATCTACATTGACGAGATCGACAAGATCACCCGCAAGAGCGAGAACCCCTCCATCACCCGCGACGTCGGCGGCGAGGGCGTGCAGCAGGCCCTGCTCAAGATATTGGAGGGCACCGTCAGCAACGTGCCGCCCGGCGGCGGGCGCAAGCACCCCCAGCAGGAGTTTATCCAGATCGACACCAAAAACATCCTGTTCATCTGCGGCGGCGCCTTTGACGGGCTGGAAAAGCTCATCCAAAAGCGCAGCGAGCGTTCCGCCATCGGCTTTGGCAGCGAGGTGCACGTCAAGCTCGACCGCCAGGAGGAACGCCAGCGCCTGCTGCGCAAGGTGGAACCGGACGATTTGGTCAAATTCGGCCTCATCCCCGAGCTGGTCGGCCGGCTGCCGGTGGTCACCGTGCTGGATCCCCTCGACGAGGCGGCCCTCATCCGCGTTTTGACCGAGCCGAAAAACAGCATCGTGCGCCAGTATACCGAGCTGTTTGCCCTTGACAACGCGGAGCTGGCCTTCACCCCCGCGGCGCTCTCGGCCATCGCGCAAAAGACCATCGCGCGCAAAAGCGGCGCGCGCGGCCTGCGCAGCGTGGTGGAGGAACTGCTCATCCCCATCATGTATGCCATCCCCTCCGACCCGACCATCGTCAAGGTCACCATCGACGCCGATACCGTCGAGACCGGCCTCCCCCACTTGGAGCGCGGCCCGGCCCGGCAGCGGTATGTAGGGCAGGAGGCCGGCCGCGCCGGGTAACGCGCCCCTACGCCGCGCCCTTTAGGGCGCGGCGAAACTTAAGCCCCGGCGCAAAATTCAATAAATGTTCACAAACAGGGCTTGATTTTCCGGCAAAAGAGTATATAATAAGTTTAGCACTCAAAAGTAACGAGTGCTAAACCAAACTTTTTAAAATATTTTCAAATAGGAGGTCATTGTATTATGACGATCAAACCGTTGGCTGACCGCGTTGTCATCAAGCTGGTCGAACAGGAAGAAACCACCAAGGGCGGGCTGATCCTGTCCGGCTCCGCCAAGGAGAAGCCCCAGGTGGCCGAGGTGCTGGCTGTCGGCCCCGGCGGCAACGTGGACGGCAAAGAGGTCGAGATGCTCGTCAAGGTGGGGGATAAGGTCCTCACCAGCAAGTATTCCGGCACCGAGGTCAAGGTCGATGGCGAGGAATGCACCATCGTCCGCCAGAGCGATATTTTGGCCATCGTCGAGTGATACGCCCCGCCAAAACTATCCCGCGTGCCGGGCCTGACGTCCGCCGCACGTGACCCCTTGCAGGGCGGGGTGTCCTCACCCCGCCGCACGTGACCCATGCAGGGCGGGGTGCCCTCACCCCGCCGCACGTGACCCATGTAGGGCGGGGTGCCCTCACCCCGCCGCACGCGTCCCATGTAGGGCGGGGTGCCCTCACCCCGCCGCAAAACAGAGATCTTGTTTTTAAGGAGAGATACACCATGGCAAAGCAGATCAAACAGGGCGAGGAAGCCCGCAAAGCCCTTTGCGCCGGCATCGACCAGCTGGCCGATACCGTCAAGATCACCCTTGGCCCCAAGGGCCGCAACGTCGTGCTGGCCAAAAAGTTCGGCAGCCCGGTCATCACCAATGACGGCGTGACCATCGCCAAGGAGATCGAGCTCAAGGATGAGTTCGAGAACATGGGCGCCCAGCTCGTGCGCGAGGTCGCCACCAAGACCAACGATGCCGCCGGCGACGGCACCACCACCGCCACCGTGCTGGCGCAGGCCCTTGTCACCGAGGGCATGAAGAACGTGGCCGCCGGCGCCAACCCGATGGACATCAAGCGCGGCATCCAGAAGGCCACCGCCGCCGCGGTCGAGGCCGTCAAGGGCCACAGCCAGAAGGTCAACGGCACCAAGGACATCGCCCGCGTGGGCACCGTGTCCGCCGGCGATGCCGAGATCGGCGCCCTCATCGCCGACGCGATGGAGAAGGTCACGGCCGACGGCGTCATCACCATCGAGGAGAACAAGACCACCGCCGAGACCTTCACCGAGGTCGTCGAGGGTATGCAGTTTGACCGCGGCTACGTCACCCCCTATATGGTCACCGACACCGAGAAGATGGAGACCGTCTACGATGACGCCAGCGTGCTCATCACCGACAAAAAGATCAGCGTCTTCCAGGATCTGGTCCCGCTGCTCGAGCAGGTCATCCAGTCCGGCCGCAAGCTGCTTATCATCGCCGAGGATGTCGAGGGCGACGCGCTGTCCAACCTCATCATCAACCGTCTGCGCGGCGGGCTGAACGTCGTCGCCGTCAAGGCGCCGGGCTTTGGCGACCGCCGCAAGGAGATGCTGGAGGACATCGCCGTCCTCACCGGCGGCACCGTCCTGTCCAGCGACCTGGGCTATGAGCTCAAGGATGCCTCCCTCGAGCTGCTGGGCAGCGCCCGCCAGGTCAAGGTCGGCAAGGAGAACACCACCATCGTCGGCGGCGCCGGCGACAAGAAGGCCATCGCCGACCGCGTGGCCCAGATCCGCAGCCAGATCGCCACGACCACCTCGGACTTTGACAAGGAGAAGCTCCAGGAGCGCCTGGCCAAGCTGGCCGGCGGCGTGGCCGTCATCAAGGTCGGCGCCGCGACCGAGGTCGAGATGAAGGAGAAGAAGCTGCGCATCGAGGACGCCCTCAACGCCACCAAGGCGGCCGTTGAGGAGGGCATCGTCGCCGGCGGCGGCGTCGCCACGCTGGGCGCCATCCCGGCCGTCGACAAGCTCGTCAAGGAGCTTTCCGGCGATGAGCGCACCGGCGCGCAGATCGTGCGCAAGGCGCTGGAGAGCCCGCTGCGCCAGATCGCGGCCAACGCGGGGCTGGAGGGCAGTGTCATCATCAACAACGTGCTCAGCAAGGGCAAGGCCAACTACGGCTTTGACGCCCAGAAGGAGGAGTACGTGGACGATATGATCGAGGCCGGCATCGTCGACCCGACCAAGGTCACCCGCTCGGCGCTGGAGAACGCCGCCAGCGTGGCCGCCATGGTGCTCACCACCGAGAGCCTTGTCGCCGATATCCCCGAGCCCCCGGCCCCGGCGGCCCCCGCCGGCGGCATGGACGGCATGTATTGATGCCCCCGCACACCGATTGAAGCGCCCCCTTACCGGCCATACTAAGCCGGTAAGGGGGCTTTTGTATGCCGCAAAAACGTCTTGTCGGGGCCGGCGCGGCGCTGCTCGCGCTGCTGGCGGCGATGCTGTGCCGCGTCTTCCTGCTCAGCACCGATACCGTCTACGCCGCCAACGCCGGGCAGCAGGCCGTCAGCGAGACGGCGCTGCCGCGCGCCCGCGGCGATTTTTATGACCGCAACGGCGCCCCGCTCACCGGTGTGGTGCCGCGGTGGTACGCGCTGTGCATCCCCGGCGACGGCAGCTATGCGGCGCTGTTCCCGTATGTGCCCTATGCCGCGCAGGCACAGCTGTACGCGCAGCGCAACAGCCTGCGGCCCTTTCTGGTCGAAGTCGGGCAGGACCTTGGCGCCGCGGGCGTCTACTGCTGCCGCGGCGCGCAGCGCAGCCTGCCCGTGCCCATCGCGCGGCACCTGCTGGGCTACCTTGACGGCGACGGGCACGGCGTTGCGGGGCTGGAGCTGGCGTATGACGATGTGCTTTTTGCGGCGGGCGATGCCGAGGTCATCACCTGCGCCGTCACGGCGCAGGGCTCGCTGCTCACCGGGCAGACGCCGCATACCTCGACGGCGCAGGCGGGCAGCGGGCAGGGCGTGCGCCTGACCCTTGACGCCGATATCCAGCGCCTTGCCGAGGGCGTGGCCGCCGCCGCGCTGCAGCGCGGGTGCATCCTTGTGCTGGATGTCGATACCGCCGAGGTGCTCGCCGCCGTCAGTATGCCGGAATTCGACCCCGGCGACATCGCCAAAAGCATCGCCGCCAACGATACCTCGCTCATCGACCGGCCGCTGGCGGCGTTCAGCGCGGGGTCGGTGTTCAAGCTGGTGCTGGCCGTGGCCGCGTATGAAAACGATCTCGACTGGTACACCCACAACTGCGACGGCTACGAGGAGATCGCGGGCCAGATCTTCCGCTGCGCGCAGGGGCACGCGCACGGGCTCGTCAACCTGCGCGGCGCGCTGGAGGTGAGCTGCAACTGCTTTTTTGCCAACCTGGGGCAGGCGCTCGGCCCCGAAAAAATACTGGAGACGGCGCAAAGGATGGGCTTTGGCACCGCCGCCGCGGTGGCGCCAGGGCTCAAAAGCGCGGCGGGGGTGCTGCCCACGGCGGCGCAGCTGCAAAACCCCGGCCAGCTGGCGATGTTCAGCTTTGGGCAGGGCAGCCTGACCGTCACGCCGCTGCAGATCGCCGCCATGCTCAACACGCTGGCCGACGGCGGGGTGCTGCGCGCGCCGGCCTTTGTGCAGGGCGTGGTGGATGCCGGCGGCACGCTCGTGCAGCCGTTCGAGGCGCCGGAGCCGGTGCGGGTATGCCGCCAGAGCGTGGCGCGCGTTTTGCGCAGCATGCTGTGTTCCGTCGTGGAGGAGGGCACCGGCGGCGCGGCGCTGCCGCGGGCGGGCGGCGCCGGCGGCAAGACCGGTACCGCCCAGACCGGCCAGTATGATGCGGACGGCAGGGAACTGCTCAACCATTGGTTCGCGGGGTTCTGGCCCGCCGAGGCCCCGCGGTACACCATCGTCGTTTTGCAGGACGGCGTCCTCTCGCCGGAGGTTTCCAGCGCGCAGATCTTTGCCAGGGTGGCCAACGGCCTGCTCGCGATGGAAAGCGGCGCCCAAACGCCCCAAACCCCTTGACAAAGCCCGCCGTGCCCTTTTATAATACACCTGTAGCAAGCAAAACGGCGTGGATGGGGCCAATGCCGGGCCCACGGCCCGCAGAGAGGGTGCTGACCGCTGCAAGGCGCCCGACCGCATACCCGGCAATGCCACCCCGGAGCCCCCGGCCAACCCCGGGCGTATGTGCGGCGTTACTCGCAATTCAAGCGGCGGCCCCTTCCGTTTGCGGGGCCGCAAGCCGGGTGGTACCACGGATGCGTTTACGCTTCCGCCCCTGCACAAAACGCGGGGGCGGAAGTCTGTTTTTTTGCCGCCCCGGAAACAGGAAAGGATGACACAAACATCATGCAATGGACCTCTCTCAACGACCTGCGCGAAAAGTACCTCCACTTTTTCGAGACCAAAGGCCACCTGCGGCTGGGCAGCTTCCCGCTCGTGCCGAAGGATGACCCCAGCCTGCTGCTCATCAACAGCGGCATGGCCCCGATGAAAAAATGGTTCCTCGGCCAGGAGGAGCCGCCCCGCCACCGCGTGACCACCTGCCAGAAATGCATCCGCACGCCGGATATCGAGCGCGTGGGCATCACGGCGCGCCACGGCACCTTCTTTGAGATGCTGGGCAACTTCTCCTTCCAGGACTATTTCAAGGAGGAGGCCATCCCCTGGGCGTGGGAGTTTTTGACCGGGGAGCTCGCCATCCCGGCGGATAAGCTCTACATCTCGGTCTATCTGGAGGACGACGAGGCGTACGACATCTGGACGCAGAAGATCGGCATCCCCGCCGACCATATGGTCCGTTTCGGCAAGGAGGACAATTTCTGGGAGCATGGCTCCGGCCCCTGCGGCCCCTGCTCCGAGATCTACTATGACCGCGGCCCCGAGCACGGCTGCGGCAAGCCCACCTGCAAGGTCGGCTGTGACTGTGACCGCTATATGGAGGTGTGGAACCTCGTTTTCAGCCAGTTCGATTCCGACGGCAAGGGCACCTACACCCGCCTGCCCCGCCCCAACATCGACACCGGCATGGGCCTTGAGCGCCTGGCCTGCGTGATGCAGGATGTCGGCAACCTGTTCGAGGTCGATACCGTGGCGGCCGTCCTGCACCATGTGGAGCGCATCGCCCACAAGGCCTACGGCCAGAACGACAAGGACGATATCTCCATCCGCGTCATCACCGACCACATCCGTTCCACCGTGTTCATGGTGTCGGACGGCGTCCTGCCCTCGAACGAGGGCCGCGGCTATGTGCTGCGCCGCCTTTTGCGCCGCGCCGCGCGCCACGGCCGGATGCTGGGCATCACGCGCCCCTTCCTGACGGAGCTCGTCGATACCGTCATCGCCTCCAGCGAGCAGGGCTACCCCGAACTGCGCGAGCATGAGGGGTACATCAAAAAGGTCGTCGGCACCGAGGAGGAGCGCTTCACCAAGACCATCGACGCCGGCCTCAACATCCTCAACGGTATGCTCGACAAGCTCGAGGGCGCCAAGGAGAAGATCATCACCGGGCTGGAGGCGTTCAAGCTCAACGATACCTTTGGCTTCCCGCTCGACCTCACGCGGGAGATCGCCGCCGAGGCCGGTGTGGCGGTGGACGAGGCCGCCTTCCACATCGAGATGACCAAACAGCGGGAGCGCGCCCGCGCCGAGCGCCTTGCCAAGGATATTTCTGGCTGGAGCGCCGACCTGTTCGGCGAGCTGGCCGCCGCGCCCACCGTGTTCGACGGCTATGATACTTTGCGCGAGGACGCCCGGGTGGTGGCCCTCTCGGAAGGGGAGGAGCTGGCCGACGCCGTCGCCACCGACGAGGGCGCCAAGGCGGGCGTGCTGGTGGTCTTGGACCGCACGCCGTTCTACGCCGAGATGGGCGGCCAGGTGGCCGACCACGGCACGCTGGCCTGCGCGACGGCAAAATTGACGGTGGAACAGGTCAAAAAAACGCCCGGCGGCTTCTTTGTGCACACCTGCACGCTGACGGAGGGCACCCTCAAGGTAGGCGACACCGTCACCGCCGCGGTCGATACCGCGCGCCGCGCCGCCATCTGCCGCAACCACACCGCCACCCACCTGCTGCAAAAGGCCCTGCGCGAGGTGCTGGGCGACCATGTGCACCAGGCCGGCAGCTACCAGGACGACAAGCTCACCCACTTTGATTTTACGCATTTCAGCGCCGTCACGCCGGAGGAGCTGGCCGCCGTTGAGCGCAAGGTCAACGAAAAGATCTACGAGGGCCTGCCCGTCACGGTGCAAAACCTGCCCCTTGAGGAAGCCAAAAAGCTGGGCGCCATGGCGCTGTTCGGCGAAAAATACGGCGACGTCGTGCGCGTGGTCGACGCCGGCGGCTGGAGCACCGAGTTCTGCGGCGGCACGCACGTGAAAAACACGGCCGATATCGGCTGCTTCAAGATCCTGTCCGAGAGCAGCGTCGCCGCCGGCATCCGCCGCATCGAGGCGACCACCGGTTTCGGCGTGCTGGCCCTTCTGGCCGAGCATGACCGCCTGCTGAACGAGACGGCCGCCGCCCTCAAGGCCAACAACGCGAAGGATCTGCCCGCCCGCGCCGCGGCCCTTACCGCCGAGCTCAAGGAGACGGCCCGCCAGCTGGAGGCCGCCAAGAGCGAGCTGGCCGCCCGGCAGGTGGACGGGCTGTTCGAGGGTGCCGCCGATGTCGACGGCGTGCGCATCATCACCGCCTACCTGAGCGGCACCGGCACCGATACCCTGCGCGACATGGTGGACAAGATCCGGGACAAGGCCCCCAACACCGTGACGGTGCTCGTCGGCACTGACGGCGCCAAAACGACGATGGCCGTGGGCGTTGCCAAAAACGCGCTGGCCCGCGGGCTCAAGGCCGGGCTGCTGGTGCGGGACATCGCCGCCATCGCGGGCGGCCGCGGCGGCGGCAAGCCGGAGTTCGCCATGGCCGGCATCGGGGACACCACCAAGATCGACGAAGCGCTCAACGCCGTGGCCGACATCGTGCGCGGCGCGCTGACAAAATAAAAAGGAGGCAAGACCGATGGCAGACTGCCTGTTCTGCAAGATCGCGGCGGGGGACATCCCCTCGAACAAGCTGTTTGAGGACGACGATATCCTTGCCTTTTACGACATCGACCCCAAAGCCCCGGTGCACTTCCTCGTCATCCCCAAGCGCCACATCGCCAGCGCCGCGGCCCTGACCGAGGCCGACGCCGCGCTGTTGGGGCACATCTACGCCACCATCGCGGCGCTGTGCCGCCGGCTTGGCGTCGGCGAGGGCGGCTACCGCGTGGTCACGAACGTCGGTGAGGACGGCGGGCAGAGCGTCGCGCACCTGCACTTCCATGTGCTGGCGGGCCGCAGCATGAAGTGGCCGCCGGGCTGAACATAAAGCGGAGCTTGGAAAGTGGAAAGTGGAGATATTGACATTCTTTTAAAACCGTGCCCGCAGGGCACACCGCAACTCCACTCCCCACTTTCCACTCTCCACACTTATTAAAACCGCCGCTGCGCGGCACCAGAATACAGAAAGAAGGTCCCCCTCATGGCGGAAAGCTATACGCTGCACGTCGCGGGCGTCACCCGCGAACTGACCCTGTGCAAGGTCAACGACCATATGGACATCGCCGCCTTCATCATGTTCGGCGATGTGGAGCTGACCGTGGCCTGCGCCGGGGCGCTGCTCCAAAAGGTGCCGGAATTTGACCTCATCCTCACCGCCGAGGCCAAGGGCATCCCGCTCGCGTACGAGATGGCGCGCCAGAGCGGCAAGCCGTGGCTCGTCGCGCGCAAGGGCCCCAAGCTGTACATGAAGGAGCCGGTCACCGTGGAGGATGAATCCATCACCACCGCCGGCAAGCAGACCCTCGTCATCGACAAAAAGGACATCGACGCGATGAACGGCAAGCGCGTGCTCATCGTGGACGATGTCATCTCCACCGGCGGCTCGCTCCACGCGCTGCAAACGCTGGCCGCGCGCAGCACCGGCACCGTGGCCGCCATGGCCGCCGTGCTGGCGGAGGGGGACGCCGCCAAACGCGGCGATATCGTCTTTTTGGAGCCGCTGCCCTTGTTCTTCCACTGAGGTCCACCGGCCCGTGGGGACGTGAAACGCAAACTGGCTGCCTTTGGTCTATGCTTTGCGCTGGCGGAACTGGCCGCGGCGGAGCTTTCGCCGCGGACCGTTTTGCCGGCGGCGGTACTCCTGCTGTGTATCGCCGCTGCCGCCGCCTGTGTGCGGCGCGGCCGGACCGGGGCGGCCGTTTTGGTGTTGGCCGGCGCGGGGCTGGGCGCTTTTTACAGCGGCGCCTTCCGCGCGCTGGCCGTCGCGCCCGTCGAGGCGCTGGCGGGGCAGACGGTCACCGCCGTCGCCGTGGCGGAGCCGGGCTGTGTGCCCGCCTATGGCGCCGGTATGCTGCGCGGCATCCTGACGCTGGAGGGCATCCCCGGCCACGGCGATGTGCGGGTGCAGTGCTGGAGCTTCCCCGCCGAGGCGGCCGGGGAGTGCTTTACCGGGCAGTTTCTGCTTTCCGCCTTGCCGAAAGACCGCTACCGCGCCGCCAACTATGCCGACGGCGTGTATCTGGAGGCCGAATTTTTGGGCGCCTACGCCGCCCAGCCTGCCAAAAGCGCTCCGCGCTTTTGGATCAGTTCCCTCCGTCAAGACCTCAGCGCACGGCTGCGCGCCTGGGTGCCGCAGCCCTATGGCGGCCTTGCGGCCGCGATGCTGCTGGGGGACCGCACCTATCTTGACGATGCCGCGGCCGATGCCTTCCGCACGGCGGGGGCCGCCCATCTGCTGGCGGTATCCGGGCTGCACATCGCTTTGCTGTGCGGCCTGCTCGTGCCCGAGGGCAGCGCAAAACGCCGCTTTTCCCGCTCGCGGCTTTTGGCGCGCGCCGCGCTGGTGCTGTTTTACATGGGCCTGACCGGTGCGCCGGTCTCGGTGCGGCGGGCCGGCATCGCGCTGCTGCTGGTGCTGCTGGGGCGGTGGTTCCTGCAGCCGCCCGATTATCTCAGCGCCATGGGCGCGGCGGCGGTGCTGTTCGGGTTGCGTAGCCCCTACGCCCCGTGTGAGCTGGGGTTCCAGCTCTCCTTTTCCGCCGTGCTGGGCGTACAGGCCGCCGCGGCCCTCGCCCGGTATGAGCGCGGCCGCCTGCCCGCCAGGCTGCTGCCGGCGCTGGACGCCGTCCAGGTCCCGGCGTTCGCGGCGCTGGCCACGCTGCCGGTGCTGCTTGCCCACGGCATGGCCGCCAGCGGGGTGGCGGTGCTCACCAACCTGCTGGTGGTGTGGATGCTGCGCCCCGCGCTGCTGCTGGGGCTGCTGGTGCTGGCGCTCTCGGTTTTGCCCGCCCTGGCGCCCGCCATGCACGCGGCCGGCCTTGTGCTGGCGGCGTGGCTGCGGGGGATGCTTGCCATCGTGGAATGGTGCGCGGGCCTGCCTTTGGCAAGGCTGTACCTGCCGCGGCGGTACACGCTGTGGGTGCTGGCCGTGCTGGGGGCATTGGCGGCCTTTTTCTGGATACGCCGCCGGCGCACCTCCATGCTGTGGTATCTGCCGGCCGCCGCGGTGTGCGTTGCGGCGGCCATCGCGCTGGGCGTGTGGCTTGGCCGTGATACCGTGACGGTGGCGCTGGTGGGCACGGCCGGCAACCCCTGCGTGGTGGCGGTGCAGAACGGGCAGGCCGCGGTGGTGTTCCGCGGCGGGGCGTCCAACCAACGCGCCGTGGAGGAATACCTGGCCCTGCACGGGGCCCCGCGCCTTGTGCTGCTGGCCGACCTGCGGCAGGAAACGCAGGAAAGCCCCTTCCCGCAGATACCCACCGTCACCCCGGCCGGGCAGCCGCCCGGCTGGCAGGCGTATGTGCTGAGCGATACCCTTACCCTGTGGCTGTACGGCTCCGCGCAGGGCAGCATCGCCCTGCTGGACGCGGGCGGCATCCGCGCCGCCGTCACCGCCGGTAGCCCGCGGCCGGGCGCGCCGGTCGAGGCCGATGTGTTCTGTGCCGGGGCCGCCTGGCCGGACGCCGTGCAGGCGCCCGCCGCCCTGGTGAACACCGCCGACCCGCGTTGGCGGGCACAGGCTCCGCAGGCGGAGATCTACTATGGCAGCGAGACGCCGGCCCTGGTCATCCGGCCCGGCCGCTCGCTCATTTTTGAGGAGGCGGAGCGCCTTGCTTTACAGTGAAGCCGAACACAACAAGCGCCTGAAAGCCGGCTGCGGGCTGTACTGCTTTTACGCCGGGGAGGAGGCGCTTGCCCTGGCGCCGGCGCAAAAGACGCTGCGCGCGCTGGAGCCCGACGCGCCCGAAATGACCACCCTGCCGGGGCCCGCCCCCACGCTGGAGGAGGTCGAGCTCGCGGCGGGCACCGTCTCCTTTTTCGGGGGGCGGCGGGTCGTTTATCTGCCGCTTTTGCGCCCCGCCGCCTACGGCGAAAAGGATCTTGCCTCGCTGTGCGATACCCTCACCGGCAGCGACGGCACGGTGTTCGTCATCACCTGCCTTGTGGAGGAAAAGTACGGCAAGCTGCGCCCCGGCAAGCGGGAACAGGCGTTTTTTGCCGCCTGCGAAAAGGCCGGCTACTGCGCCCAGGCGGGCCGCCCCACCCGGCAGGCGCTGGCGGCGCTGCTGGGCCAGTGGGCGGGGGAGTGCGGCGCGCGGTTTGCCCCCGGCGCCGATACCGCCCTGCTCGACCGCTGCGGGGAGGATCAGTTCCTTTTGCACGGCGAGGTCGAAAAGTTGGCCGCGCTGGCGGGCTACGGCACCATCACCCGGGAAATGGTCGCCGCCGCGTGCGCCGTTACGCTGGACGCCGACACCTTTGACATGGTGCGCCTGGTCAGCGCCGGGCAGACGCAGGCGGCGCTGCAAAAGCTGGGCGTGCTGCTGGCGATGCAAAACGAGCCGGTTGCCATCGCGGGCGCGCTGGCGGGCAATTATCTGGATATCTACCGCGCATTCCTCGCCCGCGGCAGCCGCCGCACGCTGGCGCAGCTGGCAAAGGATTTCGGCTACACTGGCCGCTGGAACTACCGGCTGGAAACCGCCGCCCGCACCGCCGCGCGCTGCACCCGCGCCCAGCTGGAACAGTGCCTTGCCATCCTCGCGCGGCTGGATCTGGACCTCAAGCGCAGCCGGCTGGACAAGGGCCTTTTGCTGCAAAAGGCTGTGTGCGAGCTGGCGCTGGCGGGGCAAAGGCAATGACCGGCGCCCCGCAAAAGCTGGCGCTGACGCGCGCGCTGGTGGTGGAGGGCCGGTACGATGCCGCCCGCCTTGCAAACCTCGTCACCGGCACGGTGCTCACCACCGACGGGTTCGCCGTGTTCAAAGACAAAGAGATGCAGGCCCTTCTCAAGCGCGTGGGGGCCGCGCAGGGGTTGTTGATCCTGACCGACCCCGACGCCGCCGGCTTTAAAATACGGCATTTTGTGGCGCAGCTGGCCGGCGCCGAAAACGTGCTGCACGCCTATGTGCCGGCCCTGCCCGGCAAGGAGCGCCGCAAACCCGCCCCCGGCCGCGAGGGCCTGCTGGGTGTGGAGGGCGTGCCGGACGCCGTGCTGCGCCGGGCGCTGCTGGACGCGCTCAAGGGCGAGGACGCCGCGCCCCCGGCCCCCGGGCGCGCGCCCATCACCTATGCCGACCTGTACGATTGGGGCCTTTCCGGCACGGCGGACGCCCGCGCACGGCGCACGGCCTTTTTGCAGGCGCTGGGCCTGCCGCCGCACCTTGGCAAAAAGGCGCTGCTGCAGGTGCTCAACACGCTGTACACGCGCGAGGCGCTCGCCGCGCAGCTGGCCCCGGAACGGCAAAACGCGCCCCCGGCGGAGGGTTGACCTTCGCCGGGGGCATTTGCGGGGGGCGTGCCCTTTTAAAAAGCGGCCTATCGCAGCGCGCCGCTGCGCAGGGCCGGTACATACCACGGCTCCGGCGCGCGAAACACCCGCCCCGCGAGGTACGCAAAGCGCGCGCCCGCAATGGTTGGGGGGAAGGCCAGCTCCCACGCGCAGAGGGCCTGGTATTTCATATGGTACTGCCGGTTGGCGGCGTTGTCGCCGTATTTGCCGTCCCCCAAAATGGGGCAGCCGATGCTCGCCAGGTGCGCGCGGATCTGGTGCGTGCGCCCGGTGATGAGCGATACCTCCAACAGCGCCAGCCGCCCGCTGACGGCCAGCGTCTTATACCCGGTCACCGCCTCTTTGGCGCCGGGGGCCGGCCGGGCGAGCACCGTCACCACACCGCGCGCGGCGTCCTTGCGCAGGTAGGCGCGCAGCGTGGCGGCGGGCGGCTGCGGCGCCCCCAGCGTCACGCACAGGTATCGCTTTTGGATGGCGCGTTCCCGGATGGCCGCCGTCAAAAATGCCTCCGCCTGCGGCGTTTTGGCTGCCAGCACAAGGCCGGCGGTGCCGGTGTCCAGCCGGTGGCACAGGCGCGGGGCGCACACCTCGCCCCGCGCCGCCAGCGTGCGCTGCACGCGCGCCAGCAGGGTATCGCCCTCGCCCTCCGCCGCGATGCCGGCGGGCTTTAGGGCGATGAGCAGCTCCGCGTCCTCGTACACAAATTCCGCCAAAGGGCACAGCTGCTCCTCCTTCAGGTACAGGCACACCGCGTCGCCGCTTTGCAAAAGGGTGGAAAGCGGCTGCTTTTTGCCGTTGAGCTTCAGCTTGTTTTCCCGCAGGGCCTTGTGCAGCGCCCCGGCCGAAAGGGCGGGGAACTGCCGCAGCAGCCAGGTGTCCAGCCGCATGGGCCGCGGGGAATCAAAAACCAGTTGCCGCACCGTGCACCTCCCGCGTTGGTCTTTTCCCCAGTGTACCACAAAACGGCCGCGCTGCCTAGCCCGCCCGCATTGACAACCGCCGGCCGCTGCGCTACAATAAAAACGCCGCTTGCGCCGCCGTGGCGGAACAGGCAGACGCAAGGGACTTAAAATCCCTCGGTGGAGACACCGTGCGGGTTCGACCCCCGCCGGCGGCATCGGCAAAAACGGCCCGCATCTGGCTGTGCGGGCCGCTTTTCTGTGTGCCCGGGGTGAAAAATATACCAAAAATGCTTGTAAGTTTTTGGTTTATCGTATATACTTAATTGTATCTGTGCGGCACCGTGTGCACAAGATAAGGGGTGCGTGCCGCACCAAAAGGGGAGAGTATGCCAATGGCCGATTATTTCAAGATGGACCGTGGGGAGCTTCTGGCGGAAAAGGCCCGCCTGGAGGAGCGGTATGCCCACTTTAAAGAAAAGGGCCTTAACCTCAACATGGCCCGCGGCAAGCCCGGCCCGCGCCAGATGAACCTGGCCATGGACCTGCTCAAGCTGGACGATTACACCGCCGCCGACGGCACCGACGCGCGCAACTACGGCAACCTGGAGGGGCTGTACGAGGCCCGCGCCCTTTTCGGCGAGGTGATGGGCATCCGCCCCGAGGAAGTGTTCATGGGCGGCAACTCCAGCCTGCAGCTGATGTACAACCTTGTCGCCATCGGGTGTATGTTCGGCTTCCCGGAATCCCCCAAGCCGTGGGGCCAGGTGCCGGACCGCAAATTCCTCTGCCCGGTGCCGGGGTATGACCGCCATTTCCGCATCACCGAGGAATTTGGCTTTGAGATGATCAACATCCCCATGCGGGACGACGGCCCCGACATGGACATGGTCGAAAAGCTCGTCGCGGCCGATGCCTCCATCAAGGGCATCTGGTGCGTGCCGCAGTATTCCAACCCCGACGGCATCACCTATTCCGACGCCGTGATCAAGCGCTTTGCCCGCATGGAGACCGCCGCGCCGGATTTCAAGATCTTCTGGGACGAGGCGTACATCGTCCACCACCTGACCACCAAGCCCAAAGAGACGGCCGTCCTGCTGCGCGAGAGCGAGCCCTACAACCACGAGGACCGGGTGTTCATGTTCACCTCCACGAGCAAGATCACCTTCCCCGGGGCGGGCGTCTCGGCGCTGGGGTGCAGCGTCAATTCCATGAAATACGTCTGCAAGCGCTTCGAGGCCATGATCATCAGCTATGACAAGATGAACCAGCTGCGCCATGTGCGGTTCCTCAAAAACAAGGCCGGGGTGCTTGCGCATATGCAGCGCCACCGCCGCCGCCTGGTGCCCTGCTTTGACGCCGTGAAAACGGCCTTCCGCGAGGAACTGGCCCCCTGCGGCGATATCGCCCGTTGGACGGACCCCAAGGGCGGGTATTTCATCAGCCTGTATGTGATGCCGGGGTGCGCCAAACGCGTGGCCCAGCTGTGCAAGAACTGCGGCCTGATCCTGACGGGGGCGGGCGCCGCCTACCCCTACGGCAAGGATCCCGAGGACAGCCACCTGCGCATCGCCCCCACCTACCCGAGCCTTTCGGAGGTGGAGGAGGCCAGCGCCCTGCTGACCGTCTGCGTGCGGCTGGCGGTGGTGGAAAAGCTGCTCGCCCGCCCGCAGGAGGAAAAGTAAGCAACGCCGCCCGCGCCTTGCCGCGCGGGGCCGGCTTTTGGAGGTTGTACATATGAACAAAAAAGGCAGAGCATGGCATTTTGTCGTGCTGGCGGTGCTCATCGTCGCGTTTGCGGCCACGGCGTTCGCCGGGGTCAGCTACCGCTACGGTGACACCAAGACCGTCTACGTCAAGGGCGCCGCCGATATCCGTTTCGGCATCGACATCCGCGGCGGTGTGGACGTGACCTTCATGCCCACCGATGGCTACAACGCCACCGATGACCAGATGACCGCGGCCCAGACGGTCATCGAGGACCGCCTTGTCGGCCTTGGCATCACCGACTACGAGAGCTACATCGACTACAACAAGGACCGCATCATCGTGCGCTTCCCCTGGCGCAGCGACGAGACGGACTTTGACCCCCAGGCCGCCATCGACGAGATCGGCACCACCGCGCAGATGGTGTTCCGCAAGGGCAGCGCCGCCGACGGGGAGCAGATCCTGACCGGTGACGACGTCAATTCCGCCACCGCCGCCTACAACCAGCAGACCGGCGAGTACGTCGTGCAGCTGGAGCTGGGCGCCGCCGGCGCCGAGGCGTTTGCCGCCGCCACCACCGAGCTCGCGCCGGAAAACGGCGTCATCAGCATCTGGCTGGACAACGTGGCCATCAGCACCGCCACCGTGCGCGAGGCCATCGTGGACGGCCACGCCCAGATCAGCGGCAGCTTTACCGCCGAGGATGTGGCCACGCTGGCCAACCAGATCAATTCCGGCGCGCTGCCGTTCGCCCTTTCGGCCGAAAGCTACTCCACCATCAGCCCCACCCTGGGCGCGCGCAGCCTGGAGGTCATGGTCATGGCGGGCATCATCGCCTTCGTCGCCGTGGGCCTTTTGATGATCCTGCGCTACCGCCTGCCCGGCGCCATCGCCACCCTCAGCCTGCTTGGCCAGGTGGCGGCCACGCTGGCGGTCGTTTCGGGGTACTTCACCGTGTTCCCCGGCTCCACCCTCACGCTGCCCGGCATCGCGGGCATCATCCTCGGCATCGGTATGGGCGTGGACGCCAACGTCATCACCGCCGAGCGTATCCGTGAGGAGCTTGCCAAAAACAAGACGCTGGACGGCGCCATCTCCAGCGGCTTCAAGATGGGCCTGACCCCCATCATCGACGGCAACATCACCATCGTCATCGTGGCCGCCGTGCTCATGGGCGCCTTCGGGCCGACGAACGGTTTGTGGGCCAGGCTGTTCAGCCCGGTGTTCTACTGGTTCGGGCCGTCCACCGCGGGCACCATCTATTCCTTCGGGTTCACCCTGCTCACGAGCGTCCTGCTCAACTTTGTTTTCGGCGTGTTCGCCACCCGCGTGATGATCCGCGGCGCGTCCCGCATCAAGGCGCTGCGCAGCCCGTGGCTGTACGGCGGCGGCAAGACCGCGTACAAAACGCCCAAGCTGCCGTTTGTCGCCAACCGCAAAAAATTCTACATCGGCTCTTGCGCGGTGCTGGCCGTCATCCTCCTTTTCGCCCTTATCGGCGGTGTCACGATGGATGTTGAGTTCCGCGGCGGCGCCGTCATCACCCTGGGCTATGAGGGCGAGGTGGATACCAACGCCCTGCAGAGCACCATCGGCGATGCCACCGGCCAAGGCAACATGACGCTGCAGACCGGCGTGAACATCGCCGGCAACAAGACCCTGACCGTGACGCTGCCCGGCAGCCAGACCCTCTCCACCGAGCAGCTGGACGCGCTGCTGGCCGCCCTCAACGAGGCGTACCCCGATAACGCCTTCACGCAGGACCAGGTCAGCAACGTCAACCCCACCATCGGCAAGGAATTCCTGTTCAAGAGCGTGGTGGCCGTGCTCACCGCCGGCGTGCTCATCATGCTGTATGTGGCGTGGCGGTTCCGCCGCATCGGCGGCGTCTCGGCCGGCGCGATGGCGCTGGTGGCCCTCGCGCATGATCTGTTCATCATCTTTGGCGTGTTCGTCATCCTGCGCATCCCGCTCAACGGCAACTTCATCGCCGCCATGCTCACCATCCTCGGCTATTCCATCAACGATACCGTCGTCATCTATGACCGCGTGCGGGAGAACACCGTCCTGTACGGCAAGCGTATGCCGCTGGCGGAGCTGGTGGACCTTTCCATCAACCAGAGCTTTGCCCGCACGCTGATGACCACCATCACCACCTGCCTGGCGCTGGTCGTGGTGTGTGTGGTCGCGGCGGTGTACCGCCTCAACAGCATCTTCACCTTTGCGCTGCCGCTTCTGTTCGGTATGGTCAGCGGCGTATACAGCACCATCTGCATCGCCACCCAGCTTTGGGTCGGCTGGCGCCTGCGCCCCCGCAAAAAGTAAGTACGTCCGTCATAGAGGAATAGAAAAAAGGAGGTCCCCTGATGAAATGCCCTTATTGCGGTGAAGTTGACAGCAAGGTGATCGATTCCCGCCCGACCGAGGACGGGGAAAAGATCCGCCGCCGGCGGGAATGCTTGGGCTGCAAAAAGCGCTTTACGACGTATGAGATCGTCGAGACGGTCCCGCTGATGGTCGTCAAGCGCAACCGCTCCCGCGAAGTGTATGACCGCCAGAAGCTGCTCAACAGCATGCTGCGCGCGTGTGACAAGCGCACCGTCAGCTATGAGCAGCTGGACGCCGCGGCCAGCCGCATCGAGCAGCAGCTTTTCAGCACCTATGACCGCGAGGTCACCTCGGAGCATATCGGCGATCTGACCATGCAGGAGCTCAAGAACATCGACGACGTCGCCTATGTGCGCTTTGCCTCGGTGTACCGCCAGTTCAGCGACGTCAACACCTTTATGGAAGAGCTCAAGGATATGCTGGACACCCGCTCCGGCAAGGGCGGGAAATAACGCCCTACGCCCAGTCCCAGAACGAGGTGGCCATCTCCTCGATCTGGGCGTTGGCGCGCGCCGTCTCCACCGCCAGGTCCGCCCGGTTGTCCGGGTGGGCATAGTGGGGCAGCGTGGCGATGGTCTCCTGCAATTTGTCCACCAGCGCGCGCCGCACGAACAGGCGCAGCGCGCCGCCGCGCGCCTCGGCCACGGCGACGGTGGCACGGTACGCCCGCTGCGCCCCTGCATAGTCCGCCCGCAGGGCCAGGGCGTAGGCGTTGTTGATGTCCTGCCGCAGTTCCTCGGCGGTGGCGTGCACATACAACCCCGACCCGCCCAGCAAAAGCGCCAGCAGCACCAGCAGCGCGATGGCGTAGGCGTTGCGTTTCATTTTGGCCCCTCCCCGTTTTTGTCCGCCGCCCCGGTTTTGCCGGGGCGGTTTTCCTTTGCCGCCAAAAAGCTGTTCTGCCCGTCATACAAAAGCATCAGAACCTGCTTTTGCCGCAGCCCCTTGGCGCGCAGATATCCCTCCAGCCAGGCGTCGTCAAGGCCCAGCGCGCGCAGGCTCTCGGCGCAGGGGCAACCGTCGATGAGCAGCGGCAGCATTGGCGGGGCGCCGCCGTTTGCGGGGGCCGCGCTCAGGCTGCCGTTGGTTTCGATCACCGCCCACGCCGTGTCGGCGGGGCAAAAGATGTCCTTGCCGCGCAGCGCCTCGGCCAGGTCAGCGCCGGAGATGCGCAGGTGCCGCAGCGCCTGCTGGTCGACCTTGCCGCCGCGCACCACCGTGACCGGCCGCCCGAACAGCGCCCGCGCGTAGCCCGGGCAGTAGTAGGCAAGGGTCGAGTTCAGGATCTCCAGCGCCGCGATGAGGAAGATGGCCGTCAGGCTGGCCAGCAGCGGCAGGTCCGGCTCCTCGATGCTGATGGAGGCCACGTTCGAGACGAGCAGCGCCGTCACCAGCTCGGCAGGCTGCAATTCCCCCAGCTGGCGCTTGCCCATCAGCCGCATGGCCGCGATGACAGCCGCGTAAATGATGACGGTGCGCAGCAATGCCGTTGCCATAAAGCGGTGCCTCCTTTTGGGTGTGCGATGATATTTTGCCCGCGGTCTGCCCACACTAAGGGCGGGAGGGGATGCAATGCCAAACGATACACCGCTGCCGCGCGCGCTGGACGAGGCCCTTGCCTTCCTGCAAGAGCAGTTTGGCCAGTCGGCGGATTTTTATACCAAACCCATGCGGCTGGGCACCGTGCCGGCGGCGCTGGCGCTGTTCACCGGCATCTCGTCGCCGGAAAAATTCACCGTCATGGTGCTGGACCTGCTCAAAAACGCCGACGCCCTGCCCGCCGACGGCGCCGCCCTGGCGGACTGGCTGCTGGGCGCCGCGCCGGTGGCGGCCGAGCGGCAGCCCGTCACCGCCCAAAACGACCTTGTGCAAAAGCTGGGCAACGGCATGGCGGTGCTGCTGCTGGACGGCAGCGGCAAGGCCGTGGCCTTCTCTACGCAGGAGATGCCGCAACGCGGCGTCCCCGCGCCGGAGGGCGAGGGCGATATGCGCGGCCCGCAGGAGGCTTTTACCGAGACGCTGCGCGTGAACATCGCGCTGCTGCGCCGCCAGTTCCGCACCGGCACGCTGACGGCCGAGATCTTTACCGCTTCCACCCGCGCCGCCACCGAATATGCCGTCGTGTACGACAAAGCCCTTGCCCCCGCGGCGGTGGTGCAGACGCTCAAAAAGCGGCTGGCGGGCATCCGCATCCCGGTGCTGCTGGACAGCGCCTACTTTGCCTCGTTTTTAAAGCAGGACAAGCTCAACCTTTTCCCGGCCGCCGCCTACACCGAGCGCCCCGCCACCGCCTGCGCGCGCCTGTGCGAGGGCAAGGTCGTCATCCTGGTGGCCGGCAGCCCGCAGGCGATGGTCGTGCCCGGCTTTTTTGCCGAGCATTTTGAGACACTGGACGATTATTCCTCCGGCGCGGTGTTCGCGGGGCTGATCCGGCTGCTCAAATACCTGGCGTTCGCCCTGGCGGTGTTCGGCCCGGGGCTTTACGTGATGGCGGTGTCCTTTGCGCCCGAGATCATCCCGGTGCAGCTGCTCGCAAAGCTCGCGCAGGCGGAGCAGGCCACCCCGCTGCCGCCCGTGCTGGAGATGCTCAGCGTCACGCTGCTGCTCGAGATCGTGCGCGAGGCGGGCCTGCGCGCGCCGCAGTCCATCGGGCACACGGTCAGCCTGGTGGGCGCGCTCATCATCGGGCAGACGGCGGTGGACGCCGGCATCGTCAGCGTGCCGGTGCTCACCATGGCGGCGGCCGCCACAATCGCCACGCTGGCGGTGCCGGCTTTGTATGAGCAGAGCATCCTGTTCCGCTTCGCGGTCATCGTGCTGGCGGGGGCCTTCGGCGTGCCGGGGCTTGCGTGCGGCGCGCTCATCATCCTGGCCATGGCCTGCGGCAGTGAGCCGTTCGGCTACGACTACCTCTACCCGCTCATGCCGCCTGGCAAGGCCACCTGGCGGGACGGCTTTGTGCGCAGCATCTGGCAGTATCTTGCCGCGCGGGGGGAGGTGCTTGGCCGCCATGGAAAAGCCGACCGGGGGTGAGTTCACCCTTTTTGCCGCGCTGCTGGCGGGGGCGCTGCTCAACACGCTGCTGGCCCGCCAGACGGGGTACGGCGCGCGGGCGGGGCTGCTGATGGCGCCGCTGTCCGTCGCCGTGCTGGCGGCGGCGGGGTGGATGTTCGCCGCCGCGTGGCAGCGCGGGCAGAACGCGCTGTACCGCGCCCTCTTTACGGCGCTGCTGGCGCTGAGCTCGGTGCTGGAGCTGCTGCGCCTGTGGCAGCTGGCTGCCGCGCTCTACCCCGGCACCGTCACCCTCACGGCCGTCTGCGTCACGGTGCTGCTGCCGGTCATCTATCTGCGGCGCATCTCGGCCATCTCGCAGACCGCCAACGTGCTGCTCTGCCTGCTGCTGGGCGCTACGGCGGTCATGCTCGCCTCCATCGCGGGGCGGCTGCAGGTGACCAACCTGCAGGCAGCGCCGCTGCACCCGGCGGACTGCGCCCGGGCGCTGTGGGCGCAGGGGGTGCTTTGGCCGGAGCTGCTGCTCCCCGCGCTGTGGCCGCAGCAGGCCGGGCGCGGGCGGTGCGTGCCGCTGCGCCTGGCGGGGTACACCGTCGCGTTCGGGGCGGGGGCGCACCTGGTGCTGGAGCTGTTTTTCGGCGCCGCCATGCCGGGGCGGCAAAATCCGCTGCACACCGCCGCGCAGAGCGGCGCGCTTTCCATCTTCAACCGGCTGGAATGGATGCAGCTGCTGCTGTGGACGATGCTGGTATCCCTCAAGCTGGCGGTGTACCTGTATGCCATGGTCGGGCTGTGCGGCGGCAAAAGCCGCGGCGAGGACACCGCCGTGGGGCTGGACCGGTATCCGCTCTATTTTGCCGCCATGCTGCTGGCCTGCGTGCTGCTGCGCGGCGCCGATACCACGCGCCTGCTGCTGTGGCGCAACGCCGCCGCGTGGGTGCTGGCGGGCCTTGTGGGGATAGGGGGTGGGCTCAAATGGCTGCTGGGCGCAAAGGCCGCATAGCCGCCGCGCTGGCCGCCGCACTGCTGCTCACCGCCTGCGGCGGCACCCCGCTCTCACAGCGGGAGGTGGTGCGCGCGGTGTTTTTTGGCGAGGGGCGGGCGCTGCTGCTGCTGGCCGACGCGGATGCGCCGGAGGGCAAGACCGCCTATAAAACGGCGGAAGGGCGGGGCGCCACCCCCGCCCAGGCATTGCAGGATGCCGCCGGGCAGCTGGACGGCACCGCCTTTTACGGCTTGATGGATGTGGTGGGCCTGCCCGCCGGCTGCGGCTGGGAGGCGGCCGCCGGCATCGGGGCGCTGCTCTACCGCGAGGGCAAGCCCGCGCCGGAACTCTCGGTGTTTTTGCTGCAAGGGGACGAGACGGCGCAGAACGCCGGGGAAATTTACGAAAGCCTGCAAGCGCTGGAAAAAAGCCACGGCGTGCACTGCGGGCTGCAAACGCTGTTTGCGCAGGAGGGCCTGTGCGCCCTGCCCGCGCGCGCCGGGGCCGGCTACGGCTTTGCGCTGCTGCCCAAAGGGGGAGAGCCCGCCCTGTTCACCCGGCCGCCCGCCGCGCAGCTGGCGGCGGTGCTGTGCGGCCAGGCGGACAAATTCAGCTTTACCTTTGCCGGCGGCGCCGCGCGCTGCCGTGCGGACGCCGAAGCCACGGTGCTGCCCCAAACCGATGCCACACGGGTGCAGCTGCATCTGCAGCACCTTGAACTGGATGTGCTGGCGGAGCCCATGACGGAAGATTCGGCCGCCGCAGCCCTGCGCGGCGAGCTGCTCGCCGCCTTTGCGGCGCTCCGCCAAACAGCGCAGGCGCAAAACAGCGACCCGATGCACCTGCGCTTTTGGACGGCGGTCCAATACGGCCCCGCCGCCGCGCCCGCCCCGCCGCAGCTTGCGATCTTACTTGAATGAAGGTATGGCGCTGCGGAAAGGCAGAAACCGCCGCCCCGGCCGGTTGGCCGGGGCGGCGGCAGTGTGTTAAAAGCGCTTTCACGGGTAGATTTGTAGGGCGGGGGCTTGCCCCCGCCGTGCAGCCATGCCATTGCCGCAACGTTTTTTCGGCGGGCTCAAGAGCCCGCCCTACACGCTTCCATGGGGCAATTATCGTTTTTGACGGTGCGTGGTTCAAAAGGAAAAACTCAGAACAGGCCGGTGATCTTGCCGTTTTCGTCACAGTCGATGTCCATGGCGGCCGGGTGCTTGGGCAGGCCGGGCATCGTCATGATGTTGCCGCAGATGACGACGACGAACCCGGCCCCGGCCGAAAGGCGCACCTCGCGCACGTTCATGGTAAAGCCGGTGGGCGCGGCCTTGAGCGCCGCGTCGTCGCTGAAGGAATACTGCGTCTTGGCAATGCACACCGGCAGGCCGCCGTAGCCCATCGCCGCCAGCTCGTCCAGCGTCTTTTTGGCGGCGGCCGAATAGTTCACGCCGTCGGCACGGTAGATCTTTTTGGCCACCGCCTCGATCTTTTCGGGCAGCGTGGCGTCAAGCGGATAGGTGAAGCGGATGGGCCGGTCCTCCAAGATGGAAAGCACCGTCTGCGCCAGCTCCTTACCGCCCTCGCCGCCTTTGGCGAACACCTCCGACAGCGCGCAGGGCACGCCGGCCTTTTCGCACACCTCGCGGATGACGGCCATCTCCTCGGCCGTGTCGGTGGGGAAGGCGTTGATGGCCACGCACACCGGCAGGCCAAAGCCGTTTTTCAGGTTGTCGATGTGGCGTTCAAGGTTGGCGGCGCCCGCCCGCACCGCCGCGGCGTCCGGCCTGGCCAGGTCGGCCTTTGCCACGCCGCCGTGGCTCTTGAGCGCGCGCACCGTGGCCACCAGCACCACGGCGGACGGCGCGATGCCGGCATAGCGGCACTTGATATCGAGGAATTTCTCGGCGCCCAGGTCGGCGCCGAAGCCGGCCTCGGTGACCACATAGTCCGCCAGTTTGAGGCTGAGCTTCGTCGCCGTGACGCTGTTGCAGCCGTGGGCGATGTTCGCGAACGGGCCGCCGTGGATGATGGCGGGGTTGTTCTCCAGCGTCTGCACAAGGTTGGGGTCGATGGCGTCCTTGAGCAGGGCGGTCATCGCGCCGGCGGCGCCAAGGTCCCCAGCCGTGACGGGCTTGCCGTCGTAGGTGTAGGCGCACACGATGCGGGAAAGCCGCTCCTTCAAATCCTTCAGGTCGGTGGCAAGGCAGAAGATGGCCATGATCTCGCTGGCGACGGTGATGTCGAACCCGTCCTCACGCGGGGTGCCGTTGACCTTGCCGCCCAGCCCGTCCACCAAAAAGCGGAGCTGGCGGTCGTTCATATCCATGCAGCGCTTCCAGGTCACGCGGCGCGGGTCGATGTTCAGGGGGTTGCCCTGCTGGATGGAGTTGTCGATCATGGCGGCCAGCAGGTTGTTGGCCGTGCCGATGGCGTGGATGTCGCCGGTAAAATGCAGGTTGATGTCCTCCATGGGCACCACCTGGGCGTAGCCGCCGCCCGCGGCGCCGCCCTTGATGCCGAACACCGGCCCCAAGCTGGGCTCCCGCAGGCAGAGCATGGTTTTCTTGCCCAGGGCGCACAAAGCGTCCGCCAAACCGACGCTGGTCGTGGTTTTGCCCTCGCCGGCCGGGGTGGGGGAGATGGCGGTCACCAAAATCAGCCTGCCGTCCGGGCCCGCCCTGCGGATGAGCTTGTGGTCGAGCTTGGCCTTGTATCTGCCGTAGGGGATGATGGAATCAGCGTCCAGCCCCACGCGCGCGGCGATCTCGGTGATGGGCTTGAGGGTTGCGGCCTGGGCGATCTCGATATCGGTCAGCATTGTATCTCCCTGTCCTTTCTGCTTGCGGTCCTTTGGCAAAAAGACTACCATATTTTGTGGTGCGGGCTTTCCCGCCCTCCAATTGTAGCAGATGCCCGCGGGGAATACAAGCCAAAACCGCCCCCGCGCCAAAAAAGGTGGAAAACACCAAAAAAGCGATGCTTTCCACCTTTGGCTTTATCCAATTTTACGCGCTCACAGGCTGCCTTTGCCAAGGCCCCAGCGGGCAAAATACCGCCCCATGCTCTTGAGCTGCATCATAAATTTGTGCGCGTCCCGCTGGGGGTCCCGGTGCCAGGCGTGGACGGCGGCAAACTGCGGCGCCAGCCACACCCCGCCCTTTTGCAGGGCCTTCTGGGTGATGTCGGCGTCCTCCACATACATGAAATACCCCTCGTCAAAACCGCCGATGCCCTTGAACACGTCGGTGCGCACCGCCATAAAGCTGCCGGTGCAGAACGCGATGCGCCGCGGGGCCGTCAGGTCCTCGTCCTGCATGGTGTAGCGGGCGTCCGTTTTGGCAAACGGGCCGCCAAAGCGCGGGGCCAGCTGCCGCGCCAGCAGCCGCCAGGGCGTCGGCTTGCGGCGGGGCAGGTGCTGGATGCGCCCGTCCGGGTAATAAAGCTGCGGCGTCGCCATCACGGCGCCGGGCTGCGCCAGCAGCCACGCGGCAAGGCGCTCCAGCGTGTTTTGCCCCTCGTACAGCAAAATATCGGGGTTCAAAACAAAATGCACGTCGCTGGCAAGCGCCGGCAGCACGCTGTTGTGGCCTTTCCCGAAGCCGACGTTTTCCGGCAGGCATTTCACCTTTACACGCCCGTCGCCAAAATCCGTGGCCGCCAGCCGGGCCCCGCAGCCGTCGGGGCTCGCGTTGTCGATGACGTACAGTGTAAAGCCCGGCGCCGGGGTATCGGCCAAAATGCTGCGCACGGCGGCGGCGACCTCGTCATAGTCGCAATAGGCGACGATGGAAGCGCTCAGCTCAGGCATGGCCCCGCGCCTCCGCGCCCGTGCCGCCCACAGCCTCCAGCGTGCCAAGGTCATAGGGGGTGTTCTGGTAGACGTAGTAGTTCAGCCAGTTGGTGTAGAGCAGGTGCCCGTGCGCCCGCCAGCGGAAGACGGGATCCTGCGATGGGTCGTCGGCCGGGTAGTAGTTGACGGGCGGCAAAATGGCCTTGCCGGCGGCGATATCGCGCCGATACTCGGTATCCAGGGTGTATTTGTCATATTCCGGGTGGCCGATGACGAAGATCTGCCGCCCCGAATCGGTCGAGAGCAGCATCGGCCCGGCCACGGCGCTGTCGGCCAGGATGCGCAGGTCGGGGCAGGCCTCGATGTCCGCGCGGTCGATGCCCGCCCAGCGGCTGTGCGGGGCGTAGAACACCTCGTCAAAGCCGCGCACCAGCGGGTTTGAGGGGCGCACCACCTTGTGCGGGAACACCCCGAACAGCTTTTGCGCAAAGCTCACCTTGGGGATGCCGAAATGGTAGTACAGCCCCGCCAGCGCGCCCCAGCACAGGTGGATGGTGGAGAACACATTCTCCTTGGAATAGTCCATGATGGCGCACAGTTCGTCCCAGTAATCCACCTGCTCGTAGTCCATATCCTCCAGCGGCGCGCCGGTGATGATCATGCCGTCGAACCGCTCGCCCCGCACCTCGGCAAAGGTCTTGTAAAAGGCCTTCATGTGCTCCTGCGGGGTGTGGGTGGCGGTGTGGGTGGCCGTCTGCAAAAAGGTCAGCTGCACCTGCAGCGGGCTGTTGGCCAGAAGGCGCGCCAGCTGCGTTTCGGTGATGATCTTGGTCGGCATCAGGTTGAGGATGAGGATGCGCAGCGGCCGGATGTGCTGGCTCTGCGCGCGCTGCCGGTGCATGACAAACACGTTTTCCTTGCTCAGCACTTCATAGGCCGGCAGTTCCTGCGGGATGATCAGGGGCATGGCGGGGCTCCTTTACACGGTACGGTCAAATTTTGTCCAGCGCCTGGGCGATGTCGGCGATAAGGTCGTGCTTATCCTCCAGCCCGCAGCTCATGCGCACAAGGTCCGGCTGCACGCCGGCGGCAAGCAGCTGGGCGTCGTTCATCTGGCGGTGGGTGCTGCTGGCCGGGTGCAGGCAGCAGGTGCGGGCATCGGCAACGTGCGTCTCGATGGCGGCGATCTTCAGATGCCCCATGAAGGCCGCGGCCGCAGCGCGCCCGCCCTTGACGCCGAAGCTGACCACGCCGCAGCTGCCGTTTGGCAGGTATTTCTGCGCCAGGGCGTGGTATTTGTCCCCCGGCAGGCCGCAGTAGTTGACGTAGGCGATCTTGGGATGGCTTGCCAGGAACTCCGCCACGGCCTGCCCGTTCTCGCAGTGGCGGGCCATGCGCACGTGCAGGCTCTCCAGCCCCAGGTTGAGCATATACGCGCTCATCGGGCTTTGTACGCTGCCAAGGTCCCGCATCAGCTGGGCCGTCGCCTTGGTGATGAACGCCCCCTCCCTGCCGAACCGCTCGGCATAGGTGATGCCGTGGTAGCTTTCGTCGGGGGTGGTCAGCCCGGGGAACTTGTCGGCGTGGGCCATCCAGTCAAATCTGCCGCTGTCGATGATGGCGCCGCCCACACAGCCGCCGTGGCCGTCCATGTATTTGGTGGTGGAGTGGGTCACGATATCGGCGCCCCAGGCAAACGGCCGGCAGTTGACGGGCGTGGCAAAGGTGTTGTCCACAATGAGCGGCACGCCGTGGGCGTGCGCGGCGGCGGCAAATTTCTCGATATCCAGCACCGTCAGGGCGGGGTTGGCGATGGTCTCGCCAAAAACGGCTTTGGTGTTGGGGCGGAACGCGGCGTCCAGCTCCTCCGGCGTGCAGTCGGGGTCAATAAAGGTGGCCTCAATGCCCATCTTGGCCATCGTGACCGAGAGCAGGTTGAAGGTGCCGCCGTAGATGGTGGAACTGGAGACGATATGGTCCCCGGCGCTGCAGATGTTGAACAGCGCAAAGAAGTTGGCCGCCTGGCCGGAACCGGTCAGCATCGCGGCGGTGCCGCCCTCCAGCGCCGCCAGCTTGGCCGCGACGGTATCGCAGGTGGGGTTTTGCAGGCGGGAATAAAAATACCCGCTGGCCTCCAGGTCGAACAGCTTGCCCATTTCGTCCGAGCTGTCATATTTGAAGGTGGTCGACTGGATGATGGGGATCTGGCGCGGCTCACCGTTTTTTGGCGTGTAGCCGCCCTGTACGCACAGGGTGTTGATGGAAAGCCCGTTTTCCGGCATAAAAATACCCCCTTGATGGAATATGCTTTATTCTACCTTTTTCCGCGCGATAAATCAAGGGGGCACGCGGGGCGGCCGATATGAACGAAATGTGAATCTTTGCCAAACCCCTTGACAAACGGCAGGGATATGATACAATATTAGCAGTCAAAGCGATAGAGTGCTAATTTGAATAAAAACAAGCGGAAATGCGAAAGATAAAGTGCAAAGCCGCACAAAAGCACCCTGTAGCAATGGCACACAAACAGCCAATACCGCACACAGCTTTGATATACAGTAAGGAGGGTATGGCGATGAACGTCAACCAATTCACCCAAAAAACCGTCGAGGCGCTGCAAAGCGCGCAGTGCCTGGCGGCGGAGTACGCGAACCCCGCCGTTGAGCAGGAACATCTGCTCGCCGCGCTCAGCAGCCAGGAGGGCGGGCTCATCCCGCAGCTGCTCACCGCCGCCGGCGTGGATCCCGCGGCCTTCGCGCAGGCGGCGCAGGAAAAGGCCGCGCAGCTTTCGCGCGTGACGGGCCCCGGCCGTGACCCGGAAAAGGTCTACATCTCGTCCGAGCTGGACGCCGCCCTTGCCGCCGCCGAGGCGCAGGCTCGCCAGATGAAGGACGAGTATATCAGTGTGGAGCATGTGTTTTTGGGGATGCTGCGCCGCCCCGGCAAGGCCGCGAAGGAGCTGTTCCGCGCCTTTGGCCTGACGGAGGAAGGCTTCATGCAAAAACTCTCGGAGGTGCGCGGCAACCAGCGCGTCACCACCGACAGCCCGGAATCCACCTACGACGCGCTGAAAAAATACGGGCAGGACCTTGTCGAGATGGCGCGCGCCAACAAGCTGGACCCCGTCATCGGGCGTGACGGCGAGATCCGCAACGTCATCCGCATTTTGTCCCGCAAGCGCAAGAACAACCCCTGCCTCATCGGCGAGGCCGGCGTCGGCAAGACCGCCATCGCCGAGGGGCTTGCCCAGCGCATCGTGCGCGGCGACGTGCCGGAAAACCTCAAGGAACGCACCGTTTTCAGCCTGGACATGGGCGCGCTGGTCGCGGGCGCCAAGTACCGCGGCGAATTCGAGGAACGCCTGAAAGCCGTGCTGGGCGAGGTGAAAAAGAGCGAGGGCCGCATCATCCTCTTTATTGACGAGCTGCACACCATCGTCGGCGCCGGCAAGACCGACGGCGCCATGGACGCCGGCAACCTGCTCAAGCCGATGCTCGCCCGCGGGGAGCTGCACTGCATCGGCGCCACCACGCTGGACGAATACCGCGAATATATCGAGAAGGATCCGGCGCTCGAACGCCGTTTCCAGCCGGTGACGGTGGCCGAACCGAGCGTGGAGGACACTATCTCCATCCTGCGCGGCCTCAAGGAGCGGTACGAGGTGTTCCACGGCGTCAAGATCCAGGATCCCGCCCTCATCGCCGCGGCGACCCTGTCCGACCGGTATATCTCCGACCGTTTCCTTCCCGACAAGGCCATCGACCTTGTGGACGAGGCGTGCGCCATGGTCAAGACCGAGCTCGATTCCATGCCGGCGGAGCTGGACGACCTGCAGCACCGCATCACCCAGATGCAGATCGAGCAGGCGTCGCTCAAAAAAGAGAGCGACGCGCTCTCCCGGGAGCGGCTGGCCGCGCTGGAGAAGGAGCTGGCGGAGCTGCGCGACGCCTTCAACAGCAAAAAAGCCCAGTGGGACAACGAGAAGAACGCCATCGGCAAGCTGCAAAGCCTGCGCGCCGAGGCCGAGGCCGTCAAGGCGGAGATCGAAAAGGCCACCCGCGCTGGCGATTACGGCAAAGCGGGCGAATTGCAGTACGGCAAGCTGCCCGCTTTGCAAAAGCAGCTGGAGGAACAGGAAAAATTCGCCGCCGCCCACCGGGAGGAAAGCCTGCTGCGCGACCGCGTGACGGAGGAGGAGATCGCCCGCATCGTGGCCCGCTGGACCGGCATCCCGGTGGAAAAGCTCGTCGAGGGCGAGCGTGAGAAGCTGCTGCGCCTGCCGGACGTTCTGCACCGGCGCGTCATCGGGCAGGACGAGGCGGTGCAGAAGGTCTCGGATGCCATCCTGCGCTCCCGCGCCGGCATTGCCGACGCCGGGCGGCCCATCGGCAGCTTTCTGTTCTTAGGGCCCACGGGCGTGGGCAAGACGGAGCTTGCCAAGGCGCTGGCGCAGGCGCTGTTTGACGATGAAAAGAACCTCGTCCGCATCGACATGACGGAATATATGGAGAAGTTCAGCGTCTCGCGCCTCATCGGCGCGCCTCCGGGCTATGTCGGGTATGAGGAGGGCGGCCAGCTGACCGAGGCCGTGCGCCGCCGCCCCTACAGCGTGGTGCTGTTCGACGAGGTCGAAAAAGCCCACCCGGACGTGTTCAACATCCTTTTGCAGGTGCTCGATGACGGGCGCATCACCGACAGCCAGGGCCGCACGGTGGACTTCAAAAACACCATCCTCATCCTCACCTCCAACCTTGGCTCCGACATCATTTTGGAGGATCTTGAGTCCAGCCGCGCGAACGGCGGCAACGAGATCTCCGCCGCGGCGCGGCAGCGCATCGACGCGCTGCTCAAGCGCCAGTTCCGCCCCGAATTTTTGAACCGGCTGGACGATATCGTCATCTACAAGAGCCTGACCAAACAGGAGATCGGCGCCATCGTCGACCTGATGCTCGCCGGCCTGCGCCGCCGCCTGGCGGAAAAGCAGCTGGGCCTCACGGTGACCGAGGCCGCCAAGGCCGCCATCATCGACGGCGGGTATGACCCCGTCTACGGCGCGCGCCCGCTCAAGCGGTATCTGCAGGCCCGGGTCGAGACGATGCTGGCCAAGGCCCTCATCGCCGGCGGCCACAAGGCGGGGGACACCCTCACCGTCGATGCCGAAAACGGGCAGCTCCTTCTCAAGTGACCGCACAACGCAAAAAGGCCGCCGGGGCGCACCGCCCCGGCGGCTGCCATGCATAAAAACTGTCCAGCGGCCGGCAGGGCCGCAGCGGGGAAGCAGCGCTTCTCCGCTTATTTTGTCAGCGCCTGCCACAATGCGTCAACGGCCTGCGCCTGGCGGGCATCGGCGGCGCCGGTGCGCGCGCCGCGGGCCAGGTAAAACCCGTCCCACACGCCGCCCAGGCCGGCCGGCACGGCCATCCGCTGCCAGCCGGCGGCGTCGTAGTCATCGTCCGGGGCGGGGGCGGTGCCGTCAAGGTAGCACAGCGCCCCGGTCATGCGCTGGAAGCCTTCGGGATCCTCCAAAAGATACAGGTAGGCCCCGCCGGATGCATACACGCTGCCGGTCAGCCGCGCCACGGTGCCCATGCGTTCCTCCATCTGTTCGGGCGGCGGGGTATGCGCAAAGTCCAGCGGGTACGCTTCGACCGAGACTTCCACCCGCCCGTCGCCGTTCGTATCGGGGCAAAGGGCGGCCAGCGCCGTTTGCAGCGCCCCGGTGTCCGCCCCGGCGGGCTCCTTCGCGCAGACCACCGCCACGCACACGTCCGGGAGGCTGCGCCCGCGCAGGCCGCGCACCAGCCCTGCCGCCAGCAGCAGGGCGACGGCGGCGCCAAGCACCGCCCATTTGGAATAATGCCACCAGTTGGCGGCCCTTTCCCGCGCGGTATACCGCCGCGGCGCTTCCGGCTGCCAGCTTTCGGTGCTGTGTTTCGTCACCCATGCCATCGCGGATGCCTCACTGCGCGGCGGAGGCCACCAGCGTTTCCAGCCGGGACGTACCGCAGCCGATGTCATAGCGCACCGCCGGGATGACGGTGTTGGGGTCATACAGGTTGGTGTTGGGCCAGGCCTCCACCACAAAGCCGCGCCCGCCGCTTTGGCTTGTGACGGTGCAGGAAAGCGTGCCGTTGTGTGCCTCGGCGCCGTGGGGCAGGGCCGTGGCGGCAAAGCCGGGGGCAAATTTCGGCACCGCAAAGCCGCAGTCATAGGCGGTGCAGGCAACGCTGCTCTCCACCGTGTGGCGGCGCAGGTGGCCGCCCGCGCAGGGGATGAGCTCCGTCGTCACCTTGATGCCCGGCAGCGGCGACCATTCGCTGAGCAGGCGGTCCCCCCAAAGCTGCCGGCTCTGGCTGTGCCGCCGCACGAACACCCAACCGTCGACCACAAAGGCCAGCATACTGTCCGGCGCGGCCTGTTCCAGCTGCACGTTGCTGCGGCTGGCGGAAAAGCCAAAACGGGTGTTGTAGCAGAATTTCGCGTACTTTTCGGCAAACTGGCCGTGGCCGTTTTGCTCCACCTCGGCCGGGGCATAGGCGTTGAGCTGGCCGTCCGGCAGGCGCTGGAGCAAAAGCCCGGTGGCGTACTGCGGGCACAGCCCCGGCGCGGCAAGCTCCGCGGGCAGCGGCGCGGCCGCGGCGGCCCAGAAGGGGTGGGCATCCGGCAGGGCCAGCAGCAAAAACGTCTTCATCGCCCAGTAGGGGCTGCCGGGGGCGTTGTACCGCTCCGACATCAAAAGGTCCTGATAGCAGTAGCCGACGGTCAAAACGCCGTCGCGGTCAAAGATGGGCTTTTCCAGCCACCATTGCAGGTTGCGCACGATGATGCCCTTCATCACCGGCAGGGGCAGCGGTTCCAGCCCCGCCCACACACAGGCGGAATAGAACGCGCACTGCCCAAAGCGGTAGGTCAGGCTGCGGCCGTAGGGCAGGGCGGCGCCGTTTGCATCGAACCAATGCGCGAAACTTTTGCCGAACTCCAGCGCCCGCGCGCGGAACACCGCGGCCCGCGCCGGGTCGCGTTTTTGGGCGAACACGCTGTACAAAACGCCGTAATATTGCAGCGCCCAGGGCACATAGTAGTCCTTCTGGGGCTTTTGTTCCGCCGGGCCGTCGGTGTACCAGCCGTCGGCAACATACCAGCTGTCGATCGCGTCCAGGTCCTTTTCGGCCAGGGCCATATCCGCCGGCATCCCCACGCTGTCCAGCGCAAGGTTTACCAGCACCCGGAAAAACCGCCAGTTGCACTCCGGCACAAAATGCGCATTGATGGTGTACAGCCACCCGGCCAGGTTTTGCTTTGCCGGCGGCGCAAGCGGCGCCCAGACGATGTGCGGCACCTCCAAAATGGCGCAGGCGATGGCCGCCATCTCGACAAAGCACTGGTCATAGTCCCGCGTATCGCCCCAATATTCGGGGTGCGCCGGGTCGGCGCCGTTGGCAAGGCCCCGCTGGCAGATGCCGGCAAAGGGCGCGGGCGCGCCGCCGCCGGCCCAGTAGGGGGCAAGGCCCCACAGCGGGCGGGAGAACCCCTCCAGCCCGATGGCGCGCTCCCCGTAGCTGGCGCCCGCCCCGCCCGGCACCATGCGCGCCCCGCCGGGGCTGTAAAGCGGCAGCAGCGGGTCGAGCAGGGTGTGCAAAAGGGCGGCAAAGTCCTGTTTTGATTGCAGCATGGCGGCTGCCTCCTTTACCAGTAGAGCTTCCAATCCTTCAAAAAGCGGGTCAGGGCCTCCATGTAGAAGTAATCGCCCCAGCTCACGCACTCATCCACGCCCTCCGGCGTGCAGGTGTTGTAGGGGCTTTTTTTGCTGTAGGTGCCGTGGCGCACAAGGCCGATGCCGGCGGGGCCCTCCTTGACGGCATAGTGCTCCGCCACGCTGGCCAGCATCTGCGCGGCCAGCGTCTTGAAGGCAACGCATTCTTCGGTGCCGACGTGCTTGGCGGCCTCCAAAAGGCCGCAGGCCACGATGGACGCCGACGAGGAATCGCGCGGCTCCTCATTGCCGGTGGTAAAGGTCATATCCCAATAGGGCACCATGTCCTCAGGCAGGCGGTCCAGATAATAGGCCAGCACGCGGCGGAAGGCGTCCAGATATTCCGGCTTTCGGGTATAGGTATAGCTGATGGCGGTACCGTACACGCCCCACGCCTGCCCGCGGGCCCAGCAGCTGTCGTCTTTGTAGCCCTGGCAGGTGGCGCCGCGCACCGGCGCGCCGGTGGCGGGATCCATGAAGAAGGTATGGTACGTGGAGCCGTCCGCCCGGATGGAGTTGGCCAGGCAGGTGGCCACATGGCGGTGGGCAAGGGCGGCGTAATGCCCGTCCCCACTCACCTCGCTGGCCCAGTACAGCAGCGGCACGTTCAAAAGGCAGTCGATGATGTAGCGGTAGTTGTCGGCGGCGCCCAGGGGCCCCCACGCCTGGAAAAAGCCGCCCTTTTCCTGAAAGCGGGTGCACAGCTGGTCGGCGGCCAGCAGCGCGGCCTTTTTGCCGGCCTCGCTGCCGGTCAGTTTGTAGGCCGCCACGCAGGAGGGGCTGTAGAGGAAGCCCATGTCGTGGTGGTCGACCTCGACCTTGTGTTCGATGCGCCACAAAAAGCTGTCGACCAGCGTCAGCGCCGTGTTTTTGAAGGCATCGTCCCCGGTGCGCTCCCACGCCAGCCAGACCTCGCCCGGCCAAAAGCCGCAGGTCCACTGGGTGTTGTCACAGGCGGGGTAGATATCGTGCACGCTGGAATGGTTTTGGCAGCGGGCGGTAAAAAGCGGCAGATTTTGGCGCACGAGCCCGACGGCCGTGTCCAGCGCGGCCTCGGCCTGCGGTTTTGTCAAAACAGGGTTGGGAAAAGTCTTCATATACAGACACCTCATACATTTCAGGCGTTTCAAAAGAGGATCAAAGGGGAAAGTGCACAACGCGGGGCATGGGGCGGCGGAAACCGGCCCATGCCCCGCGGGGCCTGTCCTTGCTTGATTTTACCCTTTCAGGCCCGAGGACGCAACGCCCTGCACAAAGTATTTTTGCAGCGAAAGGAAAACGATGAGAACCGGTATCAGCGCGATGACCGAGGCCGCCATGATGAGGCCGTACTCGGCCGAATACTGGCTGATGAACATCCGCAGGCCGATCTGGATGGTCTTGAGCTCGTTCTTGGTCAGGTAGATGAGGGGCCCGAGGAAGTCGTTCCAGGTGTTGACGAAGGTGAAGATGACCAGCGTCGACACCGCCGGCAGCGACAGCGGCAGCATGATCTTGGCGTAGATGCCGTATTCCGAAAGGCCGTCGATGCGCGCGGCCTCGCACAGCTCGCTCGGCACGCCCTCATAGAACTGCTTCATCAAAAAGACGCCGAAGGCCGAGAACGCCTGCAAAAAGATGATGGCCAGGTGGGTGTTGTTCAGATGCCAGGAGCGCATCATCATGAACTGCGGCACCATGTAGGCCTGCCACGGCACGGCGATGGTCGCGATATAGCCGAGGAACAGGATGTTCTTGCCCTTGAAGTTGAGCTTGGCGAACGCGTACGCCGCAAAGGAGGAGGTGAGCACCTGCAGGAAGGTGACGATGACCGTCAGCTTGGCGGTGTTTTTGACGAAGGTCAGCAGGGGGATCTTGGTCCAGATATCCACGTAGTTCTGCGGGCGCGGATTGGAGGGGATCCACTCGATGGGGAAGGTGAAGACGTCCTTGTTCAGTTTGAAGGACGCCGACAGCATCCAGATGAACGGCACGAGCATCAGCGCCGCGATAATGATGAGCAGGGCATAGATGAGCACCCGCACCACCGTGTTCTGCACCTTGATGGAGCCGCTTTTGGTTTTGACCGCTTGGGTAGCCATGTTGTGTTTCCTCCTTCCCTTTAATTGTCGCTGGACGAGCCCTTGAACTGGATGAGCGTGACGACCAGCACCAGGGCGAACAGTACCATGGCAATGGCGCTTGCATAGCCGTACTTGGGCGTGTTGACGAAGGCGACGTTGTATACGTCATACACAAGGGTGATGGTGGCGTTGCCGGGGCCGCCCTGGGTGATCATGAACATCTGGTCATACACCTTGAAGGAGGCGATGGTCAGCATGATGACGACGAAGAAGGTGGTGGGGCGCAGCTGCGGCAGCGTGACGTGCCAGAAGATCTGCCAGCGGGTGGCGCCGTCCAGCTCGGCGGCTTCCTCCAGCTCGGGGTTGACGCCCTGCAGGCCGGCCAGGTAGATGACCATGTAATAGCCCATGTTCTTCCACACGCTGAACAAAATGACGGTGATCATGGCCGTATCCTTGCCGGCGGCCCAGCGCGGCAGGTTCTCCACGCCAAGGCTCGACAGGATCATGTTCACGGGGCCCATCGACGGGCTGAAGATCATGTTCCAGACCGCCGCCACCGCGACGAGCGACGCCACATACGGGAAGAAGGACACGGTGCGGAAGAAGTTGCGGCATTTGACGTTCTGGTTGAGCAGCATCGCCAGCCCCAGGCTGCACACCAGCGTCAGCGGCACGGTGCCCGCCGAATAGACGATGGTGTTGACGAACGCCGTTTTGAAGGTGTTGTCGTGCATCAGGTCGATAAAGTTTTTAAGGCCGATGAATTCGATGGGGTGCACGCCGTCCCAGCTGCAAAACGACAGCCCGATGGCGAACACCATCGGCACCAGCGTGAACACGCAGAAGCCGATGAAGTTGGGCGCGATAAAACTGTAGGCGATCAGGCTTTCCCGCGCGTTTTTGCTCAAACCGCGCCGGGGTGCGGCCTTGGCGGCCGTGGTAGGTACAGGCATACGATCCCTCCTAAAAACACATTCCGGGAAACGGGATAGGGAACGGGGGGCGGGCGCAACGCCCGCCCCCCGCCTGTTTCAGTGTCAGTCGTTACGGGCAAATCAGCCGTTGAGGATGGCGGTGACCTGCTCGTTCATGTTCTGGATGCCCTCGTCGATGGTCTCGGCGCCGGTCATGATCGCGTCATGCTCGGTGTTGAGGACGGTCTCGATCTCGCTGGCCTTGTCGGACAGCGGCATCTCGAGGTAGACAGCCACGGTGTTCAGCGCCTCGACGGAGGCCTCGTCATCCGGGAAGCCCTCGGTCTGGGCGATGATGGAGTTGATGTCGGGGTTGCTCAGGGCGGGGAAGGTGCCGGTCTCGGCGACGACGGCAGCACCCTCGGGGCCGCTGCACCAGTTGATGAAGTCAAGCGCGGCTTCCTTCTTGGTGGAGTTGGCGTTGATGGCCAGGCTGGTCACGGTGCCCAGCGTGGTGCCGGCCTCGACACCCTCGGGATGCGGATACTTGACCATACCGAAGTTGACGGGCTCCACGCCGTTGGTGGCCGCGTCCTTGTTGTAGGTCTGCAGGGTGGCAAGGAACCAGCTGCCCATGTTGCACATGGCGGCCTGGCCGTTCTCGAACACGCCGCTGTAGTGGGCGCCGCTCGTCTTGGCCTCGCCGTAGTCCATCACGTAGCCGCCGGCCTGCTCGTCCAGCACCATCTCATAGATGGGCTTGAGGAAGTCATAGTTGCCTTCGACGATGGTGTGCTCGCCGTCCAGGATGCCGAACAGCGAAACGTCGGAACGCCAGGTGTGGTAGTGGTTGCCGTAGACCTTGTCGGCGCCCTCGCCGGAGGTCATTTGTTTGACCAGCGCGTCGAACTCCTCAAGGGTCATGTCGTTGGTGGGGTAGGGCACGCCCGCGGCGTCGAACAGATCCTTGTTGTAGAACACGACCCAGAAGTCGGAGCGGAACGGCACGGCATAGTAGTTGCCGTCGGAGGCGGTCAGCTGCTCAAGAACGCCGCCGAAATCCGCCTCGGGGGTGGTCAGCTTGCCATTCAGCGGCTCCAGCACCTCAAGGTTGATGAGGTTGGCGTAGCCGGGGATGTCCTTGATGGACAAAACGTCCAGCTCGCCGTTGCCGCCGGCCAGCTGGGTGGCCAGCTGGGTCATATAATCGGTGGAGCCAAGGTCGGTCATTTCGATGGTCACGCCGTCATGGGTGGCCATGTAGCCGTCGGCCATCGCCTTCCAATACGCGGTGGACTCCAGGTCCCAGATGGCCCAGTTCAGGGTGACTTCCTCCGCGGCGCCGCCCGCATCGGCGGGGGTGCTGTCAGCGGTACCGGCAGGGGTGCTGGCGGGGGTGCTGGCGGGGGTGCTGGCGGGTGCGTTGCCGCCGGTGTCGGTCTGCGCGCCGCAGGCGGCAAGGCTCAGGGTCAAAGCCGCTGCCAGCGCCAAAGAGATGAGTTTGCGCATGATGTGTTTCCCTCCTGTTAAGAATGTCTCAAAACGCACGCCGCCGTATGGCCGCGGCGCTTCTATCTTGCATTGTATCCGCACCGCCCGCGATTTTGGATGGTTTTTTTCAAGAAAAGCCTGTATTTTTTGATACCCTTTCCAAAACATCCTCAAAAACCTGTACTATTTCTCAAAAACCTGTAAAATTTAACGTTTTCCACAAAAACGTTGTGCGGTACCGGTTTAAATTTGTATGTGTTGTGCGGGTTTTACTTGACAAGCGGCCGCGGGTTGCGGTATCTTCAAAAGTAAGTATGGGCATACCTGATGCAAAAGGGAGGGGGCAACATGGCGGAGCCCGTGCGCCGCGGCGGCATCCGGCGGCGCATCCTGTTCCTGGTGCTGGCCTTCACACTGGCCACCGCGCTCATCATGGCCGCCAACAGCGCGCAGGCGGTGGCCGAACGCACCGAGCGCACGGCCCTGCAATCGGCCGAGTTCACGCTGCAAACGGCCAGCACCGCCATCCGCGCGAACATCGCCGAGGTCGACGGCCTTGTCAACTGGTGCGCGTCCGACCCGTCCACCCGCACCTGGCTGCTCACGGCGCAGGCGCCGCCCTCGCTCAACCAGACGGTGTACACCACCGTCTCCGGCAAGTACAACTCCATGCGCACCGTGCCCTATCTGCAGCATCTCCTGTGCGCGGGGGTGGGCGGCGGCATCCTGCATTTCGGCACGAGCAGCGCCCAGTCCCGCCCGCTGTCGGCGGCGGTGCTCGGCGCCCTGCCCGGCTTTGGCGGGCAGGGTGATGCGGCCTGGCAAACCATCGTGGACGACCCGCTCCTGCTGCCCAACCAGGCGCAGCCGGGCATCCCGGTCACCCGCACGCTGCGCAGCGCCGGCACGGCGGTGGAGGCGCACGTCTACGTCGCGGCGTCCACCGCGCTCATCACCGACCCCCTGCGGGATTTTGCCCTGCCGCAGGGCGGCGCGCTGTACTGGCTGATGGGGGAGACCGCCTACGCCGTGCAGGGCACGGCCCTTGTCCCCGTCGGGGAGGATCCCGCCCCGGATTTTGCCCCCTACCGGGGCGAAACGCTGGATCCCGCCACCCGGCTTTACGCCGGCCGGCAGGGCAAAAGCGACGTGCTGGCGGTGTGCTACCCGCTCGGCGTGCACGAGCTGTATCTGGTCGAGACCTTCCCCAACGGTACGCTGTTTGACCAGATGCCGGTGCTGCTGCGCGCGGCGGGCGTCAGCCTGCTGCTCATCGTAGTGCTGGGCATCGTGCTGGGGCTGCTTTTGCAGCGCATGGTGGCGCGGCCCGTACAGGCGCTGCAGCGCCAGATCGAGCGCCTGTCCGCCGGCGACCTGACGCCGGATCCGAGCCTTGAGTGGGACAACGAGCTGGGCGACATCGGCCGTGGCATCAACCGCATGGCCGGCAGCATCTCCACCTTGATGGAAAAGCGCCTTGAGGACGAAAAGCAGAAGCAGGACCTTGAGTACCGCATGCTGCAAAACCAGATCAACCCCCATTTCATCTACAACACCCTCAACGGCATCAAGTGGATGGCCACCATCCAACACGCCGACGGCATCGCCGAGATGACCACGGCGCTGTCGCGCCTGCTCAAGAGCGTTTCCAAAGGCAACGAGCGCCTGGTGCCGCTGTATGAGGAATTTGCCCTGCTCAACGATTATTTCACCATCCAACAGTACCGCTACGGCGGCACCATCACGCTGGACGTCACCCTCATCGAGGACGAGCGCCTGGCGCAGTTCTGCCTCATCCCGCGCTTTACCCTCCAGCCTCTTGTCGAGAATGCCATCTTCCACGGCATCGAGCCCAGCGGCCATGCCGGCGAGATCACCATCACCGTCACGCGGGACGGGCAGGACGTGCTGCTGCGCCTGCACGACAACGGCGTCGGCATGACGCCGGAACAGGCCGTCCGCGCGCTGCAAAAGCCCGGCCCCGAGGAGGAGGCCGCCAAGTTCCGCCATGTGGGTATGTGGAACGTCCACCGCCGTCTGCAGTACAGCTTTGGCGAGGCGTACGGCCTTGCCATCGAGAGCGCGCCGGGCGCCGGCACCACCGTGACCGTCCGCCTGCCGGGCCCGGACGGGCTGCCCGAAGCCCCAAGGCAAGGAGAACCGCTATGATCCGCGTTTTTCTCATTGATGACGAACCGCTCGTGCTCATCGGCATGCAGGGCATGCTGGACTGGGCCGCCCTCGGTTATGAGGTGGTGGGCACCGCCCGCAACGGCGGCGAGGCGCTGCCCCTCATCGGGCAGACCCGGCCGGATATCGTCGTCACCGACATCCGTATGCCGGTGATGGACGGCCTTGAGCTGCTGGAGCGCTGCCGCCGGCAGGATGCCGCGCTGCCGGTGTTCATCATGCTCACCAGCTATGAAGAGTTCGACTACGTCAAGCGCAGCCTGAGCCTTGGCGCGGTGGAGTATCTTGTCAAGATGGAGCTCTCGGCCGAGAGCCTGCGCGCCGCGCTCGACCGCGCCCGCCAGGCCGTCGAGAAGGAATCGGCCCTGCGCGCGCCGGCCCAGCAGGCCGGCAGCCTGACCGCCTACCGCGACCGGCTGTTTTTGCAGCTGTACGGCGGCCTTTTTACCGACCGCGCCATGCTGGACCGCGTGAGCGGCGAGGTGGGCCTGCGTTTCGACGCCCCCGCCTATGCCGCCGCCCTGGCCGAGATACAGGGTATGCCGCCCGCCCCCGACGGCGGCGAAGGCCCCGAGGCGGACCGCCTGGTCGCCTTCAGCGCGGGCGTCACCGGCATGGCCGCCAAAACCATGCCGCGCTACCTGCCGTGCTGGGTCACCGGCATGGATCTGCGGCATTTTTCGGTGCTCATCTCGCTGCAGGCCGAGGAGGAGCTGCGCCCCAAACTGGTGCCGGTGCTCCAAAAAACGGAGCAGATCCTGCACAACTATTTCAACGTCCATCTGCAATGGGCGGTGGGCCGCCCGGTGCAGGATATCCTCAAGATCGGCCGCAGCCAGCAGGACGCCTTTGCCGCGCTGCCCCTCCTTGGGGCCGAGCAGCCGGTGCTCTTTTGTGCCGACCGCGCCAACCCCCAGCTGGACCACCGCGCCCAGCTGGTGGCCCAGGTGCAGCAGTATATCCGGGACAACCTCGACAAACGCCTCTCCCTCAACGAGGTGGCGGCGGTGTTCAACTTCAGCCCCAACTACCTCAGCCAGCTGTTTGCCCGCAGCGGGGAACACGGCTATGTCGAATTCGTCACCGCCACCCGCATCGAGGCCGCCAAGCAGCTCATGGCCTCGACCGACCTCAAGGTCTATGAGATCAGCGAGCGCATCGGCTTTGAAAACGCCTTCTATTTCAGCCGCGTGTTCAAAAAGCTCGAGGGCGTCAGCCCGCGCGAATACATCCAAAAGGTAAGGAACTGACCCGCCATGCTCTGTGAACTGCTGGCCGGCGCGGCCTTTGTGCCGCAGCGGCCCACCCTGGCCCCGCCCGACGGCGCCTGGCGCAGCCTGCCGGGCGCCGCGCGCCTTGCGGCGGCCGGCGATGCCGTGCTCACGGCGGCACCGCGCCCGGCGGGGCTGCCGCTTTCGGCGTGGCTGGCCTTTGCCCAAACCGGGGACCGCGCCGCCTACGAAGGACCCTATTTTGCCCGCCGCCGCGCCTTGTGCACCCTGGCGCTGGCGGAATGCGCGGCCGGCACCGGCCGGTACCTGCCCGCCATCGCCGGCTATGTGTGGGCGCTCTGTGAGGAAACGGCCTGGCAGCTGCCGGCCCACAACACCTACCTGCGCGATGCCCCGCAGCTCCCGCTGCCGGACCCGGCGCGCCCCGTCATCGACCTGTTTGCCGCCGAGACCGGCGCGCTGCTGGCCATGGTGCACGCGCTGCTGGGCCGCCGGCTGGACGCCTTTGCCCCCGGCCTTGCGCGGCGGCTGCGCGCCGAGGTGCGCCGGCGGGTGCTGCGGCCTTACCGCACGCGCCATTTCTGGTGGATGGCCGATACCGGCGCCGCGCAGGACACGCCCGTCTGCAACTGGACGCCGTGGTGCACCCGCAACGTGCTGCTGGCCGCGGCGGTGCTGGAACCGGCGCGGGCGCTGCCGTTCTACCTCCAAAAGGCCGCCAAAAGCCTGGACAGTTTCCTCTCCGCCTACGGCGCGGACGGCTGCTGCGACGAGGGCGCGCAGTACTATTCCCACGCGGCGCTGACCTTTGCCGGCGCGCTGGAGCTTATGTGCCGCATGGCCCCCGGCGTGTTCGAGCCGGCCTGGCGGGAGGGCAAGCTGCGCAACATGGCGGAATATATCCTGCATATGCACGCGGCGGGGCCGTGGTATCTCAATTTTGCCGATTGCAGCCCCAAGGCGGGGCCGCGCGGCGCGCAGGAGTACCTGTTTGCCAAACGCGTGGGCAGCGCGGCGCTCGCGGCGCTGGCCGCGGCCGACCTGGTGCAGGTGTTGGACGGCGAAGCCGCCGCGCCGGCGCCGGAAGGGCCGGACGGCATCAATTTGTATGAAAAGATGCAGGCCGCCTTCGCCGAACAGGAGATGCGCGCCGCCGCGGCGCGCTTTGCCCAAAGCCCGCCGCCGCCACCGGGGGACAGGTGGTACCCGAGCGTGGGCGTGCTGGTGGTGCGGCGCGGGGGGTATGTGCTGGGCGCCAAGGCGGGCTGCAACGCCGACAGCCACAACCACAACGATACCGGCAGCGTGACGCTGTACAAAAACGGCCGGCCGCTGCTCATCGATGTGGGCGTCGGCACCTATACCCGCGATACCTTTGGCCCGCGGCGCTATACCATCTGGACGATGCAGTCCGGTTGGCACAACCTGCCGGAATTTGACCCCGACGGCGCCGCGTACCAACAGCTGCCGGGCCCCGAGGCCCGCGCGGGCGACGTGCGGGTGGACGATGACCTTGGCGGCCTTTCGCTGGAGCTGGCCGCCGCCTACGGCCCGCCGGGCACCGTGCCGGGGCTGGCCGCGTACCGCCGCACCGTGCGCCTGGCCCCGGCCGGCCTTGCCCTGCACGATGTGACCGACTACCCCGGCACCGTGGCCCTGACCCTGATGAGCGCCGAGGCCCCTGCCGTGCAGGGCGGGGCGGTTTTGTTCGGCACGCTGGCACGGGCCGAAACGGCGGGCGCGCAGCGCATCACGGTGGAGGCGGTGCCCGTTACCGACGCCCGCCTGCGCGCTGCCTGGCCGGAAACGCTCTACCGCACGCGCGTGTATTTTACAAAGGAACTCACCGTAAAAATCGTTTGAAAGAAAGGGGGGCCGCCGCCATGCCGCAGCAGCCCATCAAGCTGAAGATCCTGGACAAGGCCGGCCACACGCTGCTCACCGCGCCCGCCGCGGCGCGCGTGGAGCTCGTGTACACCAACCGCTACAAACGCGGCGACCGCATCGCGCTGGAGATCGGCACGCCGGGGCAGTACTGCGTCGTGCAGTTTGAGGACACCATGCCCCCGGCGCTGGTCTTTGTGCAAAAACGGGAGATAAACTTTGCCATCCCCTTTGGCGCGCAGGCCGCCGTGTACAGCCCCAAGAGCTTCGCCGGCGCCTGCCACATCGTGCGCGCGCGGCTGGCCGCCCCGCAGGAGATCGCCGCCCGCCGCAACCTTGCCTTCAACCCGTATGATGCGCACGGCGATACCGGCTTTTACCCGCACGCCTCCGCCAACGTCGAGACGCGGGGCGAGGCGGTGTTCGCCGCCCGCAACGCCATTGACGGCGTGTACCTCAACACCGCCCACGGCGAATGGCCCTACCAGAGCTGGGGCATCAACCGTGACCCGCAGGCCGCGCTCACGCTGGATTTCGGCCGCAGGGTCATCCTGGATGAGCTCCGCCTGACCCTGCGCGCGGATTTCCCGCATGACAGCTGGTGGACCGCCGCCACCGTCCGCTTTGACGACGGCAGCGCCGAGACCCTTGCCCTGCAAAAACGGGCGGAGCCGCAGGCGTTTGCCATCCCGCCGCGCACCGTCACCGCGCTGACGCTGTGCGCGCTCCAAAAGGCGGAGGACGAAAGCCCCTTCCCGGCGCTCACGCAGCTGGAAGCCTTCGGCCGGGAAGCGGAGCCGCCGCAGGCGTAAAACGCAGCCCCCGTGCGCCGCGGCGCACGGGGGCTGCGTTTTGGGGGGGCGGGCGTTACCCGGCGGGCGTCATCGCGCTTTTGCGGTAGGCGAGCGGGCTTTGCCCCGTCATGGCGGAGAACCGGCAGGAAAAATTGCTCTCGCTGCCAAAGCCGACGCGCTGCGCGATATCGCCCACCGGCAGGTCGGTCAGCACCAGCAGTTCCTTGGCCTGCGTGATGCGGTAGGAAAGCAGGTAGCTGTACGGCGTCACGCCCATGTACTGCCGAAACAGCCGCATGAACCACGACCGGCTCACCGGGATGTCGGCCAGCATACCGTCCACCGTCAGCGGCTCGGCATAATGGCGGCGGATATGCTCCACGCACTGTTCGATCAGCGCGCGGCCGCCGCCGGCGTTGTCGCTCTCGGCGCCAAGGCGGATGCGCGCGGTATGCGCCAAAAGGGTGTGCAGCGCCAACCCCACCGTCACGGCGCTCTGCGCCGTCTCTTTGGGCAGCTCCGCCAGCACCGTTTGCAGCGGCTCCAGCGCCGTTTGGCGCGGCACGCGCACGGCGGCGGGGCGGCCGTCCGGGCACAAAAGCGGTGCCAGCGCTTTCACGCCGGGCCCGTCCAGGTGCAGCCAGTAATGGTGCCAGCGCTCCTGCCCGGGCGCCGTGCAGTAGCTTTGCGGGGTGCGGCAGTCCATCAGCAGGGCTTCGCCCTCCTGAAGGGTGATGTTCTCGCCGCCCTGCTCGATGAGCCCGGCGCCGGAAAGCGTGTAAAAAAAGATGTAGCTTTCCTTGTGGTTGCGCGCGGTCGAAAACCGTGCCCGCCCGTAAAACAGCCCCGCCTCGGTGCAGGTGTAGGGCTGCGCCGCGGCAAGGGTGCCCGGCGTCGTGCGCAGCCAGACGCTGCGCTCCTCCACGTCCATGTTGTAGGTGAGCATGGATGCATCCCTCCAGTGGATTTTTTCGAAAAAACTGTGCACAAATCCCTATGGATTGCGTGCTGAAATAGATTTATACTAAAATCATGGCAGATACATTTTACAAAAAAGGAGGAACGTATGCAACCCTGTTTTCTGGCTGTTGACATTGGCGCCTCCAGCGGGCGGCACATCCTGGGCACCGTTGAGGGCGGGCGCATCACCTTAAAGGAAGTCTACCGCTTTGAAAACGGCCTCGCGGACAAAAACGGCCACCTTTGCTGGGACATCGGGCACCTGTTCGCCGAGGTCGTGAACGGCCTGAAAGCCTGCAAGGCGGCCGGGTACGAGCCGCAGACGATGGGCATCGACACCTGGGCCGTGGACTTTGTGCTGCTGGACGCACAAGGAAACCTCATCGGCGATGCCGTCGCCTACCGCGACGAGCGCACCGACGGTGTGCGGGACGCTTTGGAGGCAAGCGGTACCCTCACCTTTGCCGAGCACTATGCCCGCACCGGCATCCAGTACCAGAAGTTCAACACCGCCTACCAGTTGACGGCACTCAAAAATGAGCATCCGGAGCAGCTGGCCGCGGCAAAGACTTTCCTCATGGTGCCGGATTACCTCAACTACCGCCTGACCGGTGTGGCGGCCAACGAGTATACCAACGCCAGCACCACGGCGCTGGTGGGCGCAAAGAGCAAGACTTGGGATGACGAGCTGATCGCCAGGCTGGGCCTGCCGCACGGCATCTTCCAGCCCATCCGTATGCCGGGCGAGACGCTGGGCGGGCTGCTGCCGGAAATCGCCGCCGAGGTGGGGTTCGATTGCAAGGTGATTCTGCCCGCCACGCACGATACCGGTTCGGCCTTCCTCGCCGTGCCGGCGCGGGACGACAAGGCGGTGTTCCTCTCCTCCGGCACCTGGAGCCTGCTGGGCGTGGAAAACAAGGACCCCATCACCACCCCGGAGAGCTGCGCCGAGAACTTTACCAACGAGGGCGGCGCGTGGTACCGTTACCGGTACTTAAAAAACATCATGGGCCTGTGGATGATCCAGTCCGTCCGGCGGGAATGGAACGGCACCGCCTACGTGGCCGGCAAGGCCAGCCGCCACGCCACCGGGCGGCAGTGGAGCTTCCCGGATCTGATTGCGGAGGCGCAAAAGGCGGGGTATGCCGCCCTTGTCAAGACGGGGGACCCCTGCTTCCTCTCGCCGGACAGCATGGTCGACGCCATCCGGGATTGGTGCGCGCGCAGCGGCCAGACCCCGCCGCAGACGGTGGGGGAGATCATGGGCACCATCTACCGCTCCCTCGCCGAGGACTACAAGGGCGCCATCGCCGCGCTGGAGGCCCTCACCGGCAAGCACTATACAAGCATCAACATCGTGGGCGGCGGCTGCCAGGATATGTACCTGAACCAATGCACCGCCGCGGCCACCGGCCTGCCGGTGTATGCCGGCCCCGTGGAGGGCACGGCGCTGGGCAACCTCGTTATCCAATTCATCGCCGCGGGCATCTTCCCCGACCTGCAGGCCGCGCGCGATGCGATAAAAGTGAGCTTTGATATCAAGGAAATTCGCCCGTAACCTTTTGCGGGTACCCTGTAAGGGGCGGCGATCTTCGCGCTAAGTGCCGCCGCGATGCGGCGGTTGCGCTCCGAAACGCTTCGCCGCGGCTCAGCGTCCCCGACGCCCCGCAAACAGCCATTGAGAAATAAGGAGGTATTGCCAAATGGCTAAACCGTTGCTCGAAACCAAAGCCCGCGTGGGCGTGTTTGCCATCGCGCTGGGCGCCTACCTGCCCCAATTCCCGAGCCTGGTGCCGGAATTCGAGGGCCAGTATGCCGCGTTCAAGAAAACCATCCCCGATACCGTCGAGCTCATCGACGGCGGGCTCGTCACCACCAAGGAGCTGGCCATGGCCGCGGGGGACAAGTTCCGCGCCGCCGATGTCGACCTTGTCATTTTGCAGCTGCTCACCTACGCCACCTCCTACAATATGCTGCCCGCCGTGCGCGATTTGGACGTGCCGGTCGTGCTCGTCAACGTGCAGAAAAAGCGCGCGCCGGACTACGCCAACACCGATACCCCGACCTGGCTCGGCGAGCTGTACGCCTGCGGCGCCGTCGGCGAGATGGTGGCCGATCTGGAGCGCGCCGGCAAGCGCCACGCCGTCATCACCGGCGTCGTCGAGGGCGGCGACCCCGAGGTGCAGCGGGAGATCGAGGACTGGTGCCGCGCCGCGCAGGTGCGCCGCCGTTTCCGCGATACCAACATCGCCCAGATCGGCCGGCCCTACCCCGGCATGATGGACCTCTACATCGACGAGACCAACCTTTACCACCGCATGTGGCTCTACACCAAGCAGTTTGACTGGGAGAAGATGTGGGCCATCGCCGATAACATCACCGACGAGGCCGCCATCCGCGCCAAGGCCGAGGACATCCTTGATACGTTTGATATCGAGGGCGGCGGCACGGTGGAAAAGGTCTGGGATATGGCCAAATACGTCGTCGCTTTTGAAAAATGGGTCAAGGACGAGCAGCTCGGCCTCGTCGCCTCGCACTATGACGGCTTTGCGCAAGGCGTGGCGGGCAAGCTGGACAGTATGCTCATCCCGGCGTTCTCGATGCTCATCAAGCAGGGCACGGCCTGCGCGGTCGAGGGCGATATCAAGGTCGCCATGGCGATGAGCATCTTAAAAACCATCGCCGGCACCGGCCAGCTTTCGGAAATGTACTCCATCGACTTTGACGAGGACATCTGCATCATCGGGCATTCCGGCTCCGGCGACGCCGACATCTCGCAGGCGAAGAAGCCGACGATGAAGATCGTCCCCGTCTTCCACGGCAAGACCGGCGGCGGGTACTTGACGCAGTTCTACCCGCCGGTCGGGCCCATCACCTTCCTTGGCATCACGCAGGACCGCGACGGGCACTTCAAGTTCGTGGTGGCCGAGGGCGAGAACGAGCCCGGGCCCATCTTCACCTTCGGCGATACCAATATGCGTATGCGCTTTACCTGCGGAGCCAGGGATTTCTGCAACCGCTGGAGCGAGGCCGGCCCCACCCACCACATGGCCGCCGCCGTTGGCCGCCACATCGACACGATTTTGAAGGTAGCCAAAATTTTCAACGTGCCGGTGGACATCATCACACGGTGACATATCGCCTGTTTGCGGGCCGTCCGGAGGCCGGCCCCTACGATGAGCCAAGTGTAGGGGGCGGCGTCCCCGACGCCCCGCAAGGCGCAGCAACGCAACAACATAACAACGAAAGGACGGAATTTTTATGAGTATCTATGATGTTGAATGTGTCAAAGGCTTTATCCGTATGTGCACCGACGGCTGGCTCCAGGGCTGGCATGAGCGCAACGGCGGCAACCTCACCTACCGCATGAAGGCGGAGGACATCGAAGCCTGCAAACCGTACTTTGACGCCCAGCCGCGCGAGTGGGTCAATATGGGCGTGCAGGCCGACAACCTCGCCGGCGAATATTTCATCACGACGGGGAGCGGCAAGTTCTTCCGCAACGTCGAGCCCGACCCCATCCACAGCATCGGCATCGTGGAGATCAATGCGAAGGGCGACAGCTGGCGCATCGTCTGGGGCCTGGCCGATGGGGCCAAGCCGACGAGTGAGTTCCCCAGCCACTTTATGAACCACAGTGTGCGCAAGGCGGCGACGAACGGCGAGAACCGCGTGATTTATCACTGCCACGCCACCAACGTGATCGCACTGACCTATGTGCTGCCCTTGACCGACCGCGATTTCTCCCGCGCACTGTGGCAGTCGGCCACCGAATGCCCGGTCGTCTTCCCTGAGGGCGTCGGCGTCTGCCCGTGGATGGTGCCGGGCGGCGCGGACATCGCCATGGCCACATCTGAGCTGATGAAGAAGTACCAGGCCGCCATCTGGGCGCAGCACGGGCTCTTTGCCAGCGGCCCGGACTTTGACATCACCTTCGGCCTTGCGCACACGATTGAAAAGAGCGCCGAGATCTACTGGAAGGTGCTCTCGACCGGCAAGCCGATTTTGCAGACCATCACCGACGACGCGCTGCGCGCCATCGCGCACGATTTCGGCGTGCAGCTCAATGAGGAATTCCTCGACTAAGCGGGAAAAACGGAGCGTGTCGGGATGGAATATAAGCGCTTTGGGGATACTGTGGTTTTGCGCCTTGACCCCGGCGAGGAGATCTGCGCAAGCCTTCTTGCGCTGGCCGCGCAGGAAAATATCGCCCTGGCCGAGGTCAGCGGGCTGGGCGCCGTGGATGATTTTACCACCGGCGTGTTTGATACCGTGCAAAAGCAGTACCACGCCAACCGGTTTGCCGGCGCCTACGAGATCACCTCGCTGACCGGCACCCTCACAAGGCAAAACGGCAAGCCTTATCTGCATCTGCACATGAGCGCCGGCGATGCAAAAGGCAGCGTTGTCGGCGGGCATCTGAACAGCGCCCGTGTCAGCGCCACGGCCGAGATCACCGTGCGGGTGCTGGCAGGGGAGGTGGGCCGCCGCTACAGCGAGACGGTCGGCCTCAATCTGCTGGAATTTTGACCTGCTTTTTAACACCAAACGCCCCGCCGCCGGCACAGCCGGCGGCGGGGCTCCGCGTGTAAAAAAGCGCTTTCACGGGTGGATTTGTAGGGCGGGGGCTTGCCCCCGCCGTGCCCCCTTGCTGCCGCAACAACATTTTCCGGCGGGCTCAAGAGCCCGCCCTACACATTTCCATGGGGCAACGATTCTTTTTTACAGTCTGCACCCTGCCGCCGGGGGGAATGCCCTATATGGCCAAGGCGGTCAAGCCTGCCAAAAGGCGGCCAGCGCCTTTTGCAGGGCGGCGGCACCCCGCAGCGTTTGCAGGTGGGCCCAGTGCGGCGGCATCAGCGCACGGTAGGCGGGCGCTGCGAACCGGTCGTCCAGCAGCAGCACCACGCCCTTGTCCTGCGGGGTGCGGATCAGCCGGCCGGCGGCCTGCAGCACCTTGTTCATGCCGGGGTAGCGGTAGGCATAGTCAAACCCGCTGCCGCGCGTCGCCTCAAAATAATCGCGCAGCTGCTCCTGCCGGGGGCCGACCTGCGGCAGGCCCGGCCCCACCACCGCCACGCCGATGAGCCGGTCTCCCACAAGGTCGACCCCTTCGCCGAACACGCCGCCCAGCACCGCGAACCCCAGCAGCGGGGCGGCGGGGGTGGGGGAAAAATGCGCAAGGAACGCCGCGCGCCCGGCCTCGTCCAGGCCGCTCTCCTGCCGCAGCGCCGGGATGGCGGGGTACAGCGCGGCAAACCGCTCGTACACCGTTTGCAGGTAGGCATAGCTGGGGAAAAAGGCAAGGTAGTTGCCGATTTTCCCGCGCACCATCGCGGCCAGATACTCCGCCACCCGGTCGGTGCTTTGGGCGCGGTCAGCGTAGCGGGTGCTTACGTCACACGCGCAAAAAAGGCCAAGGTTTTGCGGCGGGAACGGGCTTTTGAGCGCCACAGCCCCGGCGTTTGGGATGCCGCACAGGTCCCGGTAATACCCGGCCGGGGCCAGCGTCGCGCTGTAGAGCACCGCCGCGCGGCCGCGGGCAAAATCCTCGGCCAGAAAGGCGCCGGGGTCAAGGCAGAGCTGGCACAGCAAAACCTCGCTGCCGCGGGCGCTGGCCTGCAAGACAAAATGCCCGTCATAGGTATCGGCCACGCGCAGCCATTCCCGCACCGAAAAATACAACTGCAACAGCGTTTCGTGCGCTTCGCCCTCGCGATGCTCGTCCAGCCATAGCTGCAAAGGCTCACACAGGGCGGTCAACGCGTGGGTAAGGGCCTCGTCCGCTTCCTTTTGAAAGACCACCTGCCCGAACCGCCCGCCCTGTTCGGCCTCACAGCGGCGCCGCCAGGCAAGGAAAATGCCGTTTACGCGGGCAAGGGCGCTTTTCAGCCGGCTTTTTGGCTTGCCCAGCAGCCTTTTGGCGGCGGTAAAATCGCTTTTGGCAAGGCGGGCGCTGTGCATCTCCCGCGCGCGCTCCGGCAGGTTGTGCGCCTCGTCGATGAGGAAAAGATAGTCCCCCTTGCCGTCAAAAAAGCGGCGCAGGCGCACCACGGGGTCAAACAGGTAGTTGTAGTCCCCGATGACCACATCGCTCCACACGCTGGCATCCAGCCCCAGCTCGGCCGGGCAGACACGGTGCTCCCGCGCAAGGGCCTGCAGCGCCTCGGCCGTCAGGGCCGGGGCATCCAGCGCGTGCCACAAAGCGTCGCGCCAGCGGTCATAGTAGCCGTTGGCATAGGGGCAGGCGTCGGGCGTGCACTCGCACCGTTCACACAGGCAGAGCTTTTCCTTGGCGGTCAGCGTCAGGCTGCGCAGGGCAAGGCCCGGCGTATTCTGCCGCAGCAGGGCCAGCGCGTTTTCCGCCGCCGTGCGGGCGGTGCCGCGGGCCGTCAGGTAAAAGACCGGTCCCTCCACACCGGCGCCCAGCGCTTTCAGGGCGGGGAAGAGCGCGCTCATCGTTTTGCCGATGCCGGTCGGCGCCTGGCACAAAAGCTGCCCGCCGTTTTGGCACACGCCGTAGACCTGGGCGGCCATCGCGCGCTGGCCGGGACGGTAGCTTTCAAACGGGAAGGCGAGCGCCCGCAGGCTTTCGGTGCGGGCCAGCCGCTCCGCCGCCGCGCGTTTGGCCCACGGCGCGTACTGCGTCAAGAGGTCGGTCAAAAACCCGTCCAGCTCGGCGGCGGTGCAGTCCCGCGCAAAGCGCAGCGTCAGCGCCTCGTCCGGCTGGTGGTAGGTCAGCTGTACGCGCACGGTGCTTACGGCTTGCTGGCGCGCCAGGATGGCGGCATACAGCTGCCCCTGCGCCCAATGCTCCGGGGACTGCCCGCCCGTGATGGCGGCGGGGGGCAGCAGGGTGGTCTTGATCTCGTCAACGGTCAAAACGCCGTCGGGCGCGGTAAAAATGCCGTCGGCGCGGCCCTCCAGGGTGTACTCCACCCCGGCGCAGGCCAGCGTCTCTTTTAAGGCGACCTCGGCCTTGTAGTCCAGGTGCTCCTTTACGGCGGCGCGCTGCAGCATACGGTGCAGGCGCGCACCCTCCTGCGCGCGGTCAAACCCGCCAAGGCGGTTGTCGATGGAGCCGCCGCGCAGCAAAAATTCCGCCAGATGCCGCACCGGCAGCGTTACGGCCGGCAGAGGGGGCGCAGCGGGCTCATGGTGCGGCATCCGGCGGTACCTCCTTTACGGCTGCGGGAGGGTGTTGCCGAACAGCTCCCGCTCCATTGCCTGCCGCGCCGCCTCCACGGCGGCAAAATCGGCGGCGGCGATATAATACGTTTCCAGCTCGTCATGCACGGCCTTGGCGCGCGCCTGCAAGGCACAGGTCTGGCGCAGCAGCGCGTCGACGCCGCGCTTTTGGCACGCCAGCGCCGCGCGGCAGGCTTTGAGGGCATCGGCGCGCAGAAAGCGGCGCAGGCGCAGGTTCTTCTGCCCCGGGTACGCCATGGGGTGCCACGCGTTGGCGGTGACGAACGCCACCCCCAGCCCGGGGAGCAGCAGATGGTCGAGCTTTGTCTGATCTGTCGGGCAGTGGCACAGGATGGCGTCATACCCGTTTTGGCGCGCGTGCTCCGCCAGCTGCGCCAGCAGCAGCGGCGCGGCGGCGCCGTAGGGGTCCTGCAGGGCATAGACGGTATCGGCCAGGGCGGGCACGGTATCGTAGAACACCGTCAAACCCTGCGGGGTGGGCGCGCTCAAAAGGCGGTGGGCCTGTGCGCCCGGCCGCACGCCCTTTTTGGCCGGCATCGTCCGCGCGGCCAGATACCGCCCGAACCGCTGCAATCTGGCGGTGTCCAGCGTTTCGGCCGCCATGGCGCGGCGCTGGGCCAGCAGCCCGCAGGCAAGGGCAAAATGCGCGCCCGCCTGCCGCAGCAGGGCGGCGTTCTTTTCGCCGGCGGCCAGGATGGCGCTGCGGTGCGCCGCCAGACAGGCGTTGTCCAGCATGGCATACAGGCTCACCACCCGCTCGGCCGCGCCGGGGTACTTGCAGTCCAGCGTGTGGGGGGCGGTGGCATCCAAAAACAGCGCGCCGACATCGGTCATCAGCACGCCGTCCAGGCTGTCCGGGTCACTTGAGCAGTGGATGCGCTCGATATGCTCTTTGCCGCGCTCGGTGGGGCGCATCGCGTCCGCAACGGCAAGGCGCCGCATAAAGGTGGATTTGCCGCACCCCGGCCCCGCCTTGATGAGATAGGTTTGCACGCCGGGCGCGGCGGCCGCCTCGGCGAACCAGCCGGTGAAGCCGGAGGGGGACAGCGCCCCCAAAAAGAAATCGACCACGGGTTTGCAGCGCATACGCACAGCCTCCTTTGCAAAAATGCCACAGGGAACTGCGCCATGCTATGTGCCAAACAGCCAAAGTGTTACCCGCGATACTTTGATCGCGGTGCGCCCTCTAAACGCGATAGGTGTGGGTGCACACCTCGTTTATTTTGTCCCGCAGGGCGGCAAAATCGCCAAAAGCCTGGGGCTTGTTGTTGGGGTTGCGCAAAAGCGCCGCCGGATGCAGCGTCGCCATGAACAGCGTGCCCTGCTTGTCAAAGAATTTGCCGTGGTCCTTGGTCACCGAAAATTTCGGGTCGATGAGCTGCTGCGCCGCCACGCGGCCAAGGCAGACCACGATTTTGGGCCGCAGCAGGCGGAACTGCTGGCGCAGCCACGGCAGGCAGGCGGCGGATTCCTCCGGCAGGGGGTCGCGGTTTTCGGGCGGGCGGCACTTGACGATGTTGGCGATAAAGATGTTTTTGCCGCGGTCAAGGTCGATGGCCTCCAGGTAATGGTCCAGCAGCTGGCCGCTGCGCCCCACAAAGGGCAGGCCCTGCTCGTCCTCGTTGGCGCCGGGGCCCTCGCCCACAAACAGCACCTCGGCGTCCGGCACGCCCTGGCCGAACACGACGTGCTTGCGCGTCTCGCACAGGGGGCATTTGCGGCAGGCAAGGCATTCCTGCTTCAAGGTCTCAAAATCCATGGCAAAGCACCTCTTTTGTCAAAATCGGCGCGGGCTCACTGCCCGAGCACGGCGCTGGTCTGCGCGTCCAGCGTCAGGCGGGTGCCGTCCAGCGCGGCGCTGCCCATGCCGACGGCGGCGTTGAGCGTGGTAAACGGAAGGTCGGTGGCATCGGCAAGGTCCACGGTAACGGCCTCGTCGGAGGGGTTGTGGAGCACGGCAACGGCCGTGCCCTCGTACTGCGAGACAAAACCGCCCGCCTTGCCGCCGTCAAAAACAAGGGGGATATAGTCCCCGCGCGCGATGGCGGGGTTTGCCTTGCGCACAAGGATGAGCTTTTTATAGTAGTTGTACAGGCTGCCGGCGTCCGGCAGCTGCTCGGCGGCGGTGGCGGATACGCGGTTGTCGGCGGCGTAGGTGCTGCCCTCGGGGTCCTGCACGGTGTCGCCGTCGCCCCATTCCATCTTGAGGCGGCGGTTGGCGTCGGTGTTGGCGCCCCCGCGGGAACCGCGCTGGCCAAGCTCCTCGCCGTAATAAAGGAACGGCGAGCCGGGGCCCAGGATGTACAGGTTGGCCGCCATCTGGGCCTGCCCGCTGGCGGCGGTCAGGTAGCCCGCCGCGCGGTCGGTATCGTGGTTGGCGATGAAGGGCACCATCATCGCGTCCTCGTTGAGGGCGTGGATCTCGTCAAGATACAGATCCACATAGTTCGTATAGGAATCGATGCTGCCGCCCTTGGCCGCCGAGGCGATGTAACCGCTGGGCTGGCTGACAGTGAAATTGAAGCAGTTGAGCGCCGGGAAATACCGGTCGGTCACGCCGTCGGCGTCCCACACCTCGGCCACGGTGTAGATGTCCGGCTTGATGGCTTTGAGCTGGTCGATGTACCATACCCAGAAAGCGCCGCTCTGCTCATTGTCGCCAAAATAGATATACTTGGCCGCGTCAAAGCGGAACCCGTCCAGCCCCAGGTCAAGGTAATGCTTCGCCACCTCGACGACGGCCTCGCGCACGGCGTCGTTGTCATAGTTGAGCTCCGGCATATCGGGGGAGAAGTTGCACTCATAATATTCGTCGGTGCCGGGGATCTTTACAAAGGTACGCCCGCCGGGCACGCTGCCCTCCGGCGCCCAGGTATAAAAATCGTAATAGGGGTCGGCGGTATCGCCGTTCTGGTGCGCGGCGGCAAAGGCAAGGAACCACGGGTTGTCGGTGCCGGTGTGGTTGATGACCATATCCATGATGAGCTTGATGCCCCGCTCATGGCAGGCGTCGGCCAGCTCCTTGAGGTCCGCCTCGGTGCCAAAGGCCGGGTCGACGGCATAGTAATCGTCCACATCGTACTTGTGGTAGCTTTTGGAAGTCAGGACAGGGGAGAGCCAGATGCCCTCGATGCCAAGGCTCAAGCCGTCGGTATCGTCGCCGTCGTTGAGGTAATCCAGCCGGTCGATGATGCCGCGCAGATCGCCCTTGCCGTCCCCGTCGGAATCCGAGAAGGAACCGACGAAGATCTCGTAGAACACGCGGTAGTTGTCGTCCGGCGCGGCGGCGCCCTGCGGGGTTACGTCTGTAACGGAATATTCCTCCGCCGGGGCCGCGGGCGTCGGCGGCGTATCGGGGAGGGCCGCGGCGTCCGGCGCGCCGGAGCCTTCCGCGCCGCCCGCCGGGCGCGCGGAGCAGGCGGAAAGCAGGAACAAAAGCGCAAAAAGCGATGCCAAATACCGTTTCATATCCGGTGCCTCCGTTGTTTTGTTTGCGGTAAAAGGGGCCTACCGCTCCATTATGACGCCGCGCGCGGGCAGTTGTCAAGCCAAAAAACGTTTGCGCCGCCGCGCTTGTAAAACGGGGCGGGGTGTGCTATTTTAATAAAAAAGGTGGTGGGGGATTTGCCCGGAAACATCATAGAACTCTACAGCCCGGAGGAGCTTGCGCGCCTGGAACGGCGGGTGAAGCGCCACCGCACGGCGCTGTCCGTCCTGGCGGCGGCCGCGCTGGCGGTGTGCATCGCCCTGGCCGCACACGTCACGACCGCCAGCGCACCCAAACTGGAGCTGGCGGCTATCGCCGTCAGCACGCTGGCGGGCTGGGTGTGCATCTATGACGGCATCTTCATCGTCGGCGCGGGCAAGAAGGAACTCCGGCACGCCGAGATGCTGCGCACCGAACCGCGCGTGCGCGTGGAGGGCCGCGCCGCTGTCACGGGGGAGCGGTTCACCATCCGCAAAAGCGTGGGCGTGCGCCGCGTCGCCATCGCGACGGAAGGCGGCATCGAGCAGGCCCTTGTGCAGGAAAACCACGCCCGCCTGCTGGAGGATCCGCGCGTCATCGCCGTATACACCGCCCACAGCTATGTGGCGGCCGTGGAGGTGGGCGCATGAGGGTGCTGAAAAACATTGCCTCCCAGCTGCACAGCTTTGTGCTGTGGCTTTTGCTGTCGGCCATCTTCTGGGGCTGGATCTTCAGCCGTGCGACCGATACCACCTTTGATAAAAAGCTCATGGTCTTCTGCGATGTGCCGCATATCGAGGATACCGCGCTGGCCATCGCGCTGGAGGAGGAGCTGCCCGAGGGCATCCGCATGATACAGGTGCATCCCTTCTCGTATGTGATGTTCGATACCGTCTCCATCGAGCACGCGGACATCCTCATCGTGCCTGCCTCCGATGCCGGTGAGATCGGCGCCAGGCTGCTTCCGCTGGAAGGGGAGGGCGGCGCCCCCGTCTATGACCCCGTCACCGGGCAGGGCGCGCTGCTTGGCTACATCACCTACACCGACGAGCCGTATTACCTGTACCTGGGCGCCTCCTCGGCGCATCTTGAGGACGGCGCGGCCGCGCAGGTCGCCCGCAGGATGCTTGCCATGTGAGGGGTGCGTCCTGTGAGAGGGGGCCCATATATGGTCCGCGTTCGCGGACGAATATTTCAGTCACGCCCTCGCCGTATGGAAGCGTGTAGGGCGGGCTCTTGAGCCCGCCGGAAAACATTGTTGCCGCGGCAAGGTCACGCGGCGGGGGCAAGCCCCCGCCCTACAAATCTACCCATAAAAGCGCTTTTTTGACACACTGATCTTTTGCAGCGTGCCGAGGAACTCGACACGCTGAGGGGCCGGATCGTATCCGGCCCTCTTTTTCTGTGTCTGAAAAAGCTGCACTTTCTGACCGCACCCGCTGCGCCGGAAAGGGAAGAGGTTGCGTCGACAACCTGCACGATTTTATGATTGCATAAATTTTAACAAGCCAGCTTGTGCATCCTGCATAAAATTGTGAATGTTCTATGGACAATTAGGAATAGATTTGCTATAATCCAAAGTGCCAATCGGCAAACAAGGGGTACCCCTTGTTTTGTTCTTGCTGTGCAAGAACAAAAAACACATGAAACATAGGAGGAAAAACGATGAAAAAAGCAACCGCATTGCTGTTGGCTGTGCTTATGCTGCTCGCCCTCGTGGCGTGCGGCGGCGGCAGCGGCTCTCAGCAGCCCGCCACTTCCCCTGCCGGGGATTCCACCCCTGCCGCGCCCGCTGAGGGCGGCGACAGCGCCAGCACCGGCAACGAGCTCGCCGGCACCTACGATGTGACCATCTGGGCCCCCGAGGCTGCCGTTGACCTGACCAACCAGCAGGTCGCCGACTTCAACAGCTCCAATGGCATGGGCATCACCATCAACGCCACCGTGGAGCCTGTCTCCGAGGCCGACGCCGCCAGCAACATGGACACCGACGTCTCCGCCGGTGCCGACCTGTTCTTCTTCGCGCAGGACCAGCTGTCCCGCATGATCAAGGACGGCGCCGTCACCAAGCTCGGCCAGGGCGCTGCCGATTTCGTCAAGAACAACAACAACGCCGCCGGCGTCACCGCCGCCACCTCCGGCAGCGACCTGTATGCCTATCCGCTGACCGCTGACAACGGCTACTTCATGTACTATGACAAGAGCGTTGTCCCCGATTCCGATGTCGACAGCCTTGAGAAGATCATCGAGGACTGCATCGCCGCCAACAAGAACTTCTCCTATGAGCTGGAGAATGCGTGGTACAACGCGGGCGTCTTCTTCGGCACCGGCTGCCACAGCGAGTGGTCGACCGACGACAACGTCAACTTCACCCTCGACGACGACTTCAATTCCGACAACGGCCTGATCGCCGCCAAGGGCATCTACAAGCTGGTCTCCACCCCCATCTATGTCAACTCCTCCAATGCTGACTTCGCCAGCGGCTCCGCCGTTGTCGTCACCGGCACCTGGAACTACGCCACCATCAAGGAGCAGCTGGGCGACAACTTCGGCGTCACCGATCTGCCTTCCTTCGAGGTCGACGGCCAGAGCTATCACCTCGGCTCCTACAGCGGCTGCAAGCTGCTGGGCGTCAAGCCGCAGGAGGATGCTGTCAAGGGCGCTGCCATCAACCAGCTGGCCCAGTATCTGACCAACGGCGAGTGCCAGCTTGCCCGCTTCACCGAGTTTGGCTGGGGCCCTTCCAACAACGATGCGCTGGCTGACCCCGCTGTCCAGGCCGACCCGACTCTGGGCGCTCTGAACGAGCAGGGCGCTTACGCCGTGCCGCAGCCCAACATCCCCGGCAACTGGTGGGATATCGCCAAGACCATCACCACCGACATCAAGGAGAGCGACGGTTCCGACGAAGCTCTGAAGGCTGCCCTGCAGAAGTATGAGGACAGCGTCGGTGCCGCCGACGGCATCACGCTGGCGGGCTGATTCGCCGACCCAAAGTAACACATACGCGTGTAACTTCGGCTTGACCTGAATGTTCGGCAGTTGGCCGGAGCCGGAACACGGCTCCGGCCAACTTACTTAAGTGGGGTGATTTGATGAAACATTACAGCGATCTCGAATACCTTCGCTTGTCGAAGGGCCAAAAGATCGGGTACAAGATCGGTTCTTTCTTCACCGGCATCCCCGGAGCCATCGGCCATTTCTTTAAAAACATCGGCGGCGCCATCAAACAGGGTGCGCAGGCCGTTGGCAATGAGTTCAAGGATATCGGCTCGACCTTTGCGAACGGTGACTGGAAGACCAAAGTCTCCTTCTTTATCATGGGCTTTGGCAACATTGCCCGCGGGCAGGTGCTGCGCGGGTTGATGTTCCTTTTGTTTGAAGTTGTCTTTATTGGCTACATGGTGCTCGCGGGCGCCCACTGGATGGCCATGCTGCCCTCTTTGGGCAAGGTGGGCCCCTCCAGTGAGTACAACGCCATTCTTGATACCTATACCACCGTTTACAACGACAACTCCTTCAAGATCCTGCTCTACGGCGTGCTGACGATGTTCTTCATCATTGCGTTCATCTATACCTGGCGCGTCAACGTGAAGCAGAACCAGATCGCGGAGAAGATCCTCAAATCCGGCAAAAAGCTCAAGAGCGGCAAAGACGACCTCAAGAGCCTTGTTGACGACCAGTTCCACAAGACCCTTCTCGCCCTGCCCTTGACCGGCATCCTCGTGTTCACCGTCATGCCCATCGTGTTCATGATCCTGGTGGCCTTCACCAACTATGACGGTTCCCACAACGGCTATACCAACAACCTGTTCACCTGGGTGGGGCTTGACAACTTCAACACCCTGCTCTCCTGGTCCGCCGGCAGCGGCGGCGGCCAGTCCTACTCCGCCACCTTCGGCGAAATCCTGGCCTGGACGCTGATCTGGGCGTTCCTCGCCACCTTCACCAACTACTTCCTCGGCATGGGCGTCGCCATGATGATCAACAAGAAGGGTATCCGCCTCAAGAAGATGTGGCGTACCATCCTTGTCATGACCGTGGCCATCCCGCAGTTCATCTCGCTGTTGTACGTCTCCAAGATGTTCGCCCGCAACGGCTTGATCAACCTGTCTCTGATGAACCTCGGGTGGATCAAACAGCCGCTGCCCTTCTGGGAGAACCCGATGTGGGCCCGCGTCTCGGTCATCGTGATCAACATCTGGATCGGTATCCCGTTCCTGATGCTCATCACCACCGGTATCCTGATGAACATCCCGGCCGACCTGTATGAGTCCGCCCGTATCGACGGCGCCAACGCATGGCAGCAGTACACCAAGATCACGCTGCCCTATATGCTGTTCATCACCGGCCCCTATCTGCTCACCAGCTTTACGGGCAACATGAACAACTTCAACGTCATCTACCTGCTCACCGGCGGCGCGCCCACCAACCCGGCCGCGTCGGGCGCGGCAGGCTCCGTAGGCTATACGGACTTGCTGATCACATGGTTGTTCAAGATCACCACGGGCGCCGACAGCCAGTACTATCTGGCCTCCGTCGTCGGCATCATGGTGTTCGTTGTGGTGGCGTTCATCTCTCTGGTGGTCTACAACGTGCTGCCGTCTATCAAGAATGAGGAGGACTTCCAGTGATGAATGAGAAACGTCATATGGGATTAAAATCCCTGAACCGGGCCAGCAACACTGTGATCTACATCCTGCTCATCATCATCAGTATCGTCTGGCTGCTGCCCTTCGTTTTTATCGTGCTCCAGTCCTTCCGCGTGGAGAACACCTACCAGGTCGGTTACGTCATCCCGCAGCAGTGGGGCCTTGACAACTACATCCGCCTCTGGACTTCGGACTTCAAGCGCTGGTATCTCAACACCTTTATCATCGCGCTTGCGTCCGCGGTGCTCATCACCATCATCCAGCTCTGCATGAGCTACACGCTCTCCCGTTTCCGCTTCAAGCTGCGCGGCCCGCTGATGCGCTTCATGCTCATCCTGGGCATGTTCCCCGGGATGCTCACCATGATCATCCTCTACCGCGTCCTGGCCGACCTGGGCCTGACCCAGACCAACGCCGTGCCCGGCTTGATTTTGGTCGGTGTGGCATCCTCCGGCATGGGGTATTATGTATCCAAGGGCTTCTTTGATACGATACCCAAGTCCCTGGACGAGGCCGCCCGCGTGGACGGCGCGACGCGCTTCCAGGTGCTGTACAAGATCATCCTGCCGCTCGCAAAGCCCATCGTTATCTACACCATCCTGACCGCTTTCATGGGCCCCTGGGGTGACTACGTCTTTGCCCGTTACGTGGCAATGGGCACCTCGGCCGGTTACAACGTGGCAGTCGGTATGTACAGCTGGTTGACCAACGACCAGATCAACAACTGGTATACCACGTTCTGCGCCGGCGGCGTGATCGTGGCGCTCCCCGTTACCATCCTCTTCCTGTGCTTGCAGAAGTACTACGTCGAGGGCGTTACCGGCGGCGCCGTTAAAGGCTGATTTGAAAGGAGAACGGGACAATGGCTAGTGTTAAACTGACTGGCGTCAAAAAAATATACGATAACAAGGTCGTGGCCGTGCATGACTTTGACCTTGATATCAAAGATAAGGAATTCGTGGTTTTCGTCGGCCCCTCCGGCTGCGGCAAATCCACGACCCTGCGCATGATCGCGGGCCTCGAGGATATCTCCGAGGGCACCGTTGAGATCGACGGCGAGGTCGTCAACGACCTGCAGCCCAAAGACCGCGGCATCGCCATGGTCTTCCAGAACTACGCGCTGTACCCCCATATGACCGTCTATGACAACATCGCCTTCTCCCTGCGTTTGAGCAAGGTGCCGGAGGATGTCGTCTTTGAGAAGGTCAACAAGGCGGCCAAGATCCTTGGCATCACCGAGTACCTGACCCGCAAGCCCCGCGCCCTTTCCGGCGGCCAGCGGCAGCGTGTCGCCATCGGCCGCGCCATGGTGCGTGACTCCAAGGTCTTCCTGATGGACGAACCGCTGTCGAACCTCGATGCCAAGCTGCGCAACCAGATGCGCGCCGAGATCATCCTGCTCCGCAAGCAGCTGGATACCACCTTCATCTACGTTACCCATGACCAGACCGAGGCCATGACCCTGGGTGACCGCATCGTCATCATGAAGGACGGCTACATCATGCAGGTCGGCACCCCGACGGAAGTGTTCGAGATGCCCAAGAACCTGTTCGTGGCCGGCTTCATCGGCGCGCCGCAGATGAACTTCATCAACACCAAGCTCATCAACGAGGGCGGCAAGTATTTTGTCGAGCCCTTCGGTGTGCGGCTGCCGGTGGACGGTGAAAAGGGCGAGGCGCTGGCGAAACGGAAAGTCCAGACCCGCGATATCGTGCTGGGCGTCCGGCCGGAGCATATCCGCCTTGCCAAGCCCGGCGCCGGGGCCATCAGCTGCACGCTGATCGTCAACGAAATGATGGGCTCCGAGTTCCATCTGCACGTCGAGACCAAGGACGGCACCCGTCTGATCGTCCGTGTGCCGACCGTCGACCTGAACAAGGCCGAGCGTGAGGAGCTGGTCTCCGGCCATGAGATGGCCGTCACCTTCGAGGGCAAGGTCATGCACTTCTTTGACCCCGAAAGCCAGACCAACCTGCTCGTCTAAGCTGCAGCGGCAGGGGAAGGCGCACCGCAAGGTGCGCCTTCCGTTTGCGTATCAAAAAAGCTCTTTCACGGGTAGATTTGTAGGGCGGGGGCTTGCCCCCGCCGCGCCCCCCTTGCCGCTGCAACGACGTTTTCCGGCGGGCTCAAGAGCCCGCCCTACACACATCCATAAGGCAAATATCGTTTTTCGACAGTCTGTGCGTTCCGGCCGCGCCTTGCGCGGCCGGAACGGAAAACGCCGCCAAAGCATTTTTGTGTGTATCGCATCCGCTTTTGCAAATGGCCTGCTTTTTTCAAAAAAGCGGTTGACAACCCCTGCACCATTTGCTATAATAACCCTTGCCGCTAGAAACTGCGGCGCGGCTCCAAAACCGAATATGCACTCTCTTTCCCATGGGGGTGTAGCTCACTTGGGAGAGCGCTTGAATGGCATTCAAGAGGTAAGGGGTTCGATCCCCCTCATCTCCACCAACTCCAGGAGAGTGCAGCAAAAGACCTGTTTCTGCGGAAACAGGTCTTTTGCGTTTTCTCGCTTTGCCCCTCCGGTACGCCCGTGGCGCCGGCCGGGCGCAAAAATACGGGATGCGCGTGTTTTTTGGTTGATTTGTGCGCCGCGCCGCGGTACAATAGGTTTGACAAAACAGCCGGAAAGGGGCAAATCATGGACATCACCTTCGCACCGTACCGCCCGCAGCCCATCCTGCACGGGCATCTTGCCATGGGCGGCGCCGGCGCCGACGGCGAACGCCTGGAGGCCAACAGCCGTTACCTGACCCGCGGCGGCAAGCCGTTCATCCCGGTCATGGGGGAATACCATTTCAGCCGGGACAGCCGCCAAAACTGGCGGCGGGAGCTTGCCAAGATCAAGGCGGGCGGCGTGAGCGTGGTGGCCACCTATATGTTCTGGCTGTACCACGAGGAGATCGAAGGCCAGTGGGATTTCAGCGGCGATCTGGACGTGCGCGCCTTTTTGGCGGAATGCGCCGCCCAGGGGCTGGAGGTACTTCTGCGCATCGGCCCGTGGGCGCACGGCGAATGCCGCAACGGCGGCTTCCCAGATTGGCTGCAAAACAGCGGCATCCCGCTGCGCTGCAACGACGCGCGCTACATGGCCAAAGCGCGGGACTGGTATGAGCATCTCTACGCCCAGGTGCAGGGGATGCTTTACAAAGACGGCGGGCCCATCATCGGCGTGCAGATCGAAAACGAGTATACCTGGGACGCCGGGCATATCCTGGCCCTCAAGCAGCTGGCGCGGGAGGTCGGGTTCGACGTGCCGCTCTACACCGCCACAGGCTGGAACAACCAGTACGGCGCGCGCATGCCGGTGGACGAGGTGCTGCCGGTGTTCTCGGCCTATGTCGACCATCCGTGGGACGATACGCTGGAGGAACTGCCCCCCGCCTACCACTACGCCTTCTCCACCCTGCGCAACGAGACGGCCCAATGGCTCACGGATCCGATGGCCTGCGATACCGACGGCTGGCGCCTGCCGTATGAGCGCTACCCCTTTGCCATCTGTGAGATGGGCTGCGGCCTGCAGCCCACCCACCACCGCCGGCCCATCGTCAGCGGGATGGACGCTTACGCGCTCTCGCTCGTCAAGTTGGGCTGCGGCAACAACCTCATCGGGTATTATATGTACCACGGCGGCACCAACCGCATCGGCCAACTTTCCACCTTCCAGGAATCCAAGGCCACCGGCTACCCCAACGACCTGCCCATCCTCAACTACGATTTCGGCACCTGCCTGGGCCAATACGGCGATGCCCGCGCGCAGTACGGCCTTTTGAATATGCTGCACCTGTTCGCGCAGGATTTCGGCGCCCTGCTCGCCCCGATGGAGCACGTCCCGGCGGAGCCGTTCGTCCCCGTGGGGGATACCCAGCACCTGCGCTGCTGCCTGCGCACCGACGGGCACAGCGGGTTCGTGTTTGTCAACCATTACCAGCGCCACACCGCCCTCGCGGATGTGCGGGGCGCGGTGCTCCATGCCGGGGACGTGGCCTTCCCACCCGTCGATGTGTGCGGGCCGGTCAGCTTTTTCTTCCCGTTCCGTCTTGCGCTGGGCGGCGCCGAACTGCGCTGGGCCACCGCGCAGCCGCTGTGCCGGGCGGGGGATACCTTCTATTTCGCCGCCGTCGAGGGCATCCCGGCGCGCTACCGCCTGTGCGGCGCCGACGGAGAAACGCTTGAGAAAGAGGCCGCGCCGGGCCTTGAGAGCGCTTTTTGCTTTGCGGATGTGCGCATCGTCACGCTCACGCCCGCGCAGGCGCGGTATCTGCGCCGCCTTGGGGGCGAGGTGCTGCTGGGCGACGGGTGTGACCTGTACCTGGATGAGGGGCGGATACAGGCCATCGAGGACGGCAATTTCGCCTACTACCGCTTTGCGGGCGGGCGCTTTGTGCGCACCGAGGTGCGCCGCCCCTTTGTGCCGGCCTCGCTCACGCTGGCCCCGGCCGAGCCGCCGTTCGCGCCGCTTTACCCGGAGGAACTCCACTACGGCGGGCCGCGCCGCTGCCGGTGGTACAGGCTGGAGGTCAGCGGGGCGCAGGGCTTTGTGGAGATCGGCGGCGAATACGACACCGCGCAGATCTACAACGCCGACGGCACCGCCATGCTGGCCGACTGTTTCTGGACCGGGCAGCCGTGGCGCGTGCCGGCCGCGCTGCTGGCCGGCGGGCCTTGCTGGCTGGTGGAAAGCGAGCAGCGCGGCGATTTTTACCGGGAACCTGGATCTTCCGGCAGGAAAGGATGATACCCGCTATGCAAAACACAACACAGGCATTCTCGTTTACAGGCGCGGGCGCGCCGCAGCTGTACGCCCGCGGCGGCAGCGGCCTTGTGACCGGGGCCGTGCTGGAACGCTGCCCGGAGCTTACGGTGCCGGAGCTGGGCGCTTCCTTCGTGGTGCCGTGGTGGTGCGGGCCCGGCATCCTTGGCGTACCCGATGCCAACGCCGACGGCACCTGTATGCGCCCCACCCCCGGCACCGAGCTGCCGGACGGGGCCGGCCGCACCCTGCCGCTGTGGTTCCGCACCGATACGGGGCCCGGCTGCTTTGCCGTGACCGCCGAGCTTTTTGCCGAGCGCCCCTGCGCCGACGCGCTGCTGTTCGTCAGCCGGCGGCGCCTGGCGTGGCGCGGGGCCTTGCAGGCCGGGCAGAGCGTGACGGTCACCGCATTGTGCGATGTATCGCCCATCTATGCGGCGGGCAGCCTGTGCAAGGTGGAAAGCGTCGACGTCGCGCTCGTGGGTGACGGCGTGCGCCTGCGCGGCGTCACCGTCGCGCCGGCGGATGTGCCGCGCCTGTGCCTGATGGGCGATTCCACCGTGACCGACCAGAATTCCCCCGTGCCGTATGCGCCGGGCGCCTGCTATGCCGGCTGGGGGCAGATGATGCCCTTGTATGTGGGCGCGCAGTACTGCGTGAGCAACCACGCGCATTCCGGCCTTTCGACCGAGACCTTCCGCAACGAGGGCCATTACGAGAACCTCTGCGCCCTGCTGCGCCCGGGGGATATGGTGCTCATCCAGTTCGGCCACAACGACCAGAAGTGGAAGCACCTTGCGGCCGATACCGGCTACCGCGCCAACCTTTTGCGCTATCTGGACGAACTGCGCGTGCTGGGCGCCGCGCCGGTGCTGGTCACGCCGCTGGCGCGCAACACCTGGAAGGACGCGCAGACCTACAACGACCTCCTGGCGGACAACGCCCGCGTCGTGCTGGAGCTTGCCGCGCAGGAGAGCCTGCCCGCCGTGGATCTGCACGCCTGGATGATGCGGGGCATCCAGGCCGACGGTATGGACGCTTCGCGCCGGTGGTACCACCCCTGCGATTATACCCACCTGAACGATTTCGGCGCGTACCGGGTGGCGGGCTTTGTCGCGGGGGAGCTGCGCCGTTTGGGCCTGCTCGACGGCGCGCGGCCGTGGCCGGCCGAATGGGCGCCCTGCGGCCCGATGGAGGTGCTGGAACCCCCGCAGGACTGGGAGCAGCGCGGCCTTGTGCGCCCGGAAAGCGACAAGCCCCTTGTCGATTACGGCATGATCGCCGAGTTCCCATGGCCCATCCAGTGAGCCGGCGGAAAGATCGGGGCCCCGCCGGCGAAATGCTATACTGTCTTTGATACAAGGAGGAAAAAAACAATGCTTGGTATCCTGATGGACCTTATTCTGGGCGGCATCTGCGGCCTCATCGCCGGCAAGCTGATGGGGCGCGAGGGCGGTATGCTGCGCAACATCATCCTCGGCTTGCTGGGCGGCGCCGTCGGCGGCGTGCTGTTCGGCCTGTTCGGGCTGACCGCCACCGGTATGCTGGGCCGCGCGGTCGTATCCATCGTGGGCGCCTGTGTGTGCCTGTGGGTGGGCGAAAAGCTGTTTTGAACGCCGCCGTGCAAAAAAACCTTTTTTGCAGCGTGCTGGGTCTCCCGGCACGCTGTGCGCCGGGCGCTTTGCCCGGCGCTTTTGCTTTGCACCCATCCCGGCCGCGCCGGCATAGCATGACAGCGGCAGAAGGGGAAAGGGGGCGGCATCATGCGGCAACGGCAGCCATACCGCAGCATCCGGGCGTACCGCCCGCGGCGGCCGCGGCACCCAAAGCGCCGGCGCAGCGCCGCGGGGCGTGTGCTGCTGTGGGTGTTGGCGGCGCTGTGTGCCGTGCTGGCCGTCTGCCGCTGCATCGACGCCCGTTTTGACCCCATCCTTGACGAACTGGCGGAATATGAGGCCCGCGCCGCCGTGGCGCAGGCCGTACAGGGGGCGGTCGATGCCCATATGCAGTCCAACGCCGCCCTTTATACGGAGCTGTACCGTTTGCAGACCGATGCCGCCGGCGAGGTGCGCTGCGTCACGGCCGATACGGCGGCGATGAACGCCGCGCGCCTGTCCCTCACCGCGCAGGTGGACGCGGCGCTGGCGGGGCTGCCCACCCAGCGGCGGCGCATCCCGCTGGGCACGCTCACGGGCTTCTCCCTGCTCAACAGCCTCGGCCCGGGGTGGCTGCTCACCTTCCGCCCCGAGGCCTACGCGCAGGGCGAGCTGGCCGAGACCGCCGAGAGCCTTGCCGTCAACCGTGTGCGGTATACGGCGGCGGTCAAGCTGCACATCACCATCAACATGGTGCTGGACGGCAAAAACCGCGTGCTCACTATGGACAGCAGCGTCCCGCTGGCCAGCGTCCTTGTGCGGGGGGATGTGCCGCTGTACTACGGCGGCTAGCAAAAAACGCTGGGATTTTGGCGCGGGGTGTGGTATACTAACAAGAAACCAACGGGGCAAAAAACCGACCGGGAAGGATGACCGCCATGGAGCGCGAACAGGCACAGCGGCGTATGCGGGAGCTGCGCGCCGTCATCGAGCGCAACAACCGCCTGTATTATGAGCAGGACGCGCCGGAACTGGAAGATTTTGAGTATGACGCCCTCAACCGGGAGCTCAAGGCGCTGGAGGCCGAATACCCGGACCTTGTCACGCCGGATTCGCCCACGCAGCACGTCGGCGGCGCGGCGAGCGCCAAGTTCAGTAAGGTGGCGCACGCCGTCAAGATGGAAAGCCTGCAGGACGCCTTTTCCTTTGACGAGCTGCGGGATTTCGATGCCCGCGTGCGGGAGGCGGGCATCAAGCCGGAATACGTCGTCGAGGTCAAGATCGACGGCCTCTCGGTCAGCCTCGAATACGAAAACGGCGTTTTTGTGCGCGGCTCCACCCGCGGCGACGGCCTTGTGGGCGAGGACGTGACCGAAAACCTCGCCACCGTCCGCGATATCCCCGCCCGCCTGCCCGACGCACCGGAATTTTTGGAGGTGCGCGGCGAGGTGTATATGCCGCACACGGCGTTTTTGCGCCTCAAGGCACAGCAGGAGCTCGAGGACAAGACCCCTTTCAAAAATCCGCGCAACGCGGCGGCGGGCTCGCTGCGGCAAAAGGATGCCGCCGTCACGGCCGGCCGCGGGCTTTCGATTTTTGTGTTCAACATCCAGCAGTGCCGCGGCAGGGCGTTCGCCACCCATGCCGAAACGCTCGATTACTGCAAGGCGCTCGGGTTCCCGGTATCGCCGCGGTATACAGTCTTTACCGATATCGAGGCCGCCATCCGGGAGATCGAGGCCATCGGCGCCATGCGCGGCACGCTGGAATTTGATATCGACGGCGCCGTCATCAAGGTCAACGACCTGGCCGCGCGCGAGACGCTGGGCAGCACCAACAAGTTCCCGCGGTGGGCCATCGCTTTCAAATACCCCCCCGAAGTCAAGCAGAGCATATTGCGGGACATCGAGGTCACCGTCGGACGCACCGGCGTGCTGACGCCGACCGCCGTGTTCGACCCCGTGTTCCTGGCCGGTACCAGCGTCAGCCGCGCCAGCCTGCACAACGAGGCCATCATCGCCGGGCTGGACGTCCGCCTCGGCGATACCGTCTCGGTGCGCAAAGCAGGAGACATCATCCCCGAGGTCATCGGCGTGGCCAAACGCGGCGACGGCACCGCGCCCTACCGTATGCCGGAACGCTGCCCCAGCTGCGGCGCGCCCGTCGTGCATTTGGAGGGCGAGGCCGCTTTGCGCTGCGTCAACCCCGAATGTCCGGCACAAAGCCTGCGCAACATCATCCATTTTGCCTCCCGCGATGCGATGGCCATCGACGGGTTGGGCGAAGCCGTCGCCATCCAGCTGACCGAGCGCGGCCTTGTGCACGACGTGGCCGATCTGTACACCCTGCAAAAGGAACAGCTGCTCACGCTGGACAAGTTCAAGGAAAAAAGCGCGCAGAACCTTCTCGACGCCATCGAAGCCTCCAAGCGCAACAACCTCGACAAGCTCGTGTTCGGCCTTGGCATCCGCAACATCGGCGACAAGGCCGCCGCCCTTCTGGCCGAGACGTTTGGCAGCATGGACGCGCTGCGCGCCGCCGACGCCGAGGCGCTTTCCGCCATCGAGGGTTTCGGCGCAGTCATGGCGCAGAGCGTGCTGGCCTTCTTTGCCCGCACGGGCACGGCCGACCTCATCGGCCGGCTGGCGGCGCTGGGCGTCAACATGGTATGGCGGGGCGGGAAAAAGGGCACGGCGCTTGCCGGGTTGACCATCGTCGTCACCGGCACGCTGCCGGGGCTTTCCCGCCAACAGGCCGAGGCGCTCATCGACCAAAACGGCGGGCGGGCCAGCGGCTCCATCTCCAAAAAAACCAGCTATGTGCTGGCCGGCACGGCCGCCGGCTCCAAGCTCACCAAGGCGCAGGCGCTGGGCATCCCCGTCATCGACGAGGCGCAGTTCCTGGCCATGCTGGCGCCGGCCTCCGGCGCCGCGCCGGAGGGGCCGCCGGCGGATGCCCATGGTGCCGCCTTATAACCGGTAAATCGAGCCGTCCCGCAACCGCACTTCTTTCAACACGCTGAAACACACTTCCGCCCGCACGCCCTTTGGGGCGCGCGGGCAGTTCGGTTTGTCAAAAAAGCGCTTTTATGGGTAGAATTGTAGGGCGGGGGCTTGCCCCCGCCGCATCCACCTTGCCGCTGCAACAATGTTTTCCGGCGGGCTCAAGAGCCCGCCCCACACGCTTCCATACGGCAACGGCCGTTTTTTGACAGTCTCGACCGCCCGTATGCCCTTTGGGGTATGCGGGCGGCTTTTGTGTGCGGGGTTCTAGCCGGCCCTTCCGCCACATATAGTGGGCTGTGAGGTGATCCGTTTTGGACGAGTATTACGCCGTGGTGCGCCGCCTGCCGGAGCCCTATTCCACCGAGCTGCTCGCGCTGGATATGCAGCTCGCGCCCTTTATCCAGGAAATCCGCCTGCGCGCGGGGCAGCCGGTGCGGTTCACCGTCAAGGGGCGGCTCGCGCCCTGCCGCAAGTTCCTGCCGCGCGCCGAAGCCTGCGCCCGCCTTGGCGCCGACGGCCTGCAAAGCTGCTTTGCGGCGCTGTGCCGCTATTCCGTCTACGCGCATGAGCAGGAGCTGCGGCAGGGGTATTTTACCATCCCGGGCGGCAACCGCGTGGGGGTGGCCGGGGTGCGCGGGCCGCAGGGGTTTTCGGCCGTGACGTCGCTCAACCTGCGGGTGGCGCGCTGGATCACCTGCCCGCTGCCGCCGCCGGTACAGCAGGAGTTGAGCACCCTGCACGGCGGCATCCTCGTCGTGGGGCCGCCCGGCAGCGGCAAAACGACCTTCCTGCGCTCCATGATCACCTTCCTTGCGCGGGGGGAGCAGATCTTCTGTGTGGTGGACGAGCGCGGCGAGCTGCTGGCCGGCGAGGGCGCCGCGGCCCCGCCTGCGGCCTGCGCGGCCGACGTCTACACCCGGTGGCCCAAGCCGCAGGCCATCAACATGGCACTGCGCTGCATGAACCCGCGCGCCATCGTGTGTGACGAGCTTGGCACCGATGCCGACGCCGCCGCCGTGGAAAAGGGCCTTGCCTGCGGGGCGGTGTTTTTGGCCTCGGTACACGGTGAAAGCGCGGCGGGCCTGCAGGGCCTTGAACAAAAGCCCGCCGTCGCGCGGCTGCTGGCGGCGGGGGCCTTTCGCACGGCGGTGTTCCTGGACGGGCGGGAGCGCCCCGGCACCGTGGTGCGCACGGTACAGCTGTGAAAGGGCGCCTCTGGCTGCGCCTTGGCGGCGCGCTGCTGCTGGCGGCGGCCTGCACCGGCGCCGGCATCGCCGCCTGGGCCGCGCGCCGGCGGGACTGGCAGACGGTACATACCTTTGCGGCGCTGCTGGACCGCCTGCGTGCCGCCATCCGCTACCAGGGCGCCCCCTGCGCACAATTGCTGGAACAGGCCGCCGCCGACGAGCGCTTTGCCGCGCTGGGCCTGGAAGGATGCCGGAGTTTTGCCGATATCCCCCTGCCGCCCTGCCTTGGCGCGGCGCTGCAAAGCGAGGCGCGGCAGGTGCTGCGGGAGGTGGGCGGCGTGCCGAGCCCGCGCGCCTGCGCGCTGCTGGCGGCGCTCGGCACACAGGCGGCGCAGCGCGCCGAGGCTTTGCGCCGCAAGGCCGACGACGCCTGGCGCCTGTACCCCAAGCTGGGTTTTTGCGCGGGGGTGGCGGCCGCGCTGCTTTTGGCGTGAAAACGGCAGCAAAACGGATGAGGGGAACGCCGGTATGGACATTGACCTGGTATTCAAGATCGCGGCCATCGGCATCATCGTGGCGGTGCTCAACCAGCTTTTGATACGCTCCGGCCGCGAGGATCAGGCCATGATGACGACCATCGCCGGCCTTGTGGTGGTGCTGACGATGCTCGTGCGCCAGATCAGCGAGCTGTTCGTTTTGATAGAAGCCCTGTTCGATCTGTGATGGAGCGCCATGTTGATCATCCGTATCGCCGTTTTGGCCGTGGTGGGCGGTGTATTGAGCCTGAGCCTCAAAAAGGACCAGCCGGCCTTTGCCTTCCTGCTTTCGGTGGCCGGCACGGCGGCGTTGCTGCTGGGCATCGCCGGGCAGATGCGCCCGCTGCTTGGCTATCTTCAGGCGTTGGCCGGGTCCGGGCAGACGCAGAGCATACAGTGCCTTGTGCGGGTGCTGGGCATCGCGCTGGCGGCGCAGTTTGCCGCCGATACCTGCCGCGATGCCGGGATGCAGGCCGCCGCGGCCGGGGCAGAGCTGTGCGGGCGGGTGCTGGCGCTGGCACAGGCGCTGCCGCTGCTGCAAACGCTTGTCGATACCTTGCTGTCCTTATTGCAATAGCGGCGCTGGCGCTGCTGCTGGCGCCGGGGGCTGCGGCGGCGCAGCTGCCGCCGGAGGCCGCCGCGCTGCTGCCGCAGGAAGGCACCGTGCCCTTTTCCGCCGACGCGGGCGGCTGGCAGCTTTGGCCGCTGCTTACGTGGCTGGCCGGGCTGGCGGCGCAGGGCGGGGGCGGGCCGCTGCGCTTTGCCGGGCAGACGCTTTTGTACCTTCTGCTGGCCGGCACCGCGGGGCTTTTGTGTACGGGCCCCGCCTGGAAAAAATGCCTGGATGCCGTCGCTGTGCTGGGGTTCGGGGTGCTGTGCCTTGGCGCCATGGCGGATCTGGTCAACAGGGTGGGGGATGCCGCCCAGCAGTGCCAGACCTATCTGGCGGCGTTCGTGCCGGTGTTCAGCGGCGTGCTGGCGCTGGGCGGGCAGGCAAGCGGGGCCGCCGCCTACGGCGGGCTGTTTTTTGCCGTGTCGGGCTTTTTGGCGATGGGCATCGAGCGGGTGCTGCTGCCCGTCATGCGCATCTACTTCTGCTTTTCCGTCTCGGCCTCCGTCTGGGGGGACAGCGCCGCCGCCGAGGCCGCCGGGCTGTTCGGCCGCTGTTTGAACTGGCTGCTCAGGGGGTGCGGGGCGCTGTTCGGCATCGTGCTGGGGCTGCAAAATGTCCTGGCCGGCCTGGCCGACAACGCCGCCGTGCGCATGGGCGGCACGGCGCTGGCCGGCGCCATCCCGCTGGTGGGCGATGCGGCGGCGGCCGCGCTCTCCGGTGCGGCGGCGGCGGTCCACTTGCTCAAAGGCGGGCTGGCGCTGGCTCTGGTGGTCACGCTCTGTACGGCGTTTTTGCCGGTGTTTTTGCGGTGCGCGCTGTATTATCTGGCTTTTTCGGTATCGGCCATCGCGGCCGCGGGGTGCGGCCAGCGGCAGTGCGCCGGTATCTGCCGCCTGCTGGCGGAGGGGGCGCGGCTGTGCGCTTCCATCCTTACGCTTTACTTTTTCATGGTGTTCCTGTCCACGGCGCTTTTGCTCATCACGGGGAATGGGGGGATGTGATATGGCCGCCGTGCGCCATTTCGCGCTGGGGTGCTGCCTGCTGTGCTCCGCCGCCGGCATCGTGCGCATCTTTTGGCCGGAAAACGGCTTCAAGCCAGTCATAAACACCGTATTGGTGCTGTATATTTTAGCGTCGGCGCTGCCGATGGCCGCCGGGGCCGACTGGGGCGAGCTCGGCCGCCAGCTGCGCGGCTGGGCCCGGCAGGAAACTGCGCCCGCCACGCCGCAGAGCTATGCGCACTACGCCGAGAGCCTTGCCCGCGAGCAGTGTGCCGCGGCGCTGCGCGGCACGCTGGCCGACGCCGGCATCCGGGCCGAGGTCGCCCTCACGCCCGAACGGTGCACCGTGACGGTGCAAAGCGCGGACGATGCCGCGCGCGCCGGGCCCATCGTCGCCGCCGCCTGCGGCAAGCTGCCCTGCACCGTCACTGTGGAGGGCGGCGCGCCATGAAAAGGGAATGGATACAGCGCCTGAAGGCGCTTTGGGCGGAGGACAAACGCCGCGCCGCGCTGCTGTTCGCCGTCGGCATGGCGGGGATCGTGCTGCTGGGCGTGTCGGAGTGGCTGCCCGCCGGCGAAAAGGCGCCCGACCCCGCGCCCACCGCGCAGCCGGCGGCGGCCGATGCCTATGCGCGGGAGCTTGAGCAGCGCTTGCAGGCATTGCTGTGCCAGGTGGAGGGCGCCGGGCGCGTGGAGGTGATGGCCACGCTGGCCGCGCAGGAGGAAACGGTCTACGCCAAAGACCGCCGCTATTCCGCCGACGGCACGGGCGAGGAGAGCCTTGTGCTGCCCGGCGGGACGGCCCCCGCCCTTATCGAGACGGTGACCATGCCGCAGATCCAGGGCGTGGCGGTCCTGTGCGAGGGCGGGGCGGATATCGCGGTACAGAGCCGCATCACACAGATCGTCCATGTGCTGACCGGTGTCGGTACGAGCCATATCACCGTGACCCCCATGGTCACGCCCAGTCATGAAGGAGGCTAAGCGATGAAAGCATTCAAGCGCAAGGCGCGCCCCAACCCCCGGCCGCAGGCCGGCGAGGCACCCGCCCCGCAAACCCCGAAGCCCGCCCGCAAGGGCACCGGCCGCGGTATGACCGCCGCGGCGCTGACGCTGGCGCTGGGGGCGGCGGTCTATCTCAACTGGTCCTTTGCGCAAAACGCGCCGGTGCTGGCCGCGCAGAGCGGCGCGGACGGCGAAGTGACCGAGGTCACGGCGCAAAGCGGCGCGGCCGGCGGGGCGGCCGAGGTCATGGCCCCGGCCGATGACGGCGGCGCGGTACAGCAGGCGGCGGTGCCGGCCGACGCGCAAACCGACGGCGCCGCGGCGGTCTATGACCCGCTGCTGGAAGACGGCACGGGGGCGGCCGTGCAGGAGAGCGCCGGCGAAGGCAGCGGCAAAAATTACGGCGAAGCGCAGCTTGTGAGCGTGAGCAAGGATTCCGGCACCGAGTTTTTTGAGCAGGCCCGCCTGACGCGCTCCAAGGCGCGGGACGAGGCGCTGGACGAACTGGAATCCTCGCTCAAGCACGCCGCCCTGACCCAGGAGGAAAAGGACAGCCTGACCGCCCGCCTCAGCGCGCAGCTGGCGTTCGTGACGAAAGAGTGCGACCTTGAGACCCTCATCAAAGCCAAGGGCTTTGCCGACTGTGTCGTCATGCTCACGGAGGACAGCGCCCAGGTCACCGTGATGACGGAGAACGACGCCCTGACGGCGGAGGAGGTCACCCGCATACGGGACGCCGTGCTCAGCCGCTGCCCGGACCTGGACGCCCAGGGCATCACGGTGGTGGAAGTCAAATAAAAGGCGGCGCAGCCGGTTGCAAACAGAGGAATTTTGTGTTACACTATAGTTTACGAAGGCCCTGCCGTGCCAGGCACGGCGATACGCCAGCCCCAAGGGGAAGGAAGAGGATACCATGGACGTACGCAGATCCGATAGCGGCACCTTGCAGATCTCGGCCGATGCGGTGGCGAAGATCGCCCAGCTCGCGGCGCTGGAGGTGGACGGTGTGGCCGATATGGCCGGCACGGCCCCGGCGCCCCGCCGCCTGGGGGGCGTGCCGCACCCGCAAAAGCCTGTCAGCGTGGAGATGCAGGACGGGGTCGCACAGCTGCGCGTGAGCATCCTGGCCGCCTATGGCAGCAAGATCATGCAGGTGTGCGAGCACGTGCAGGAGAACGTCAAGCATACGGTGCAGAACATGACCGGCATCACCGTCTCCCGCGTGGACGTGACGATGGCCGGGCTGGCCGCCGCGAAGGATTGAGGGTACGATGGCCGAAAAAAAGCTGCCGCGCCGCACCGCGCGGGAAAACGCCTACCTTGCCGCCTTCTCGCTGACCTTCCACCCGGCGCCGGAACAGGCGGACGAGGCCCTTGCCGCCCTGGCCGAAAGCGGTGACGCCCCGCTGGATGCGTTCGGGTGCAAGCTGCTTGCCGATATGGCCGCCCACCGGGACGAGATCGACGCCCTCATCGCGGCGCATCTCAAGGGCTGGACGATGGAGCGCGTGCCGCGCGCGAGCCTGACGGCGCTGCGCATCGCGCTGGCGGAGCTGCTGTACGGCGAGGAGCAAAAGCCCGGCGTCGCCATCAACGAGGCGGTCGAGCTTGCCAAAAAATACGGCGCCGAGACGGACTATCAGTTCGTCAACGGCCTGTTGGGCACCGTCGCGCGGGAGCGCGGCCAGGCGGCGCCCGAAACGGGACCATCATGTTGACTTTGGGGTTTGATACCAGCAACTACGCAACCTCTCTGGCGGTGTATGACAGCGGCGCCAAAGAGGTTGTTTGCGCTGTCAAGCGTTTTTTGCCGGTGGCGCCGGGCCGGCTGGGCCTGCGCCAGAGCGACGCCGTGTTCCACCACACCGCGGCCCTGCCGGAACTTTTGGCGGAGCTCGCCGCCAAAGCCCCGCTCCCGCAGGCGGAGGCTGTGGGGGTATCGGCGCGCCCACGGGATGCCGAGGGCTCATATATGCCGTGCTTCCTGGCCGGGGTCAGCGCGGCGGCGGCCTTTGCCGCGGCGCGGGGGCTGCCGCTCGTCCGCACCACCCACCAGCAGGGCCACGCGGCGGCGGCGCTGTACGCGGCGGGGCTGGCGCAGCAGGGGGAAACGCTGCTGTTCCACGTTTCCGGCGGCACAACGGACCTGCTGCTGTACCAGGGCGGCCGGTTGGAGCGCCTTGGCACCAGCACCGACCTTTACGCCGGTCAGGCGGTGGACAGGCTCGGCGTGGCGCTGGGCTATGCCTTCCCGGCCGGGGCGGGCGTCAGCGCGCAGGCCGCGCTGTGCACCGAACCCGTCACCCCCAAAAGCACGGTGCGCGGGCTGGATTGCAGCCTTTCGGGGCTGGAGAACCAGTGCAAGGCGCTGCTGGCGGCGGGCAAGGATCCCGCGTATGTGTGCAGGTACTGCCTGTTGTGCATCGGGGACACGCTGGTCCGCATGGCCGCCGCCGCGCGTGAGCGCTGCCCCGGGCTGCCGGTGGTGTTCGCGGGCGGGGTGATGAGCAGCGATGTCATCCGCGAATATGTCACCGCGCGCCTGCCGGGCGCGTATTTCGTGCCGGGGCAGTACGCCTCGGACAACGCCGTCGGCGTTGCCATCCTCGCCGCACAGGAGGTGCCCCCATGCCGGACTACATCAGCGTGAGCCAGCTCAACCGCCTGGCGGGGCGGGTGCTCGCCGCGTGTGAGCCGCTGGGCCAGCTCATCGTCTGCGGCGAGATCTCCGGCTTTGTGCGCCACTACAAAAGCGGGCACTGTTATTTTACCCTCAAGGACGAGGCCGCCGCCGTCAAGACGGTGATGTTCCGCGACAAGGCCCGCCTGCTGGGCTTTGCCCCGCAGGACGGCATGCAGGTGCTCGTGTACGGGCGCGCGGCGCTGTATGAGCGGGACGGCAGCTTCCAGGTCTATGCCGAGTATATGCGCCCGTTCGGCGCCGGGGCGGCGCAGATGGCGTTCGACGCGCTGCGCAAAAAGCTGGAGGCCGAGGGCCTGTTTGACCCCGCGCGCAAGCGCCCGCTGCCGCCCATGCCGCGCTGCATCGGCATCGTGACCTCCCGCACGGGGGCGGCCCTGCAGGATGTGTGCAACATCATCGCCCACCGCTGGCCGCTGACCGAGCTGCTGCTCGCGCCCGCCAGCGTGCAGGGGGAACAGGCGGAGGAAAGCATCCTTGCCGCCATCCGCGCCCTGGACGCGGACCCCCGGCCCGATGTGCTGCTCATCACCCGCGGCGGCGGCAGCCGGGAGGATCTGTGGGTGTTCAACAGTGAGCGCATCGCCCGCGCCGCAGCCGCCTGCTGCAGGCCGGTGGTGAGCGCCGTGGGGCATGAGATCGACACCACCATCCTTGACTATGTGGCCGACCTGCGCGCCCCCACGCCCTCGGCCGCGGCGGAGCTCTGTGTGCCGGATCGCGCCGACGTGCTGCGCGCGCTTTCCGCCATGCGGCAAAATTTTACAAACAGTATACAGTCTTTGTATAAAATATGGTATAATCATACGTTGGAGCTGGCGCAGGCACCGCCCTTGCGGGAGCCGGCGTCCCTGCTTGCGCAGCGCGCCGGCCGGCTGGATGCTTTGCGGGCGGCGCTGCAAACGGCGGCCGCAGGGCGCAGCGCGTATGCCGCGCAGCGCCTGCAAAACGCGGCCGCGCTGGCCGCCACGCTGAGCCCTTATAACGTGTTGGCCCGCGGGTACGCGATGGTCACCGACGGTACCGGCGCGCCGCGCGCCGTGGAGGGCCTGCGCCCCGGCGATGCGGTGACGGTGCAAAGCGGCCGGGCCTGGGCGGATTGCACCGTACAGGCCGCCGGCCGCGGACGGAAAGGGGAAAATGCCGATGAGCAAGCCAAAGACCTTTGAGGAGGCGATGGCCCGCCTGCAAACACTGCTGGAGGCTTTGCAGGACGAGGCCACCCCGCTGGACGAGGCCGTCAAGCTGTATGCCGAGGCCGCCGGGCTGCTGGCGTTCTGCCACGGCGCTCTGGCCGACGCACAGCTCAAGATCGGGCAGATCGACGCCGACCTGGCAAAGCAGATGCCAAGCGGGGAACCGATACCGTGACCGGGGCACAGTACAAGGCCCGCTACGCGGCTTACGCGCAGGCGGCCGAGGAACGCCTCGCGCAGCTGTGCGACGCTGTTTTTGCGCCGGGGTCGCGCATCGGGCAGGCGGCGCGCTACAGCCTTTTGGGCGGCGGCAAGCGCGTGCGCGCCGTGCTCACATTGGCGGCCTGCGCGCTGGCCGGCGGGGCGCCGGACGCCGCGCTCGACTATGCCTGCGCGTTGGAGATGGTGCACTGCCACTCCCTCATCCATGACGACCTGCCCTGTATGGACAACGACGATCTGCGCCGCGGCCGCCCGAGCTGCCACCGCCAATTTGACGAGGCGACGGCGCTTTTGGCGGGGGACGCCCTGCTTGCCGCGGCGTTTTCGGTAGCAGCGGGCGCCGATGCCGCGCCCGAAAGCCGCGCTGCGGCCGCGCAGATCCTGGCACAGGGGACCGGCGCCATGCTCTACGGGCAGGAACTCGATAAATATTACGAGACGCACACCGCCGATGAGGGGCAGCTGCTCACGCTGCACCGCAACAAGACCGGCGCGCTCATCACGGCGGCGGCGGCGCTGGGCTGCGCGGCCGCCGGGTGTGCATTGCCGCAGGATGCCGTGTATACGGCGCTGTGCGCCTACACGCAGGCGGTGGGGCTGGGGTTCCAGATCGTGGACGATGTGCTGGACGCAACGGCCAGCAGCGCGCAGCTTGGCAAGCCGGCCGGCAGCGACGCCACCAACGGCAAGACCACCTTCGTGGTGCTGTACGGGGTGGACGGCGCGCGCCGCCGCGCGGCGGAGTTGACCGCGGCGGCGGTGGAGGCTTTGCGGGGCTTTGGCCCGGATGCGGATTTTCTGCGCATCCTGGCGCAGGAACTGCTCAAACGGAAAATGTGATGCAAACGGGGGATGCGGCATGGCGTGGTTCATGGCGGCGCTGGAATGGAATTATGTGCTGGTGACGACGCTGTGCGCCACCCTGCTGGCGCAGGTGTGCAAGGTCATCATCAACCTGATCCTGGTGCGCAAATTCATCCCCGAACGGCTGTGGGGCGCCGGCGGCATGCCCAGCGCCCATTCCGCCACGGTGTGCGCCATGGTCGTGGCGACGGGGCGCTATGCCGGGCTGCACTCCACCATATTCGCGGTGGCGCTGGTGCTGGCCATCATCGTGATGTATGACGCGATGGGCGTGCGCTGGGAGACGGGCAAGCAGGCGCAGATCCTCAACCAGCTTCTGGAGGAATGGCTGGACCAGGGCGCGCAGTTCTGGCCCATCCTTGGCGATAAAAAACTCAAGGAGATGGTCGGCCATACGCCTATCCAGGTCGTGACCGGGGCGGTGCTGGGCATCCTTGTGGCGTTCGCGATGCCAAAAGTTGCCGGTATGTGAGAAGGGACGCGCAAAACGCTTGCAGCGAAAGGGTCTTGGTATGAGATATCCGTTGTTGGAAAGGATCAATGCGCCGGGCGATGTCAAGGCATTGCCCGCGGCGCAGCTTTCCCAACTGTGCGAGGAGATACGCCGCTTTTTGATCGAAAGCGTTTCCGCCACCGGGGGGCACCTGGCCTCCAACCTTGGCGTGGTGGAGCTGACGGTGGCGCTGCACCGCACGATGGACCTCCCGCAGGACAAGCTGCTGTTCGATGTGGGGCACCAGTGCTATACCCACAAGCTGCTCACCGGGCGGCGCGCCGGCTTTGCGGCGCTGCGCGGGCAGGGCGGCATCTCAGGTTTCCCCGCCCCGGAGGAGAGCGCGTGCGACACCTTTGTGGCCGGGCACGGCAGCACGGCGCTGTCGGCGGCCATCGGCATCGCCCGGGCCAAAAAGCTCAAGGGGGAACCCGGCAAGGTGGTGGCGGTCATCGGGGACGGTGCCTTCACCGGCGGCATGGTCTACGAGGGCATGAACAACATCGGCGTGCTCAACAACCTTGTCGTCATCCTCAACGACAACAAGATGTCCATCTCCAAAAACGTCGGCATGATCGCCAACTACCTCACCCGCCTGCGCACCGACCCGCGGTATTTTCGCGTCAAGGCCGGGCTGGAGACGGGGCTGGGGCGCATCCCCGCGCTGGGGCCGGCGATGGTGCGGGGCCTGCAGCACGGCAAGCAGGCCATCCGGCGCAGCCTGTACCACTCGACGATGTTCGAGCAGATGGGCTTCCAGTACATCGGCCCGGTGGACGGGCATGACGTGGCCGCCCTCGTCCGGCTGTTCCAAAACCTCAAGGAGCAGTACGCGCCGCTGTTCCTCCATGTGGAAACACAGAAGGGCCGCGGGCTGAAACAGGCGGAGGAAAACCCCGGTGAATTCCACAACATCTCCGCCGCCGAAAACCGCACCAACCCCGAGCTCTCGCCCGAGGGGTCTTTCTCCACCCGGTTCGGGCGCAAGCTGGCGGAACTGGGCGCCGCGCAGCCGCGGCTGTGTGCCATCACGGCGGCGATGAAATACGGCACCGGCCTGCAATATTTCAAGCACCGCTTCCCCGACAGGTGCTTTGACGTCGGCATGGCGGAGCAGCACGCCGTCACCTTTGCGGCGGGGCTGGCCAGCCAGGGGCTTTTGCCGGTGGTGGCCATCTACTCCACCTTTTTCCAGCGCGCCTACGACCAGATCATCCACGATGTCCGCCTGATGGGGCTGGACGTGCTGTTCGCCGTTGACCGCGCGGGCCTTGTCCCCGGTGACGGCGAAACGCACCAGGGCATCTACGATACCGCCTTCTTCTCCCACATCGGCGTCCCGCTGTACGCCCCCGCCAACTATGCGGAGCTGGAATACTGGCTGGCGCAGCTGGCCGGGGGAAAAGGCGGCCCGCGCGCCATCCGCTACCCGCGCGGGGCCGAATGTGAGGCACTGGCGGCCCTCGGCTGCAGCTGTAAAGAATATGACCTTTACACCAAAGATGGGGCGGACACCGTGCTCGTCAGCTATGGCGCCGAATGCGAGGAGGCCCTTGCCGCCGCCGAAACGCTGCGCCAAAGCGGCACCGCGGCGGATGTGTGCAAGCTCGTCCGGCTGTACCCGCTGCCGGCGGGCCTGTGCGAGGCGCTGCTGCCCTATAAGGCCGTCGTTTTTGCCGAGGACAGCGTCGCCACCGGCGGCATCGGCCAGCAGCTCGCCTTTGCGCTGCAGCAGGCGGGCTGGCGCGGGCGGTTCCGCCTGTGCGCCGTCACCAAGGCGAGCCTGCCGCACGCGACGGTGCCGCAGATGCGCGCCGCCCTCGGCCTTGACGCGGCCGCCCTCGTGCAGGCGGCCGGGGAGGTGCGGGCATGAAGCTGCGCCTTGACCAATACCTGTGCCAGAACGGCCTTGCCCAAAGCCGGGAGCGCGCCAAGGCTCTCATCATGGCGGGCGTCGTCTACATCAACGGCCAGAAGGCCGACAAGGCCGGCGATACGGTGCCGCAGGGCGCCGCCGTCGAGGTGCGCGGGCATGATTTCGGCTATGTCGGCCGCGGCGGGCTCAAGCTGGAAAAGGCGATGCGGGTGTTCCCCGTGGATGTCGCGGGCAGGGTGTGCATGGATATCGGCGCCGCCACCGGCGGTTTTACCGACTGTATGCTCCAAAACGGCGCTGCAAAGGTCTATGCCGTGGATGTCGGCTATGGGGAGCTTGCGTGGAGCCTGCGCAACGACAGCCGCGTCGTCAACATGGAGCGCACCAACATCCGCAACGTCACCCCGGCCGACGTGGGGGAGCCCATCGGCTTTTTCACCGTCGATGTCTCCTTCATCTCCCTTCGGCACGTCTTGCCGGTGGCGGACGCGTTGTGCGCGCCGCAGGCGCAGGGGGTGTGCCTTGTCAAGCCGCAGTTCGAGGCCGGGCGCGGCAAGGTGGGCAAAAACGGCGTCGTGCGCGACGCCGCCACCCATAAGGAGGTCCTGCTTGCGGCCGCCGCCTGCGCGGTGCAGAACCATTTCGCGGTGCTGGGGCTGGATTTTTCCCCCATCAAGGGCCCGGCCGGCAACATCGAATTCCTGATGTACCTTGCCCACAGCGAACAGCCCCCCGCGCCGGACGCGGCGCTGGCGGGGGCCGTCGTGCAGGCCGCGCACGCGGCGCTGGACGCATAAACCAACCCAAAGGAGGGCCGGACCCATGCGCGTGCTGCTGTACCCCAACCGCATCAAGGACGCGGACCTTTCGGTCACGCGGCGGACCGCCGCGCTTTTGCGCAGCTGCGGTGCCGAGGCCCTGGCCGACCCCACCTTCGCGGCGGAATTGCCGGAGCCGGGCATCACCTTCCTGCCGCTGGCCGAGGCGTTCGACCGCGCGCAGCTGGTGCTGACCATCGGCGGCGACGGCACCCTTTTGCAGGCGGGGGCGGACTGCATCGCCCACCAAAAGCCGGTGCTGGGCGTCAACCTGGGGCGCACGGGCTTTTTGGCCACCTGTGAGCTGCCGGAGCTGGCCGAAAAGGTCACCCGCCTGGCCAGGGGGGATTTCACGCTCGACCCGCGCAGCCTGCTGCAGGCCGCCTGCGCGGAACGCGGGTGGGGATGCACCGCCATCAACGACGTGGTGCTCTACGGCAAAAGCCGCCTGCACCCGATGGACTATACGGTTTTGTGTGACGGTGTGCCCGTGGGCCATTACCGGTGCGACGGCATCATCGCCGCCACGCCGACCGGCTCCACCGCGTATGCGTTTTCGGCCGGCGGCGCCGTGCTGGATGCATGGGCGCGCATGATCGAGATCATCCCCATCTGCCCGCAGGGCGGGCGGCGCACGCCGCTCGTCTTTGCCGACGGGCGGCATCTGCGCATCGCCACCGAGCCGGAAAACCGCGACAACGTCATCCTCTGTGCCGACAGCCAGAACCCCATCGAGCTGCTGCCGGGGCAGGGCGTGGATCTGGAGATCGCCGCAAGCACATTGCCGCTGATCAGCTTTGACCATGCGGAACAGTTCCGCGCCGTCATCAACAAGCTGCTTTCCATCAACTGAGGGGGTGGCCCGTATGGGCATGAAGGCAAAACGCCATCAACGGATATTGGAGCTGATCGAGCAGTACCCCATCGACCGGCAGGAGGATCTGCTCGCCCATCTGCGCGCGGCCGGGTTCGATATCACGCAGGCCACCGTCTCGCGCGATATCCGGGAATTGCAGCTCGTCAAAAAGGCGGTGTCCGGCGGGTACCGCTATATGGCCCCCGGCGCCGGCAACGGCAAGGCCAGCCACCCGGCCGACCGGTTCGAGACCATCTTCCGCGAGGCGCTGCTCGATGTCGATTACGCCGGGCACATGGTGCTGGTGCGCTGCTTCTCCGGCATGGCCAACGCCGCGTGCGAGGTGTTCGATTCCCAGGCGTGGGAGGATGTGGTCGGCACGCTTTCGGGCGACGATACGTTCTTTATCCTCATGCGCACCGAGAAAGCCGCCGAGGCCATCTGCGCGCAGCTGCGCCGGTACAAAAACAACGGATGAGGCCGATTTTTTGAAAAGGGGGGAGGCCGCCGATGCTTAAAGACCTGGAGATCGAAAACGTCGCCGTCATCGAGCGGGCGCGGGTCCGCTTTGCGCCGGGGCTGAACGTGCTCACCGGTGAGACGGGGGCCGGCAAATCCATCCTGATCGACGCCATCAATGCCATCTTAGGCAACCGCACCTCCCGCGATCTGGTGCGCAGCGGCGCCGCCAGGGCCTGCATCCGCGCCACCTTCACCGCCCTGCCGCCGGAGGTCACGCGGCAGCTGGCCGATGCCGGGTACGATGCCGGCGCGGACGAGCTGCTGCTCTACCGTGAGATATCCGCCGACGGCAAGGGCGCCTGCCGCGTCAACGGGATGCCGGCCACGGCGGCCGTCATGCGCCAGCTTTCGGAAAAGCTGCTCACCATCCACGGCCAGCACGACAGCGCCAGCCTGACGAACCCCGCGCTGCATCTTGGCCTTTTGGATCGCTACGCCCAAAACGGCGCGCTGTACGATGCCTACCACGCGCTGTACCGTGAACTGGTCGGCGTGATACACAAGCTGGACGCCCTGACGGCGGACGAGGCCGGGCGCCGCGCCCGCGCGGAGGAGCTGCAGGCCTGCCTCGATGCGCTGGAGGCGGCCGCCCTTTCCCCGGGCGAGGAGGCGGCCCTGCATGAGCGCAAGCGGGTCATCACCCACGCGCAGGCCATCGTGGACGGGCTGCGCGCCGCGCAGGCCGCCCTGCGCGGGGAGGAGGGCGGCGACACGCCCGGCGCGGCCGACCTGCTGGGCGGCGCCGTGGAGGCCTTTGCCGAAAGCGCCCGCCTGGACCCCGCCCTGGCCCCGCAGGCGGAGCAGTTTTCCGGCTTGTACTACACGGCGCGGGAGCTTGCCACCGACCTGGCCGACCGTCTGGACGCCTATGACATCGACCCCGGCGAGCAGGAGCAGCTGGACGCCCGGCTGGACCTTTTGTACCGCCTCAAGAAAAAGTACGGCGCCGCCGAGGTGGAGGACCTGATTGCTCTGCAAAAGCGCACCGCCGCCGAGCTGGAGGCCGTGCGCGGCGGGGAAGGGGACATCGAGGCCCTCTCCGCCCGCAAGCGGGAGCTGTACGCGCAGGCCCGGCAGGCGGCCGAGGCGCTGACCCAGTCCCGCCTGAAGGCATTTGCGGCGATGGAGCGGGAGATGAAGGCGGCGCTGGAATTCCTCAATATGCCGGGCATCCGCTTCGTGCTCCGGCACGCGCGCGGGCCGCTGGCCTCGGCCGGGCAGGACAAGGTGGAGTTCCTCATCTCCGCCAACGTGGGCGAGGAACCCAAGCCCCTGGCCAAGATCGCCTCCGGCGGTGAGCTGGCGCGCATCATGCTGGCCTTCAAGAGCGCGCTGGCCGAGCGCGACGCCATCGCCACCGTCATCTATGACGAGATAGACACCGGCGTTTCCGGCCTGGCGGCGGGGCGCATCGGCCAGCTGCTCAAAAAGACGGCGGCGGGGCATCAGGTGCTGTGCATCACCCACACCGCACAGGTGGCGGCCTTTGCGGACGAGCATCTGCTCATCCGCAAGTCGGCACGCGAAGGCCGCACCTATACCGAGATATCGCCCCTGGATATGGATGCCCGCGTGCGGGCGCTGGCGGCGATGATCTCAGGCGATAAAGTCACCGAGATCAGCCTTGCCAACGCGCGGGAGCTGATCGAAAAATCACAATGACCACACAGGGAGGGAAAACGATGGAACGCTATTTCGGGCAAAACACGCCCAAACTCGGCTTTGGGCTGATGCGCCTGCCCAAGGACGCTGGCGGCCGCATCGACATCGAACAGGTCAAGCAGATGGTCGATTTGTTTTTGGCCGCGGGGCAGACCTATTTTGACACCGCCTTTGTGTACGACGGCGGCGAGTCCGAGAAGGCGGCCAAAGCCGCCCTGGTGGACCGCTACCCGCGCGAAAGCTACACCCTGGCCACCAAGCTGTGCGCCTGGGCGGGGGATCCGCCGTCGGAGCAGTACGCCAAGCAGGAGTTTTATACCAGCCTGGAGCGCACCGGCGCCGGCTATTTTGACTATTATTTGCTGCACGCCCTGCAGGCAAGCAACTACAAAATGTACGAGGATTTCGGCATCTGGGATTTCGTCCGGGAGCAAAAGGCAAAGGGCCTTATCCGGCACTGGGGCTTTTCCTTCCATGCCACGCCGGAGATCTTGGACGACCTGCTCACCCGGCACCCCGACGCCGAATTCGTCCAGCTGCAGATCAATTATGCCGACTGGGAGAACCCCAAAGTGGCCTCCCGCGCCTGCTATGAGGTGGCGCGCAGACACGGCAAATCCGTCGTGGTGATGGAGCCGGTCAAGGGCGGCGCGCTCGCCGACCCCGTGCCCGCCGTGCGGGATATCTTTGCGGCGGCCGACCCGGACGCCTCCTTCGCGTCCTGGGCCATCCGCTACGCCGCCTCGCTCGAGGGCATCATCACGGTGCTGTCCGGTATGTCCAACGTCGCGCAGATGCGGGACAACCTCTCCTACATGAAGGATTTCAAGCCCCTGGACGCCGCGGAACAGGCCGCCGTGCGCAAGGCGCAGGAGGCCATCAACGGCGTCAAGTCCATCCCGTGCACCGCCTGCCACTACTGCACGGCGGGCTGCCCGATGCAGCTCCCCATCCCCGAGATCTTTGCCGCCCGCAACCGCCAGACGGTGTGGGGCCAGCTGGAGCAGGGCAAAGCGGAGTATGCCGCCCTGACCGCCTCCGCCAGCCCGGCCGGCGCGTGCGTGGCCTGCGGCCAGTGCGAAAGCGTCTGCCCGCAGCATATCAACGTCATCGAGCGCCTCAAGGAATGCGCCGCCGCCTTTGGCCGCTGAGCGCGGCCGCCGCGCGGGAAGGGGACAGGCATGAACTACCCCACGCTGCTTTTTGATCTGTATGGCACCCTTGCCGACATCCACACCGAGGACGACGCCCCCGTCGTCTGGCGCAAGCTGGCGCTGTTTTACGGCTACCACGGCGCGCATTATGCGCCAAAGGAGCTGCGTGCGGCCTTCCACGCTGGCATGGCGGCGCAGAACGCCACCGCCGGCCAAAGCTACGAGGGCTACCCCGATATGCCGGTGGAGCCGGTGCTGGAAAGCCTGTTTTGCCAAAAAGGCGCGGCGGACGGCGCCCGGCAAAACGCCGCCGCGGCGGCGCAGGTGCTGCGCCTCGCCCAAACGCGCTACATCCGGCTGTACCCCGGCGTCAAGGCGGCGCTGGCGGCGCTGCGCGCCGACGGGCACCGGCTCATCCTGCTCTCCAACGCCCAGGCGGCCTTCACCGCACCGGAGCTTGCACACCTTGGCCTTGTGCCGTATTTTGACGCCGTCTACCTCTCGTCGGATCACCGCTGCCGCAAGCCCGACCCGCGCTTTTTCGCCGTGCCGGTCAGGGAGCACGGCCTTGACCCGGCGCGCTGCCTGATGATCGGCAACGACGCCGCCACCGACATTGCCGGCGCCAAGGCCGCCGGCATGGCGGCGCTCTACCTGCACACCAATATCAGCCCGGCGCCCGCCCCGGCCGACCTTGCCCTGGCGGACCACACCTGGCAGGGCGCCGATTGGCGCCGGCTTTTGCCTTTTGTGCGTGGCATCGCACAGTGAAAACAATATTGCACAATAAAAGCGGGGAGGCGATACCTCCCTGCTTTTCAGCGTGTCGAAAAAGCGCTTTTACGGGTAGATTTGTAGGGCGGGGTCTTGACCCCGCCGCGCCTCCTTGCCACTGCAACAACGTTTTTCGGCGGGCCCAAGGGCCCGCCCTACAATTTTCCCGCAAGGTGCGCGTGGGAGGGCGGCGATCGCTTTCCCGCAACCGGCATCCCGCTTTCCCCTCATCAGTCAGCGCCTTGCGGCGTGTAGGGCGGGGTCTTGACCCCGCCACCCTCAAGGGGGAAGCCTTGCGGGGCATCTTGCGTTAAAAGCCTTCCCCCTCTGGGGGATCGCGCCCGCAGGCGCATTTCGACGGCCAAGCTCCGGGCTTCGCACCGGAGCCAAGCGGGCCGAAGGCCCGGCTCTTAGGCCGGAGATAGGTGGCCGCGCAGCGGCCGGATGAGGGGCCGGGGCACAGAACACCCCCGCAAACGTCCCTCCGGTGGGGAATTTTTTAAAATTCCCGGCGTAGTATCGCGGTATGATATTGACAAAAGCAAACGGGGGGGGGTAGAATGGTCACACGATAAAGCCTGTTCGAAAAAGGTAGACAGGCGAGAAGGAGGAAAAAATGCGCAAAAAACGTTTGCTCGCACTGCTGCCGGCGTTGGCGTTGTGCCTTGCGGGCGCCACGGCGGCTTTTGCCGAACCGGCGGAGGTGACGATCGATGCCATCAACTTCCCGGATGACAACTTCCGAGCCTATGTCAGCGATACGCTGGACAAAAACAGTGACGGGAAACTTTCCGGAAATGAATTGGAAATGCCGACGATCGAAGTTCCCGAAAGCCATATCGCCAGCCTGAAAGGTATTGAATTTTTCACGAATCTGGATTATTTGGATTGCAGTGGAAACCAACTGACCACACTGGACATGAGCGGTAATCCGGCTTTGGAAACACTGGATTGTGGCTATAACAAGTTGATCAGCCTGGATGTCAGCCGAAGCCCGGCGCTGGAGACTTTGAACTGCACCCGTAACCAGTTGACCAGTCTGGAACTCAGCAGCAATCCGGCGTTGACAAATCTGGAATGTAGCGATAACCAGATCACCAGCCTAAATGTGAGTTTTAACCCGGCGCTGGAGACTTTGAGTTGCTATCGTAACCAGTTGACCAGTTTGGATGTGAGCAATAATCTGGCTTTGGAGACGTTGATTTGTGCCTATAATCAACTGATGAACGGTCTGGATGTGAGCAAAAATTCGAAGTTGCTTGTGCTGAACTGCAGCAATGGGTTATTAGATGGTGGCAATAACCGGATAACCAGTTTGGATGTAAGCAACAATCCGGCTCTGGAAAGTCTGGCCTGCTCCCTTACTCAGTTGACTACTTTGAACGTGAGTCAGAATCCGGCGTTGAAAGGTTTGTCCTGTGATGGTAACCAACTGACCAGCTTGGACGTAAGCCAGAATCCGGCGTTGGAAAGTCTGAGCTGTACCGATAACCCACTGACCAGCCTGAATGTAAGGCAGAATCCGGCGCTGGAATATTTGGAATGTAAAAGTGACCAGCTGACTAGCTTGGACGTAAGCCGGAATCCGGCGTTGAAAGATTTGTACTGTGATGGTAACCAACTGACCAGCTTGGATGTAAGCGGGAATCCGGCGTTGGAAGATCTGCGCTGTACAGATAACCAACTGACCAGTTTGGATATAAGCCGGAATCCGGCGCTGGCAATTCTGGAATGTTCTGATAACCCACTGACCAGCTTGGACGTAAGCCGAAATCCAACGTTGAAATGGCTGTACTGTGCTGATAACCAACTGACCAGCCTGGATGTGAGCAAGAATTCAGAATTGGTCATTCTGTACTGCAATGAGAACCAGCTGACAAGCCTAGATGTAAGCCGGAATCCGCTGGGAATTCTGGAATGTGCTGATAACCTACTGACCAACTTGGATGTAAGCAAAAATCCAGGACTTGGACTTCTTAACTGCAATATGAACCAGCTGACCAGCTTGGACGTGGGCAAAAATCAGAAACTGGCGATGTTCTATTGTGGCGGTAACCAGTTGCCTATTCTTGACGTGAGTCAAAATACAGCTTTGGAAATTTTCTATTGTGACAAACAAAACATCACGCTGCAGGCCCAGCCGGCGGGCGGCGGCTGGCAGGTTGATCTGCGCCAAGCCATCCCCGAAAGCCTTCTTGACCGTGTCACAGTCAAAGATTGCCCGTATCAAAACGGCATCGTTACCTTGCAGCCGGGCGAAAACGAATTTTATTATGAATATGATGTGAAGAACCCCAACGAAAACGAGACCATGCAGGTCATGGTGACTTGCTCCAATATCCCGCAGTCCGACCCCGGCACGCAGCCCGGCACCGACCCGGCCGATGACAGCCAGATCCGGGCCTTTGTCACCCGCCTGTACGAGGTCTGCCTGGGCCGTACACCGGACGACGCCGGCCTCGACGGCTGGACGGATGCCCTTGTCTCCCACCGCAACACCGGCAGCGAGGCGGCCTACGGCTTTATCTTCAGCGATGAGTTCAAGGCGAAAAACTACTGCAACAGCTGCTATATCGACCACCTGTACAGCGCCTTCATGGGCCGCGAGCCGGACACCGAGGGCCACGCCGGGTGGATGCGCGTACTTGAGGAAGAGGGCCAGAGCCGTGAAAGTGTGTTCAACGGCTTTGTCGGCAGCGACGAGTTCAAGGCCCTCTGCCAACAGTACGGCATCGACCCCGGCACCGGCACCGCCGAGCCGGAGGGCGTCGGCACGGTGCGGCGTGGTACCTGCGCCGGGTGCGGCGCCACCGACGGCGTGGAGGACTTTGTGGTGCGGCTGTACCGCATCTGCCTTGACCGCGACCCGGACGCTGACGCACAGAAATGGATGGAGATCCTGCGCACCCGGCAGGAGACGGGCCGGCAGGTGGCGGAAGGGTTCATCTTCAGCGATGAGTTTAAAGCCCGCGGCTTTGACAACGAGACGTTCGTACAGTATATGTACCGCGCCTTCTTTGACCGCATGCCGGAAGGCGGCGAGGAGAGCGGCTGGGTGGCACAGCTCAACGGTGGCGGGAGCCGGGAAACCGTGATGGCCGGCTTTACCGGCAGTGACGAATTTGCCGTCCTCTGCCGCCGGTACGGCATCCGCGCGCAGTAAACCTTTGCCCAAAACCCTACAGCGGCCCCCGGCCAAAAGCCGGGGGCTTTCGTCGTATCTTTGTAAGTGGTACCTGGGTGGGGCCGCCGCCCTGCGCGATACCGTTTGCGGGGCGTCGGGGACGCCGAGCCGCAGCGAGGCGTTTCGGAGCGCAAGCTCCGGGCTTCGCACCGGAGCCAAGCGGGCCAAAGGCCCTGCTCTTAGCGCGGAGATCGCCGCCCCCTACGATTTACCCGGCAACATCATTCGTCTGCGGCGGCATGAGGGCCGCAGGGCGCCCCTGTGGGGCTGCCGCCCTACGAGGATACGGGAAAACGTATCATTTATCCCGTAGGGGCCGGATACATCCGGCCCGCCGTGGCGCGGAATGGCGCTTGTGAGGGTGCCGAGGACGTATATTCCGATTGTAGGGCGGGGGCTTGCCCCCGCCGCGCCTCCTTGCCAATGCAACAACGTTTTTCGGCGGGCTCAAGAGCCCGCCCTACACGCTTCCATGAGGCAACTATCGTTTTTTGATAGCTTGTAAACCGGGGAGACAACGCCTCCCCGGTTTTGTACCGTATTTTTATCGTTTATCGTTCATCCCGCGCCAAAGGCCCCCCGCTGCCCTGTCACCGCATGCCGCCGTACAGCAGCTGCGTGGGCAGGAACATGGTGTAGGGCGCGGTGAACACCGCCAAAGCCAGCGCCAGCCTGCGGCGCTGTGCGCCGTCCACGGCGGCTTTGCCAAACCCCCATTTCCGGTCCAGCAGGTAGATGAGCCACCCGGCCAGCGCGACGCCCGGCAAGGCGGCCAGGATCTCGTACACCGGGTTCAAAAAGACGGTGACGGAAAGCTGCTCCTCCAGGAAAAGGACGATGCCGGTGATGAGCGCTGCGCCCGCGATGTCGGCCAGAAAGCCGTACACCCACACGCGCAGGATGCTCCGCTTCCACAGGTCCTTGCGCCCCTCCACCTTGAGATAGCCCGCCGCCAACAGCAGCACCAGGCTGTCAAAGGCAAAGTTGAACGGCAACGCCAGCAGCCACACCTGCGGGAAAAGCAAAAACAGCATATAGACCGGGAACATTACGTTGTAAACGCGTATACCGTTGGGCTTTTGCGGCACAAAGGACACCTCCGTCGCCTTGGATGATGCCATGATACACGACGGGGGGCAGGTTTGTCAATCCGCAGGAGCCAAGGCAAATAAAACCGCACCCCCCTGCGCATACTGGGCATAGACTGCGCAGGGGGGTATCGGTATGGCAAAAGTGAAGGCTGCGCCGCGGCGCCGGCGTTGGCGGGCCGTGCTGCTGGCGGCGCTCTGCTTTGCGGGGGGCGCCCTGCTCGCCGTGCGCGCCGCGCTGCCGGATACTTTTTATGTGGAGCAGGGCGAGACGCTCTCCATCGCCTCCATGCCCTTCGTCACGGTGCAGGACCCCGCGCCCGGCGCCGCCGCGCAGGCGGGGAGCATGGCGCCGGATGTCAGCCGCACGCAGACCCTCAAACTGCTGGGCGTCCTGCCCGTCAAGACGGTGCGCACCGTGCAGGCGGAGCGCCGCAGCGTGACGGTGTGCGGCACGCCGTTCGGTATCAAGATGTTTTCCGACGGGGCGCTCGTGGTGGCCTTCTCCGACCTGTACACCGCCCTTGGCAGCGAGAACCCCGCCAAGGAGGCGGGCCTGCGCCTGGGGGACCTTATCACCAGGGCGGGCGGGCACACGGTACACAGCAACGAGGAGCTCACCGCCGCCATCAACGCCGCGGGCGGCAATCCCCTTACGGTGGAATACCTGCGCGACGGCACCCGCCATACCTGCACCCTGACGCCGGCGGCGGACCGCGATACCGGCGCGTGGCGCGCCGGGGTGTGGGTGCGGGACTCCAGCGCCGGCATCGGCACCCTCACCTTTGCCGATGCCGCGCATGGCACCTTCGCGGGGCTGGGCCACGCCATCAGCGATACCGATACCGGGGCCGAGATCGCGCTGCTTTCGGGCGAGATCGTGCCCGTGACCATCAACGGCTGCGTGCGGGGCGCGGCCGGCGCCCCGGGGGAGCTGCGGGGAGAGTTTTCCGGCACCGACGTGCTGGGCACGGTGCTGGCCAACGACACCACCGGCGTGTACGGCCTGCTGTGCGCACAGGCGGCGGGGCAAAGCTGTGACGTGGCCAATATGCAGCAGATAGCCCTTGGCCCGGCCCAGATCCTGACCACGCTGGAGGGCACCGAGCCCCGCCTGTATGAGGTGGAGATCGAGCGCGTCAACATGACGGCGGGGAACCCCAACCGCAACCTGCTGCTGCACGTCACCGACGAGGCGCTGCTGCGCGCCGCCGGCGGCATCGTGCAGGGGATGAGCGGCAGCCCCATCCTGCAAAACGGGCGCCTTGTGGGCGCCGTGACGCACGTCCTGGTCAACGACCCCACGCGCGGCTACGGCATCTTTGCCCAGACCATGCTCACCAAAGCGGATGCCATCGCCCCGTAGCGTGGGCGCGCTGCCGAAACCCGGCGCATGGGGGGCAAAACGCCCCGTTTTTGGGGAAAGCGGGGGAAACCCGTCGAACGAATACACGCACAAAAGAGGAAAAATTGCATTTTGCCTCTTGCAAGAAATGGTAAAATATGGTAAAATTTCCATTGTCGAAAGGGCCGAACAGGGCGAAAGCCCCGCCAATAGAAAAAAACGAGGAGAAAACGACGATGGAAAAGATACGATTTGTGATGACGGATACCGGCACCCCCACCACGGCGCTGTGCCGCAAAGCGCTGGAGGAGAAGGGCGTTGCGGTGACGGTGTGCGAGAAGAACGGCGCCCGGGCGCTGGCGGTCCTGCTGGAGCAGCACCCGCACGCGGCGCTGCTGGATGCCTTTATGCCGGATCTTGACGCCATCACCGTCAAGCAGCGCTATGACGCGCAGGACACCCACGGCGCGCGCACGGTATTTTTTGTGACGGGCGCCTTTGTGAACGAGGAGATCGAGCAGGAGCTGCTCGACAACGGCTTCTCCTTCTTTTTCGTCAAGCCGTTTGACGAGAACGTGCTCGTCAACCGCGTGATGCGGGCGGCCAACGGCGGCAAGCCCCACAGTGATTTTTATTCGCAGGACAGTGACGAGCTCGTCGTCACCGAGATCCTGCATCAGATCGGCGTGCCGGCGCACATCAAGGGCTACCAGTTCCTGCGCGACGGCATCCTGCTCACCACCGGCGACCATGAGTATATCAACGCCGTGACCAAGCGCCTGTACCCCGAGATCGCCAAGCGCAACGGCACCACCGCCAGCCGGGTGGAGCGCGCCATCCGCCATGCCATCGAGGTGGCGTGGGACCGCGGCGACGTCGATACCCTCAACAGCTATTTCGGCTACACCATCCACAACCTGCGCGGCAAGCCCACCAACAGTGAGTTCATCGCCATGATCGCCGACAAGATACGCCTGGACAAAAAACGGCGGGCGTGAAGGAAGCCCTGCCCCGCCAAAGGGGCTGCTGCGGCTTGTAAAGGGGCCGGCGACGGCCGCCCCTGGCCGGGGGCATGGCTTTAGGCCCGACGAAAGACAGAGGCAGCTGCTTATCGTACACCGACGGTGTCCGTTATGCGGCTGCCTCTGTCTTTCTGCCAGAAAGCCCATACGCCATACCTCCGCCCGGCGGTACGGGGGGCGCGTGGCGGGCGGGGCTGCGGGAGGGCCCGCGCGCCGATGGCGCCCCGCACCCAAATCATACAAAAAAGCCGGCTGTTTTCAGTGGATTTTTCCGGGACGAGCCTGTATAATAAAATAAAATGGGAAAAGGAGCTTTTGCCATGGCACAGGAACTTCCCACCGTCAGCGCCGTCCTTGTGGCGGCGGGGGCCTCGCACCGCATGGGGTTTGACAAGCTGGCGTATCCCCTGCCGGGCGGCCGCACCGTGCTGGAGGCGAGCGCGGCTGCCTTTGCCGCGCACCCGGCCGTGGCGGAGCTGGTTCTGGTGGCGGGGGCGAACCGCGCCGCCTGCGAACGGCTGGCCCAAGCCTGCCCAAAGCCCTGCAAGGTCGTTGCGGGCGGCGATACCCGCGCCGAAAGCGTGCGCGCCGGCGTGCTGGCGGCGGCGGGGGAGCTGGTCGCCATCCATGACGCCGCCCGCCCCTTTGTGAGCGCGGCGGTCATCACGGCGGCATTGGAGGGCGCCGCGCGCACCGGCGCCGCGGTGCCGGCGGTGCCGGTCAAGGATACCGTCAAGGCCGCCAGGGCGGACGGCACGGTGCTGTGCACCCCGGCGCGCGCGGCGCTTTTCGCGGTGCAGACGCCGCAGTGCTTTGTGCGCGCGCAGTATCTTGCGGCGCTCGCCGCCGTGCCGCCGGAGCGCTTTGCCGCGCTCACCGACGATGCCGGCCTGTTTGAGGCCGCCGGCAGGCCGGTGCTGCTCACGCCCGGAGACTATGCCAATTACAAGATCACCACGCCGGAGGACCTGCCCGGCCCGCAAAAAGGGGGGAGCGCGATGCGCATCGGCCACGGATACGACGTACATAAGCTGGTGGGGGGGCGCCGGCTCGTTTTGGGCGGGGTGGAGATCCCGTATGAAAAGGGCCTGCTCGGCCATTCCGACGCCGACGTGCTGCTGCACGCCGTGATGGATGCGCTGCTGGGCGCGGCGGCGCTTGGCGATATCGGGCAGCATTTCCCCGATACCGACCCCGCCTATGCGGGTGCCGATTCCCTCGCGCTGCTGCGCGCGGTGGGGGAGCTTTTGCAAAAGGCCGGCCGCGCCGTTGGCAACATCGATGCCACCGTCCTCTGCCAGCGGCCCAAGCTCGCCCCGCACATCCCCGCCATGCGGCAAAACATCGCCGCGGCGCTTGGCATCCCGGCCGGCGATGTCAGCGTGAAGGCCACCACCGAGGAGGGCCTCGGCTTTACCGGCGCGGGGGAGGGCATCGCCGCGCACGCTGTGGCACTTTTGCGTTGAGCGCGGCAAAAAACAGTTCCCAACAAAGACCTTTTATGCTATAATCAAAACGGTAAGCGCCGTGCGCGGCCAAAACAAAGGGGAGGAGGGCCTTTTGTGCTCAGTGTGAACGAACTTGTCAGCAACATCGTGTCCAACCTGCAAACCTTCCACCCTTTGCGTGATTCGCTGGATATCCTCATCATCGCCTTCGTGTTTTATGAGCTGTTCCGCTTTGCGCACAAATCCCGCGCCGGGCAGCTTGCCAAGGGCCTTGTGACCATCCTCGCCTTTGCGGTGGTGGCGTACCTGCTGGATCTGCGCACCGTCAAATGGCTGCTGAGCAACCTGCTCACCGTCGGCTTGACGGCGGCCATCATCATCTTCCAGCCCGAGATACGCCGCACGCTGGAGCGCATGGGCCAGACCACCGTCTGGGCGGGCAAATTCTTCATCAACCGCCACACAGACCCCTCTCTGCGCGATACCTGGCGCGGCGCAGTGGTGGCCGTGTGCGATGCCGCCGAGCAGCTTTCAGATACCCATACCGGCGCGCTCATCGTGCTGGAACGCCGCAGCAACCTGGACGAGATCATCCGCACCGGTACGCCGCTGACCGCAAACGTCATCCCCGAGATGCTGGGCACCATCTTTTATGTCGGCACGCCGCTGCACGACGGCGCCGTCATCATACGGGACGGGCGCATCGTGGCGGCGGGGTGCGTGCTGCCGCTTTCCAACAACCTGGAAATGGGCAAAAACATGGGCACGCGCCACCGCGCGGCGCTCGGCATGAGCGAAAATTCCGATGCCTTCACCGTCGTCGTCAGCGAGGAGACGGGCACCATCTCGCTGACCAAGAACGGCGTGCTCATCCGCCGGCTGGACCGGCAGAACCTGTTCAACCTGCTCCAGGAGGAGTTCATCCCCCCCGAGGACGACGCAAAAGAAAAGCGCCCCTTCAGGAAGCGCAAACGCCGGAAGGAGGTGGCGGCCGATGCCCGGAAATGAACATCCCGCCGGCCCGCAGCGCGAGACGTACCGCCATGTGATCTGGGACAATCCCGTCTCGCTGTTCATCATCGCCCTTTTCTGCGCGCTGGTGGCGTGGCTGATCGTAACCATGTATTTTGATACCGGCGGCTCCTACGTCATCACCGACGCCACCGTCAATTTCAACTACCAGTCCAGCGCGTACACCGCGCTCGATCTGGACATCATGGAGGAGCCCTCCATCGGCAACGTGCGCGTGCGGGTGGGCGGCAGCAACACCATCATCGGCAATATGCACGCCGAGGACATCATGGTCTACCCCAACTACGCCGCTGTTTCCGGCCCGGGGGAGATCACGCTCGGGCTGGAGGCGCGCATCGTCAACAACGATTATATGAACCAGGGCATCGAGCTCACGGTGGAAAACCCGCAGAGCGTGACGCTTGTGTTTGACAGTGTGACCAGCCGCACCATGCCCGTGGCCGCCGATACCACCGGCCTGAGCGTGGCCGAGGGCTTTACGCTCAACCGCGTCGCCTGCGTGCCGGCCGAGGTCACGCTGCGCGGCCCCGCCAGCGAGCTGGAGCGTGTGGCCGCGGTGGCGGCGCCCGTGACGGCGGACAGCGCCCTGGCCGATACCGTGACCATCTCCTCGGTGCTGGAGCTGCGCGACGAGAACGGCGCCCCGCTTGAGCTGCGCTACACCGCCGCCGATACCGAGACGGCGGACGTGACCATGACGGTCTACCAGGTGCGGGAGCTGCCGCTGGCGGTGGATTTCATCGGTACGCCAGTCGGGTTCGACCCCGCCAGCCTCAACTATTCCCTCAGCCGGCAGACGCTGCGCGTGGCCGGCCCGGCCCGCACCGTGAGTACCCTGACGGAGCTGGCCGTGACCAGCTTTGACCTTGCGCAGGAGTTCGCCTTTGACCGGGATTACCAGCGCCAGATCCAGCTGCCCGCGGGCATCGTCTCGCAGGAGGGGCTGGGCAGCGTCACCCTGAGCTTTGATACCTCCGGCATGAGCAGCAAGGCGTTGAACGTCTCCAACATCCGGCTCGTCAACGTGCCGAGCAACTATGATGTGACGGTGCTTTCCACCATGCTCGAAGGGGTGCAGCTGTACGGCCCGGCGGCCGAGATCGAGCGCCTGTCCCCCGAGAGCGTACAGATCCAGGTGGACTGCCAGAGCCTTGGCCTGACGGCCGGGCAGCAGACGGTGCCGGCCACGGTGCAGATCCCTTCGTCCAAGCGCATCTTCGCCGTCGGCAGCTATACCGTGGAATGTGAAGTGGTCGAGAAGTGACCCGGTGACGGGGTACGCAGCAGCGGGAGAGGGGGCGCGGCGCCATGCTCTATGTGCGGGATATCCGGGTCCCCCTGTCCTGCCCGCAGCCGCAGGCCGAAGCCTGCGGCCGGGCGCTGCGCCTGCTCGGCAAACAGGAGCGGGACGCCGTCTGCGGCGTGGCAAAGCTGTCGGTGGATGCGCGGCACGGCACGCCGCTGCTGGTGTATACCGTGGCGGTGCGCCTTGTGCAGGAGGGTGAGGAATCGGCCCTGGCCGGTTCCTCGCCCTGCGTTTCTTATGTGCGGGCCGAGCCGCCGTCCTTCGCGTGCGGCACCGCGCCGCTCACCGCGCGGCCGGTGGTGGCGGGCTTTGGCCCGGCGGGGCTGTTTGCGGCGCTGCTGCTGGCGCGCCACGGCTACCGCCCGCTGGTGCTGGAGCGCGGCCCCGCCATGGCGCGGCGCGTCGAGGCGGTGCGGGCGTTTGAGCGCACCGGCGTGTTGGACCCCGAGGCCAACGTCCAGTTCGGCGAGGGCGGCGCCGGGACCTTTTCCGACGGCAAGCTCACCACCCGCATCCGGGACCCGCTGTGCGCCTTTGTCACACAGGAATTCCTGCGCCACGGCGCGCCGCCCGAGATCGCGTGGCAGCAAAAACCCCACATCGGCACCGACCTTCTGCGCGGCGTCATCGCGGCGCTGCGCGCCGAGATCGAGCGCCTGGGCGGCGAGGTGTGTTTCGATACCCGCCTGACGGGGCTGGATGTCCGCGGCGGCGTTTTGCGCGGCGTGCAGACCACCCGCGGCGCCATCGGGTGCGAAAATCTCATCCTGGCCGTCGGCCACAGCGCGCGGGATACCTTCGCGATGCTCGCGCAGGCGGGGGCGGGGCTCGTTTGCAAGCCGTTTTCCGTCGGCTTCCGGGCGGAGCATCTGCAGGCCGAGGTCGAAAAAAGCCTCTACCACGCTGCGGCCGGGCACCCGGCCCTGCCGCGCGGGGAATACCAGCTCAGCACCCACATCGGCGGGCGCGGGGTGTACACCTTCTGTATGTGCCCGGGCGGGCAGGTATCGGCCGCTGCCAGCGAGGAGGGCGGTGTCGTCACCAACGGCATGAGCCTGCACGCGCGGGCCGGCAAAAACGCCAACGCCGCCGTCGTGGTGGGGGTCGACGGTGCCGATTTCGGCGATGACCCCGCCGCGGCCATCGCCTTCCAGCGCGGCCTTGAGCGGGCGGCCTTTGCCGCCGGGGGCGGGGGCTATGCCGCCCCGGCCGAGACGGCCGCCAGCTTTTTGGCCGGGCGGGGCAGGCTGGCGCTTGGCGCGGTGCAGCCCAGCTACCCGCGCGGCGTCACACCGTGTGACCTGGGCAGCCTGCTGCCGCCGGAGCTCGCCGCCGCATTGCGCGCCGGGTACCGGGCGTTCGGCGCAAAGCTGGCAGCCTACCGCGCGCCGGACGCCGTGCTTACCGGGCTGGAAACGCGCACCTCCAGCCCCGTGCGCATCCCGCGCGGGGAGGGGCTGCAATGTGCCGCCGTCATGGGGCTTTACCCCTGCGGCGAGGGCGCCGGGTACGCCGGCGGCATCATGAGCGCGGCGGTGGACGGGCTGCGCTGCGCCGCGGCCCTGATGCGGGGGAATGCCCCCGCCAAAGCCGACGCATGAGGGAGGGGAAGACGATGACGGGACCGGACGGCCCGCAGAACACGCCGCAAAACACGCCGCGCTATACGCCGGCCGGGTTTGGCGATATCGACGATGCGCTCGACAGCGCCGTGCAGGCCGGCACCCGCTTTGGCGGCAGGGTGCTGCAAAGCATCGCCGACGCTTTGCAGCGCAGCATCGATGCTTCTGGCGGCGCGGTACGGCCGGATGACGCCGGCCGCATCCGCCGCCGGCTGGATTGGCGTTTGGCCGGCCGCCAGGGCGGCTGGATGACCGCGGGCGTGTTCGGCTGGATCTTCTTTGGCAGCTTCCTCATCGTCAGTGTCGTGATGGCGGCGCTGGCCGCGGCCGGCGTACCGGTGCACGGCGTGTACAGCGGGCAGAACGTCCCGGTATTCGGCATCCTGGCCGCCGTGTTCGCGCCGCTCACGGTGGGCGGCGGCGTGCTGGGCTGGCTGGGCGTCCGCCTTGGCAACTACTACGCCCGCCTGCGGCGGTGCCTCAAAGCGATGTGCGGCTGGACGGCGGATCTTGCCGGCCTTGCGCGGGCGGCATCGCTGCCCGCCCAGCGCCTGCGCAGGGATCTGCGCAAGGCCGCGGGCAGCGGCGTGCTGGGCAACGCCGCCTACGATGACGAGACGGATACCTTTTATCTGGACGCCGCGCTGCGCCCGGTGCCCCCGCAGGAGGCGCCGGCGCCGCAGGCCGGGCCGGAACTTTCCGACAGCGAGCGTTTTGCCCGGCAGGGCGCGGACTTTTTGGCCTACCTGCGCGGCTGCCGCGGGCGCCTTGGCGCCGACGCGGACGCGGAGCTGGACGCCATGCTGCGCACCTGCGGCGCCATCATGGGTTTTGTGCACAACCATCCCGAGCAGCTGCCCCGCGTGCGCCGCTTTGCGGAGTATTATCTGCCCACCACGCGCAAACTGCTGGATACCGCTCTGGGCCTTGGCGGCGCCGACACCGAAAACGCGCAGACCATCCGGCGCGACATCACCGGCATCCTGCATACCCTCAACACCGCCTACGCGAACCTTTACGACGCTTTGCTGCAGGATGTCTCGCTGGATGTCTCGGCCGAGATCGATACGCTGGAGACGATGCTCTGCCAGGACGGCCTGACGCATGGCTTCGCCAGCGATTTCGGCGCCCGGCCCGGCCGGACGGCGCAGGAAAATACGAAAACAGGGGAAACGATATGAACTATCCCGCATGGCAGCTTTCCGCCGCCGCACAACAGGCCCCGGCCTTACAGCAGGCCGGGTACGGCCCGCTGCTGGCGCGGGTGCTGGCGGCGCGCGGCCTGGCCGACCCGGCAAAGGCCGCCGCCTTCCTTGGCGCAGGCGAGCCGTTGAGCGACCCGTACCTCCTCAAAGATATGGACAAGGCCGTGGCGCGCATCCGGCAGGCCGTTGAAAACGGGGAACCCATCGTTGTTTTCGGGGATTATGACGTTGACGGCATCTGTGCCACCGCCATTTTGTATGAACACCTTACCAGTATGGGCGCGCAGGTGCGCTGCAAGCTGCCCAGCCGGGATGCCGGCGGTTACGGCATCAGCAGCGAGGTGCTGGACGGCCTTGCCGCCAAGGGGTATACCCTTGTCGTCACGGTGGACAACGGCATCTCCGCCGTGGCCGAGGCCGCGCACGCCAAAGAACTCGGCATCGACATGGTCATCACCGACCACCACCTCCCGCCCGACCCGATGCCCCAGGCCGTCGCCGTCGTGGACCCCAACCGCCCCGACGACGAAAGCCCCTTCAAGCCGCTGTGCGGCGCGGGGGTGGCCTTCAAGCTGTGCGCCGCGCTGGAGGAGTGTGACCCCGCCGAGCTCATCGAGCCGTTTGGGGAGTTGGCGGCCATGGGCACCATCGCCGACGTCATGCCCCTGACGGGGGAGAACCGCACCCTTGTGCGGGAGGGACTTGCCGCTCTGCGCGATACCATGCGCCCCGGCCTGCAGGCCCTTTTGGAGGCCAGCGGCTACACCGGGCGGCCCATCACCGCCGATACCGTCAGCTTCGGCCTGGCGCCGCGCCTGAACGCCGCCGGCCGCATGGACAACGCCGCCGTGGCCCTCAAGCTGCTTTTGTGCGAAAACGAGGAGCAGGCCACCGGCATCGCCGCGCGCCTTGCCGAGATCAACACCGAACGCCAGGCCGCGGAACAGAAGATCTTCGCCGCCGCGCAGGCCCAGCTCGCGGCCGACCCCGCCCGCCTGCGGGACCGCGTCATCGTCGTCGCGGGGGACGGCTGGCACGGCGGGGTCATCGGCATCGTGGCCAGCCGGTTGTGCGAGCAGTACGGCCGCCCCGTCATCGTCATCACCCTGCAGGACGGCGAGGGCCGCGGCAGCGGCCGCGCACCGGCCGGTTTCAACCTGCACGCGGCGCTGGCGGCCTGTTCGCAGTATCTCATCCGCTACGGCGGGCACGCGGCGGCCGCCGGGCTGACGATCGAGGAGGAGAACCTGCCCGCCTTCCGCGCCGCGCTGGACCGCTTTGCCCGCGAGGCAGGCCCCGCGCCGGCGCCGCGCACCCTGGCGCTGGATGCCGCCGTCGCCCTTTCGGAGCTCAGCCTGCCCGCCGTGGAGGAGCTGGGGCGCATGGCCCCGTTTGGCAGCGGCAACCCGCAGCCGCTGCTGCTCATCCGGGATGCCGTTGTGGACGGCGTCTGGCCGCTGGGCAGCGAGGGCCGCCACACCCGTGTGCGGCTGCGCCAGGGCGGGGATACGCTGTTCGTCTCCTTTTTCGGCACGCCGCCGGCGCTGTTCGCCTACCCGCCGGGCAGCGCGGTGGAGGCGGCCGTCGAGCTCAGCATCTACAGCGGGCGCAGCGGGCCGGCCGTCTCGGCGCAGGGCCGGGCGATACGCCCGGCCGGGCTGGGCAACCTTGCGTGTGAGCAGGCGGCCCGGTTCGAGGCGTTTTTGGGCGGCGCGCCCCTGCCGCCGGAACAGGCAAAGCAGTTTTTGCCCGCCCGCGCCGATACGGTGGCGCTGTACCGCCGCATCCAGGGCGGGGGCGTGCTGGAGGGGGATCTGCAGCCGGTCTTTGCGGCCGCCGGGCCGCAGGATACGGGCAAGGTGCTGGCAAGCCTGGCCGCCCTGCGCGAGCTGGGCCTTGTCGAAACGCAGCAGGGGCGGTATCTGCCCGCGCAGGTCACGGGCAAACGCGACCTGGCCGCCGCCCCGGTGCTGCAAAAGCTGGCGGCACTCGCCGCGCAGCAAAGTGAGGGATCGTAATGGAAACTGCACCGCAAAGCAGCCCGCTGGGCGCCCGCAGCGGCCCGGTGACGTATGCCGACCTGCGCGCAGAGCTGGAAAACAGCGGCCGGCCGTATGACCTGCCGCTCATCGACCGCGCCTACCAGGTGGCGGAGGCGGCCCACGCCGGGCAGCGCCGCCGCAGCGGCGAGGCGTACATCTGCCACCCCATCAGCGTGGCGCTCATCCTGGTGGAGCTCGGCATGGACAGCGAGAGCATCGTCGCCGCGCTCCTGCACGACGTGGCGGAGGATACGCCCGTCACCATCGAGGAGCTGCGCGCCAAATTCGGCCAGAACGTCGCGCTGCTCGTCGACGGCGTGACCAAGCTGACCCAGATCAGCTTTTCCAACGTGGAGGACCGCCAGGCCGAGAACCTGCGCAAGATGCTGCTGGCCATGAGCCAGGACGTGCGCGTGATGATCATCAAGCTGTGCGACCGCCTGCACAACATGCGCACCGGCGACGCATGGCCGGAGCAAAAACGCCGCGACAAAGCCAAGGAGACGATGGAGGTCTATGCCCCCATCGCGCACCGGCTGGGCATCTCCAGCATCAAGGAGGAGCTGGAGGACCGCAGCCTGCACTACCTTGACCCCGTCGGCTACCAGAACATCAGCGACCTGCTCCACGAGCACAGCGCCGATTTCCTGCACGGCATCTGCCATACCATCGCCGCGCACCTGACCGAGAACGGCATCCAGCAGGCCACCATCCGCCACCGCGTCAAGAGCGTGTTCGGCATCTACCGCAAAATGTATATGCAGAGCAAGGATTTTGACGAGATCTACGACGTCTATGCCGTGCGCATCATCCTGGACACCGTGGCCGAATGCTATACCGCGCTCGGCCTCATCCACGATATGTACCATCCGCTGCCCAACCGCTTCAAGGATTACATCTCCACCCCCAAGCCCAACGGCTACCAAAGCCTGCACACCACCGTCATCGGGCGCGAGGCCATCCCCTTTGAGGTGCAGATCCGCACCTGGGATATGGATCAGATGGCCGAATACGGCATCGCCGCGCACTGGAAGTACAAAGCCGGCATCTCCGGCAGCGAGGGCAGGCTGGAGGAGCGCCTTGCCTGGGTGCGCCAGCTGCTGGAAAGCCAGCGCACCAGCGCCGACGCGGCCGACCTGCTCAGCGATATCAAGAGCGACCTGCTGCCCGAGGAGGTCTTTGCCTTTACCCCGCGCGGCGATGTCATCAACCTGCCGGCGGGCGCCACCGTCATTGATTTCGCCTACGCCATCCATTCGGCGGTGGGCAACCGCATGATCGGCGCCAAGGTCAACGGGCGCATCGTGCCCATCGACCATCAGGTCGCCACCGGCGAGATCATCGAGGTGCTCACCGGGCCGGAGAACCACGGCCCCAGCCGGGATTGGCTCTCCATCGTCAAGACAAGCGAGGCCCGCAACAAGATCCGCAACTGGTTCAAAAAGGAGCGCCGGGAGGAGAACATCGCCGAGGGCAAGGCCGCGCTGGAGCGGGAGCTGCGCCGCAACATGATGTCCATCCCGCCCGAACGCTATGACGAGTTCATGGCCACGCTGGCCCGCCGCAACCGCTGCAACACGGTGGAGGAGATGTATGCCGCGCTTGGCTACGGCGGCTTGCAGCTGGCCCGCCTGATGCCCAAGATCAAGGAGGAATACCAAAAGCTCACCGCCGCGGCGCCAAAGCCCGTCACCGTCGATATCCGCCGCACCCATTCCTCCGACGGCGTCGTCGTCGAGGGCATCGACAACTGCCCCATCAAGTTCGCCAAATGCTGTTCGCCGCTGCCCGGGGACGAGATCGTCGGGTTCATCACGCGCGGGTTCGGCGTCTCCATCCATAAAAAGGACTGCCGGAACGTGCAGCTCAGCCTGCAGCAGCCCGAAAACGCCGACCGCTGGGTCCGGGCCTACTGGGATACCCAGGCCAAGGAAAACTACAAAGCCACGCTGGAGCTCACCTGCATGGACCGCGACAACCTCGTCTCGGACATCGCGCTGGCGCTGGGGGATATGCGGGTGCCGCTGTATTCCCTCAACGCGCGCGCCACCGAGCAGGGCCGCGCGCGCATCACGCTGACCGTCGGCATCATCAACACCGGGCACCTCAACAACGTCGTCACCCGGCTGGAAAAGATACGCGACGTGGTCAGCGTCACACGCAGCTGAGCCGGAACAAAAAAGGAGGGAACGCCATGCGCGCCGTATTGCAGCGCGTCAGCGCCGCGCAGGTGGTCGTCAACGGCGGGGCGCCGCGCGCCATCGGCCCGGGGCTTGCCATCCTGCTGGGCGTCAAGGATACCGACACCGCCGCCGATGTGCCCAAGCTCGCCGAAAAATGCGCCCACCTGCGCATCTTTGACGATGCCGACGGCAAGCTGAACCTCAGCGCCGTGCAGCTGGGGCATGAGGCCCTGGTCGTGAGCAATTTCACCCTCTACGGTGACACCGCGCACGGCCGCCGCCCCGGCTTCACCCACGCCGCCGCCGGCGCGCAGGCCAACGCCCTGTATGAGCTGTTTTTGCAGGAGCTTGGCAAACAGGGCCTGAAAGCCGTCCGACATGGGGAGTTCGGGGCCGATATGCAGCTCACGCTCACCAACGACGGCCCCATCACGCTGATTTTGGACACCGACGATTGGAAACACACACCCGGCGGGAGGCAGATACCATGAACCTTGTACACATCCCCGGCCCGGCCGTGATGGGCACCAACACCTTCCTGCTCATCACCGAGGGGCACCGCGCCGCCGCCATCGACCCGGCGGCCCCCGCCGAGCGCTACCGGCGGGAGCTTGCCGCGCACGGCGCCGCCCTCAAGGCCATTTTCCTGACCCACGGCCACTATGACCATGTCGGCGCCGCCGTCCGGCTGGCCGCCGATACCGGGGCCGATATCTACCTTGACCCCGCCGACGTAAAAGGGGACAGGCTGTTCCCGCTGTCCTGGCAGGACGCGGCCTTCAAGCCCTACCCGGCGGGCGGGACGATGGCGCTGGACGAGCTTTCCTTCCGGTTCTGGCACACGCCGGGGCATACGCCGGGCAGCTGGTGCATCTATGTAGAAGGGCTGCTGTTTGCCGGCGATACGCTGTTTGCCGGCTCCTGCGGGCGGGTGGATCTCGCGGGCGGCAGCCGGGAAGAGATGCAGGCGAGCATGGCGCTGCTCAAAAACCTGCCGCTGCCGGACGCAACGCGCGTGTTCCCCGGGCACGGCTCCTTCACGACCCTTGGCGCGGAGCGGGAAAACAACCCCTATCTGCAAGGGCTTTGGCTGTAAAAAAACACGGGTGGCAAGGGGGCGGTGGTATGCAGCTTGTGCTGCGCGGCGCGGCGGGCTATGAGGCCGAAAACACCGCCCGCCTGTTTTTCCCCGCCGCCGTGCGCACAAAAGACCCGGACCCCGCCGGGAACCTTGTGCTGGCGCTGGCGGGGCCACACGCGCTGCTGGCGCTGCTGCGCCGCGGCGGGCGCACAAGCTGGCGGGCGCAGGCCGTGCCGGCCGGCCAAAGCGCGGGGGAGGGCGAGTATGCTTTGTGCCGGCTGCTGTACACGCTGCTGTGCGCGGGCACCGGCCGCCGCCCGCCCTGGGGCATGATGACCGGCGTGCGCCCGGTGCGCATCATCCACGATATGCGCGCCGCGGGCGAAAGCGAAGCCGCGATACAAGCCCGCTTTCTGGAGCATTTCGCGTGTACGCCGCAAAAATTCGACTTGGCTTTGCAGATCGCCGACCGGCAGCGCCCGGTGCTGGACACCGCGCAGGGGCGCGATTGCAGCGTGTATGTGGGCATCCCGTTCTGCCCGAGCCGGTGCAGCTATTGCAGCTTTGTCTCCCGCTCGGTGGCGCAGCCGGGCGTGCGGGCGCTGATGGCGCCGTATGTCGACCGCCTCTGCGCGGAGCTTGGCGCCATCCGCAATACCGTGCGCGCCTGCGGGCTGCGCGTGCGCACGCTGTATGTGGGCGGCGGCACGCCCACCAGCCTGCCGGCGCCCCTGCTGGAGCGGCTGCTGCGCTGCCTTGCCGACTGTTTTGACCTGCCCGCCTTGCAGGAATACACCGTCGAGGCCGGCCGGCCGGACTGCACCGACGCCGAAAAGCTGCGCCTGCTCAAACGATACGGCGTGACGCGCCTCTCCGTCAACCCGCAGACCTTTTCCGATACGGTGCTGCAGACCATCGGCCGCCGGCACACCGCGCAGGACATCCTGGATTGCTACGCCGCCGCCCGCGCCGCGGGGCACGCCAACATCAACATGGACCTCATCGCCGGGCTGCCCGGCGATACCCCGGACGGCTTTGCCCAAAGCCTGCAAACGGCCATCGCCCTCAAACCGGAAAACATCACCGTGCACACCCTTACCCTCAAGCGCGCGTCCGACCTTGCGCAGCAGGGCGGCGGGGCAGAGGGCGATGTCGGCGCCATGCTCGCGCGGTGCGGCGCCCTTGCGCAGGCGGGGTATGTGCCCTACTACCTCTACCGCCAGAAGGGCACGCTGCAAAACCTGGAAAACGTCGGCTGGTGTTTGCCCGGCCGCGAAGGGCTGTACAACATCTACATCATGGAGGAAGTGCACACCATCCTCGCGGCGGGGGCGGGCGGCTCCACCAAGCTGGTGCAGCCCGGCCGGCGCCACGGGCGCATCCGCCGCATCTACAACTGCAAATACCCACAGGAATATCTGGCGCGCACCGATGCCGTGCCCGCCACACAAAAAGAGGTGAGCGAGTTTTATGCCCAATATCCAACCGCCCAAACGCCTTGTCGGCCATGAATTGATCGCCTTCGCCGCGCGCGACGCCGCCGGGTTCGTCGATTTTTGTGAGCGGGACTATGCCGCGCGCATCCGGGCGGCCGCGGCCGCCATCCTTGCCAGCGGCGCCCGCCTCGTGATGCTCACCGGGCCCTCCGGCACCGGCAAAACGACCTCCGCCAACCGCCTTGCGCAGGCCATCCGGGAGGCGGGGCACCGGTGCGCCGTGGTCAGTTTGGATGACTTTTTCGTCGGGGAAGGCAAATACCCCCGCCGCCCCGACGGCAAGGATGACTATGAGTGCCCCGAAGCGCTCGACCTGCCGCGCCTGCACGCCTTTTTGCAGGAGCTGGCCGCCACCGGCCGCGCCGAGGGGCCCGTGTTCGATTTCCTCACCCAGCGCCCGTCCGGCCAGACGCGCCGGGTGGACTGTGCCGGCGGCGTGGCCATCATCGAGGGGCTGCACGCGCTCAACCCGCTGCTGGCCGAGGGCCTGCCGCAGAGCGCGCTGTTCAACGTATACGCCGGCCTGCGGGAGGAATACGCCACCCCCGGCAGCGGCGGGCGGCTGAAAACGCGGGAGATGCGCCTGGCGCGCCGCATCACGCGGGACCACCGGTTCCGCGGCCACGCGCCGGAGTTCACGCTGGCGCTGTGGGGGCACGTCTGTGATTCCGAGCGGTGCTATGTGCAGGCGTTCCGCCCCCGCGCCGACCTTTTGCTGGACACGGCCTTCAGCTATGAGCCGTGCCTTTGGGCGGCCTGCCTGAACGCCCTGGCCGGCGAGACGGCGCCCGCCTATGCCGCGCGCTTTGCCGCCTTGTGCAGCGAGTTCGCGGCCTTCCCCCCGCTGCCGCCGGACCTTGTGCCGGCCGACAGTATGCTGCGGGAATTCATCGGCCCGCGCTGACCGCTGCGGCGGGCGGAAAAATGCGCGTTGCATTATCGCTGCGGATTTGCTATAATACCCACAAAGGCCGCAAAAAATGGCCAAATAGAAAAGCTGCGAGGTGTTGACAAATGTTTGAACTGGATATCGAGACTTTGAAGGAACAGGGCCTCCAGTTGGTGGATACCGCCAAAAAGACGGCCATCGACCTGGCCGGCAAGGGCAAAAGCCAGCTGGATCTGCTCAACCAGAAATCCCGCCTGAGCAAGGCGCAGCGCCAGCTGGGCGCGCTGGTCTACAGCCTGCACAAATCCGGGGAGGAGAACCAGCCCCTCGTTGACCGGTATATCGCGGCCATCGACGAGGTGGAGCAGGCCATCGCCGACATCAAGGCCAAAATGACCCCCGCCGAAGTGGAGCAGGCCGAGCAGGCGGAAGACACTGCCGCGGAGGAGCCCGCCGTGGAGGAACCCGCCGAAGAGGCCGAGGAGCCTGTCGAGGAGGAGCCCATCGCCCCCCGCGGCGAGACGAAGACCTGCCCGGTCTGCCAGGCGGAGATCGATGCGGACGCGCTGTTCTGCAACCATTGCGGGGCGCAACTGTAACAACTTCCTGTTTTCTTGACCTGGCGAAAGAAAAGGAGTACAATGGGGCGTGCTTGGGCACGCCCCGCTGGTTGTGCCATGGTATCATATCCTGAAAAACCGCAGTATACCGCGCAAGATCTGGTCGAGATCGTCCGCCTTTTGCGGGATCCGGAAAACGGCTGCCCGTGGGACAAAGTCCAGACGCACACCTCCATCCGGATGAATTTCCTGGAGGAAGCGTATGAGGCGGTGGACGCTATTGATCTGGACGACCCCGCCCTGCTGTGCGAAGAACTGGGCGATGTGCTGATGCAGGTGGTGTTCCACGCCTGCATCGAGCAGGAGGCCGGCCGCTTTGCCTGGGCGGATGTGTGCGACGGTGTGTGCCGCAAGCTGCTGCGCCGCCACCCCAATATTTTTGCCGGCGCCCTGCCCGCGCCGGGCATAAATGATTGGGATCTGCTCAAAAATAGGGAAAAGGGCCGCGCCACGCTGCAAAGCGAGCTGGAGAGCGTGCCCCGCGCCCTGCCCGCGCTGATGCGCGCCGAAAAGCTGCAAAAGCGCGCGGCGCGTTACGGTGCGGCGCCAGACGGCGATGCCGGGGCACGGCTGGCTGCGGCCGCAGCGGAGCTGCAGGCCGCGCCCGCCGGCAGCGCGCAGGCGGAGCAGGCCGCCGGGCGGCTGTTGTTTGCCGCCGTCACGCTGGCCCGCGGGGCCGGGGTGGACGCCGAGCAGGCGCTGCAGGCCCGCAACGAGCGCTTTGCGGCGTATGCGGGCGGATCAAAGGGGCAGACGCCCCCGGAAAAATAGGCCAAAAGGCGGGTGCCGATACCGCAATAGCGGTGGCAGCGCTTTTTGCGGATAAAGATTTGGAGGTAGAAATTTTATGACCAAGGTTGAACTGATCGCCGCCGTGGCGGCCGCCGCCGGCCTGAGCAAGAAGGATGCCGAAAAGGCCGTCAATGCTTTCGTCAGTACCGTGACCGACAGCCTGAAAAAGGGCGACAAGGTCTCTCTGGTTGGCTTCGGCACCTTTGAGGTGCGCGAGCGTGCCGCGCGTGTGGGCCGCAACCCCCAGACCCGGAAAGAGATCACCATCCCCGCTTCCAAGGTGCCCGCTTTCAAGGCCGGCAAGAGCCTGAAGGACAACGTTCAGTAAGTTCCGTTCGTACTTTCCGCCCGCTGCCAACAAAACGGCAGCGGGCTGTTTTCAACAGGGGGAGGGCTGCACCGTGCGCTTGGATAAGTATCTGAAAGTCAGCCGCCTGATCAAACGCCGCACCCTGGCAAACGAGGTCGCCGATGCCGGGCGCATCTTTGTCAACGGCAAGGCCGCGAAAGCCAGTTATGCCGTGCAGCAGGGCGATGTCATCGAGATCGCTTTCGGCAACCGCCCGGTCAAGGTGCGGGTGCTGTCGGTGGCAGAGCCGAAAGGCAAGGACGTCGCGCGGGAGCTGTTCGAGGTCTTGGAAGGGTAGGGCCGGATCGCGGGCGGCGGTCTATGCCGCGCGCAAGGCGCATATGGTATAAATAGCCGCAAGGCAATACCAACCAGCCGCTCTGCGGTGAGTATGCCCGTACCGCGAAGGAGGCCCCCTTATGCCCCAGACCGAACTTGCCCGCGCCGAAACGGCGACCCGGCCGCAGCGGGAGCACTGCCTGACGATGAACGGCCGCCATGACCTGACGCTGACCGGCATCGAGCGCATCCTTGCCTACGATGAAACCGGCGCCACGCTGGTGACCCCGCTGGGCAACCTGACCGTTGGCGGGCAGGGGCTGGAGGTCAGCGAATTGTCGGTGCACACGGGGCAGGTGCACATTTCGGGGCACATCGACTCTCTGCAATATACCGAGAACCGGGAGAGCGGCGGCGGCTTTTTGGCCCGCCTGCTGCGCTGATGCTCCCCGCGCCTGCCGTCGGGGCCGTCTGCACCGACATCCTGTGGTGCCTCGGCCTCGGGCTCCTGCTGGGCGCCGCGCGGGATCTGCTCGGCCTATTGCTCGGCAACGGGCCGGTGCGCTGCTTTGTGTGGGACATCACCGCCTTTTCGGCCGCAGCCGTTTTGTTGTGCGGGTACGCGGCCGCGCGCTCTGCCAGCGGTGCGTCGCGCTGGTATATGGCGCTGGGCATCGCCGCCGGGGCCGCGGCCTGGCAGGGGGCGGTCTCCGGCGCGCTGCACGCGCTTGCCCGCCGCACAGCGGCGGCCTGCACGTGGCCGTTCCGTTTTTTGTATACCGTTTGCCTCCGGCCGGCGGGCCAAAAAACGGCCGCATGGGTGAAAAGTAAAATTGCTTTACACCAAAAAGCGCGCAAAAAAGACAAAAAAGTAGCCCAAAACGGCAAAAAACAGTTGCAAAACCGTCCCACGGTATTGTATAATTGATTCGCTTGGAGTATGGCCGCCCGCCGGAGGCGGCAAATTTGGCGCCACATCGCAAAGGGGGCCCGCGTGATGAAAAAACTGCATCTCATCCCGGCGTGGGTCCGGGTGGCGGGGGTCCTGGTCCTCTTTCTGTATCTGCTGGCGGCGCTTTTGCACAACCAGGCGGTCATCAGCACCCGCAGCCGGGAGCTGGCGGACGCCGAGCAACGGCTGGAGGCCCAGCAGGCGCTCAACCAGGAGCTCACGCGCGCCTTGGCGGACGATGAGGACGCCATCATCGAGCGCATCGCCCGCGAACAGGGCTACGCCAAACCCAACGAGCGCGTGTTCATCGGGTACTAAGCGCATTTTCCCATGCTTGGCCGGGGGGCTTTGCGGCACCCCCTGTCGATAAAACATCAAAAAAGGGGCATCACAGTTTGGCATTACAGGTTGGGGATATCGTCGAGGGCAAGGTCACCGGCATCAAACCGTTCGGGACCTTTGTCTCACTGCCGGACGGCAAGACCGGGCTCGTCCACATTTCGGAGATCTCCTACGAGTTCGTGCAGGACATTTCCGCCGTTTTAGAGGACGGGCAGACGGTCTCGGTCAAGGTACTTTCCATCGCGCCGGACGGCAAGATCGCGCTGTCCATCAAGCGCACGCAGCCCGCGCCGGAACGCGGCGCCAAATCGGCGGGCGGCGCCGCGCGCGCACAGCGCCCGCCCCGCAAGGAAGCGCCGCCGCGCGTGTGGCAGCCCAAACCCGTGCAGCCCCGGGGCGAAATGTCGTTTGAGGACATGATGGCCCGCTATAAGACCCAAAGCGAGGAAAAGATCGCGGATCTGCGCCGCGTGACCGAAAACCACCGCGGTGGGTATTCCCGCCGCCGCGGGTGAGCCTGGCCGGCCCTGCTTTTTGGCGGGGCCCGCTTTTTGTTTTGCCGGCCGCGCCGCCCCGCCGTTAAGGAGAGAACGTATGCCCCAGCTGTATGATTTGGCCGCGCCCTGCTTTTTTGGCAGCGAGGCGACGCTTGCGTTCGAGGTGCGCCGCCTTGGCGCGCAGGACGTGCGCGTGACGGACGGCCGGGTGGCCTTTCGCGGGGACGCGGCGCTCATCGCCGCCGCCAACCTTGATCTGCGCACGGCCGAACGGGTGCTTTTGTGCCTGGGGCGGTTCACCGCCCTGACCTTTGACGAGCTGTTTGACGGCGTGTACGCCATCCCGTGGGAGGAACTGCTCCCCCCGGACGCGCAGTTCCCCGTCAAGGGATCCAGCCTGTCCAGCCAGCTTTCCAGCGTGCCGGCGTGCCAGAGCATCGTCAAAAAAGCGGTGGTCAAGCGTTTGCAGGCGGGGCACAGGGTCACCACGCTGCCCGAGACGGGCGATGTGTACCGGCTGCGCTTCACGCTGCGCAAGAACGAGGCCGAGATCAGCCTCGATACCTCCGGCGAGGGGCTGCACAAGCGCGGCTACCGCAAAAACGCGACCCTCGCCCCCATCAAGGAGACGCTGGCCGCCGCCATCGCGGACCTGGGCCGCGTGCGGCGGGACAGCCTTGTCATGGATCCGTTCTGCGGCTCCGGCACGCTCGTCATCGAAGCGGCGCAGAAGGCGCTCAACATGGCGCCGGGGCTGCACCGCCGCTTTGCCGCCGAGCATTTCGCCTTCCTGCCAAAAGAGGTATGGGCGCAGCAGCGGCAGGCGGCGCTGGCCGCCGTGCGCACCGACGCCGCGTTCGAGGGCGTCGGCACCGATATCGACCCCGACGCCGTTGCCCTTGCGCGCGCCAACGCAAAGCTGGCCGGGGTGGGGGAGCGCTGCCGCTTTTCGGTGGCCGATGTGCGCGCCTTTGCCCCCGCGGCAAACGCCACCGTGCTCACCAACCCGCCCTACGGCGAGCGCCTGGGCGATGCGCAGCAGGCGGCGGCGCTGGCCGCCGCGCTGGGGGAGCGCTGGCGCCAAAACCCCGGGCAGGGGCTGTACGCCATCACCGCCGACGCGGAATTTGAAGCCCATTTCGGCCAAAAGGCCGCCCGGCGCCGCAAAATTTACAACGGCATGATCCCCTGCCAGCTGTATATGTATTTCACGCCCCGCAAAGCAGAGAAGGAGTAGACGAACGCATGGAAGACCTCAAACTGGCGATTTTGATCGACGCCGACAACATCTCCCCCAAATATGTCAAGGTCATTTTGGACGAGGCCGCCAATTTCGGCGTGGCCGCCTGCAAGCGCATTTATGGTGACTGGAGCGAGCCGCGCCTCAAAAGCTGGCGGGACGCCCTGCTCAACCATTCCATCATCCCGATGCAGCAGTACAGCTACACCACCGGCAAAAACGCGACGGATTCGGCCATGATCATCGACGCGATGGATCTTTTGTATTCCGGCAATCTGGACGGGTTCTGCATCGTTTCCTCGGACAGTGATTTCACCCGCCTTGCCGCCCGCCTGCGCGAGGCCGGCAAGCTGGTCATCGGCATGGGCGAGAGCAAAACGCTGGGGCCCTTTGTCAAGGCGTGTGACCAGTTCAAATACCTGGACCTCATCCTGGACCACAGCGAGCCGGAGGCCGAGCCGCTGCCGGCCGCCGAGGCGCCCCAGGCCAGCGACGATACCGCCATCAACCGGGATTCCATCCTGCGGCTCATCCGCGGCATGATCGGCGAGATGGACGACGGCACCGGCTGGGTGCGCACCAGCCGCGTGGGGGACCAGCTCATCAAGCGCTACCCGGATTTTGACGTGAGAAACTTCGGCAGCAAGAGCCTGAACAAATTCCTGGCCGGGCTGCCGGGCCTGGAGGTGGAGGAACGCCTGCTCGCCAACGGCAACCCCATCCAATTCGTGCGCATCAAGCCGACGGCGAAAAAACAGCCGGCCGCCCCGCGCAAAAAACGCACGAACGACCGCCGCCCCAAACAGAAATAACACCGGCGAAAACGGAAAACCGCGCGGCGGGCCTTGACAAGGCCCGCCGGATGCTTTATAATCATACCCGTTGGAAACAGCGTAGAGGCATAGCTCAGTTGGTAGAGCAGCGGTCTCCAAAACCGCGTGCGGGGCAGCCGCGTCGAAGCGCGTCCTGCGGACGAAGCAGCGAGGCGCGGCTGGCGCAGCGGTCGAAATCGCGCGACGGAAGGAGCAAGCGATTTCGGGCACCGCAAGAGGGCCCGAGGCCGCGGAAGCACAAATAGCAGATACCAAAAAACATATAGGGGCATAGCTCAGTTGGTAGAGCAGCGGTCTCCAAAACCGCGTGC
>CANRCB010000002.1 GCA_947629015.1 uncultured Gemmiger sp.
GCCAGGGCATCGTGCAGGCGCAGCGCCATGACCGCTTTGTCGGCGGAATACGGCACGCTGTTGAGGAGTGCGTTGACGCCGTCCTCATAGGCGTCCTGGGCGGCGTAGACGGATTCCGGCGTGGGGAAGGTTCTGTCCACCCCAAAGACCGCATACACAGAATACCCGCTGTATCCAATAGAAAACCCGCTGCCCGTCCAGAAGATATCCGGGCGGTCAAAGCGCAGCGCCATGGCGGCGATGTCAAAATCATCTTCCGCGATGTCAAATACGGTAAGCCCGCCGACCGCGACCCCCGGCACACGGCTCTGCCCCGCATAAGGGATACATTCGTAGGCGGCCTGCATATACGCCTGATACAGTTTGCGCTGCGTCTCGTTGAGATAGTTGTAGTTGACGCCGGTGGTTGTAACGTCTTTGCGGGCATAGGAGGGCAGCGCAATGAACCCTTCCCCGTTTTCTTCGGCCGGGAGCGGGGAAAGCAGCGAAGAGTCGATCTCCGTGATCTGCAGCGGCTCCAGCCCGTCCGCGGTATCCTGCGGTTCCGGCAGGCAATCCGCCGGCACCAGCACCCGGGCCGGGGGCTCCTCCGGTTCGGCGGAAGGCGCCGGTTCGGCGATGGGCGCCGGCTCCTCCGCTGCGGGTGCCGGCGTTTCGGCCGGGGCTTCCTCCGCTGCGGGTGCCGGCGTTTCGGCCGGCGTTTCCGACGCCGCGGGCAAAACATCCACGGGCGTTTCCAGCGCCGCGGCGGGCAGCGCCGTGCAGGCGAAAAGCGCCGCGGCCAGCACCAGACTGAGTACACGTTTCATTGGGAGGTTCCTCCTTGCAAAAAGGGCGCAAAAGCCCGGTTTTTTACCGATTTCCATCATACCCCACTTCCCGCGCGCTTGTCAATCCGCCAAAGTGTGCCATCGCGGCGGCTTTTTTGGTTTTTTTGCGGTAAGGCCGGCCGGTTTTGCTGGTAAAAAGCGCCAAACTTTCCCGCCCGGGCTTGTGCGCGGCGCCCTTTGCGTTTATAATGAAAATACTTGAAATTTTATTGGGGAGGTCCTTGTGTATGCGTAAAACCAAAATCGTATGTACCCTTGGCCCCGCGACCGACCGCGGCGATGTGCTGCGCCAGCTGCTTTTGCGCGGTATGGATATTGCCCGCTTCAACTTCTCCCACGGCACCCATGAGGAACAGCAGGCGCGCCTTGACAAGCTCGTTGAGCTGCGCACCGAGCTGGACCGCCCGGTGGCCGCCATGCTGGACACCAAAGGCCCCGAGATCCGCCTTGGCACCTTTAAAAACGGCAGCGAGAAGCTGACCGCCGGGCAGGAATTCACCCTGACCACCCGCGAGGTGGAGGGCGACGCCATCATCAGCATGGTGACCTATAAGGAACTGCCGCAGGACGTGACGGTGGGCGGCCGCATCATGCTGGATGACGGCCTGATCGGGCTGACGGTCAAGAGCGTGAACGACACCGACATCGTGTGCGTGGTGGAAAACGGCGGCACCATCAAGACCAAAAAGGGCGTGAACGTGCCGGGCGTGCATCTTTCGATGCCGTACATGAGCGCCAAGGATAAAGACGACATCCTGTTCGGCATCAAGGCCGGGTTCGACCTGATCGCCGCCAGCTTTACCCGCAGCGCGCAGGACGTGATGGAGATCCGCCATCTGCTGGACGAAAACAACGCCAAGATGCGCATTATCGCCAAGATCGAGAACCAGGAGGGCGTTGACAACATCGACGAGATCCTCAGCGTGGCCGACGGCATCATGGTCGCCCGCGGCGACATGGGCGTGGAGATCCCCTTCGCCGAGATACCCGCCATCCAGAAGCGCCTGATCGACAAGGCGATGAACGGCGGCAAGATCTGCATCACCGCCACCCAGATGCTGGATTCCATGATGGTGAACCCGCGGCCCACCCGTGCCGAGATCACCGACGTGGCCAACGCCATCTATGACGGCACCGGCGCCATCATGCTCAGCGGCGAGACGGCCGCCGGCGCATGGCCGGTGGAGGCGCTCTCGGCCATGGTGACCATCGCCGAGACGGCCGAGAACGGCACCAATTTTGAGGAATATGTGCGTATGCCGGACGGTGTGGACACCCGCCTGACGGTGTCGGCCGCCGTGGCCCACGCCGCCTGCACCACCGCCGCCGACATCGGCGCCACGGCCATCATCACCGCCAGCAAGAGCGGCGAGACCGCGCGCCTGCTCAGCCTGTGCCGCCCCAAGGCCCGCATCGTGGCCTGCGTGCTGGATGAGCCCGTGCGCCGCCAGCTCAACGCCTATTGGGGCATCACCCCGCTGATGATGGGCTACGCCCATTCCACCGACGAATTGATCAGTATGTCCGTCGCCGCCACCGAGAAGGCTGGCCTTGCCAAGGCGGGCGATATGGTCGTTGTGACCGCCGGCGTGCCGGTGGGCGTTTCGGGCACGACCAACATGATCAAGGTGCATATGCTGGGCGACACGCTGCTGGCCGGCGTGGGCATCGGGCAGGCGAACGCCAAGGGCACCGTGTGCGTGGTGCGCAACGCCGCCGAGGCTGCCAAGAAGTTCAAGCCCGGGATGATCTTGGTCGCCCCGTTCACGACGAGCGCCGGCCTGCCCTTCATCCGCGAGGCCGCGGGCGTCGTTGTCGAGGAGGGCGGCGTGAACAGTCATGCCGCCATCGTGGGCCTGGCGCTGGGCAAGCCGACCATCGTGGGCGGCACCAACGCCACCCGCACGCTGCGCGACGGCATGAAGATCTCGATGGATTGCTCGCGCGGCATCGTGCAGCTGATGCAGGAATAAGGGGCGCCGCCATGGAACGCATCGCCAGCTTTTGCGTGGATCACAACACCCTGCGGCGCGGGATGTACCTTTCCCGCCGGGACGGGCCGGACGGTGCCATCCTCACGTGGGACATCCGCATGAAGGAGCCCAACCGGGGCAGCTACCTCTCCCCCGCCTGCGCGCACACGCTGGAGCATCTGTTCGCCACCTGGGCGCGCAACAGCGCGTGGGGGCAGAACGTGGTCTATGTGGGCCCGATGGGCTGCCTGACCGGGTTTTATCTTGTGACCGTGGGGCTGGACGCCTCCGGCGCGCTGGCGTTGGCGCAGGGGGCCTTTGCCTGGATGGCGGGGTACGATGGGCCCATCCCGGGGGCCTCGGCCGCCGAGTGCGGCAACTATCTGATGATGGACCCCATCGCCGCCCGCGCCGAGGCCGCCGCCATGCTGCCGGTGCTGCAGGGCCTGACGGCCGACGATCTGCACTATTAAAGATCCTTTGCCTTTTTAAGCACCCCCCGCCCGGCGCGAATGCGCCGGGCGGGGGTTTGCCTTTTATCCGCCAAGATATTTGAGCATCTGCACCAGATAGCTGCCCTGCTGTTTATCCCGTTCGTCGCCGTCCAGGTCGCGGTGACCAAAAATGACAAATCCGTTCTGTGAGTAGAAATCGATCAGGCTGGGCTTGTCCTCGCACTCCAGATATACAAACTTGCCGCCCAGGTCGTTCTGGATGGTGCTGACCTTATCGGTCGCCATCTTGAGCAGTACATCGCCCGCGAGCAGTGTGTTGTACCCGTTTGTAAAATTTTTGCCCAACTGCCCGATGAGCGGGGCGGCGATCACATATTCCCCATCGGGGTGCATTTGCTGGGCAAAGCGCCGGATGCGCCTGCGCCAGTTGGCTGTAGGTACATTCTTTTTGGGGATAACGATCATCTTGCTGGCCAGCGTGAAGTATCCCACCAGAACGGTTTGCCCTTTATATGGCATGAACACAAGGTGGGTCTGTGCGATGCCCTGGCGGGAAAATTCGATGGCTTTCGTATGTAAAAAATACTCCACATCCGGGTTGAGCGGACAAGAAAAATTGGAGAGGAGCCCTTTGGCCTCTTCCTCTCCAAGCTGTTGCAGCAGTTCTTTTAAGTTGACCAGTGTATAGCCGCGCATCTACTTTTTGAAAATCTCCTGTAATTTTTCCCCTTTAAGTTCATTGACCGGGCGGTCATACGTGACCGGCTTGCTGTGTTTGCCCTCGGCGCTTTCCAGTGCCCTGATAAAATTCTTTGTGAGGGGCTTTGTCCGCATCACAACGCTTTTGGTAATGCTCTTGGTTGCCATGGCAAGCCCTCCTTTTTCCTCTTTAAGGGTATTATATGATAGTTTCACGGTTTTTTCAATACGGTAACCGATTTTATTTTTATGCCAGCACCCCGCCGCCAAGGACGGTGTCGCCGTCATAAAACACGGCGGCCTGCCCGGGGGTGATGGCCCTTTGCGGGGCGTCAAATTCAAGCTGCGCGGTGTCGGGGCCGGTGGGGGTGACCGTCGCCGGCTGCTCGGCCTGGCGGTAGCGCACCCTGGCCGCGCAGCGGACGGGGCCCGCCGGGGCGGTTCCGGCGACCCAGTTGACGTTTTCCACCCGCGCCGTGCTCCCGAACAGATCCGCGTTGCGGCCCAGGGTCACGGTGTTGGCGGCGGCATCGATGGAAAGGACATAGAGCGGCTCGGCGGTGGAAAGGCCCAGGCCCTTGTGCTGGCCGACGGTGTAATACTCGACCCCTTTGTGCCGGCCCAGCACCCGGCCCTGTGCATCGAGGTAGTCCCCCGGCGCGGGGGCGCGCCCCGTCAGGCGGCGGATGGCGGCCGGATAGTCCCCGTCCGGCACAAAGCAAAGGTCCTGGCTGTCCGGCTTGGCGGCGTTGGCAAAGCCGTTTTGCTCCGCAAGGCGGCGCACCTCCGCCTTGGTAAGCGTGCCCAGCGGGAACCGGATGCGCGCAAGCTGCGCCTGGGTGAGCATATAGAGCACATAGCTCTGATCCTTGGCGGGGTCGAGCGCCTTTTTCAGGGTATAGCGCCCGCCCTCCTGCACGATGCGGGCGTAGTGCCCGGTGACGAGGGCGTCGCAGCCGAGGATGGCGGCGCGCTCGAGCAGTTTTTGGAATTTCATCGTGCGGTTGCACACGATGCAGGGGTTGGGCGTGCGGCCGCGGGCGTATTCCGCGGTGAAATCCCGCAGGACGGTGTCCCGGAAGGCATCACAAAAATTGAACACATAGTACGGCATACCCAAGCGGTGGGCCACGGCGCGCGCGTCCTCGACATCCGAGAGCGAGCAGCAGCCCTTTTCCCGCGGGAGGCCGGCTTCGTCGTTGTCATACAGGCGCATGGTGCAGCCGATGCCGTCATACCCCGCATCCAGTGTGAGGCGCGCGGCGACGGAACTGTCCACGCCGCCGCTCATCGCGATCAGCGCCTTGGGCACAAGGATCCCCCTTCCCCTTTGCTTCGCAGCGGGCAAAAGCCGCCCGGCGCAGAATGTTGAAAAAGATATATTTTAAATCTATCGCCCTCGGCGGGCGTGTACCGACGAGGGCGATACCGCCAGAGCAAAAAATACCGTTCGAGTCGCCTGTAAGGCATGAGAACGGTATTTTTTTGCGACGGGGTGTGTCCAAGAGAGGGGTGCAGGCGGCCTGGCGCAGCCAGCAAAGCCGAACCCCTCTTTTGCAGCGTGTCGAGTTTCTCGACACGCTGAACCGCCCGGCGCAGAATGTGCCGGGCGGCGGAAGCTGCTGCCTTGGTCAGATAAGTGCCGCGGTGATGAGCGCCATCTTGTAGACCTCGTCGGCCACGCACCCGCGGGACAGGTCATTGATGGGGGCGTTGAGGCCCTGCAGGATGGGGCCGTACGCCTCGAACCCGCCCAGACGCTGGGCGATTTTGTAGCCGATGTTGCCGGCCTCAATGGTGGGGAAGATGAAGGTGTTGGCATGGCCCGCCACCTTGGAGCCGGGGAACTTGAGCTGGCCAACCTCGGGCGAAACGGCGGCGTCGAACTGCATCTCGCCGTCGATGGCGAGCTCGGGCGCCTTCTCCTTGGCGATGGCGGTGGCCTGCTGGCTCAGCGCGACGGTGCCGCCCTTGCCGGAACCCTTGGTGGAGAAGCTGAGCATGGCGACCCGCGGGTCGATGCCGAAGATTTGGGCGGTGTGCGCCGTCTCGATGGCGACCTCGGCCAGTTTCTGCGCGCCGGAAAGCACGACGTTGCCCTCTTTATCGACGGTATCCTCATAGGAGAGGTTGATGGCGCAGTCACCCATGGCGAGCTTCTCGTCCCCGCGCATCAGGATAAAGCTGGAGCTGACGAGGTTGACGCCGGGCTTGCACTTGATGAGCTGGAGCGCCGGGCGCACGGTATCGGCGGTGGAATAGGTGGCGCCGCCGAGCAGGCAGTCCGCCTTGCCCATCTTGACGAGCATGGTGCCGAAATAGTTACCGTGGGAAAGCGCGTCCTTGCACTGCTCGGGCGTCATCTTGCCCTTGCGCAGCGCGACCATGGCGTCGATCATCTCCGGCAGGGCGGGGTCGGTGGCGGGGTCGATGACGGTGGCCTTGGATACATCGACGCCGGCGGCATCGGCCGCAGCCTTGACGGCGCCCGGCTCACCCAGCAGGATGACCTTGAGGATATCGCCGGCCAGCAGGCGGGCGGCGGCGTTCAGGATGCGGGCGTCGGTGCCCTCGGTGAAGACGATGGTCTTGGGGGCGGCCTTGAGCTGGGTCTCAAACTTTTCAAAGATGGACATGGATCGCACTCTCCTTTTGTATGTGTGATGGCGCGGGCGGCACGGCCCGCGGGCCTCTTGCCTTGATTATAGCACGGTTTTGGCGTTTTGCAAAGGTTCCGGGCAGCTGTTTTGGCGTTTTTTGGGCAAAACCGCTCACTGGCCGGGGCCGGCCTCGCGCGGGCCGGCGGCGGGCGGCTCCCAGCCGTAGCCATGGTAGAAATCGGCAATGTCCTGCGGTGTGCGCACCAGCTGCGGGTGCAGCAGCAGGTTGCGGTGCCGGTCATAAAAGCCGATGGTCTTTTCGCCGGTGCAGATGCTCTGCTCGGTGCGCACATCGTCGATGCCCATGCCCTCGGGCTGGCGCCAGCGCGCCTGCGGCGTCTTTTTGCGGAAAAACATCGTTACTTCTCCCCTTTCGGCGCGGTACAGCGCGCAAATTCCCGGAACAGCGCCGCGGCCGCCGCGCGGGCGGCGGCGGCATCCAGCTTGGTCACGGCGCGGTCATAGGTGACGACGCCGTTGACCTCGTCCTCCACGTCCGACAGCTGGGTGTACACAAGGGCGGACAGCCCGTTTTTGAGCTGCGGCAGCACCGTCTGCAAAAGCAGCTTGCGGTAGCGGGCGGTGAGCTGCGCCGCGCTTTTGGCGGTGCCGTAGCCGTAGACTTTTTCCCGGGTGATATGCCCCGGGCAGGCCCACGCGATGCCGCCGTATTCCGTCAGCGCCACGACGCGCGGCGGGCGCGGGCGCACGCGCAGCGGATAGAAGTAGTTGTGCAGGCTCCACACCTCGCCGCCGCCCTCGTCAAACCAGCCGCTGGCCTCGTCCACCGGGCGGGTGGGGTCGAGCGCGTGCACGCGGGCCGTGGCTTTGGGCGCGTCGAACTGGCCCCACCCCTCGTTGAAGGGCACCCAGCCGCACACGCAGGGGTGGCTGTACAGGTGCCGCACCAGGGCCTCCAGCTCCGCATAATAGGCGGCGCGCTCAGCGGCGTCCTCCCGCGCAAAGAGCCGGTAGTCCCCGTCCGGGAAACGCCGCAGCAGCGGCTGCGCCAGGTTGATGGCGTTGGTCACGAACCAATGCCGGTACTGCCCGCCGCCGTTGGGCATATCCTGCCAGACGAGCATACCGAGGCGGTCACACCAATAGTACCAGCGGTCGGGTTCCACCTTGACGTGCTTGCGCAGCATATTGAAGCCGAGCGATTTGGCCAGCCGGATATCCCGCACCATGGCGTCCTCATCCGGCGGTGTGTAGAGGCCGCCCGGCCAGTAGCCCTGGTCCAGCAGGCCATGCTGGAGGTATGGCCTGCCGTTTAAACAAAAGCGCAAAATGCCGTTTGCGTCCGGCGCGGCCGTAAATTCCCGCAGGGCAAAATAGCTGTAGACCGTCTCGTCCGGCGTGGTGACGGCCAAATCGTAGAGGAAAGGGTCCTCCGGCGACCAGGGGCGGAGATGTTCCTCCCCGATGCGCAGCTCCACGGCGCCGGCCTCATCGGTCCAGTCCTCGGCGATGACGGCGCCGTCCTTGCGCACAACGGCGTTCATGTTCACGCGGGAGAAAACCGTATCGTCGGCCATCTTTAGCTCCACACGCACGCGGCGCTTTGATAAAAGCGGCGTTATCTTGATACTTTTTACATAATTTTCCGGCACGCGCTCCAGCCATACGGTCTGCCAGATGCCGCTCTGCGCGGTGTAGAACATACCGCCGCGGTCCAGCCGCTGCTTGCCGCGCGCCTGGTGGTGCGTTTCGCTGGGGTCCTCAACGGCGAGCGTGAGCTCGTTTTCGCCGTCATGCAGGGCGGCGGTGATGTCCAGCGTGAAGGGCAGGTAGCCGCCGGTGTGCCCGCCGACGTTTTGCCCGTTGACGGCCGCCGTGCAGCGCCAATCGACGGCGCCGAAATGCAAAAGCACCCGCCCGCCCTGCCCGGGCGGCGGCGCAAAGGTGCGGCGGTAATGCAGCCACTGCCCCGGCAGCAGTTGGCGGTTTACGCCGGAGAGCGGCGCCTCGGGCGAGAAGGGCACAAGGATGGTGCCGTCGTAACTGCCGGGCGTTTCGCGGACGGCGGTGATGGCGTACTGCCACGGGCCGTTGAGATCCACCCACGCCGGCCGGCGCAGCTGCGGGCGCGGGTACAGCGGAAAAGGCACGCCTTCGGGCATGGGCTCCCCCTCCTTGCCAAGGTTTGGATATTGCCAGTATAGCACGCCGCATCGCCAAAAGCAAGCCGCGCCTGCCCGCGCGGAAAGGGCTGGCGTTTTGCGCGTGGATATGCTATACTGGTTTTGCCGGCAAAAAGCGGCAAATTTTGCAGGATGGGATGTGGACGCGCATGAAAATCAGCAAAAAGATCCTGGGGCTGGCGGCAGCGGCGGCGCTGTTTGCGGCCGGGGTGCTCGTCGCCTTGCAGCTGGGCCGCAGTGAGCCCGCCACCAGCACCGCACCGCTGGATTTTGAGGGCGCCCTCCATGACATTGGCGAGTTGGCGACCGCCGAATACGGCTATACCCTGACCCAGATCACCGACAAGGAAGCCTTCAAGGTGCTGGGGCTGGAGATACCGTTCACCTCCAGCAAGATCATCTACAGCTACAGCGGCAACGTCAAGGCGGGGCTGGATTTCACCGCCATCGAGGTGAGCGTGAACGAGACCACCAAAACGGTGCGCGTGCATCTGCCGCAGGCGCAGATCCTGAGCTCCGAGGTGGATTTCAACAGTTTCCGCGTGTATGACGAGAGCAGCTCGGTGTTCAACCCCCTGACGATGGAGGACCTCAACCAGGGGCTTGTGGATTTCCAAAAGACCGGTGACGAGGAGGCCATGGCCCACGGCGTGCTGGACAGCGCTGCCGAAAATGCCAAAAACCTGCTGCGCACCACCTTCGCGGGCTTTTTTGACCCGCAGGAATACCGCGTGGAATTTTATTGAGCGGTACCCCATTTTCGGCAGGCCACCGGGTGACCGGTGGCTTGCCTTGCGCGGGCAGACGTTTTATAATAAAAGCGATCCCGGGCTGTGGGGCCGGTATATTTTGTGCGTACCGGCCGTATCGTATAGGGTGGGACAAGCCGCCCGCCATGCTGAGGAAGATGAGGTGAGAGGGTATGCTGCTCAAAGAACTGGCCACGGGGTTGGACTATACCCTTGTGCAGGGCAAACTGAGCGTTGACATCAAGGACATCTACTACGATTCCCGCAAGGTGGTCACGGGCGGGCTGTTCGTGTGCATCGTGGGCACCGTGCGGGACAGCCATGACTTTGCCGCCGAGGTGGTGCGCAAGGGCGCCGTGGCGCTTGTCATCCAGCATGACCTGCCCGCCGGGGTGCTCGCCGCCATGCCGGACGTGACGGTGCTGCAATTCAGCAACACACGCTACGCGATGGCGATGCTCTCGGCCGCGCTGTTTGACCACCCGGCCCGCGCGATGACGATGATCGGCGTGACGGGCACCAAGGGCAAGACCACCACCACCCACATGATCCGCGCGGTGCTCACGGCTGCCGGGCACAAGGTGGGCATGGTGGGCACCAATGGCGTGTACTGGCCGGGCCACCACCATGACCTGAACAACACCACCCCCGAAAGCTATGAGTTGCAAAAGATCCTGCGCGAAATGGCGGACCGCAGCTGCGACGCCTGCGTGATGGAGGTGAGCAGCCAGGGCCTTATGATGGACCGCGTGGCGGGCATCCACTACAAAGTGGGCGTGTTCACCAACCTGTACCCGGACCACATCGGCCCCGGCGAGCACGCCAGCTTTGAGGAGTACCGCGCCTGGAAGGGCGAGCTGTTCAAGCGCTGCGACGTGGGCGTCGTGAACGCCGACGACGAAAATACCCGGCCGCTGCTGCTGGGGCATACCTGCCGCCTTGTGACGTATGGCATGGCGGACACGAGCCCCGCGGCCGACTACCGCGCCGCCCGCGCCTACCGCCTGCTGCGCACCAAGACCATGCTGGGCGTCGCCTTTGCCCTGACGGAGCCGGACGGCCGCGGCATGGAGGTCGAGGTGGGCATGCCGGGGCTGTTCAGCATCTACAACGCGCTGGCCACCATCGGCATGGCCAGGGCGCTAAACATCGGGGCGGACGCCATCCGCGAGGGGCTGCGCACCGCCGTGGTCAAGGGCCGGGTGGAGCTGGTGCCCATCAGCGAAAAATTCACCATCCTGATCGACTACGCCCATAACGAGGCCGCCGCCGAAAGCCTGCTTGAGACGCTGCGCGCCTACCGGCCCAACCGGCTGGTGGTGCTGTTCGGCTGCGGGGGCAACCGCAGCGTGCTGCGCCGCTACGGCATGGGCGAGGTGTGCAGCAAAATGGCGGATTTTTGCATCCTGACCGAGGACAACAACCGCTACGAAAAGGTCGAGGATATCCTGGCCGACATCAAAAAGGGCATCGCCAAGGGCCGGCCCGACGTGCCTTTTGTCGAGATACCCGACCGGCTGGACGCGCTGCACTACGCCATCGACAACGCGCAGGCAGGGGATCTGATCGCCGTCATCGGCAAAGGGCACGAGACCTACCGCGACCGTATGGGCGTAAAAACGCCGTTTTTGGAGCGGGAGCTCATCGAAGAATACGCCGCCGCGCGCGGCGTGGAGTGAATGCCCTCCGCAAAGGTTTTACGGAACGTATAATTTTTTAAAGGTGAAATTTCCTGTATGTATATTCTTGGCATTGAGTCGAGCTGTGACGAGACGGCCGCCGCCGTGGTGGAGGACGGGCGCATTTTGCGCTCCAACGTCATCAGCTCCAGCGTGAAGGAGCAGGCGCTCTACGGCGGGGTGGTGCCGGAGATCGCGAGCCGGCGGCACATCGAGGCCGTCAGCGCCGTGGCGTGCAGGGCGCTGGCCGATGCCGGCCTGCGGGCAAATGACCTGGGCGCCGTGGCCGTGACCTTTGCGCCGGGGCTCATCGGCGCGGTGCTGGTGGGGGTCAACTTTGCCAAGGGGCTGGCGTATGCCGCCGGCAAGCCGCTGGTGCCGGTGCACCATCTGCGCGGGCACATCGCCGCCAACTATCTGACCCACCCCGACCTTGCGCCCCCGTTTTTGTGCCTTGTGGCCAGCGGCGGGCACAGCCACATCGTGCAGGTGGAGGGGTATTGCCGGTTCAAGGTCCTGGGGCGCACGGTGGACGACGCCGCCGGCGAAGCGTTTGACAAGGTGGCCCGCACGCTGGGCCTGCCCTACCCCGGCGGGCCGAGCGTGGCGCAGGCCGCCAAAACCGGCGACGCCAAGGCCTACAGGCTGCCGGTGCCCAAGGTGGAGGGCCGCTACAACGTGAGTTTTTCGGGGCTGAAAACCGCCGTCATCAACGAGGTGCACAACGCCGCCCAGCGCGGCGAGGAGATCCGTGTGGCGGATATGGCGGCCAGCTTCCAGGAGCGCATCGCGCAGATACTGGCCAAAAAGCTGCTGGCCGCGGCGGCGGATACCGGCGCCAAAACGGTGGCGCTGGCGGGCGGCGTGGCGGCCAACGGCCGGCTGCGCCAGCTGGTGAACGACGGCGCGCAGAAGCTGGGCGCGCGCGTGGTGCTGCCGGAACTGAAATTTTGCGGCGACAACGCCGCCATGATCGCCGCGCAGGGGTACTATGAGTACATGGACGGCAACATCGCCGCGCTCGACCTCAACGGCCTGCCGACCCTGGGCATCGACTACCGGTAAAGCCGGTCGCCGCGCACGGGCCGCGGCGCCCCGCCAGAAAAGCCACAGCAGGCACCGGCGGTGCCTGCTGTCTGCGTCATCGCTGCCGTACGGAAGCGTGTAGGGCGGGCTCTTGAGCCCGCCGCGGCGCAAACGGGTGCCCGATATCCCCTTATGGCGCGCGTACGCGCGCCGCCCATTTCGGAACGCCCTCGCTCCGCTTCGCTACGCTCCGGGACGTTTTTGCCAAAGCAAATTTTTATCGGGCGATAAAAATTTGCTTTGCGCGGCGCATGGCGCCGCGGGCAAAAACCCCCGCCCTACAAACGGATGATACGTTTCTCGCAGTATACGGGCCGATTGTAATCGGCCCCTACGGGATGGCCGTGAACGTTCCCATTTGTTTGTAGGGGCCGGATCCGGCCCGCGGGCGGCGCTGCGCCGGCCTGTGGCGGCAGCGCTGCGCGGGGCCCACGGGGCGCGCCGGCGTTTTTGCGCGCGGGCCAAACGGCATTTTACCCCCTTGCGCAAAACCGCGCGGCGTTGTAAAATAGGGACATTCCAGTTTTGGCAGGAGTGGGAAGTATGGCAGAGGAAAAGTTCCAGAATTTTTTGACCGAAGTCGTGGACGCCGACCTGGCGGAGGGCAAGGTCGACCATGTGCACACGCGGTTCCCGCCGGAGCCCAACGGCTACCTGCACATCGGCTCGGCCAAGGCCATCTACATCAATTGTATGATGGCCAAAACCTACGGCGGGCAGTTCAACCTGCGGTATGACGACACCAACCCCGCCCGCGAGGACGACGAGTATGTGCAGAGCATTTTGCGGGATCTGCGCTGGCTGGGCGCCGAGCCCAACGGCGGCATCTTTTACGGCAGCGATTATTTTGAGCAGTGCTACCAGCTGGCCGAAAAGCTCATCCTGGACGGCAAAGCCTATGTGGACGACCTGACCCGCGAGCAGATGCAGGAGTACCGCGGCAACGACGCCGGCAAGCCCAGCCGCCCCAGCCCCTACCGTGACCGCACGCCGGAGGAAAACCTTGACCTGTTCCGCCGTATGCGTGCGGGGGAATTTGCCGACGGCGAAAAGACGCTGCGCGCCAAGATAGACCTGGCCAGCCCCAACATGAATATGCGGGACCCGGCCATCTACCGCATCAAGCACGTGAGCCATCACCGCCAGGGCGACAAGTGGTGCATCTATCCGCTCTATGACTACGCGCACCCCATCCAGGACGCCATTGAGGGCATCACCCACTCGATGTGCAGTTTGGAGTTTGAGAACCACCGCCCCCTGTATGACTGGGTGGTGGCCAACCTCTTTGGCGGGGAGTTCCCCAAACAGCGGGAATTTGCGCGCCTCAACGTGACCAACACCGTGATGAGCAAGCGCTACCTGCGCGAGCTGGTGGAGGAGCACATCGTGGACGGCTGGGATGACCCGCGTATGCCCACGCTGTGCGGGCTGCGCCGGCGCGGCTACACGCCCGCGAGCATCTTCCGCTTTGTGCAGGGGGCGGGCATCTCCAAGGCGGACAGCATCGTGGATATGCGCCAGCTGGAGGCGGTCATCCGCGCCGAATTGGAGCCGGGCGCCGCGCGCCGCGTGGCGGTGCTGGACCCCGTCAGGCTCGTCATCGACAACTACCCCGCCGGCAAGGTGGAGTATTTTGACCTGCCCAACAACCCCAACCGCGACGCGGGCGACGATACCACCCGGCCGGTGGCTTTCTCGGGCGAGGTGTGGATCGACCGGAGCGACTTTTTTGAGGTGCCGCCGCCCAAGTTCAAGCGCCTGACCCTTGGCAGCGAGGTGCGGCTGATGGGCGCCTACCTTGTGCGCTGCACCGGTATTGACAAGGACGAGGCCGGCCGCATCACCGCCATCCACGCCGAGGCGGATCTTGCCACCGGCAACGGCAACCCGGCCGACGGGCGCAAGGTGCGCGGCACCATCCATTGGGTGAGCTGCGCGCACGGCGTGGAGCGCGAGGTGCGTTTGTATGACAAGCTGTTCACCGAGGCGAACATGAACGCCATCCCTGAGGAGGCCGATTTCAAGGACTACCTCAACCCCGACAGCGTGCAGGTCTTCCCGCACGCCATGCTGGAGGCGGCGCTGGCGGATGCCAAACCCGGGGAGCGGTTCCAGTTCGTGCGCATGGGGTATTTCACCCCCGACGAACATGACCCGCGCGTGTACAACCGCATCGTCACGCTCAAGGACAGTTTCAAGCTGTGAAGGGCCGGGCATAAAACATAAAAAACAGGTAAAGTATCGCCCTCGGCTGTGCATATCAGCCGAGGGCGATGGGTTTCCCATATCCCTTTTATCACGCTTTGAGATCCAACGCGATGGAAAGCTCCTCGAGCTGGGCGGGGTCGACGGCATCGGGCGCGCCGCTCATCAGCTCGCTGGCGCTCTGGACTTTGGGGAAGGCGATGACGTCGCGCATATTGTCGGTGCCCAACAGCAGCATCATCATGCGCTCCAGCCCGTAGGCCATGCCGCCGTGCGGCGGCGCGCCGTAGCGGTAGGCATCCATCAAAAAGCCGAAATTCCGGCGGGCCTTCTCCTCGGTAAAGCCGAGGGCGCGGAACATACGGTCCTGCAGGGCGGGGTCGTTGATGCGCATGGAGCCGCCGCCCATCTCGACGCCGTTGAGCACGATGTCATACGCGACGGCACGGCAGGCGCCGGGGTCGGCCTCGACCTTGTCCAGGTCGGCGGCGTTGGGCAGCGTGAAGGGGTGGTGCTTGGCAAGGTAGCGGCCCTCGGTCTCGGAATACTCAAACAGCGGGAAATCCGTCACCCAGAGGAAGTTGAACTGTTTGGGGTCCATCATCCCCTGCTCCCGCCCGATGGCAAGGCGCACCTGGCCGAGCGCGGTGCAGGCGCGCTCCCAGTCCCCATCGCTGACGAGCAGCAGCACGTCGCCGGTACTGGCGCCAAGGGCCGCATACAGCGCGGCCTTTTCGGCGTCGGAGATGGCCTTTTCAAAGCTGGAGGAGGCGCCCTCCGGCGTGAGGCGGGTGTAGGCGAGGCCCCTGGCGCCGTAGGTCTTGGCCACCTCGGCGAGCTTGTCGATCTTTTTGCGGGTAAGGGCGGCGGCCAGGCCCCTGGCGTTCAGCGCCACGACGGCGCCGCCGGCACTGAGCGCCGCGGCAAAGGGCGCGAACGCCGTGCCCTTGAATACATCGCTGACGTTTTGCAGCTCCATGCCGAAACGGGTGTCGGGCTTGTCGGAGCCGTAGCGGGCCATGGCCTCGGCCCACGGCATCCGCGGGAAGGGCGTTTTCAGCGTGATGCCGAGCATTTTTTGCCATACCTCGGCGATGAGGCCCTCGTTGTAGGTCATGACGTCGTTTTCATCGACGAAGGCCATTTCGATGTCGATCTGGGTAAATTCCGGCTGGCGGTCGGCGCGCAGATCCTCGTCGCGGAAGCAGCGGGCGATCTGGTAGTAGCGGTCAAAGCCGGAAAGCATGAGCAGCTGCTTGTACAGCTGCGGGCTTTGCGGCAGCGCGTAGAAGTGCCCCGGCTGCACGCGGCTGGGCACCAGATAGTCCCGCGCGCCCTCGGGGGTGGATTTGATCAGGCAGGGCGTCTCGATCTCGGTAAAATGGTGGGCGTCCATATATTCCCGCACGATGCGGCACACCTTGCTGCGCGCCACGATGGCGGCGTGCGCGGCGGGGCGGCGCAGGTCCAGGTAGCGGTAGCGCAGGCGCAGGTCCTCGCCGGCCTTGACATCGTCGCGGATCTCAAAGGGCGTGGTCTCGGCGACCGAGAGCACGCGCAGCTCCCGCACATACAGCTCCACATCGCCGGTGGGGAGCTTATCGGTCTTGGCGGCGCGCTCCCGCAGAAGGCCGCGCGCCAGGATAACATACTCGGTGCGCAGGGCCTGCGCCTTGGCAAACACCTCTTTGGGGGTGTCCTCATCAAAGACCAGCTGCAATATGCCTGTGGTATCGCGCATATCAATAAAGATGATGCCGCCCTTGTCACGGCTGCGCGCCACCGAACCGCAGACCGTTACCGTCTGGCCGGCGTCCGGCAGGCGTACCTCGCCGCAATAGTGGGTGCGGCGCAGGGTACCCATCGTTTCCATAACAATATCCCCTTTTTCGCTACAGTTTCCCGGTATGGGTATTATAGCGCGGCGCGGGCGTTTTGGCAAGCGGTTTGCCCGCGGCGCGGCTCGCAAAGCCGCACTTGCCAAAGCCCGGCTTTTTGTGTATAATGGGCGCTGTGCACCCCTTGTCCCCCACCACCGTACTGTGAGGAGTTTGGCTATGCTGCAAAAATATCTGGCTGTGTTTTTTATCTCGATGGTGCCGCTGATCGAGCTGCGCGGGGCCATCCCCTACGGCGTTTTGTTCGGCCTGCCGCTGTGGAGCACCTACATCGTGGCCATCATCGGCAATATGCTGCCGGTGCCCTTCATCTTTTTCTTTGCGCGCAAGGTGCTGGAATGGGGCGCCGACAAGCCGGTCATCGGCAAATTTTTCAACTTCTGCCTGCAAAAGGGCCACAAAGGCGGCGAAAAGCTGAAAGCCACCGCCGGGCGCGGGCTGTTTGTGGCGCTTTTGCTGTTTGTGGGCATCCCGCTGCCGGGCACCGGCGCGTGGACGGGTACGCTGGCCGCGAGCCTTTTGGATATGGACTTTAAAAGCAGCGTGCTGGCCTGCATGGGCGGCGTGCTGCTGGCCGGGTGCATCATGGGCGCCCTGAGCGCGTTGGGCGTGACGGCGTTTGGCATCGTGGCGGCGTAAAGTACCGCAAAATAAAGGGCAGAGGCCTCAGACTGTCGAAAAACGATAGTTGCCTTATGGACGTGTGCAGGGCGGGCTCTTGAGCCCGCCGGAAAACGTCGTTGCAGCGGCAAGGGGGCGCGGCGAGGCAAGCCCCCGCCCTACAAATCTACCCATAAAAGCGCATTCTTTGATACACTGACCCCCGCCCGGCGCATAGGCGCCGGGCGGGGGCCTGCGTTTGTGTTTTTGGAGGGGTCACGGCACGATGCCGTAACCCGTGCAGATGGCGGCAAATTCGTCGCTGTAGCCGAAACCGTTGAACACCTGCTCGCGCGATTCCCCGCGCTCCTGCATGGCCCTCAGCCAGGCGTCGAGCCCTTCCTGCTCCGCCTCACGGCCCATAAAGGCAAGGTAGAGATGGCGCACATAATCGTCGTCGCTGTAGTTGTGGGCAGTGAACTCCGGGCTGAAAATAAAGTCATGCGCCACCTGCGCGCCGGTCTTTTCCCCGGTGGAGAGCTGGGTTATCCAGCCGTCGCCTTCATTGCCTTTCAGCGTGCGGTCCAGGCAGACGGCGTACAGCCGGGCCACAAACCCCCGCACGCCCTGGTCAGCGGCATCCGGATGCCCGGGGTCGATGCCGTAGCTGGCACAGATGGCGGCGAATTCCTTGCTGTAGCCAAAGCCGTCAAACACCTGCTCGCGCGTTTCCCCGCGTTCCTGCATGGCCTTCAGCCAGGCGTCCAGCCCTTCCGGCTCCGCCTCACGGCCCATGAAGGCCATGTAGAGGCGGCGCACATAGTCGGCATCGCTGTAGTTGTGGGCAAGGAATTCCTGGCTGAAAATAAAGTCATGCGCCACCTGCGCGCCGGTCTGCTCCCAGGCGGAGAGCTTGGCGACCCAGCCGCTTTCCTCACCGTCCTGCGGTGTACGGTCAAGGCAGACCTGATACAGCCGGGTGACAAAGGCTTCCACACCGGTGGGCTGCGGCGCGGGGGCGGGCTGCGGCAGGTCGGGGCTGTAGTTCACGTTGACCGCGAGAAGGTGCCTGTTGTTTTTCCAGCCTGCGGTCCAATAGTCATACCGGAAGGTGCCTGTCCCCTCCTGTACGGTAACGACACCGTCATGGTAAGGCAGGTTTGGATCACATTGCACCCACTCGATGTACGCTTCGGGGATCACATCCCGCAGGTCGACCTGCCAGCCGCCCTCCGTCGGCCGGGCCTGCAGCTGGACCGTTTGGGAAGTTTCGCGCAGGTCGGTAAGCAGGCTGCCGGCTATGAGGGAGTCCGTTTTCCTTACGAACGGATCCAGATCCAGATACGGCATCCGGTTGCCGCCGCAGTACAGTTCCTCAATCTTCCGGTTTGCGCTCAGATCCAGGGCGGAAAGTTGGTTGTTGGTGCACCAAAGGGTTTCCAGCGCCGTGTTGGCGCTCAAATCAAGGCTTGTCAGGCAGTTGTCACTACAGGTCAGGCTTGTCAACGCCGGGTTTTGGCGCAGATCCAGGGTGGCCAACTGGTTTTTCTGGCACTCCAGGTGGTCCAGCGCCGGAGCATGGCTCAGGTCCAGGGCGGTCAGCCGGTTTTCCTGGCACTCCAGCCAGAACAGCGCCGGGCTATCGTTCAGATACAGGGTGGTGAGTTGGTTGCCCGAACAAAGCAAGGTGGAAAGCTCCGGGTCGTAGCGCACGTTCAGGCCGGGCAGCCGGTTGTTGCTGCAATCCAGCTCCCTCAGGTGCGCATTCTGGCTCACGTTCAGGTTGGTCAGCTGGTTGTTGCTGCAATCCAGCGTCCCCAGCTGCGCATTCCGGCCCAGATCCAGGTTGGTCAGCCGGTTGTTGCTGCAATCGATTTTTTCAAGGGCCGGATTGTTGTAAATGTTCACGGCGGTCAGCTGGCTGTCCTTACAGTCTATCTGCCGCAGCGCGGGATTGTCATGCACGCGCAGGGTGGCCATGGGGTTGCCATAACAGTACAGCGAATCCAGCACCGGCATATTGGCCACCTCCAGCCTGGCCAGCTGGTTGTTGTTGCAGAGCAACTCCTTCAGCGCCGTAACGGCGCTCACATCCAGGCTGGTCAGCTGGTTTCCGCCGCACCAGATCTGTTCCATCCGCGGGTTGTGGCTCACATCCAGGCTGGTCAGTTGGTTGCCATTGATGTGCACGCCTGTCATGGCGGGGTTCTGGCTCACATTCAGGCTGGCCAGTTCATTGTCCTGCGCCCACAGGGACACAAGCGCCGGATTGTGGCTGAAATCCAGGCTGGTGATGTGGTTGTTGTTGCAGCGCACCAATTCCAGCGCCGGGTTGTTGCTGAGATCCAGGCCGGTCAACGCATTGTCCGAGCAGTCCAGCCTTACCAGCGCCGGATTGTGGCTCAAGTCCAGGCTGGTCAACGCGTTATCTTCCACATACAACCCTTCCAGCCGGGGGAAAAACTCGATGCCCTGCAGGCTGGCGGCGCCTGTTTGTACAAGGATGATGGTGGTAACTTCCAATTCCCCGCCGGAGAGGATGCCGTTGTGGTCAGCGTCTATCGTCCCGCTGATATAGTTGCGGAAAGCCTCGTCCGGGAAGTGGGCGCTGTCGACCGCCACCTCCGCCGAGGCCGCCGTGGCGCCCACAAGGCACAAAACCAGCGCCGGCAGCAGCACGGCAAACCGTTTTTTGAACATATCGATTCCTCCCTTTTTCCGCCTGCGCAAGGCAGGCAGGCATTGTAACGCAACCATTCTACCCTTCCCCCGCCGGTTTTGTCAATGCGGCGCCGCGGCGGCGGGGCAAAAGGGCGGGGCCGCATCGCCGGGGCGCGGGGCGCGGCCGCTCACAGATGCACAAGGATCACCATGCTGGCGGGCGGCAGGGTGAGGGTGCCACAGCGCACCTCGCCAAAGGGCTCGGGCGCGGCGGTGACGCCGTCACACAAAAAGCGCCACCAGCCGCCGGGCAGCTCCACCTCCTGCGGCGTGGGCTCGGGGTTATAGTAGACAGCCAGCTCCGGCCGGGCGCCGTCCGGCTGCTCGACCACAAAACCGACGAGCCACCCCGGCAGCGCCAGCAGGAAGGGGGCCGGCTCCCCGTTGGCGCCCGAAAGCCGCGGCCACGCGCGGCGGATGGCCAGCAGCCCGCGGTAATATTGTGCCAGGGCGGCAAATTCCGGCCGCCAGGCGCGCTGCCAATCCAGTTGGTTGGTGGAAAGCGGGCCGCGGTAGCTGTTGGTATCGCCGTATTTGGTGCGGCCGAACTCCTCGCCGGCCTGCATAAAGGGCAGGCCCTGGCAGGTGAGGTAGACGCCGGCCGCCAGCCGGTTTTGCGCCAGCTGCACGGCGGCCGGGGCACGGTAGTTGGTGCGGCCGGCGGTCATGCACAGCTTGTCCCACAAGGTGGCGTTGTCGTGCGCGCTGACGTACTGCACCACCTGCCGCGCGCTTTTGGGCTTGAAGCCGCCCTCGCCGCTGCGCCACGCCCCCAGCGCCGGCAGCAGCCGCACGGCGTTGTACGGCCCGCCGTTGACAAAGCCGGGTTTTTCGGCCAAAAAGGTATCGCCCTTGATGGCATCGCGCGTATCGTCGCAGAAAAAGCCGATACGGTCGCTGAGTTCGCCCAGCGCGCCCTTGTTGGCGGGGTGGGCGCCCGGCTGCATACGGGTGGCGCCGCCGGCCCACGGCTCGCCATAGATAAGGATATCCTCGCCGCCGGGCAGCGCGTCCAGCGCGGCGCGGATGGCGTTCATCGTGTCGATGTCCAGCAGTGCCATCAAATCGAACCGGAAGCCGTCGATGTGGTATTCCCTGGCCCAGTACACGACGCAATCCACGATGTACTTGCGCACCATCGCGCGCTCACTGGCAAGGTCACACCCGCAGCCGCTGCCATCGGTCATGCGGCCCTTTTCGTCGCGGCGGTTCCAGTAGCCGGGCACGCTGCGCTCCAGCCAGGAATGGCGGTGGTAGGTGTGGTTGTACACGACGTCCATCACCACGCCCAGCCCCGCCCTGTGCAGCGCCGCCACCATGGCGCGGCATTCCCGCACGCGCACGGCGCCGTCGCGCGCGTCGGTGGCAAAGCTACCCTCCGGCACGTTGTAGTTGAGGGGGTCATACCCCCAGTTGTAGCCTCCGCGCACCTCGTCGACGGTGGCATAGTCAAAGATGGGCTGCAGCTGGATGTGGCTGACGCCCAGCGTTTTCAGGTAGTTCAGGCAGGTCGGGTACACGCCGCCGCCGTCAAGGGTGGTATCCTCCAGCGTAAAGGCGAGGTATTTGCCGCGCCAGGGCGCCGGCACGCCGCTGTGTTCATCGGCGGAGAAATCCGCCACATGGCACTCCCACACGGCGTGGGCGTGGGCGTTCTGCGCCTTGCAGACGGCCGGGCGGGCATCGCTTTGCCAGCCTTCCGGCGCGGCGGCGGCAAGGTCCAGCACCATGCCGCGGGTGCCGTTGGCGCCGGCCGCGCGGGCGTAGGGGTCGACGATGGTATCCCACCGGGTGCCGAAGGCGAGCGTGAAGGTGTAGTACACACCGTTGAGATCCCCCGGCACCGCCACGGCCCAGACGCCGCTGCCCGCCGCGGACAGGACATAGGTGCCCAACGGGCGGGCGCCGGGCTCGGCCTCGGTGCCGGTGGCGTACAGCTCCAGCGTGACGGCATCCGCCGTGGGGGCCCACAGCTTGAAGACGGTCCCCTGCGGCGTATAATTTGCGCCAAGGTCACTGCCGTGGTATACCGGCAGCGCGGCGGCCTCCTGTGCGGTCATACCCAAAACTCCCCGTGCGCAAGATTTCCGCAAAACACCCCCGGCTTTGCGCAAAAAGCCGGGGGCCGTTTTTCCAAAAGCTACTTTGCCACGCTGGAGCGCACCAGCGCGCGTTTCAGGCGGGCCTGCGCGAGCTCCAGCTCGCGCGCGTCCAGGTTTTTCTGCGCAAGGGCGGCCTCGGCGCGGGCCTTGCTTGCCTCGGCGCGGGCTTTGTCGATCTCTTCGGCCCATTCCCAGGTGGTGGCAAGGACGTGGCACTCACCGCCAAGGACGGTGAGCATACCGCCGATGCACGCGGCCGAACGCACCGTGCCGTCCTCCAGCTCAAAATGCGCCTCGCCCATGCCGATGGCGGTGCAATAGTCGGTATGGCCGGCGAGGATGGCCAGATCCCCCGTGATGCTGCGGCAGACAAAGCGCACCGCCGGCCCCTCGTAGGCGGGGCCGTCCGGCGTGGCGATTTTCAGGTTGAAGGTTGCCATAAAAGCCTCCTTTGGGGGCGGCAAGGCGCCTTGCCGCGGGGTGCGCTCAGCCCTTGACCTTGGCGAACACGTCGTCGATGGTGCCGGCAAAGAGGAACGCGCTCTCGGGGATGGCGTCACACTCGCCGGACAGGATCATCTTGAAGCCGCGGATGGTCTCCTTGAGGGGGACATACTGCCCGGGCATACCGGTGAACTGTTCCGCCACGTGGAAGCTCTGCGAGAGGAAGCGCTGCACCTTGCGCGCGCGGTTGACGGTGAGCTTATCCTCCTCGGAAAGCTCATCCATGCCCATGATGGCGATGATGTCCTGCAATTCCTTATAGCGCTGGAGCACCTGCTGCACGGCGCGCGCGACCTCGTAATGTTCCTGCCCCACGACCTCCGGCGAGAGGATGCGGGAGGTGGAATCCAGCGGGTCGACGGCCGGGTAGATGCCCTGGCTGGCGATATCACGGCTCAAGACCGTGGTGGCATCGAGGTGGGTGAAGGTGGTGGCGGGGGCGGGGTCGGTGAGGTCGTCGGCGGGGACGTAGACGGCCTGCACCGAGGTGATGGAGCCCTTGCGGGTGGAGGTGATGCGCTCCTGCAAGGCGCCCATCTCGGTGGCAAGGGTGGGCTGGTAGCCGACGGCCGAGGGCATACGCCCGAGAAGCGCCGAGACCTCGGAGCCGGCCTGGGTGAAGCGGAAGATGTTGTCGATAAACAGCAGCACGTCCTGGTTTTTGACATCGCGGAAATACTCCGCCATCGTCAGGCCGGAGAGCGCCACGCGCATACGGGCTCCCGGCGGCTCGTTCATCTGGCCGTAGACCAGGGCCGTTTTGTTGATGACGCCGCTCTCGCTCATTTCGCCGTAGAGGTCGTTGCCTTCACGCGTGCGCTCGCCCACGCCGGTGAACACCGAGTAGCCGTTGTGCGCGGTGGCGATGTTGTAGATGAGCTCCTGGATGAGCACCGTCTTGCCGACGCCGGCGCCGCCGAACAGGCCGATCTTGCCGCCCTTGGCGTAGGGGCAGATGAGGTCCACGACCTTGATGCCCGTCTCAAGGATCTCGGTGGCGGATTCCTGCTCCTCATAGCTGGGGGCGGGGCGGTGGATGGGCCAGCGCTCGACGTTTTGCGGCGCGGGCTTTTCGTCCACAGGCTCACCCAGCAGGTTGAACACGCGGCCCAGGCATTCATCGCCGACCGGCACCGTGATGGGGGAGCCGGTGTCCACGGCTTCGGCGCCGCGGACCAGGCCGTCGGTGCCGGACATGGCAATGCAGCGCGCGACGTTGTCGCCGATGTGCTGCGCCACCTCAACGGTGAGCTTTTTGCCGCCGTTGTCCAGCTCGATGGCGTTGAGCAGCGCGGGCAGCGCGCCGTCCGCGAACTGGATGTCCAGCACGGGGCCGGTGACCTGTATCACCTTACCGACGTTTTTTTGTGACATGGCACACACTCCTTTAAATGGCGGGTTTGGCGTTTCAATCGCCGGCGCCGGCGCCGGCCACGATCTCGGTGATCTCCTGCGTGATGGCGGCCTGGCGGGCGCGGTTGTAGTAGAGGTTGAGATGGTCGATCATCTCGCCGGCGTTCTTGGTGGCGGAATCCATCGCCGTGCGGCGGGCGCCCAGCTCGCTGGCGACGCTCTCGCACATGGCGCCGTAGAGCACCCCGGCCAGGTATTCCGGGATGATGGCGTTGAAAACTTCCTCGCTGTTGGGCTCGTACAAAATGAGGTTGCGCGCGGCGTGGCCGTGCTCGGGGCGCGGCGCGTCGAACGGCAGCACCGGCAGCACGGCGGCCGTCTGGGTGAGCATCGAGACGAACTGCGTGTAGCAAAGGCGTATCTCGTCGATCTCGCCCTTCAAAAACAGCTCGCACACCATGCGCGAAGCCTCAAAGCAATCGCTGACCGAGACGTCGGCCACGGTGGCGAAGGCCGTGCTGAGGAGGGACACGCCGCGGCGCTCGAACCATTCCACCGCCTTTTTGCCCAGCGGCAGCACACAAAAATCTTTGCCCTCGGCATCGGCGGCGACGGCCTTGAAGATGTTCGAATTGTAGCCGCCGGCCAGCCCGCGGTCCCCCGCGATGACGATGTAACAGGTTTTTTTGATATCCCGCCGCTCCACATAGGGGCTCATGAATTCGGTGTTGGAGGCGGCGATATCGTACAGCGTGCGGTAGAGGGTGTTGAAGTAGGGGCGGCTGTGCTCCACCCGCTCCTTGGCGCGGCGCAGCTTGGAGGAAGCCACCAGCTCCATCGCCTTGGTGATCTGCATGGTGCTCTGCACACTTTTGATGCGCAGCTTGATATCCTTCATGGATGCCATGCAAGGTGCCTCCTTTTCAGTGGTGGCCCGCAAAAGGCGGGGGTGCGGCCTTTAGTGGGCGGCGGTAAACTGTTTGGTGAACGCTTCCAGCACGTCCTTGAGGGCGGCCTCGCTCTCGGCGCTCAGGGCACCCGTCTCACGGATGGCCTGCATCACGCCGGCGCCCTGCGCGTCCCGGTCAAGGTGCTCATACAGCTCGGCCTCATATTCGGCGATGGCCTCAACCTTGACGTCCTTGAGGTAGCCGTTGATGGTGGCGTAGAGGATGGCGACCTGCTTTTCGACATCGACGGGGCTGTTGCGGTTCTGTTTGAGCACCGCGACGATGCGCTCACCCTGCGCCAGACGCGCCTTGGTGTCGGCGTCGAGGTCGGAGCCGAACTGGGCAAAGCCCTGCAGCTCACGGTACTGGGAGTAGATCAGCTTCAGCGTACCGGCGACCTTTTTCATCGCCTTGATCTGGGCGTTGCCGCCCACGCGGGACACCGAGATGCCGGGGTTGACAGCCGGCATGATGCCGGAATGGAAGAGCTCCGTCTCCAAAAAGATCTGGCCGTCGGTGATGGAGATGACGTTCGTGGGGATGTAGGCCGAGACGTCGCCGGCCTGCGTCTCGATGATGGGCAGGGCGGTCAGGGAGCCGCCGCCGTTGGCATCCGAGAGCTTGGCCGCGCGCTCCAGCAGGCGGCTGTGCAGGTAGAACACGTCGCCGGGGTACGCCTCGCGGCCCGGCGGGCGCCGGATGAGCAGCGACAGCGCGCGGTAGGCCACGGCGTGCTTGGAAAGGTCATCGTAGATGATGAGCACGTGCTTGCCCTGGTGCATGAAATACTCGCCCATGGCGCAGCCGGCGTAGGGCGCGATGTATTGCAGGGGCGCCAGCTCGCTGGCGGTGGCGCAGACGACGATGGTGTAATCCATGGCGCCGTTCTGGGCCAGGTTCTCGACCAGCGTGGCAACGGTGGAGCGCTTCTGCCCGATGGCGACGTAGATGCAGATGACGTCCTTGCCCTTTTGGTTGATGATGGTATCGGTGGCAATGACGGTCTTGCCGGTCTGGCGGTCACCGATGATGAGCTCGCGCTGGCCGCGGCCGATGGGGATCATCGAGTCGATGGCTTTGATGCCGGTCTGCAGCGGCTCCTTGACGGGCTGGCGCGCGATGATGCCGGGGGCCGGGCTCTCGATGGGGCGGTACTCGGACGTCTCGATGGGGCCCTTGCCGTCGATGGGCTGGCCGAGGGCGTTGACCACGCGGCCGATCATCGCCTCACCGACCGGCACCGAGACGACGCGCCCGGTGCGCTTGACGGTGCCGCCCTCCTTGATGCCCTCGTCCGAGCCGAGCAGCACGATGGAGACGGAGTTTTCCTCCAGGTTTTGGGCCATGCCGTACTCGCCGTTTTCAAACTGGATCAGCTCACCCGCCATGCACTTTTCAAGGCCGGAGGCACGGGCGATGCCGTCACCGACCATGATGACGGTGCCGGTCTCGCTCTGCTCGACGACGTTTTCGTAGTGCTTGATCTGGGAGCGGATGATCTTGGAGATCTGTTCGGGTTTGAGTTGCACTTGTCGGTTCACCACACAATCTTTTTGGTTAGAGTGAAGTGTTGAGAGTGGAAAGTGGAGTCAGGGTGTGCCCTTCGGGCACATTTTGAGTGTTGAGAGCGGAGAGTGAAGAGTGGAGTTATGGTGTACCCTTCGGGCACGGGCTTAAAACAGGTCAATACCTTCACTTTCCACTTTCCAAACTTCACTTTGCGTTACAGCGTCGCTTCCGCCAGGCGGGCCTTGAGCGTGTCAAGGCGGTGGCGCACGGTGCCGTCCAGCTGGACGCCGTCCATATCCAGGCGCACGCCGCCCAGCAGCGTTTTGTCCACCTTGACGGCCAGCTCCACCTGTTTGCCGGTCTTTTGCTCCAGAATCTGGCGCAGCCGGGCCTCGGCCGCGGCCGGGAGCGGCGCCGCCGCCGTGGCCGTGACCTCCAAAATGCCGTGGGCCTTGTTGTACAGGGCGCGGTAGGCGCGGGCGCAGCCGGGCAGCTCGCGCAGCGCGCCCTCGTCACACAGCAGCTTTAAAAAGTTGACGGTGTAGGGGTGCGCGCCGGCAAACGCCTCGTCCAGCAGGGCGCGGCGCTCCTTTTTGGGCAGGTTGGGCGCGCACAGCAGGCGCAGGTAGGCCGGCTCGGCGGCAAAGGCCGCCACCGCGGTGTCCAGCTCCGCCAGCAGCTGTGCGTCCAGCGCTTCCCCGGCGGCCAGGTCATACAGGCTGCCGCCGTAGCGTTTGGCCAGTTCGGTCATGCGCTCTCACCCACGTTCCGGATAAACTCGTCGATGAGCGCTTGATGGTCCTTCTCGCTGATCTCGCGCTCCACGACCTTGCCGGCGATCTCCATCGCCATGCCGCCGATCTCGTTTTTCAGGTCGTTGACGGCTTTCTTGCGCTCCTGCGCGATGTCGGCCTCGGCCTTCTGCTTGATCTGGGCGGCCTGGGCGCGCGCCTCGCCGAGCATGGCCTCGCTGCGGGCGGCGGCGGTCTTTTGGGCGCCGGCCACGATGCCGTCGGCCTCGGCTTTGGCCTTCAGCATATTCTGCTCATACTCGCTCTTGATGGCGTCGGCCTCGGCGTGGGCGGCGTGGGCCGCCTCGATCTCGGCATCGGCCGCCTTGCGGCGGGTGTCCAGGATACCCATCACCTTGTCCAGGAAAAAGTGCTTGACGATGAGCATCTGGATGAACAGGTTGCAGATGGTTGCGATGAGGGTGAACGGCTCGACCGCGACGAGGGATTGATAGATGTTGGGCATCGTAGGCCCTCCTTATCAAAAAAACGGATGATCAGCCGAGGAAGTTCATGAACATGCCGGGGGCAAGGAAGATGAGCATCAGGCCGGTAACGAAACCGTAGATACCGGTCGTCTCGGAAAGGGCGACGCCGAGGATGAGCAGGCTGCGCACGTCCTTGAGGCATTCCGGCTGGCGGCCGACGGCCTCACAGGCGCGGGCCACGGCGTTGCCTTCGCCGATGCCGGGGCCGATACCGGCGATCAGGGCCAAACCGGCGCCGATGGCGCAGCCGGCGAGCGCGATACCTTTGGCAAGGATCTGGAATTCCATAGTAAGTTCCTCCTGTACTGAAAATATACGGATAACGGATGTATGTTCAAGCGGGCCGGGACGCTTACGCCTCGGTCGCCTGCTTGATAAAGATGGTGGTCAGCGTGCAGAAGATGAACGCCTGGATGCAGCCGGTGAACCAGTCAAAATAGAAGCTGGTGATGGCCGGCAGGCCGACGGTGAGCACCGGGAACCCGGTGAGCACATCGCCGATGAGCGGCAGCGCGCTCAACACGCCCAGCACGCCCAGCACGGCGCATACGATACCGATGACAAAGTACTTTTTGCCCTTGCCCTTTTTCTTGTTGAGGAAGAGGCACACCGCGCCCGCCGCCAGGAACACGAGCCCCACCGGCAGGTTGGCGGAAAGGAAGCCGAACAGCGCGTAGCTGGCCGCCGCCACCGCCGCGTACAGCAGCCCGTTGATGACGGTGCCGGACAGGATGTTGCCGAAATGGCGGCACGCCATGCTGATGGGGGTGAACAGCTCCGACATGACGTTGATGGGCGCCATCAAAAAGATGGGGTCCAGGAAGCCCTTTAAGTACCCGCCGATGCCGCTGGCCTTGATCTTGTGGTAGGTGATGAGCACGAACACGACGAGCGCCCAGCCAAGCTCCGTCATAAGGTCGGCGGTGGGGCTCCAGAAGCCGATGAGGCTGATCAGGTTGGACACGACGCTGGAGACGAAGATGGTGCCGACGAGCGGGATGTACTGGTCCATATCCTCGCCCATGTTGCCGTGCACGAAATTGACAAGGCTGGTGACGAGCATCTCCGCCACCGCCTGCTTGCGCGAGATGCCGGTGACCTTGAGCCCCGCGCCCAGCCAGATGCACAGCGCCGAGATCAGCAACAGCACCACCAAGGCCACGGCCACCGTCTGGGTGATGTGCACGGTGCCCAAAAGCGGGACGTTTTCAAACGTGGCCAGAATGCGCGCGCCGTTGATGGAAACTTCCATGGTCATCCCTCCTCTTTCGGGTCAGGGCCGGGGGCGGGCTGCGCGGCCGCCTTGAGCGGGTCCCCCTTGGGGTATTTGCCGGCGGCCTGCAGGCAGAAGATGACCACCCGCGGGAAGAGCAGCGGCAGCACCCCGGCGATAAACTGGAAACACGGCGCCGCCCACGCCGCCACACACCATACGGCCAGCATCAGCATACGGCCGTTGTAGCTGAGCTGGATGATGCCGCGCACCCTGGCGGCATCCTGCGCCACGTCCACGGCCTTTTGCATCGTCAGGCACATCAGGTAGAAGTTGAGCACCGTCACGCCGCTGCCCGCAAGGGCGGCCAGCGGCACGGTATAGGTAAAGCCGCACACGCCCGCCGCCGCCAGCACGGCGAACACCGCCACCGTCACGGCGGCCAGCGCCAGCGTGCCAAGGCCGATGCGCAGCACCTCTTTTTTGCTGTCCGGCTGAAGTTTGAACATTGGCCCTGTCCTTTCAGTGCCCGTTGAAGCCGCTGCGGCGCGGGGCTTTGGCGGCGGCATCCTCTTTGTCCTGCCGGCGGGTCCAGTACCGCACAAAACCCGCGAAGCTGTACCCGCCCAGCACGAGCCCCAGCACGAGCCCCGGCGCGTACACCCAAAGGCCCACGCCCATCCTGGCGGTCAGCCACCAGCACCCGGCCAGGCAGCACACCAAGGGGAACAGCATCGAGAAGCCGAGCTGGAACACCCAGGTCACATACTCAAACGCCTTATACCAGCCGTCCACGGCGCCGCCCTCCGGTACGAGATCATACACAAGTATAAGTATAGCGAAAAAGCGCGGGCAATTCAATTCCATTTTGCACAGAAAACGGATTTTTTTCCAAAAAAAACTCACAGCACGTGCTGCGGCGCGCCGCCGCCCGGCTGCGGGATGGGGCAATGCGCCAGATACCACGCGAACAGCAGCGAGCTGATGCACCAGGTGAGCGGGTACGCCCAGAAGATGACGCGGATGTCGGGGATGAAGTGCACCGTGACGGTGATGTAGGTGATGCGCAGCACACACCACACCACCAGCATGACGGCCATCGGCACCACCGGGCGGCCCAGCCCGCGCAGGATGCCGGCGCAGCAGTGGCTGAACGCCAGCAGGCAGAAAAACAGCGAGGTGGTGCGCATCTGGGCCACGCCGTAGGCGATGACCGCCGGCTCCCGGTTGAAGGCGGAGATGAGCAGCGGCGCCGTGAGCCACAGCAGCGCGCCGAGGCCCTCGGCCAGCGCGGGCGAGCACAGGATGCCGAACCGGATGCCACTGCGCACACGGTCGGGCCGGCCGGCGCCGACGTTCTGGCTGACAAAGGTCGCCAGAGACATGGCAAAGCAGGTCACCGGCAAAAAGGCGAAGCCCTCGATCTTGCTGTAGGCGCCGCAGCCCGCCATCGCCTGGGAGCCGAAGGCGTTGATGTTGGCCTGCACCACGATGTTGGCGATGGAGATGACCGAGTTCTGCACCCCCGACGGCACGCCGAGGCGGATGATGTCCCGCAGCATGGCGCCGTCGAACCGCAGGTCCTTAAAGCGCAGGCCGTATGCCTCGCCCTTTGCGCCCAGGCGGAACAGCCTGCGGTAGGCCAGCGCCGCGCTCAATGTCTGGGAGAGGATGGTGGCCAGCGCCGCACCGCCGACGCCGTGCCCCAGCACCGCGATGAACAAAAGGTCCAAAACGACGTTGGTGAGCGAGGCGGCGATGAGATACCGCATGGGGGAGCGGCTGTCCCCCACCGACTGCAGGATGCCCGCGGCGGCGTTGTACAGCACCACCGCGATGCAGCCGGAAAAATAGATGCGGAAGTACAGCAGCGAGTTGGGCAGCACGTCCGCCGGGGTGCCCATCCAGCGCAGGATCTGCGGGCTGAACGCCACCCCCGCCGCCGAGAGCGCCGCCCCCGCCGCCAGGCCCAGCGCCGCCGTGGTGTGCACGGCGCGGCGCAGGTTTTCGGCGTCTTTGGCGCCGAAATACCGCGCGATGAGCACCCCCGCGCCCATGCTGACACCGTTGACGAACCCGGTGAGCAGAAAGATGAGGCTGCCGCTGCTGCCCACCGCGGCCAGCGCCTGCCCGCCGACAAAGTTGCCGACGATGAGCGAATCGACCGCGTTGTAGAGCTGCTGGAACAGGTTGGACAAAAAAATCGGAACCGCGAACAGCAGCATACCTTTGGGTACGCTGCCCGCGGTCAGGCTGATCCCGCTATGTGCCGACGCCATGAAAAAGGGCCACTTCTTTCCTGTATGCTTGCATTCCCGGGCTATGATACCGCGTTTTGGCGGCGGCGTCAATGCGCGGGCGGCGAAAAAAGACGCAAAAAAACGCGCCGAGGGGGTTGACAGGCGGGTGCGCCGGTGTTATAGTTAGTTACACAAGTAATGAACCGCTTGACCAACAGACTTTGGGAAGGAGGGGTTTTTTGAACACCATTTTGAGCGACCAAAGCCTGATCTACCTCCAGATCGCCCAAATGCTGGAGGACGGCATCCTGCACGGGGATTGGGCCGAGGGCGCGCAGGTGCCCAGCACCAACGAGCTGGCGCGCACCTTACGCATCAACCCCGCCACCGCCGCCAAGGGCATCAACCAATTGGTGGACGACGGCATCCTGTACAAGCGGCGGGGCATCGGGATGTTCGTGGCCGAGGGCGCGGCGGCGCGCATTTGTGCCAAGCGGCGCGCCGCGTTTTATGACCAGTTCGTGCGGCCGCTGGCGGCCGAGGCCAGAAGCCTGGACCTGACGCGCGAAGAGACAGAGGCTTTGCTGGCCAAGGCCTTTACCGAAAAGAAAGAGGGGTAAACACAGATGGAACAAAAAGCACTGTGCGCCAACAACGTGCGCAAACAGTATAAGGAAAAGCTGGCGCTGGACGGCGTGAGCGTCACGCTGGAGCCGGGGCACATCTACGGGCTCATCGGGCGCAACGGCGCCGGCAAGACGACGCTGCTGGCCGCGCTGACGGCGCAGATCCCCGTCACCTCCGGCGAGGTGGCCTACGGCGGCGAGCCGGTGTGGGAGAACGAAAAGGCGCTGGCCGACCTGTGCTTCAGCCGCGAGATCGGCGCGCGCGCCGATTCCGGCGAGGCGGCGCTGAAGGTCAAGGATTATCTGCGCATGGGGCGGCTTTTCTACCCGCATTGGGACGAAGAATACGCCCAGGCGCTCATCAAACAGTTCGGGCTGGACGTCAAGCAGAAGATCGGCCGTTTGAGCAAGGGCATGCAGAGCATGCTGACCATCGTCCTGGCGCTGGCCAGCCGCGCGCCCGTCACCCTTCTGGACGAGCCGGTGGCGGGGCTGGACGTGGTGGCCAGGGAGGATTTTTACCGCCTGCTGCTGGACGACCACATGGCCACGGGGCGGACGTTCGTCATCTCCACCCACATCCTTGAGGAGGGCGCCGCCATCTTTGAGCGGGTGCTCATCTTAAAGGAGGGCAAGCTCATCGAGGACACGCCCACCGACGACCTGCTGGCCCGGTTCTGCGCCGTGAGCGGCCCGGCCGCAGCGGTGGAGGCCGCCTGCGAGGGGTTCCCCGTTCTGCACCGCGAGGCTCTGGGCAGCCACGCGAGCTTTGTGGTGCGCGCGCCGGCCGCCGACATCACCGCGCGCGGGCAGGCGGTGGAGCTGAACGCTTTGAGCCTGCAAAAGGTGTTTGTGGCGCTGTGCGGGCATGAACAGGAGGGGCAGGCATGAAACCGACCTTGTATTTTTGCCGCCAGGTACTTATGTACCACCTGGTCATGGCGGCCGCCGTGGCGGCGGACCTTTTGCTGGTGCGCATTTTCGGGCAGGACAGTATCTTTTTTATCTACGTCAATATGTTCCAGTATCTGTTCATCATGATGCACGCCATCGGCACCGCCAACATCTGCAGCCTGCACGCCAAACTGGCGCTGGGCTTTGGCGCCACGCGCCGGCAGATCGTTGTGGGGTATACCGTGGTCATGGTCGTGAGCGCCTTTGCGGCGACGCTGCTCAGCGTTGCCAGCGCCGCCGCGACGCCGCTGGTGCTGGGGCCCATCGCGGAGGACAGTATGCAGGCGTTGATGGGCACCGCGGTGGCAGACGGCAGCCTTTGGTACATGCTGATCCCGATGCTGGGCATCGGGGCGGTGTTCGGCTGGGTGACCATCCTCAAAAACCGCCGGGGCTGGCGCAGCGTGCTGCTCATCGGGATGGTGATGATCGCGGCCATCGCGCTGTGGCTGGTGCTGCCGCTGGTGGTGCTGATGATGACCGCCGACGGCGACAGTGACTACCTGGCCCTTTTGAACATCATCCGCTGGGTGCCGCTGGTGAGCGGGCTTGTGCTGTTCGCGGTGTTTTATGCGCTGACGGTGCGCGCGCTGCGCCGCCTGGCACTGTAAAGGAGGGGTATGTATGCTGCGTATGATATGCGCCGTCATCAAGGTGGATCTTGAGGACCTCAAGCTGGAGCTGGGCATCCAGGCCGGAGCCTGGCTGCTGGCCGAGATCATCCAGGGCATCATCGTGTTCGTATCGGTGTTTGGCAAAGGCGACGTCGAGCGCGTGCCGGCGGCCGGCACCGCCGCCGTGGTGTACGGCGCGGCGGTCTGCATGGTCATCACCAACACCGTGCGCTGCCTTGTGGAATACGGGCTGCATCTGCGGTTCCCGCTTTCGCGCCGGGGGGCGCTGCTGGGGCATTTGGCCTCGATGCTCGTGCACGACGCCATCCTGTGCGCCGCAGCGCTGGTGTGGGCCGGCGTGGGCGCCGTGGTGCACCCGCTGCTCTACGGCGGCACGGGGCTGGATATCCTGCCCACCTTTGCGCACACGCCGTGGTTTGCCTGGCCCATCCTGCTGCTGGCGCCGCTGCCGGTGGCGCTGCTGGCGGCGGGCATCGTCACCCGCTTTGGCCGCGTGGGCGGGTGGCTGTTGTACGCGCTGTTCATGGTCGTGAGCCTGTCGCTTGACAAGATCATCGAGTTCTTTGAGGACTTCGGTGTGCACACCAATGCGCGGATGCTGCTGGCGGGCGGCGCGCTTGGGCTGGCCGTGCTGCTGGCGCTGTGCGTGCGCTGGCTGCTGAAGGCGGCGGTGAAAACCTGAATTTGACAGGTTTTTGAGTCTCTGCTATACTGAAAATGCCCCCTTTTGCGGGGGCAGAGCGTTGCCATATACGGTAGGCGGTTGGCTACACCACCCGAAAAGGGGGTGAGCTTCCATGCGGATTACATTCCACGTTGGTATTTTTACCATCACGGTCATTGTAAAAAGCAGAAACCGCCACTCGGCCAAGTGACGGTTTCTATTATTAGGAACTAGCACCGAAACGAGCTAACCGCTTATCGGCAGCGCTCTTTCTGTCTGTATTATAACCGGGAACAGCGGTTTTGTCAAGGCTTACCGCTCCTCCAGCGGGACGTAGGGCTTTTTGACCATCACGCTCTCGTAGGCGGGGCGGATGATCTTGTCGGCGTTGACGAGCTCCTCCATGCGGTGGGCGCTCCAGCCCACAATGCGCGCGATGGCGAACATCGGGGTGAACAGCTCCCGCGGGATGCCCAGCATCTGGTACACAAAGCCGCTGTAGAAATCGACGTTGGTGGAAACGCCCTTGTAAATGTGCCGTTTTTCGGCGATGACCTGCGGGGCCAGGCGCTCGACGGCGTTGTAGAAATCGAAATCCTGTTTTAAACCCTTCTCCTCGGCCAGCTGCTGCACAAAGCTCTTGAACACAACGGCGCGCGGGTCGGAGAGGGAGTAGACGGCGTGGCCCATGCCGTAGATAAGGCCCTTTTTATCAAAGGCTTCTTTGTCGACGATGCGGCCGAGGTAGGCGCGGAGCTCCTCCTCATCGGCGGGGTCGCGCACGTTTTGCAGGATGTGGGCCATCATCTCGACGACCTTGAGGTTGGCGCCGCCGTGCTTGGGGCCCTTGAGGCTGCACAGCGCTGCCGCCATGACGGAGTAGGTGTCCGACCCGGACGAGGTGACGACGCGGGTGGTGAAGGTGGAGTTGTTGCCGCCGCCGTGCTCCATATGCAAAAGCAGCGCGATATCCAGCACGTGCGCCTCGAGCGGGGTATACTGCTGGTCGGGGCGCAGCATGAGCAGGATGTTCTCGGCCGTCGTCAGGTTGGGGTCCGGCCGGTGGATGTACATACTGTCCTCTTTCAGATAGTAGTTGTAGGCGTGGTAACCGTACACCGCCAGCATCGGCAGCACGCTGATGAGCTTTAAGCACTGCTCCATCTGCACCGGCAGGCTGCCGTCGCCGATGGTATCGTCATAGTTGGCAAGGGTGAGCACGCTGCGGGTCAGGCTGTTCATCAGATCTTTACTGGGGGCCTTCATGATGACGTCCCGCATGAAGTTGGTGGGCAGGTCCCGGCAGGCGGCGAGCGTTTGGGTAAACTCCGCGAGCTGCCCGGCGTTGGGCAGCTCCCCCACCAACAGCAGGTAGGCGGCCTCCTCAAAGGCGAAACGCTTGCCGCGCAAGCCGCGGATGAGGTCATAGACGTTGTAGCCGCGGTACCACAGCTGGCCAGGGCAGGGCGTTTTGACGCCGCCGCGCATCTCGAACGCCTCGACGCTGGAGACGCTGGTCATGCCGGCCAGCACGCCGCTGCCGTCAAGGTCACGCAGGCCGCGCTTGACGCCGTGTTCTTTGAACAGGGCGGGGTCGATATAATTGTTCTGTTCGCAGCGCGCGGTGTAAGCCTTTGCCTGCGGTTGGATGGCGGCATAGCTGGACATGGGGGCGGCCTCCTTTCCCAAACAGAAAAAGAAAAAACACGCGGCCCGGGCGGGTATACGCCCGGGCCGTGCGGTGGGCTGTTCGCGCCGGTATGACAAAAACCGGCAGATCGTTCGTATCCGAACAAATCCAGTATAGCACTTTACCCGCTTAAAGTCAACTGAACAAATTGTGAACGCGCGGTCACTGCGCCTGCAGGGCCGCCATCAGCGGCGGGATGAACTGCTTTTTGCGGCTGACGATGCCCGGCAGCAGCGCCTTGCCGCCGGCAAACTCCGTGCCGAATGTCTCGCGGATGATGGCCTCGGCCCCGGCGCCGCAGCACATCAGGTCGGTGCTTTGGGCCTGCACGTCGGTGAACATATAAAACACCATCGGCACCCCCGCCTGCGCCAAAGCCTGCTTCATGTACGGGGCGATGAGGGCCTCGGCCGCCTGGCGGTTTTTGCGCGTCATGTAGCTGGACTGGCCCACCCCGAACCGGACGTCCCCGCGGCTGAACACCTTGAAATCGGTAAAAAACACGTCCTCGGCGGTCTTGCCGGTCAGATCGCCGCCGGCCTCGAACATCTGGCGCGCATAGGTGGGGATATCCTCGCCCGCCAGGGCGGCCAGCGCGCGGGCGGCGGCCTCGTCGGCGGGGGTGGAGGTCGGGGAGCGGAACATGAGCGTATCGCTCAAAATGGCGGAGAGCAGCAGCCCGGCGATGGGCTTTGGCGGCGTGACGCCCTGCTCCCCGAACAGGCCGTACAAAATGGTGGCGGTGCAGCCCACCGGCACGTTGCGGAAAAACACCGGGCCGCTGGTCTGCAAATCGCCGATGCGGTGGTGGTCGATGATCTCCAAGATCTCGGCCTGCTCAAGGCCGTCGACGGCCTGGCTGCGCTCGTTGTGGTCGACCAAAATGATCTGCTTGCGGTGCAGGTTGAGCAGGTTGCGGCGGCTGACGACGCCGCAGTACTTCCCTTCGGCGTCCACGACGGGGAAATAGCGGTGGCGCACGCTGGCCATGACCTTGCTGGCGTCCTCGATGGAGGTGTTGACGCTGAATTTGAGGAGGTTCTCCCGCGTCATAAAATGGCGCACCGGCGCGGCGGTGCTGACAAGGCGCGCTGCCGCATAGGTGTCAAAGTGGGTGGCCAGCACAAGGCAGCCCTTCTCGGCCGCGCGGGCGCGGACGGTGCGCGGCACCTCGGCGCCGTCGCACACGATGAGGCAGCCGGCGCCGCACTCGAGGGCGCAGGTCTGGGTCTCATAGCGGTTGGCCAAAACGATGTCCCCCACCTCGAGCGCGGCCTCCATCGCCTGCGGCGTGGTGCCGATGTGGATGCGCCCTTTGGTAAAGCGGGTGTCCCCGTCGCCGGTGATAAGCTGTGCCTCCAGCGTTTCGAGCAGGTTGCGGCAGCTGGTGCCGGCGGCGGCCAGCACGCCGGTATCGAACAGGTCCATGTTGGCGTTGGCGATGTCCTTGACGGCGATAAGGCCCAGCAGCTCATTTTCGGCGTCCACCACGCACAGGGTGTCGATCTCCACCTCGCGCATCAGCTGCCAGGCGGCGCGCAGGCTCATCTCGCCGTCGATGCCCGGCTGCTCGCGGATGTCGATGTCCTTGATCTGGGGGCTGACGTCGGTGCACAGGCGCGGTGCCGCAACGCCGAAATGTTCGAGCACGAACTCCGTCTCACGGCTGACCTGGCCGGCGCGGCGGGCCTCGTACAGGCCGGGCTCCTTCTGGTTTTTGAGCCACGCGTAAGCCAAGGCGGAACAGATGGAATCGGTATCCGGGTTCTGGTGCCCGATGATGTTGACCTTGCGGCGGATGGCGTTGGGCATGAATGGGCCTCCCCTTGCGGCGCCGGCGGGCGCGGTTTGTTTTATTGTAGCGCGTTTTTGCGTTCTTGACAAGGGGCGGGCGTTGGCGTAAAATAACGGCGTATGTTCACAGGACCGGTAAGACAAGGAAGAGGGAACGAATCAGCATGGTTCAGGAAAATCTGCGCAACATCGCCATCATTGCCCACGTTGACCACGGCAAGACCACGCTTGTGGATCAGATGCTCAAGCAGTCGGGCGCGTTTCGGGCCAACCAGCAGGTGGCGGAGCGGGTGATGGATTCCGGCGATATCGAGCGGGAGCGCGGCATCACCATTTTGGCCAAGAACTGCTCCTGCGTGTACAACGGCGTCAAGATCAACATCGTCGACACCCCCGGCCACGCCGATTTTGGCGGCGAGGTGGAGCGCGTGCTCAAGATGGTCAACGGCGTGCTGCTGCTGGTCGACGCGGCCGAGGGCTGCCTGCCGCAGACCCGCTTTGTGCTGCAAAAGGCATTGCAGCAAAACCTTTCGCTCGTCATCGCGGTGAACAAGGTCGACCGGCCGGACGCCCGCGTGACGGAGGTCATCGACGAGATCCTGGAGCTGCTGATGGATCTTGGCGCCACCGACGAGCAGCTGGACAGCCCGATGGTGTTCTGTTCCGGGCGCAACGGCACCGCCAGCTATGACTGGACCGGCACCCAGACCGGCACCGACCTCAAGCCGCTGTTCGAGACCATCCTCAAGTATGTGGCCCCGCCGGAGGGCGAGCCGGATGCACCCTTGCAGATGCTCGTCTCGAGCGTGGATTACAACGATTATGTCGGCCGCATGGGCGTGGGGCGCATCCAGAACGGCGTGCTGAAGGTCGGCCAGCAGGTGCAGGTGTGTGACTGGCACGACCCGGCGCTGCACTGGACGGGGCGCATCACCAAGCTGTTCGATTTCAAGGCCAACGGCCGCGAGGCGGTGGAGAGCGCCGCCGCGGGCGACATCGTCGCCTTCGCGGGCCTGACCGACATCAACATCGGCAACACCCTTTGCGAGGCGGGCGCCGAGGCCGCGCCCCTGCCCTTCCTTAAGATCAACGACCCGACGGTGGAGATGACCTTCTCGGTCAATGACAGCCCCTTTGCCGGCAGGGAGGGCAAGTATGTGACCTCCCGCCAGATACGGGACCGGCTCTACCGCGAGCTGCTCAAGGACGTGGCCCTCAAGGTGGAGGACAGCGAGACCACCGAGAGCTTCCGCGTGATGGGCCGCGGCGAGATGCACCTTTCCATCCTCATCGAGACGATGCGCCGCGAGGGGTATGAATTGCAGGTAAGCCCGCCGCACGTTTTGACCCGCACCGAGAACGGCCAGACACTGGAGCCGATGGAACGCGTGGTCATCGACGTGCCGGAGACCTACCAGGGCGCCGTGATGACGGCGCTGGGCACGCGCAAGGCCATTTTGCAGAATATGCAGCTGGTGGGCAGCCGCACCCGGCTGGAGTTCCGGATGCCCAGCCGCGGGCTGTTCGGCTACCGCAGCCAGTTCTTGACCGACACCCACGGCGAGGGCGTGATGAACACCATCTTTGACGGCTACGATGTCTGGCAGGGGGACATCGCCACCCGCAGCACCGGCTCCCTCATCAGCTTTGACACCGGCGAGGCGGTGACCTACGGCCTGTTCAACGCCCAGCAGCGCGGCACGCTGCTGATAGAGCCCGGCGAGAAGGTCTACGCCGGGCAGGTGGTGGGTTATACCCCGACGGGCGAGGACATCACCGTCAACGTCTGCAAGACCAAGCACCTGACCAACACCCGCGCCTCCGGCAGCGACGACGCGCTGCGCCTTGTGCCGGTGAGCCGGATGAGCATGGAGGCGTGCCTTGAGTTTTTGGCCGCCGACGAGCTGCTGGAGGTCACGCCCGAGAACCTGCGTATGCGCAAGCGTATTTTGGACCATGACCTGCGCATGAAGGCGCTGAGCAAAAAGAACAAGGGGTAACGCCCCCCCGCCCCGCAAACACCAATGCCAAAATTTTTACAAAACATCACAGCGGCCCTGCGCCGCACCAAACTGGCCATCACGGTGAGCGTGGCGGCCGGTTTGGCGTTGCCGTACCTGTACGGCTGCCTGTGTGAGTATGTGCGGGACGGCCGCCTGCCGCAGACCCTTGCCTACATCCGGCAGTACGCCGTGCCCATCGCCCTGGGGGCGGCGGCCACGGCGCTCGTGTACTGGTTTTTCACGCTGCTCACGGCGCGGCCGTGGGTGGGCAGCGCCGTGACGGGCACGCTGCTGTGCGCCATGAGCTGGGTCAGCCGCCAAAAGCTGACCTACCGCGGGGACCCGCTGCTGCCCAAGGATCTGTTCGCCGCCGGCGACGTCGCCAACATCGCGGCGCATATGCGCCTGAGCGTGCCGCCGGCGACGCTGGTGTTTTTGGCTGCGGTGCTTTTGGCCACGCTGCTGTTGTGGCCGGTGCGCCTGCCGCGGCCGCGCCGGCGCGCGGCGCGCGCCGGGCTGGCGCTGGCGCCGCTGGCGGCGCTGGCGCTGTATTTCGGCACCGTTTTGTACAACGAGCCGCTGATGCTGCGCTACGGCATCTACCTGTCCCGCGTATCTTTTGCCGACACCTACTACCGCGGCAGTTTTGTGACGAGCTTTTGCACCCAGACGGCCAGCCTGTTCCCGGTAAAGGCCCCGGAGGGCTACGGCGAGGAAAGCGTGGCCGCGGCGCTGGCGCGCGGGCCTTTGCCGGACACGGACGCCGGGCAGCGGCGGTGCGATGTGTTCGTGGTGCTGCTGGAGAGTTATTTCTTTTTGGACAACTACGACACCGCCACCGTCTCCGAGCCGCTGACGCCCAATTTTGACCGCCTCAAGGCCGAGGGCATCAGCGGGCAGATGCTCTCCTCCGGGTACGGCGGCGGCACCGCGAACGTGGAGTTCAGCGTGCTTTCGGGGTATCTGCACACCTTTTTGCCGGCGGGCTCCTTCCCGTATATGGAATATGTCGGGGACGGGTTTTTGTGCTACCCGCAGTTCTTAAAGGCGCACGGCTACCGCACGCTGGCCGTGCACCCCTATACCCGCACCTACTATGACCGCAACGCCGCCTACCCGGCCATGGGGTTTGACACCTATGTGAGCGGGGAGGCCTTCTCCCCTGCCGACCAGGTGGGCGAATACGTCGGCGAGCAGGCCACGCTGGACAAGGCCCTTGCGCTGTGGCGCGAGGCCGCGGCGGACGGGCCGGTGTTCGTGCACGTGGTCACGATGCAGAACCACGGCCCCAACAAGCCGGGCAAGTACCCGGCCGGTTACGCGGTGCGAGCCGAAACGCCGGAGGCGGACGCCGCGCACAACGGCAGCCTTGCGAGCATCGCCACCGGCCTGCGCGACATCGACGCCGCCATCGGCGCCTTCTGCGATGCGCTGCGCGCCGAGGACCGCGATGCGGCGGTGCTGTTTTTCGGCGACCACCAGGCCAGCGTCAACGGCGACGGCGGCTACAACGGCCATGACCTGCTGGGGGACATTGCCACCTATGCGGCGCTGCCCGCCGAAGAGAAGACCCTGCGCAGCCATGTGACGCCCTACCTGATGTGGGCCAATTTTGCCACCGGCCGCGAGGGCGAGGACGCCGGCCTGCTGCCCAGCCATATGCTGCTGCCGGTGATGCTGGACGCCTTTGACGTGGTGCGCCCTGCGTGGTTCGATTGGCTGCTTGCGGCCGACGGCACGCTGGGGGAGCTGGACTATGACCTGTATTTTACCCCTGAGAACGCGCTTTTGGAGAAAATGACCCCCGCGCAGCGGGAAACCTACCGCGCGCAGGCGCTTTTGCAGTACGACCTGATGTTCGGCGGGCAATACGCCGCCGCATCGCTCTACCAGGGCACGCCCACCTCCGGGTAAGCGGTGTCCCCCGTATGTGTCAGGGGCGGATCATTCCGGCCCTGCGCAGACTGTCGAAAAAGGGATATTTTAAACCCATCGGCCCTGACCGACATGAGTGGACGTTTTATTGCGCACCTTTTGATTTTCGAGGCTTAACGAGGCTTAAATAAATAAAGCACCTACAAGGGTGCACTTACTCACCACCGGCTGAGGCCGGCGGCAGTAAGTGCGCCCTTACGTTTTGATTGGCATATTTTTCTACCGCAATGCCCCTTGACGATGCCCCAAGGATGTGATATGATAATAGTTAGTTAAGGCTAACCATAATGCACAAATAACTATACCGCTCGACGGAGCGGTTTTCTTTAAGAACGGCGGTTAGAAAACGCTAACTCACGTGTGAATGGAAAAATTGGCTATGAAAACAAATTCTGAACGGGCGCGGGAGCGGCTGACCTTGACGCCGGCGGTCGAGTTTACCTTGGAAAAGGATGGCTTCATCGGCGCGCTGTATCAGCCGGAGCGCAATGAATACCCCGGCAAGGCTGTCATTCTGTTCGGCGGCAGCGACGGGATTTACAATCTTACGAAGCTGGTGGCGGAGCAGTATGTGAAGCGCGGCATGACAGTCTTGGCTCTGGCATATTGGAATGAGCCCGGTCTGCCGGATGGCTTTGAAAAAGTCCCGGTGGAGTCGGTGGAAAAAGCCGCATTGTGGCTGCGCGGGCACGGCATGGAAAAGGTCGGCGTATGGGGCATTTCCATGGGCGCGGAACTGGCGCTGCTGGCCGGAAGCCTGATGCCGGAGTTGATTTCCTGCGTGACGGCGGTGTGCCCGACGAACATCTGCGGGCAGGGTTTCGTGAAGAAAAAGAGCATACAGGCGCTGGAGTGTTCCGCCTTTAGCTGGCGAGGCAAGGAACTGCCCTGGGCAAGGCTGAAGGCTTCCAAGTCCGCTATTCTCCGGGACAGCCTGCGGGAGCGGAGCGTCTGCCTGCGCTCCTGCTATGAGGACGCGGTGCAGAACGCCCCGGAGGAGGCGCAGATCCAGGTGGAGAACATCGGCGGTCCGGTGCTTCTCATCTACCCGGAGTATGACGCCATGTGGCCTTCCGAGCTGTCGGCAGAGAAAATCAAGGTGCGGCTGAAGGAGAAAAATTTTGCCCATCCCTTCAAGTGCATCAGCTACAAATACGCCAGTCATATGCTTGTCCCGGTGAAGTCCCGCTCCACGGTCATGTTTCAGATAGAGCGGAAATATCCGGAGCAGTGCTGGGAGAGTGACATGGACGCTTTTGAAAAGACGCTGGCGTTCTGGAAAGAGGTCTGGTGAGATGAATTGGACGAGGATCGTACTGGACGGACTTGCCATGTGCGTGGTGTTCAATGTGTCCACTGCCCTGCTGTGGACAATCAGGCCTATGATGGAAACAGGATATAATCAGGCGAAGTCCGGCGAAGGACTGCCATATGCAGATGTGATATATGATATAGATGCGGAGGGCCAGAACTGTGGACGAACATAAAAAGATAATTTCCTGGCCTCTTATTTGTGTAATTATATATAATGATTTCAACTGCCATTACTAAACTCATACTTCCTCAATCAGCATATATTGTTAATCCAGATAATGTATTTGACCGATTACCTCACGACATTATACAAACAGTTCTAATATTACCCTTTTCTATTTCCTATTATAGCATTGTTCAAAATAGGCAACATGAGTTCAAATTCATCCAAAAAGCTCGGATTTGGTTATTTGTATTTATATTGGGTATAGTTTTTTCCCTTTTCTCGAATTTACCATTTGAAAAGAGATACGCCCTATTTTATTATTTGCTTGTTGTAGCCTGCGGTGAAGAATATGTTTTTAGAGGATTTTTATATGAGAAACTTCGAGCTGAATTTTCTTATGTAAAATCAGCTATAGTTAGCGGTGCTGTTTATGGGTTAGCACATGGCATATTTCAATTTATGATTTTGCAAAAATCATGGGTTTCAATTCCAAGTAATATTGGTAGTGGAATAATTGGTTCTCTACTTTTTTCATTTCTGCTTGATAAAGCAGGTACGATTATCTTTCCTATTTTTACCCATTGGCTTATGGATTTTTGTGGCTACCTTTTGTGAATACATTTATTAGTAGTGCATCTTCAAAAACTCCTATCACTCCTTCGGGTTTAACCGTAAAGAGCAGCTTACCCGCACTATTTTATTCCCGTTTGTTTCTATGTTGCTTGCTTGGATCTGCACAGTTTTGTGAAAGGAGGATAGACTTAAGAAAAAGGAACGGATATGAGCGGATTAGAATTTGCTGTGGCGGTGCTGACGGTTATAGCGGTATTGACCTTTTGCTCGGCCATCAAGAGAATCTGTAAAAGGATCATTCGTAATAATAGGTAACATGACGATTGATACCGACAGCGCTTTGCACACCCATTCATTTATCCGACAGTACGGGTTACAGCACGAAAACTACTGATGCGCTATCCTGAAAAATGTGTGGAGGCGGTCAAAGACTACTGAAATGCGGAGGTAAACGGACATGGAAAAGACCTTGAAGCGGCTTCAGCCCACTATGATGAAAGCTCTGCGGGAGAGGTACGGCGAAGCGGAGGCGAATGATCGTTGGACAGGGCTTGAGAGCCAGTTTAGCAGGTGGCTCCGGGAGGAAGGCGACTTGGGCGGCAGGAAAAACATGATGTCCTCCAATATGATGCTGTGCTACGCGGTCTGCGCCTTCTATGAGGCCATGGACAGGGAACTGACCCGCGAGCAGTTTGACATGATGGTGGAGGATGCGATGGCGGCATCATTCAGGCGCATGGGGATCATCAACATGAATCGGCTTTATCGGAACAGGACGCTGATGAAGCTCTGCCACAGCTTTGTCCAGCGCTACACGAAGAAGGTCGGTAAGTATCGCGGCAACAAGTGGGGCGACACCTGGAAGATCCGCGTGAACCCCAACGGCCACACGGTGGGCTTTGCCATGACGCTGGACTCCTGCCCGCTCTATGAATTTGCAAAAAAACGCGGGTACATGGACGTGCTGCCTTGGATGTGCGCCACGGACCAGCGAGTAGCCTGCGCCATGCACGCTCACCTCATCCGGCACAAAACCATTTCTTCAGGGGACGACTGCTGCGAATACTGGTATGTGGGTGATACCTCCCCGGAGGCGCTGGCGGACAGCGGATCAAAGTGAGCGGATAAGAGAAATGCTTATGCCAGTTGTTCGCCGCCCTGGAAAGTAATTGCGGCAGTTGTGGTGGGGATTGTTATTTTGATTTTTTGATGGCTTTACATGAGCGTGAACTATAAACAAGAAAGGACAGATGAGGAATGAATAAGGTAACAGTAAAAATCGACGGCATGATGTGCGGGATGTGCGAATCCCACGTCAATGATGCCATCCGCCGGGCTTTCCCGGTCAAGAAGGTCACGTCCTCCCATGCGAAGGGCGAGGCGGTGATCCTGACAGAGACGGATATTCGAGAAGAAGCGCTCCGTACGGCTCTTGCGCCGACCGGCTACCGTGTGCTGGAAGTCCGTACAGAAGAATACAAGAAGAAAGGTCTGCTCGGTTTGCTGAAAGGAAACAGGTGAGGACGGTAAGGGGCAAAATATGTGCGCGAAAAACGAACCACTTGCGCAGACGAGGGCGATACCGCCAGAGCAAAAAATACCGTGCAAGTCGCCTGTAAGGTATGCGCACGGTATTTTTTGCGACGGGGTGTGTCCTGTGAGAGGGGTATGAAGCGGCGCTATTTATAGTCCGCGTTCGCGGACGTATATTTCGGTTACGCCCTCGCTCGACGCTGTGCGCCCGCAGGCGCCTGCCGAAGCGCAACCGCCGCAAAGCGGCGGCCCTTGGCGCTCAGGCTCGGGCGTTTGCGCCGTGCCAAACTATTTTTGGCAAACTATTTTGGCAGGCGGCGGGCATAGCCCGCCGTGCGCAAACCCCCTCTTTTGCAGCGTGTCGCGGCACGCGACACGCTGAGCAGGGGCCGCATATTGCGGCCCCTGCGGTTTTGCTGCCTTTTGCGTGCCCTTCACGGCGCGGTGGCAAGGGCGGGCGGGCCGCCGGCCAGGCTTTCGGCGGTGGCGGGCGCCGGGGCGGCGCCCGCCGCGGCGAGGTTCTCTTTGGCGACGGCCAGCATCAGCTTGATGCGGTTCTCCTGGTTGACGGCGGTGGCGCTGGGGTCATAGTCGACGGGGGTGATGTTCGCCTGCGGGTAGAGCGCGCGGATCTTGTTGATCATGCCCTTGCCCACGATGTGGTTGGGCAGGCAGCCGAACGGCTGCGCGCAGACGATGTTGGGGTAGCCGCCCTCGACGAGCTCCAGCATCTCGGCGGTGAGCAGCCAGCCCTCGCCCATCTTGGCGCCGAGCGAGATGATGCCCTGCGGCTTTTTCATCAGCTCCCGGAAGGTGCCGGGCGCGTAAAAGCCGTGCGTACGCAGGGCCTCGGCGGCGGCGGTGCCGAGGGAATCGAGATAGCTCAGCAGCAGGTCCGCCCCGCCGGCAACAAGGTGGCTGCCGCCGTAAAAATCAACGTCCAACCGGTAATTGGCCACGCAGTATTCCACAAAGCCCATCAGCCCGGGGAAATTGACCTCACAGTCCTGGCTTTCGAGGAATTTTTCAAGGTCGTTGTTGCCAAGCGGGGAATATTTGACATAGATCTCCCCCACCACGCCGACCTTGACTTTGGGCGTGCGGGTGAGCGGGATGGCGGCAAAATCCGCGGCGATGGCGGCAAAGTTGTGCTTCATCTCGTGGGAGGTATAGCCGCGGCCGGCCTCGATCCAGCCGCCGGCGGTATCGATCCATTTTTCCGTCATGGCCTCGGCGGCGCCGGGGGTGTTCTGGTAGGGGCGGGTCTGGCTGCGCAGCGCCATGATGAGGTCGCCGTATTCCACCGCGGCGATGGTCTTGCGCAGCAGCCGCACCGAGAGGGGCAGGCCGCTCTCCTTTTCCAGCCCCGAGAAGTTGAGCGAGGCGACGGGGATGTTGCCGTACCCGGCGCGCACCAGCGCCTTGCGCAGCAGCTTGATGTAGTTGGAGGCACGGCACCCCCCGCCCGTCTGGGTGATGAGCAGGGCGGTATGGTCAAGGTCATACCGGCCGCTGGCGAGCGCGTCCAGGAACTGCCCAATGACGAGCAGCGCCGGGTAGCAGGTATCGTTGTGCACATATTGCAGGCCCAGCTGCGCCACACGGCTGCCGCAGTTGCCCAAAAACTCCACCGTATAGCCCTCGCTGCGCAGCGCGGCGGCCATCAGCCGGAACTGGATGGGCGCCATGTTGGGGATGAGGATGGTGTGGGTCTTGACCATATCGGGGGTGAAGTTGGGGGTGGTGTATTCCATATAAAAACTCCTGTTTGGATGGAGGTTTGAAGCGCAGAGCGGCGCGGAAAAGTGAAGCGTAAAAAGTGGAGTTCGGAAAGTGGAGAGTGGAAAGTAGAAAGTGGAAAGTGGAGAGGATGGTATTTTTTAAATCGTGCCGCTTTGCGGCATACCGCAACTCCACTTTCCACTCTCCACTCTCAACACTTAGCGGCCTTGTCGCTCCTCCAACGCGGCGAACAGGCTGCGCAGGCGGATGTTGACGGCGCCAAGGTTGGTGATCTCGTCGATCTTGAGCTGGGTGTACAGCTTGCCGCCCGCCTGCAGGATCTCGCGCGTTTCGTCGCCGGTGATGGCGTCCAGCCCGCAGCCGAAGCTGACCAGCTGCACAAGATCCATGTCCGGCTGGGTGGTGCAGTATTTGGCGGCGGCATACAGGCGGCTGTGGTAGGTCCACTGGTTGAGCACATGGGTGGGGAATTTTTCCACCAGATGGCTGACGGAATCCTCGGTGACGACGGTGGCGCCGTGGCGCAGGATGAGCTTGTCGATGCCGTGGTTGATCTCGGGGTCGATGTGGTACGGCCGGCCCGCCAGCACGATGATGCGCTTGCCCTGCCGCCGCGCCGCGGCGATGATGTCCTCACCTTTTTGGCGCACCAGCGCCATATGGCGGGCATACTCGGCATAGGCGGCGTCGATGGCGGGCTTGTACAGCCGCTTTGGCACATCGGGGAAATAGCGGCCCAGGATGCCGGGGAAACGCTTTGTGAAATCCTTGCGGCGTTCGATGTTGACGTAGTCGTAGATAAAGGTGGTTTTGCCCAGCTCCGGGCAGTTGCCGGAAAGCACCTCGGGATAGTAGGCGACGACGGGGCAGTTGTAGTGGTTGTCGCCCAGGCCCTCGTCAAGGTTGTAGCTCATGCAGGGGTAGAACACGGCGTCCACGCCGGCTTTGAGCAGCGCGTCGATATGCCCGTGGCTGAGCTTTGCGGGGAAGCACGCGGTATCGCTGGGGATGGTGGCCTGCCCGGCCTGGTACAGCGCGCGGGAGGAAAACGGGCTGACGGTCACGGCAAAGCCCAGCCGCGTGAACAGCGTGTGCCAGAAGGGCAGCAGCTCGTACAGGTTCAGGCACAGCGGGATGCCGATGTTGGCGCGCGGGCCGGCGGCGGGCAGGCAGTCCGGGTCGGTGGGGTGGGCGCGGTAGCTTTCGAGCAGGTCCCGCTTGTAGGCGTACAGGTCAAGGCTTTCGTCCCCCGCCTTGCCGGTGACGGGCTTTTCGCACCGGTTGCCGGAGATGAAGCGCTGCCCGTCGGCAAAGGTGTTGACGGTGAGCTGGCAGTGGTTGCCGCAGCCCTTGCACGGCACGCTGGTGACGGTCTGGGTAAAATCCTTGAGCTGCTGCTCGTTGAGCACGGCGCTGCGCATACCGGGGCGGGCCTTGGCGCGCCCGTGCAGCGCGGCGCCGTAGGCGCCCATCAGGCCGGCGATGTCGGGCCGGATGACCTCGATGCCCATCTCCTGCTCAAAGGCGCGGAGCACCGCCTCGTTGTAGAAGGTGCCGCCCTGCACCACCACCTTGCGGCCCAGCTCCTCGGGGCTGGCGGCGCGGATGACCTTGTACAGCGCGTTCTTGACCACCGAGATAGACAGCCCGGCCGAGATGTTCTCGATGGAGGCGCCGTCCTTCTGCGCCTGCTTGACGCTGGAGTTCATGAACACGGTGCAGCGGCTGCCCAGATCGACCGGGCGCGGGGCGAACAGGCCCATGGCGGCGAATTCCTTCACGTCATAGCCAAGCGCCTGCGCAAAGGTCTGCAAAAAGCTGCCGCAGCCGGAGGAGCACGCCTCGTTCAAAAAGATGTTGCTGATGGCGCCGTCCTCGATCTTGAAGCATTTCATATCCTGGCCGCCGATGTCGATGATGAAATCGACGTCGGGCAGGAAATACCGCGCGGCGGTAAAGTGAGCCACCGTCTCAACCAGGCCGAAATCGGCATGGAAGGCATTTTTGACGAGTTCCTCGCCGTAGCCGGTGGCGGTGACGCTGGCGATGGCCAGGCCGGGATGGCGCTCATACAGCCGCAGCAGCACCTCCCGCACGAGCGGCACGGGGTTGCCGAGGTTGGGCTGGTAGTTGGTGTACAGGATGCGGGCCTCGCTGTCGATGACCACCAGCTTGACGGTGGTGGAGCCGGCGTCGATGCCGATATGTACGGGGCCGCAGTCCACCCCGAAGGGCACGTGCGGCACGGTGGCGCGCATATGCCGGGCGTGGAAGGCCTCGTATTCCTCCTTTGTGGCAAAAAGCGGCGGCTGGCTGGCGTAGGTGGCGGTGGCGCTGTAGGCTTGCAGGCGTCCGGCCACCTCGGCAAGGTCAAACGCGGTATCGGCGTAGTAGGCGGCGCCCAGCGCCACATACAGAAGGCTGTTTTCGGGGCAGATGCCGGCGGTGCCAAGGGTGCGGTCAAAGCTCTGGCGCAGCGTTTGGGAGAAGGTCAGCGGCCCGCCGAGGTAGAGCACGCGGCCCTTGATGGGCCGCCCCTGCGCAAGACCGGCGATGGTCTGGTTGACCACCGCCTGGTAGATGGAGGCCGCGATGTCCCCCGCTTTGGCGCCCTGGTTGATGAGGGGCTGGATGTCGCTTTTGGCAAACACGCCGCACCGGCTGGCGATGGTGTAGGTGCGGGTGGCGGTTTGGGCGGCGGCGTCCATCTCGTCGGCACCCATCTTGAGCAGGGTGGCCATCTGGTCGATAAAGGCGCCGGTGCCGCCGGCACAGCTGCCGTTCATGCGGACCTCGGTGCCGTTTGTCAAAAACAGGATCTTGGCGTCCTCGCCGCCAAGCTCGATCACGCAGTCCGTCCCCGGGGCAAGGCGGTTGGCGGCCACGCGGGTGGCGAACACCTCCTGCACGAAGGGCACGCCGCAGCTGTCGGCCAGGCCCATGCCGGCGGAGCCGGAGATGGCCAGCAGCGCGCGCCCGCCCGGTACATGGCCGGCCGCCCCCTGGCACAGCATCTCCCGCGCTTTTTCAAGGATATGGCTGTAGTGCCGCTGGTAGGAGGACCAGAGCAGCTCGCCCTGTTCCCCCACAACGGCACACTTGATGGTGGTCGACCCGATATCCAAACCGACACGCACGGCGCACATTCCTTTTTAAACCTCCCGCGGGCAGTGATGCTCCTGCTTATTTTACCAACCCGGCGCGCTTTGCGCAAGCCCCACCCGCCATTTTATTGTAGCGCCATAATTTGAACAGTGTGTGAATAACCGCCTGCCAAATGCTGGCGGGCGCAAAGGCGCCCGGCCCGCGCGCAGGGCGGGCCGGGCCGTTCCTTTGTTTAAAGTGCGGGGCCTAAAACTGCCGCCGCACCGCGCGGATGGCCTGCCAGGTGACATCGGCGGCGGCCGCGGGCGCAAGGTCATGCCCGGCGGCCTGCCATGCCTGGATGATGCCAAAGCACCCGCCCACGGCGAACTCCATCAGATATTGCTGGCGGCGCGTGGCGCCGGCGGGCAGCATCAGGCCCAGGCAGCGGCGGGCCAGCAGCTCCTTGACGCGGGCGGTGAACGCCGGGTCGGCATGGGGGCCGTAGAGGGCGCGGCAGATATCGCTGTTTTCGTTGAGGTAGCCGAACAGCGCCGGCAGGGCCGGGGGCATCTTGTTTTGAGAGATGCCGGGCATCAGATCGTCCATGAGCTGTTCGAGCTGGCGCAGATGCTGCCCCTCGATATCCGCCATGAGGGCGCCGATGTCGGCGTAATGGAAATAGAAGGCGCCGCGGCTCACCCCGGCCTTGGCGGCCACCGCCTGGACCGTGATCTCCCGCAGAGGCTTTTGCCCCAGCAGGGCCACCAGCGCCGCGCGCAGCTGCCGTTTGGTGTGCTGCACGCTGCGGTTGGCATCCCCTTTTGTGTTCATGGCCGCACCTCCGCACCGTTTTCCCTTTCTAATAGTAGTAACGGCGTGGCCAAAAGTCAAGCGCCGTGTTGACAAAAAAGCCGTTTGCACTATAATGGTGGCAAACCGCCAAAGGAGGCCCGCCCCATGCCGTTGGACCGCACCCGCGCCCTGCGCGCCTTTGCCGCCTATGTGCGCGGCTATGACGCCCGCGACGCCAAGATCCGGCTGAAAATAGCCCACACCTACCGCGTGGCGGCGCTGTGTGAGCGCATCGCCTGCAGCCTGGCCCTGCCGCCCGCCGAGGCCGATTTTGCGTGGCTGTGCGGGCTTTTGCACGACATCGGCCGCTTTGAGCAGCTGCGGCGGTTCGGCACCTTCAACGATGCCGCCTCCATCGACCACGCGCTGTGCAGCGTGCAGGTGCTGTTCGGGCAGGGGCACATCGCGGATTTTGCGCCGGAGCTGGCGGGCGACGAAACACTGTACACCGCCATCCGCCAGCACAACGCCTACCGCCTGCCGCAGGGCCTTGACGCCCGCACGCGCCGCTTTTGCGACATCCTGCGCGACGCCGACAAGGTGGACATCTTCCGCGTCAACACCGAGACGCCGCTGGAGGAAATCTACAACGTCACCACCGGGGCGCTGCTGGCAAGCCCGCTGACGCCGGCGGTGGTGCAGGCGTTTTACGAGCACCACACCGTGCTGCGGGACCTCAAGCGTACCCCGGCGGATCATGTGGTGGGCCATCTGAGCCTTGCCTATGAGCTTTGCTTCCCCGAGAGCCTGCGCGCCGCGGACGAGCAGGGCTATTTGTGGAAGCTGGCGGCGTTCCAAAGCCAAAACCCCGCCACCGCGGCCGAGCTGGCCGCCATGGAAGCGCACCTGCGCGCGTGGGTGGCGGCCCGGCTGGCGGCGGTGTGAGCCCCGCCCTTTACAACCGCCGGCAAAAAAGATATAATGACAGTACGTACAATGACCGTTGACCGGAAAGGGGGCCGCCGCCATGCGCCCGACCGAATCCCGCGAGGATTACCTGGAGACCATCCTGCTTTTGAGCCGTGAGAAGCGCTATGTGCGCAGCATCGACGTGGCCGAGCGCCTGGGCGTGACCAAGCCGAGCGTGAGCCGCGCCATCGGCCTGCTGAAAGACGCGCGCCTGCTGGAGATGGACCCGCGCGACGGCGCCCTGACGCTGACCGAGCCGGGCCGCGCCCTGGCCGAGCAGGTGTATGACCGCCACCGCACGCTGACGCGGCTGTTCCAGGCCATGGGCGTGAGCGAGGAGACCGCCGACCGCGACGCCTGCCGCATCGAGCACGTCATCAGTGAGGAGAGCATGGCCTGCATCCGCCGTGTGCTGGAGCGCCAGCCATGATCCGGTTTGAATGCGATTACGGCGAGGGCGCCGCGCCCGCCGTGCTGGCGCTTTTGCAGCGCACCAATCTGGAGCAGACCCCCGGCTACGGCGAGGATGCCTACTGTGCCGCGGCGGCGGCGCGCATCCGCGCGTTGTGCGCCGCGCCCGAAGCCGCCGTGCACTTTTTTGTGGGCGCCACGCAGGCCAACCTGACCGTCATCGCGGCGGCGCTGCGCCCCTGGCAGGGGGTGCTTTGCGCCGAGAGCGGGCACATCCATGTACACGAGACGGGCGCCGTGGAGGCCGCCGGGCACAAGTGCCTGGCCCTGCCCGCCGGAAACGGCAAGCTGACCGCCGCGCAGGTGCGCGCGGCCGCGGCGGCCCACCGCGCCAGCGCCAGCCGCGAGCATGAGGTGCAGCCCGGCATGGTGTACCTTTCCAACCCCACGGAATACGGCACGCTGTACACCCGCGCCGAGCTGGCGGCCATCAGCGCCGCCTGCCGCGAAAACGGGCTGCTGCTGTTTTTGGACGGCGCGCGCATGGCTTATGCGCTGGCGAGCCCGCAAAATGACATCACCCTGCCGGACTATGCCGCCCTGTGCGACGCGTTCTACCTTGGCGGCACCAAATGCGGCGCCCTGTTCGGCGAGGCGCTGGTGCTGCCCAACGCCGCGCTGGCCGCGGATTTCCGCTACGCCGTCAAGCAGCGCGGCGCGATGCTGGCCAAGGGGCGGCTGCTGGGGCTGCAATTTCTGGCGCTGCTGGGCGCGGAGGATGCCCCGCTACAAAGCACCCCCTACTACACGATGGCGCAAAAGGCCGACGCGCAGGCCGCGCGCATCGCCGCGGCGTTTGCCGCCAAGGGCTGCCGGCCGGTGTACGGCAGCGCCACCAACCAGCTGTTTTTCGCGCTGCCCCCCGCATGGCGCGCCGCGCTTTGCGGCCGTTTCGCGCTCACGCAGATGGGCGCGCTTTCCCGCCTGTGCACGAGCTGGGCCACCCGGGAGGAGGACGTTGCCGCGCTGCTGGGGGCCGTCGCGGCCCTGCCGTGACGCCCGGAAAACCGCACGAACCACACGCAAGACCGCCGGCGGGGCCCCGCCGGCGGTCTTTTTTGCGCGTTTTCAATTTATCTGCAGCCGGGTCCGGCGGGATAGGTTGTCTGGCCTTTGCCGGGCCCGGCGCGGCGGCTGCTGCCGCCGCGTGCCCCCTCGCATGGCAAAGGCGCAGCGGAGGTTTGCTTGCAGCCTTAGTATATGCGGGGAGTTTGAACAAAGTTTGCGCCTTGTTTGAAAAACCTGCGAACGCGCCGTGAACTTTTTGTGCTTACAGCTGCGGGGCGCCGGCGTCGGGCGGGGCCTCGGTGGCCGGCGGCGGGGCCGGCTCCTGCGGCGCCTCGGTCGGCGTTTCGGCCGGCGGGGCCTCGGTCGGGTCTTGCGGCACCTCAGGGGGCTGCTCCGGCGTGGCAGTGGGTTCCTGCGGCGCCTCGGGGGGCTGTGCCGGCTCGGCGGTGGGCTCCGGCGGCGTCTCGGTCGGCGTTTCGGCCGGCGGGGCGGGATCGTCCACGACGGGGTCGTCCGGCATGGGGGTCGGGGTGGGGGTCGGCTCCGGGGTGGCGGCCGGCGCCGCCGGGGCGTCGTTTTGCGCCGGTTCGGGCGTGGCAAGGGCCTGCGTCTCGACCACGTCGCGGTCGTCGATATGGCGCGGCACGGGCTGCAGCGCGGGGCGATCCTCCTGCGTCAGGTAGCTGTGCGTGCGCACATAAGCGAAAAACGCATCGAACGCGGCGCGCGTGAGATGGATGCCGTCGGCCTCGACATAGCCGCTGCGGGCATAGCCGGTCGCCTCGTCCTTCAGGGCCTCGGCGCTGTTCAAAAACTTCCAGCCGTTGGCCTCGCACATCTCCACCAGCGCGAGGTTCCAGGCATCGGCCTGCTTCTGGGTCAGGTATTCGCTGGAGCGCTGGCGGCCCAGCGGCGGGATGGCGTTGACGATGATGTCCACGCTGGGGTATGCCTCCTGCACGGCCTTGATGCCCATCTCGTAGTTGGAGATGAAGGTGGTATCCGAGGTGTTGGGGTTGAGGTCGTTGGTGCCGAAGGTGATGATGACCCGCACCGGCTGCATCAGGGCCACGGCCTCCGGCATGGTCACGTTGCTGCCGTACCCCTCGAACCCGACGCAGGCATAGTTGGCAAGGCTGCGGGCCGACATCCCCACCGAACCGATGGCGTTTTCATAGGTGCAGTAGTCAAACAGGCGGTACATACGGGCGGTGTTGCTGTCACCCAAAAACAGCGTCTCGGTCAGGTATGCCTCGCCCGCGTCCTCGCTCACCGGCAGGACGGTGCCTTCATACCGGTCGGCCGGGATGCTGTTGGCGGTACGGTCATAGTCATTTTCCGTCACAAGGGATTCGGCCGGGGCGGTGGTATCGGGCGCCGCCTGCCCCGGATGGCCGATGATCGCCAGCCCCGCCGCCGATGAAACGGCCAGGCACAGGCAGCATACGGCCAGGACCACAAACATGCGGCCCCGGCTGGAAAGGTCTGCCCAAAGGGAACGGCGGTGCGGCTTTGCCATAGATGTGCCCTCTCACGTTGGCGTCCGCGGCCTTTGGGGGCCGCGGCGGCGGTATACGTTAGCTATTGTACACCATTTTGCCCCGGCGCGCTAGGGGGTCGGGGCTTTTTTGGCGTTTTTTTTGCAAAAGGCGGCGGCCCGGGGCGTTGTGTGTGCGGCAGAGCCGCCCGCGCAGGGGCTCGTTCCGCAGAAGGCGCTGCTATTGATGGAAGCACACGGTTATGTTAAAATACCAGCAACGGGTCTTTTCTGCCAGGGGCGGACGGTTGCGCTCGGCAAGGCATATCTGCCATCCCGCGCATAAAGCCACAGGCCGCGCCAAAGATTTCAGGTTTCAAAAAGTATGGGGCCCTGTGGCGGGGACAAACAAACGCTGCACAAGGAAGGGGGATATCGTATGCCGCTGCAATTCATTCGCCAGGACATTACAAAGATGAAGGTGGACGCCATCGTCAACGCGGCCAATTCCCGCCTGCTGGGCGGCGGCGGGGTCGACGGCGCCATCCACCGTGCCGCCGGGCCGGGCCTGCTGGCCGAATGCCGCACCCTGGGCGGCTGCGCCACCGGCGATGCCAGGATCACCGGCGGCTATGCGCTGCCCTGCAAATATGTCATCCACACCGTTGGGCCGGTCTGGCGCGGCGGGCTGCTGGGCGAGCGCAGGAAGCTGGCCAGCTGCTACCGCACATCGCTGGCGTTGGCCAAAGAACACGGCTGCGAGAGCGTGGCCTTCCCTCTCATTTCCTCCGGCGCATACGGCTACCCGAAAGACAAAGCCCTGCAGGTGGCGGTGGAGGAGATCGGCGCGTTTTTGCTTGAAAACGATATGCTCGTTTACATCGCCATCTTTGACCGCGCCGCCTATCAAATCAGCGGAAAGCTGTTCAAGGACATTTCCACCTACATCGACGACACCTATGTGGAGGCCCATACCGACCCATTCCGCGAGCGCCGGCGGCAGTTTGCCGATGACCCTGCCGCGTTTGGAGCGCCCGTTTTCCTGGCTGGGGAAGAGGCTTCCCCCGATTTAAGCACCGCCCTGCCGCCTCCGCCGCCCTTGCCGGCCGCGCCTGCTGCCCCGCAAAAGGGCAAGCGGGCCGCCGTGCCGCCCGCGGCTGCCGTCCCTCCCGCGGCGGCCATGCCGCCCGCGGCTTTCGCACCGGCGCCGGCCGCCCTGCAAAAAGGCATGCGGGCGGCCATATCGCCCACGGTATCCGCTGCCGTGCTGCGGCCGCCGCGCACCCTGGACGAGGCGCTGGCCCGCCTTGACGAGAGCTTTTCCGAGATGCTGCTGCGCAAGATCGACGAGCGCGGGCTGACCGACGCCCAGTGCTACAAAAAAGCGAACGTGGACCGGCGGCTCTTCTCCAAGATCCGCAACGACAAATTCTACAAGCCCAGCAAGCCGACCGTGCTGGCGCTGGCCATCGCGCTGGAGCTGCCCCAGCGCGAGGTGCAGGAGATGCTGCAAAAAGCCGGGTTCGCGCTCTCCCATTCCAACAAGTTCGATATCATCGTCGAGTATTTCATCCGCGGCGGCAACTACAACGTGTTTGAGATCAACGAGGCGCTGTTCGCCTTTGACCAGCCGCTTTTGGGCGCATGACTTAAAAATGTCGCCTGGCGGGCGACCGATTTGCCCTGTGCCTCCGTTATACTGTGCCTGTAAGCAAAACCCGCACAAACAAAACGGAGGTATCGACCATGAAAAACCAACGCACCGAACTCGTTTTCATCCTTGACCGCAGCGGCTCGATGGCCGGCGTCGAGGCCGACACCATCGGCGGCTTCAACGCCATGATGCAAAAGCAGAAGGCCACACCCGGCGACACGCTCGTCTCCACCGTGCTGTTCGACCAGGAGATCACCGTATTGCACGACCGCGTGCCGCTGGAGAAGGTGCCGGAACTGACGAACAAAGAGTATTACGCCCGCGGCTGCACGGCGCTGCTGGATGCCGTGGGCGGGGCCATCCACCACATCGGCAACATCCACAAGTACGCCCGCCCGGAGGATGTGCCGGAAAAGACGCTGTTCGTCATCACCACCGACGGGCTGGAGAACGCCAGCCGCCGCTACACGCTGGACAAGGTCAAGGCGATGATCGAGCACGAGCAGGACAAATATGGGTGGGAGTTTTTGTTCCTGGGCGCCAACATGGATGCCGTGACCACGGCCGGGCAGATGGGCATCGGCGCCAGCCATGCGGTGACCTTCCAAAGTGACGGCGCCGGTACCCGCCTCAACTATGACGTCGTGGGCGAGACGGTCTGCGCCATGCGCGCCGCGCCGGCCGCGCCCCTCAACGCCGGCTGGAAAGCGCGTATCGAGGCCGATTTCAAGGCCCGCGGCAAGGGCGCACACAAAAAAGGGGTGAAGTGAGCCCTGCCGGGCGCTGGCATCGGGGGCATTGCGGGCCCCGGGCTGTTTGTTCCGGTGCGCCCCCGGGGTTTCCCCGCGCCCTGTGCGGCCGTCCGCATCCCCTGGCCGGACACCAAGCGGGAGGCCCCCCGAACGTTGTTCGGGGGGCCTCCCGCTTGGTGCGCCCTCGGGGATTCGAACCCCGGGCACCCTGATTAAAAGTCAGGTGCTCTGCCAACTGAGCTAAGGGCACACGACACCGCCTGTTGGGCAGCTTCGTCCATTATATCAGGCGCGCCGGGCCTTGTCAATCAGATTTTTGCGGCGGTGTAAAGCCCGCCTCGCCGGGCAGCACGATGCCGTTTGCGGCCAGCAGCGCCTGCCATTCGCCCTGCGGCAGCGCAAAGGCGGCGCGCGCGTTCTCCTTTGCGCCGCACAGCACCACCTGCCATGGCCCCTCCGCCGCGCCCTGCAAAAACAGCACCGCCTCCAAACCGCCCAGCGCCTGCACGGGCGCCTGCACCAGCAGGCCGGGCGCGGGCGTGGCAAGGTAGTGGTCCACCATGCGGCCGCCGGCAAAATCGTGCTCGACGGCGGCGGGCACCTCGCCGGACTCTGGTACGGCGCCATAACGCAGCCGCAGGCGGGCAAAGGCGGCGGCGGTCAACATATCGGGCATAAGGCTCCCCCCTTCCGGTTTTGTGCTTACCAGTATAGCGCACAAAAGGGCGGTTTGCAAATAGGGATCGGTTCATATGTTGCACATTTTTGTACAAAAAGCGCATGACATTTTTTGGGGAAATCGGGTATACTATAAATAAGGAAGTATACCGTTTGCCTTTACAGAACAGGAGCGATTATGTTTGAGATCGGGCAGGTGGTCACCTATGCCACCAGCGGCGTGTGCCGCATCGAAGCGCTGGAAACACGGCGCATCGGCGATTTCGCCATGGACTATTACATCCTAAAACCGCTTTACAACCCTTCCATGACCATCTGCGTGCCCGCCGGCAACCAGCAGCTGATGGCGCGTATGCGCCCCGCGCTGGACCGCGAAGGCGTTTTGCGCCTGATCCGTGCCCTGCCGGATGCCGCCCCCTACAGCCACCTTGACCCCGAGAACCGCAAACTTCGCTATGTCGAGGCCCTGCAAAGCGGGGACCAGGCCGCCCTGGCGCGGATGCTGCGCTCTATTTATGGTGTCCGGCAGGAGCGGCAGGCCGTGGGCAAGCAGCTTTCCAGCTATGAGGAGAACGCCATGCGGGAGGCGGAGAATATGCTCCACACCGAGTTCGCGCACGCGCTGGGCATCCAGCCGCGGGAAGTGCCGGACTTTATCCGCGGGGAGTTGGGCGCAGCCCCCGCCTGAACACCATCCCCCATTCCTGCACACAAGGCCGCCCCCACGCTGTGCGTGGGGGCGGCCACAGACTGTCGAAAAGGGGGGACGAAATGCTTTTTAGAGTATTTGTAGGGGACGGCCTCCGGACGTCCCGCAAACTTTCCGATGTTGCAACGTTCACGGGGCGTCGAGGACGCCGCCCCCTACAGTATGCCTTGGAATCACAGTTGACTTTTTTGTCACACTGAGGCCCCCGGGCCGCCATTCGGCGGCCCGGGGGCCTTGCCTGTATCGGGGTGCTTACTCGTCGTCGCCGGCCAGGTTGCCCAGGGCCTTGGCCTGCTCGATGACCTTGGCCTCCAGCATCTGGGGCAGCGTCTCATACCGCACAAAATCAAAGGTGTACCAGCCGCGCCCCTGGGTGAGCTGCCGCAGGAAGGTGGTGAAATCCTGCATTTCGGCCATGGGGATCTCGGCCTCCACCACCTGCTGGTGCGGGGCCTCGGGGTCGGGGCTCATGCCCAGCACACGGCCGCGCCGCTTGGTGACCTCGCCCATGATATCGCCGGTGTTGTCGGCCGGCACATGGGCCTGCAGGGTGCCCACCGGCTCCAGCAGCACCGGGCCGGCCTGCGGCACGGCGGCCTTGTAGGCGAGCTTGGCCGCCATGATGAACGCCATCTCGCTGGAGTCCACCGGATGGTAGCTGCCGTCCAGCAGGGTGGCCTTCATGCCCACCATGGGGTAGCCGGCCAGCACGCCCTTCTCGGCGGCCTGCCGCACGCCCTTTTCCACAGCCGGGAAGAAGTTCTTGGGCACGCTGCCGCCGAACACCTTTTCCTCAAACTGGATGTCATCGCCCTCGCAGGGGCTGAATTCGATCCACACATCGCCGAACTGCCCGTGGCCGCCGGTCTGCTTTTTGTGGCGGCCCTGCGCCTTGAAGGTCTTGCGGATGGATTCACGGTAGGGCACGCGCGGCTCCTCCAGCGTGATCTCGACGCCGAACTTGTTCTTGAGCTTGGCGACGGCCACCTCCAGGTGCACGCTGCCCAGCCCCGCGATGACCTGCTGGCGCGTCTCAGGGTCCATCACATAGGTGATGGAGGGGTCCTCCTCGATCAGGCGGCCGATGGCGCCGGAGACCTTGCCCTCGTCGCCCTTCTTGGCCACGCGCACCGCCATGCGGTAGGTGGCGATGGGGTACACCGGCGCCGGCAGGCTGACCACGCGCGCCGCGTCGCACAGCGTGTCGCCGGTGCGGGCGCTCATCTTGGCCACGGCGCCGATGTCGCCGGCCACGATGGCGGGGGTGTCGGTCTGCTTTTTGCCGCACACCGTCACCGTCTTGCCAAGGCGCTCGGCCTGGTTGGTGCGGGCGTTGGTCACGGTGGCGCCGCCCACCAGCTTGCCGGAAAGCACCTTGATGTAGCTCAGCTTGCCCACGAACGGGTCGGCCACCGTCTTAAAGACGTAGGCGCACAGCGGGGCGGCGGGGTCGGCGGTGAGGGAGACCTCGTTGCCGTCGGCATCGGTGGCGGTGGCGGCGGCGGTATCGCCGCCGGGCAGCAGCTCCTTCATGTTGAACAGCAGCATATCCAGCGCCTGCCGGTTGACGGCGCTGCCGCAGAACACCGGCGTGATCTGGCCGCTGCGCACGCCCGCGGCCATGCCGCGCACGATCTCCTCGGTGGTGAAGGGCTCGCCCTCAAAGAACTTCATCATCAGCTCTTCGTCCGTCTCGGCGATGGCCTCGTCCATGGCGGCGATGAGCCCCTCCAGCCGGTGGCCCATGTCCGGCAGGTCGATCTGGATCTGTTTGCCGCCCTCATACTTGAACGCCTTGCGGCTGAACAGGTTGACGTATACGACGGTGCCGTCGTCCAGGCGGGTGGGCACCACGGCGGGGCACACGCTGGGGCCGAACTCCGTCTTGAGGCTTTCGAGGATCTTGAAATAGTCGGCGTTTTCAAGGTCCATCTTGGTCACAAAGATCATGCGGGCCTTGTTGTGCTTGACGGCCAGCCGGTACGCCTTTTCGGCGCCGACCGAAACGCCCGACCGCCCCGAAACGCACACCAGCACGCTCTCGGCCGCGGCGGCGCCCTCCACGGCGCCCGTCTCAAAATCGAACAGGCCGGGGACGTCGATAAAATTGTACTTGATGCCGCCGCTTTCCACCGGCACGATGCTGGCGTTGAGCGACACCTTGCGGCGGGCCTCCTCGGGGTCAAAGTCGCTTACGGTGGTGCCGTCCTCCACGCGGCCCATGCGCTCGGTCGCGCCGCTCATATACAAAAGCGCCTCCACCAGCGTGGTCTTGCCGCAGCCGGAATGCCCGGCCACAAGGATGTTGCGGATGTCTTTGCTTGCGTAGTCCATAGGATGTAACCTCTTTTCGCGCCGGGGGCGGCGCCGCCCGGCGTAGAATATTTTCCTGGCACAGCGGCGGGCACAGGCCAACAGGGCCCCGCCGCCCTGTTTTCTACTTTACCACAAATTCAGCCGTTTGGGAACAGTTTTTTATGAAAAATGCGAAAAATAAACAAACAGCCCCCTCCGGCGGGCAAAACCCGGCCCCAAAACGCGGGCGGGCGGGGCGCGCGGCGCCCCTCAGGCGCGCAGAAGCTGCAGGGCGAGCACGGTGCAGTCGTCTTTGGCGCCGCCCTGCACGGCGGCGTCCGCCACGGCCCGCGCCAGCTCGGCCGGGGTCTGGCCCAGACGGGCGCATTGGGCCAGCTGCTGCAGCAGGCGGTCGCTGCCGGCGGCAAGCACCCCGTCCGACACCGCCACCAGGATGTCCCCCTCGTTGAGCGTCAGCGCCGCGGCACGGCCCACCGCCGTATCCAAAATGCCCATCGGCAGGCCGCCGCCGTCCTCCAAAGCGCGGGGCACGCCGCCCCGTATCAGGAAACTCGGCGCGCCGCCGGCCTTGTACCCCGTGGCACGCCCGGTATACAGGTCCACCGTCCACACGTCCAGCGTGGCGCCGGATTCCTGCTCCCCGTTTTTGAGCCCGAGCGCGATGTTCACCAGCCGCGCCGTGCTCTCGGCCGAAAACCCGGCGCGCAAAAGCTCCGCGCACAGGCGGGCGGCCATCCGGCCGTCCACGGCGGCGGCGGGGCCGGTGCCCATGCCGTCACACAGCAAAAGGCGGGCACGGCCGGCGCCGTCGCAAAACTGCTCGCACGCGTCGCCGCTCACGCTCTGGCCGGCGGCGGGATGGTTGGCGGCGCCGAACACCGCGCAAAACTGCGGGCGCTCGGCAAAGGTCAGGGTGGTCACGGTATGGCGGGCGCGCACTTCCGGCAGCGCAAGATCCCGCTGGCAGGCATGGCCGAGCTCCTGCGTCAGGGCGGCGAGCTCCTCGGGGGCAAAGGCCGCACGCGCCACCGTCACACAGGCGGTCATGCGGCCGTACAGGTCGGTCGAAACGCTGCATTCCAGCGCCTCCAGCCCGATCTCGGCAAACAGGCGGGCGGCCCGTGCCTCCCGCTTGGGGTCGGGCAGGCCGGCGGCGCCCATCTGCCCCGCCAGCTGGGCCAGCGCCTCGGCCACGGCGGTGTACTGGTCGCGCAGGGCGGCGCGCAAAACGGCGGCGCGGGCGCGCGTCTGGCGGCGGCTGCGCCACAGCCGGTACCCGTGGCCCACCGCCGCGCACAGGTCGCTGGGGTGGGCGCAGGCCGAAAGCATACCCTGCAGATCCTCGATCTCCACCTTGCCGCGCGCCTCCAGGGGGGCCTTCAGGTGGTACAGCCCGTCCACCATGCCGGAATAGCTGTGTATCCAGCAGCGCTCCCGCTGGCGGCAGCCCTGGCACAGGCGCCGCGCGGTGTAATCGACGACGAAATCAAAATTCTCCCCGCGCGGGGGCGCGCCGTGCGCGCACACGGCGTTGACGGTATCGCCCACATCGGCAAGCGCCTGCGCCACCGCCGAAAGCCGCCCCGCCACGGCGGCGTTGGCGCCGGTGCTTTGGGCGGGGGCGGGCTCCTCGGCGGCGGGGAGGAGCGCCGTCAGCCAGTTTGCGGGCAGCAAAACGAACAGCGCCGCCCCGGCCAGCCCGCTCAACAGCGCGGGCAGCAGGGTTTGCGGGTGCGGCAGCACCAGCGCCAGCACGGCAAACACGGCGGCAAACGCCCCGGCGCAGCGGCGCCGCGCCCCGTGTACGGCCACCCCCGCCGCCAGCGCCGCCGTGCCCGCCGCCAACGCGGCGCCGCACAGGTCCGGCCGGGCACAGGCCAGCGCCGCCGCCCATGCCAGGCAGGCCGCGGCGCCCGCGCTGGAGCCCGCGCCCCAAACGGCCGCCAGCCCGGCCGCCGCGAGCAGCGCCAACCCCGGCATAAGCCCGAACGGTGCCGCCCGCTGGCAGCACACGATGAGCAGGCCCAGCCACAGGCACGCCCCGCGCGCCGTATGTACCGGCGATGTGCGGATGGCCAGCCCCGCCCCCACCGCCAAAATCGCGGTGAGCACCGCCGCCCACAGCAGCGGCGCGCTGCCCAGCCGCCACGCCGCCACCCCCTGCCCCGCCAGCAGCATGGCGCACGCGGCCACGGCGGCGGGGGCAAACGCTTCCCGCCGCAGGAGGCGCGCCGCCAGCGCGGCCGCCAGCGCCGCGAGGGTGGGCAGGGCCACGGCGGCGGGCAGCATCAGCAGGCTGCCCGCGGCCGCCCCCACCGCCCCGGCCAGGGCATACCCCGGCGCGCAGCCCAGCAAAAAGGCAATGCCAAAGGGCGCGGCACCCAGCACGCGCCCGCCGGCCAGCACAAAGCCGGCGCCCAGCGCCGCGCCCTGCCACAGCAGCGCAAAAAGGCGGGCGTTCGGCGGCAGGGCCGGGCGAGGGATGTGGAAACGTTGCTTTTTCGCCGCGGCAGGGGCGGCGGGGCCGGCAGGGCCGGGCCTGAGGGTGGCGGGCATGGGCGGTTCCTCCTGAGCTTTTCGATGTGTAAGGCAAGGATACCGCCCGCCCCCCGCGCTTTTTGGGGAAAGCAGCGAAGCCCGAAAACCGCCCAAAACCACCCCCAAAGCCCCCGCGCCTGACAAAATACCCCGCCGGCGCGGGCAAACTATGAGCAAAAGAGGGGTTCGGCTTTGCCGGCTGCGCCGGCAGGGCCGAACCCCTCTTTTGTAAAGTGCAGGCTTACAGGTCGTCGGCGTCCTGGGTGGGGGCCTCGTCCTCATCGGCGGGCACGCCGGTCCAGCTGCCAAGCGGGTCATCGTCGGCGGGGCCGAGGATGCCGTAGGCGTTGTCGATGCGCTCGGTGCGGCCGCCTTCGCCGTCGGGCCGGTCGTGCAGGACCGGCATATTGGTAAAAATGTTGGGGCTTGCGGGCTCCGCGGCGTTCAGGCGCGCGGCGCCGCCCAGCACGTTCAGCGTGCCGATGGCGTCACTGTCCTCCCCCGGCAGGGTGCCGGGCAGCATATCGGCGCCCTCGGGGATATCGGTCCAGAAATCGGTATCGCCCGCGCCCGCGGGGCCAAAAGGTTCGTGCAGCATGGTGTCCCACTCCTTCTTTTGTACAGCGTTGTTTCGGTATAGCGCCGGGCCGCGCGGCCCAAACTATACCTGAAGTTTGCTGCAAAGAGGGGTCGTTTATGCATCCACGCACTACGGGTTTTGGATGGTTCTGCCGGAGCCTGATCCTGACCTTGGCCCTGCTGCTGCCCATGGTGGCGGCCACGGCCTTCCTGGTCGACCAGCGCCAGCAGCAGCGGGCGCTCATCGGCGTCGACGCGGCGCAGAGCGGCGTGCCGGTGGCGGCGGGCGCGCAGACCGCCCACCGGCTGCTGCTGGCGGTGCAGGGCGAGGAGCCGGAATTCCTGCTTGCCCGCATCGACGGGCCGGGGGCCGCCGTCACGCTGTGCGCGGTGCCCGGCGCAGCGCTGGTGCAGGCGCCCTCCGGCCAGACCACCCTGGCGGCGTGCTATCTTGCCGCCGGGCCGGCGCGCGCGGCGCAGCTGCTGGGGCAGACGGTGGGCGTGGAACCGCAGCACTACTTTGCCGCCACCCCCGCCACCTACGCGGCGCTGCTGCCGGCGGAGCGGACCGCACAGCTGGACACCCGCCCCTTCCTGCCGGCGTCGGCGCGGCAGGCGCTGGGCCTTGGGGCGGACGGGACAGCCGCGCTGACGCCCGCCTCCTGCGAGGCATTTTTACAAAACGCCCGCGCCGAGGCCCCGCTCCCCGCGCTGCGCGCGCTGGTGTGGAGCGCCCTGCTGCGCGCCGACCCCGCCGGCCTGGCGCAGCTCGTGCCCGCCGCGCGGGAGCAGAGCGCCCGCACCCTGACCGACCTCTCCGCACAGGACCTGCACGCGCTGGAGCAGACCCTTGCCTGGCTGGCCGACCGGCCGGACCTTGCCATTGAATACGACGCCCTGCCCACCACCGACGCCGCCGGCGGGGAGCAGCTCACGCCGGAGGCCCTCACCCGCGCGGCGGCGCTGCTGGGCTGAGGGGGCCCCACGCGCGCCCCAGCGCGGCGGCCGCGGCGGGGATGTCCTGCGCCGGCAGGGCGGCGTAGCCGGCCACGACGGTATCGGGCGCGCAGGCGCCGGCATCGGCCATGTAATATTCGCTCAAACCGCGCAGCCGCACGCCCTCGGCGGCGGCCGCCGCCACCATCGCCCGCTCGCCGCCGGCGCCCCCCAGCGTGAGCAGGAAATGCAGCCCGCTGTGCGTGGCCGTGAGCTTCAGCCCCGGGCCCAGCGCCGCGCGCAGCGCCGCGGCGAAGGCTTCCATGCGGTGCTTGTAGGCAAGGCGCATACGCGCAAGGTGCCGCGTGAAATACCCCCCGGCCATGAACCGGCACAGCGTCTCCTGCTCAACGCGGCTCACGGTGTTGGCGTACACCGCAAAATCCCGCCGGTACCGCCCCAGCAGGCTGTGCGGCAGCACCATGCAGGCGATGCGGATGCCGGGCGCCAGGCTTTTGCTGAAGGTGGTCAGGTAGACCACCGGCCCGTCCGGCCCCGCCATACCCTGCAGGCTGGGCAGGGGGCGGGTGTCAAAGCGGAACTCCGAGTCATAGTCGTCCTCCAAAATATAGCGCCCCGGCGCGGCGTTCGCCCAGGCCAGCAGCCGGGCGCGGCGCGGGGCCGGCATCGTCACCCCGGTGGGGAAATGATGGCTCGGCGTTACATAGCAAAGGTTCGCGCCGCTCCCGGCCAGCGCCTCCACCCGCAGGCCGCCGGCGTCGATGCCCACCAGCCGGCAGGGGATGCCGCTGTTCTCCAGCACCGCCCGCGTGCGGTGGTAGCCGGGGTTCTCCACCGCCGCCACGCCCCCCGCGAACAGATGCGCCAGGCACCCCAGCAGATACTCGATGCCGGCGCCCACCACCACCTGCTCCGGCGCGCAGTCCACGCCGCGGTACTCCCCCAGATAGGCGGCGATCTGCGCGCGCAGCCCCGCGTCGCCCTGCATCTCGCCGCGCTGCAAAAGCGCCGGGCACTGGTACAAAAGCTCCCGCTGGATACGCCCCCAGCTGCGCGCCGGGAACAGCGCCGTGTCGATGCTGCCGGTCGAAAGGTCGAACCGCGGCCCGTCGGGGGCGGGCACAGGTGCGGGCGCGGCGGGCGGCGGGCTTTGGCGCACCCGCGCGTGGGTGTGCAGAAGCCCGCCCGTCTCCTGCACAAAAAAGCCTCGCCGCGGTTTTGCCTCGGCCAGGCCCTCGGCCGCCAGCATCTGGTAGGCGGTGTCCACCGTACTCACGCTCACGCCAAGGCGCGCGGCCATCGCGCGGCGCCCCGGCAGCGCGCTGCCCGGCGCCAGCGCCCCGGCGCGGATATCCGCCGCCAGCGCGGCGTACAGCTGCTCATACAACGGCATTTTTTCGGCGGCGTCCAACGTGATCATAAGCGGCCCCTCCCCGGCACAGCTGGCCCGGTAAAAAAGATAAAAACTGGCTATTTATATAAGGCCAGATGCGGCTATACTGGGAGCATACCCCGCGCGGCGCGCTTTGTCAAGCCGGCGGGCACATAGAGAGGGTGGTTTTTTATGGATACCGGGCTTTTGTGGCTGTTGTTCTTCGTCGTGGTGGCGCTGGCGGTGCTTGTCGCCGTGCTGGCCAAAACAAAATTTACCGTCAAAACCATCAGTATGGTGGGCATCATGGCGGCGCTCAGCTTTGTCGCCTACAGCTTTTTCCGCATCCCCAACGTGCTGGGCACGGGGTCCAGCTTCCATCTCGGCAACACCTTCACGGCGCTCACGGCGCTGCTGCTGGACGGCGTGTCCGGCGGGCTGGCGGGGGCCATCGGGCTTTCGCTGGCCGATGTCATCGCCGGGGATCCCGGCTACGCCGTGACGACCTTTTTGCTCAAATTCATCATCGGGCTCGTGTGCGGCGCGGTGGCGCACCGCGGGTTCCGGCTGGGGCAGCGCCGCTTTGAAAAGCGCGGTATGTACCTGCTGGCGGTCATCGTCAGTGCGTTCAGCGGGCTGCTGGTCAATGTCTTTACCGACCCGTTCCTCGGCTATTTCCGCAACCGCTACCTGTTCGGCCAGCCGGCCCAGATCGCCGATACCTTTGCCAAGGTCGCCAGCGGGGTCACGCTCGTCAACTCACTTTTGAGCACGGTGTGCGCGGTGCTTTTGTACCTGGCGCTGGCCCCGGCGCTGCAAAAGGCACATCTGCTGCCCGCGCCGCCCGCCGCAAAGGAAAGCGGAAAGAAATAAAACAAGGACAAGAACGCGGCCGCAGCGGGCAGGCCGAACCGGGGCGAAATGCTCAAATTTTGGCCCGTCTCAATATTCTGGCCAACATTTGCGGATTTTCACGCTTTGGAAAACGTACCGGCAAAAAACGAAATCCCTCGAATACTTAACGAAGTATCGAGGGAATTTCTATGGAGCTGTTAGGCAGATTCGAACTGCCGACCTCATCCTTACCAAGGATGCGCTCTACCGACTGAGCTATAACAGCATATGGCGACCCGGATCGGGCTCGAACCGACGACCTCTAGCGTGACAGGCTAGCGTTCTAACCAACTGAACTACCGGGCCATATTGACGCTGCGCCACGCGGGCTGCAACATTGTTGATTATACGGCACAGGGGCGGCCGCTGTCAAGAGGTTTGGCGGGATTTTGCAAGGTTTTTTGCAAAATCCCGCCTTTGGTTTTGCCGCGCCCGCCCTGCCGCCGCCGGGCCCTACCCCGCCGCGTACAGCCTTTGGTATGCCCGGTAGGCGCTGCCGATCTTGCGCACATAGGCGCGCATATTGGGGTACGGGAACGCCGTCAGCGTATGGCCGTCGGCGGTATAGCGCGCGTTGGCCAGCAGGTCGTCCACGGTGCCCCAGCCGCTGTGGTAGGCGGCCGCCGCAGTGGGGATATCGTCGTTGTACCGCAAAAGGCAGTAGCTGACAAAATAGGTGCCGAACCGGATGCTCGTTTCGGGATCGTCGAGGTCGGCAAAGGTGAGGGGCTCGTCGGGCGCAATGTTGGATTTGATCCAATCAAACGTTTCTTCGGTGATCTGCATCAGGCCGCGCGCCCCAACGTCCGACTGTGCGGTGGGCACAAAGTTGCTCTCGGTGCGGATAAAGGCGTACAGCAACAGCGGGTCAAGGGAATATTTGTCGGCATAATATTCGACATATTCGTCGTAGCGGCGCGGGTAGAGCATACGCGCCACGCGCTTGCCCCAGAACAAAAACAGCAGCGTGCCCACAAGCAGCAGGCAGGCCAGCAGGGTAACGGCCGCGCGCAGGCGGCGGGCGGTTTTTTTGGTCATAGATTTCCTTACAGGTGCATCGGTATTACGGCAGGCGCCGCAGCCAGGCCAGCAGGGCCGCGGCTTTTGCCTGCAGTTCGGCCGGGGTGCCGGTGTTTTCAAGGATATAGTCGGCCCTGGCGCGCAGGGCCGACTCCGGCGTTTGGGCGCCGAGGCGCCGGCGGGCCTCGGCCCCGGTCAGGCCGTCGCGCGCGCAGATGCGGCGCACGCTTTCGGCATACGGCGCGGTGACGAGCACCAGCACATCACATTTTGCCTCAAAAATGCCGCCGACGATGGCGGCGCCGTCGAGGATAAACAGACGGTGGCCCGCCTGTTCGGCTTTTTGGGCCTCGGCCCCGGCCAGCGCCAGCAGCGCCGGGTGGGCGATGGCGTTAAGCGCGCGCGTGCCCTCCGGTGTCGCAAAGGCGCGGCGGGCCAGCAGGCGGCGGTCCAGCGCGCCGCCGGCGTCTACGATATCATACCCGAACGCTTTTTGCAAGCGCGGCAGCAGCGCCGCGGCGCCCGCGCTGCCGGGGGCCAGCAGCCGCCGGGCCAGCGCGTCGGCGTCGGCGCAGGCGCAGCCCTGCGCGGCCAGATACGCCGTGACGCTGGATTTGCCGCTGCCGGAGCGCCCGGTGATGCCCACCCACCTCATGCTTCCACCACCCGGAACGCCGCCGCGCGCAGCAGGCGGTTGTAGACGGCCAGGGCCACGCCGGTCTGTGCCGGGCAGCGCACGAACGCGGCTTTGGCGCCGCGGGCATCGAGCGCGCGCAGCGCGGCGAACAGGCGCCGGGCCTGCTCGGCGGCGTCCGTTTCACTGCCGTATTCTATGCAGGGCAGGGGCAGGTTCTTGCCCTCGCCGTCAAAGCAGAGCGCCCACACGCCGGGCGCGGCGTGCGCGGCGGCATAGGCGGCAAACGCCTCCAAACTGCCCTTGACGAGCGTGAGCTCGGCTTTGGGGGCGTAGTGTTTGTATTTCATGCCGGGGCTGCGGGCCTGCTGCCCCGGCTGCAATTTTTCGAGGATGGCACCGGAAAGCAACACCTCCTCGCCCAAAACGGCCTCCATCTGCTCTTTGGTGACGGCGCCGGGGCGCAGCAGCACGGGCTTTTCGCCCGTGAGGCTGACGACGGTGCTCTCGACCCCGATGGCGCAGGGGCCGCCGTCCAAAATCAGCGGCAGGCGGCCGGCCATATCGGCGAGGGTATCGGCGGCGGTGGTGGGGCTGGGCCGGCCGGACAGGTTGGCCGAGGGCGCGGCGAACGCCACGCCGGACGCGCGGATGACCGCCTGCACCACGGGGTGGCTGGGCATACGCACGCCGACGGTATCCAGCCCGGCGGTGGCGGCATCGCAGACCCTGGGCCCGCGCGGCAGCACCATGGTGAACGGCCCCGGCCAGAAAGCGGCGGCGAGCTTTTGGGCGCGCGCCGGCACGCCGGCCGCGATGCCCTCCAGCTGGGCCATATCCGCGATATGCACGATGAGGGGGTTGTCCTGCGGGCGGCCCTTGGCGGCAAAAACAGCGCGCACGGCGGCATCGTTGGCGGCGTCGGCCGCGATGCCGTAGACCGTCTCGGTGGGCAGCGCGAAGGGGATGCCTTCTTTTAAATACCGTGCCGCCAGCGCGATGCCGGCGGCATCGGCGGGCAGGAGTTGGGTGTTATAAGAGGTGGGCATAAGAAGCTCCTTTGGAAAGCAGAAAACGGGGTTTGAAAATCAAAGATTCATTCCGTCAACGATCGTTGCCGGCTTGGCGGTCATCTCCACCCAGGCGGGGAGGAAGCCGCTTTTGGCAGCGTTGCGGGCCGAGCGGATGTTCGACCAGGCGGTACAGTAAAACGGGACCTTGCCCCGGGCCAGGATCTCTTTGGCGAGCGCGCTCGTCAGCGCGCAGGCGATGCCCTGCCGGCGCCAGGCCGGCAGAACATCCACGCCGATCTGCCACATGGCCTCACAGTCGGCCGAGCAGGCGGCCAGGCCGACCAGCCGGCCCCCGTCATAGGCGCCGACGCCCAGCACATCCAGCTGCGGGCGGTCCTTGCAGAGCGCGTTGCCCCATTCCGGCAGATACAGCGGCCCGAAATCCTCCCGCGTGAGCGTGCGCGTCTCATATGGGCACACAAGGTCGGGGATGCGGCTTAAAACCGGCAGATAATACTCGGCCATGAAGCAGATTTTATGGCCCTTTGCCAGCAGGCGCTCATTCAGCCAATGCATAGCCGGCGTCTCAAAGCAGGCATAAAACCGGAATTTCCCGACATACTCGGCCACCACTTCCCGCGTTTCGTCAATGGACGCCGCCACGACGTTGCTGCCGTACGAGACGAGGTTGCAGGTGATGGGCTCCTTGAGATACTTGCGGGCGCCCTGCCCCTTCCTAAAAGGAAGAACAATATTTTGATCTGCCTTGAGATCCTCTGCGCGGCAGCCGATGTCCTCGGCGGACTGGCGCATGGCGATCTCAAGTATTTCACGATCCGTCACAGCTTTCCCTCCAATCATAAAACCGGGATCTTACAGCGCGATGAGGACGGTGCCGGCGGCGATGAGCGCGCAGCCGATGAGGGACTTGAGCGTCAGGCCCTCGTGCAGGAACACGGCCGCCAGCACCAGCGTGATGACGACGCTGAACTTATCCACCGGCACCACCTTCGACGCCTCGCCGATCTGCAGCGCGCGGTAGTAGCACAGCCACGAGGCGCCGGTGGCAAGGCCGGACAGGATCAAAAACAGCCAGCTTTTGCGCCCGATGTGCGCAAGGCCGCCCTGCGCGCCGGTGAGGAACACCATCGCCCACGCCATGCCGACCACCACCACCGTGCGCACCGCGGTGGCAAGGGTGGAATCAACGCCTTCGATGCCGAGCTTGGCCAAAATCGAGGTCAGCGCCGCGAACACGGCGGACAAAAGCGCAAACAGCAGCCACATGAGCCCCCTCCCCCTCCCTGCCTTTTTTACGGTTCCCGCCCCTGCGCGCGGAGCTTTTTCTGCCGGTCATCGGCGATGAGAGGGCCGACGATGCGGTCCAGGTCGCCGTCCAGCACGCCCTGCAGACCGTGCAGCGTCAGGCCGATGCGGTGGTCGGTCACGCGGTCCTGCGGGAAGTTGTAGGTGCGTATCTTCTCGCTGCGGTCGCCGCTGCCCACCTGGCTTTGGCGGCGGGCGTTGTAGGCGGCGTCATAGTCCGCCTGCTTTTGCTGCAGCAGGCGGCTGCGCAAAATTTTCAGCGCGCGGTCCTTGTTCTCCCACTGGCTGCGGCGGTCCTGGCATTCCACCACCATGCCGCTGGGCAGGTGGGTGACGCGTACCGCCGAGGAGGTCTTGTTGATATGCTGCCCGCCGGCGCCGGAGGCGCGGAAGGTGTCGATGCGCAGATCCTTTGCGTCCAGAACAAGGTCCACCTCCTCGGCCGCCGGCATGACGGCGACCGTGACGGTGGAGGTGTGGATGCGGCCCTGCGTTTCGGTCTGGGGCACACGCTGCACGCGGTGCACGCCGCTCTCGTATTTGAGGCGGCTGTAAGCGCCGGCGCCCTCGACGCTCAAAACCAGCTCCTTGACGCCGCCAAGCTCCGTTTCGTTGAGGTTGTCGACCTCGCACTGCCAGCCGCAGCGCGCCGCGTACATGCTGTACATGCGCCACAGGCTGTGGGCAAACAGCGCGGCCTCCTCGCCGCCGGCCCCGGCACGCAGCTCCAGCACGACGCTTTTGTCATCGTTTTCATCCCTGGGCAGCAGGAGGATTTGGATATTTTCTTCCATTGCTGCCAATTTTTGCCTGTTTTCGCGCAATTCCTGCTGTACCATCTCATTGAACGCCGCGTCGGTGGAGGCGGCCAGGGCTTCCTCCTCCTCGGCCATCTCGGCGGTGAGCGCCGCATAGGCGCGCGCGGCCTCGGCGAGGGGGGCCAGCTCCTTATATTCCCGCATGAGGCGGGCATAGGCGGCGGGGTCGGCCGCGGCGGCCGGCTCCGCCATGCGGTGGGCAAGCTCCGCGTGGCGGCGTTCCAGTTCATGCAGTTGTTGGGCAAGCGGCCGGGGCATACAGCGCGTCTCCTTCCAAAGCGAAAGTGTTTGGCGGCGGGCTTACGGGGCGGGCGGCGCGGGGCGCAGCACCTTTTTGATGTTTTTTTCGATGCGTGCGCGCGGCAGCATGACCTCGTGCCCGCAGCCCGTACATTTGATCTTGAAATCCATGCCGACGCGCAGCACGGCAAAGCGGCGGCTGCCGCAGGGATGGGGTTTGCGTGTCTCGATGGTATCCCCCACACGGACGTCCATGGGCGCACCTCCCGTATTTTGGCTGCTGCGCCTATTATACCGCGAAGGGAAGTTTTTGCCAACACCCCCGCCGCATACAAATGAATGACCGCCTCCCGGCGGAACACTGGAAGAAAAGAGGAACCGCAAATGTTGGAATACCGTGCCGAAGGGCTGTGCCGCAGCGCCAACCGCCTGCGCCGTGAGGAGCTGGAACACTGCATCGCCGCCCATGAGATTTTGCAAAGCACCGCGCTGGCGTTCGATACCGCGCGCCGCCTGCGGTTTGAGGTGTGCGGGCAGCGCGCCTATATGCCCTACACGCAATGCGTCGACCCCGCCCCCGGCGAGACGGTCAAGGACATTGCCGTGCTGATCCGGGTGGGCCGGCCGACCTGTTTTGTCATCACCGGCACCGAGCGGGACGAGACCGGGCAGGAGGTGTTTGTGTTGTCCCGCGCGGCGGCGCAGCGCGCCTGCCGGGAAAATTATCTGGACCGGCTGGAATGCGGCGCCGTCATCCCCTGCACCGTGACCCACATCGAGAATTTTGGCGCGTTCTGCGATGTGGGGTGCGGCATCTCGGCGCTTTTGCCCATCGACTGCCTGTCGGTGTCGCGCATCGCCTCACCGGCGGACCGGGTGGCGGTGGGCCAGCAGCTGCTGTGCGCCGTCAAAAGCCGCGACGCACAGGGGCGCATCGTGCTGACCCTGCGCGAGCTGCTGGGCACCTGGAGCGAGAACGCCGCCTGCTTTGCCGCCGGCGAGACGGTGGTGGGCATCGTGCGCAGCGTGGAGGAGTACGGCGTGTTCATCGAGATCGCGCCCAACCTGGCGGGCCTCGCCGAGGCCGACCCCACCCTGCGCCCCGGCCAGGCGGTGAGCGTGTATATCAAAAACATCCTGCCGGACAAGATGAAGATCAAGCTGGTGGTGGTCAACAAAAACCTGGGCCAGCCGCTGCGGTTCGAGCCGCATTATTTTGTGACGCGCGGCCCCATCCGCCGGTGGACCTATTCCACCCCGCAGAGCCGCAAGCAGATCGAGACGGTGTTTGTGTGAGCGCTTGTATTCCCGCGGGGGAAATGCTATAATCCCGGTAGCACCGCGAAAGGAGGGGCCGCCATGCCGGACGCGTTTACCGCGGGGGTAAAGCTGGGCGGGCTGAATGACAGCGCCCAGATCCGCATTCTGCTCTGTTACCTTATCGCCGAGCTGGCGCCCCTGCCCCGCGCCACGCTGGAGGGCGCGCTTTTGCAGGAGCAGCTCGTGAATTATTTTGAGCTTTCCAGCGCGTTGGCGGAGCTGGAGCGCGGGGGCCTTATCACGGCCGGGGCCGAAGGCTATGCCCCCAGTGAAAAGGGCGCCACCGTTGCGCGGGAGCTGGGGGGCGACCTGCCCCGCAGCGTGCGCGAAGCCGCTTTGCGCGCCGCCCGCCGCGTGGCGGACTGGAAGCGGAAGGCCGCCGTCAACCACGCCCGGGTGGAGCACGCAGAGGCCGGCTGGACGGTGGCGTGCACCCTGCGCGACGCCGAAGGGGAGATTTTCTCGCTGCGGCTGGCCATGCCGGACGCCGGGACGGCCGAGACGGTGAAAAACCGCTTTATCGCCCACGGCAGCGAGATCTACGCCCAGCTGCTCGACACGTTGACCGCGCCCGCCGGCGAGGAGGACACCCCGCCGGCGGGGGCGCTTTGAACCTGTGCGTCCCTGCCCGCAAGGGTGAAGGGCGTGCCCGCCATGCGGCGGGCACGCCCCAGCGTGTCAAAAAAGTCAACTGCGATCCCAAGGCAAACTGTAGGGGGCGGCGTCCTCGACGCCCCGTGAACGTTGCAACGGCGGAACGTTTGCGGGATGTCCGGAGGCCGTCCCCTACAAACACGCCAAAAGGCATTTCGTCCCCCTTTTTCGACAGTCTGAGGACGTGCCCGCCGCATGGCTTTTTGAGGCTCAACGCGGGGGCAGGGCGGCGGTGAATTCCCGCCGCAGGCAGGCGGTGAGCTGCTGCGCGCGGTACTGCTCCTCGGCGGCGGTGCTTTGCAGCGTTGCCGCCTGCGGGGGCCGGGCAGCCTGCGCGCACAGACTCAGCGCAAAGCCGGACGACGTTTCGGGCAGGTCCAGCTTCCAGCCCAGCTCCGCCGCATACGCGGCGACCGCCAGCAGCCCCAGGGTATCCAGCCGATCCGCCTTTGTCTGCTCCATGCCGTTTTGCAGCAGGGCGCGCTGCTGCGGCGCAAGGCCGGGGCCGTCGTCCGTATACAGCAGGGTGCCGTCCGGCGCGCACCGCAGTGTGATGTGGGCATCCGCGCGCGCCTTGACGGAGTTGGAGAGCAGCTGCGCGAACAGGGCGTTGACCGCGCCGGTTTCGCTTTCGGTGTAAAAGGTGCCCTCCGCCTGAAGGCACATCTGCGCGGGGTAGTGCAGGCGCTCCAGCTCCTCATTGGCGGTGCCGCACAGCTTTTGCAGGTAGCCCACCAGCTCGATGCAGCGGGGCGGGGCATCGCTGCCCAGCGTATGCCGCAGCGCCAGGTCGGCGGTGGTCTCGGCAAGGCGTTCCAGTTTGGTAAGGTGGCACTGCATCTGCCGCAAAATATCGCCGATCTGCATCTGCATGGCCGGTTTTGCGTTTTGCATAAGGCTGCGTTCCAGCGCGTCGATGCCGCCCTGCAGCACGCTGAAGCTGCTGGCGAAACGCCCTTTGAGCCCGCCGCGCAGTGCGAGGGCCAGTTCCTCCTCCTGTTCCGGGGTGAGGGGTGTATCGGCAAGGTATGGCATAGTTGTTCCTCTCTGGCTGGCGGCAGGGCTCCCATCGTTCCACAGTTTGCCCGCCTTGTGACGCGAACCTGATTATAAACGCAGCGTCCGGCGCAGATACTCCTCTACGCCGTACACCAACTGGCCGTTGGTCAGCCGGGCATCCGGTGCAAGGCCGTTGGCCGCACACAGGGCCGCGCGGGCCGGCGTATCCGCCGCGTTGACGCTGGCCGTCAGCCGCCCAATGGCGGATATGACCGCCCCCACGCTGAGCTGCTGCCGGGCGGACACCGCGGCGTACAGTTCCCCCAGCGTGCGGTCTTGCCGGGGCAGCAGCGCCAGGCGCATCATATCCTCAAGATACGCCGCGCCGCGGCCGCCGATACCGGCCTGCAGCCGGCACAAAAGTTCCTGCAGGGCGGTGTGCAGGATATACAGCCGGTATTCCGGCTCCTGAAGGGCCGCCGCGCAAACCGCGTTGAACAGTTCCCGCAGGGTGTACGGTTTAAAGATAATGGAATCCACGTCCAACGTCAAGAGGTTTTTATACTGTGCCGCGCGCACGGGCGGCAGGGTCGCTACGATATGCGGCCGGTAGGCGGGGTTCACCATGCGCACAAGGCGCAGCAGCTGCGGCAGGGCGGCGCCGCCGGGCAAAGCGGCATCCAACACCAGCACCTGCGGGCGCAGCCCCGCGCGCAGCAGTTCCATCAGGCGGGGCGCATCGTGTACGGCCGCGCAAAATTCCACGATGGGCGAGGTCTGGTTGTAAAGTTGGGCCGCCTCGTTCTGGCCGGCTTCGGCATCGGCCAGCAATGCGGTCACTTTTTCCATAAGGAACCCCTCCTGTACATTTTTTCATTGCGTCCGATACCAAGGGCGGGCCCGTTTTCAGGCGCGCAGATCCGCAATGACATCCCGGATATGCTCCACCGCGACAGCGTTCTCGTACAGATAGCGCAGCAGGTCGCGCGCATAGGCGGGCGCGGCACCGGGCAGGGGGCAGACGGCCAGAGCCTGGCCGCCGTTGCGGGCCGCCTTGATGTACAGCTGCCCGCCATCCTCATAAAGCGCATATTCCACGCACGCGGCGCTTTGCAGCAAAGGCAGCTGCGTATAATGGCGCGTATAGGCCGCCAGTACCACAGGCTCCATTCCGATCCCCCCTGTCCCGAGAACGCACGGCCGGCATACCGGCTTGTTTTTGAAAATCCTGCGTTTCCAAATATAACGCATAATCGCGTAGAAATCAATGGGTGCGGAATGTTCGTTTTTGTTCGCTTTATTCATGATTTATCTGTTTTATGATATTTTGTTCATTATTTACTCGTATTTTCTCCTTTCGGCCCGCCCGCCGATGCCTTTTGCGCTGCCGGCCTGGGCCCGCGCCGGCGGCCGTGCCCGCAAAAAAGGCGGGCAAAAAGCCCCCGCCCCCCTTGACTTTTCGCAGCGTATGGATTAAACTTAACACCGTCGCCAACAAAATACGGGCCTGTAGCTCAGTTGGGAGAGCGCTGCGTTCGCATCGCAGAGGTCAAGGGTTCGAATCCCTCCAGGTCCACCATTACCAGCAAATCCGAACCTGCTCTTGTATGAGGGCGCGTTCGGATTTTGCTTTTTGTATCCGTCTGCCGCCAAACTTGACATCAGGTAAAGCGGTGTGTATCTTGAAATGTGCGGAGGACGGAATGACCTTGTGCGCAGACCGCGAAAAGCAGGCCGGAATGTGTAGGCAGCAGGAAAGTATTTCCCCAAAATCAGTTTGCGCATAACTTCGCCAACACCTCTTGCCGCCCGGCAGACTTTACACATGAAACGAGGGATGTTTACCCCATAACTGGCACTTTGGACGCGCCGCTGCGGCGCGAGCTACAAAGGAGAGGTGTGTACAAAAAATCTTATAACAGCAAAGTGAGATACCTTTGCGGAAAGGAAAGCCTATGCGCTGAATGTAATACATGACAAAAAAGGCGAAACCCCTTGTTTCCCAACCCGCCGCACAGGGGCCGCAAGTTCCGATGGAAGATTTGGAACAGTTCGCCCGCTTCCTGCTGCCGCGGATACAGGAATTCTATCAGTCCCCGGAGGGACAAGCAGAATTTGAAAGGTGGAAAGCCCAAACCGTAACCACTTGAATATAGACACGGCCCGCTGCGGGCATGGCACGTTTGCCAGTCCGCAGCGGGCTTTTTGTGCTTACATCACTTTGAACGCGAGAGGATCTTCGCCATGTGTTCTAATCCCAACTTAATACTTTCTCGGATGGTGGAAGAATCCAAACCTTCTTTTCGGGCAATGTCAATAAAGGTCATACCCAAAATGTAATGGTCATAGATGCGCCGGGCCTGCTTGGGCGTCACGGCAGAAAGGGCTGCCCGGAGCTGCTCGCTGGCTTCTTTCCGCTCAAAGATTTCCTGCGGCAGAGGGGTATCGCTTTGCAAGGCGGCTCCCTCGATCCCATCCCCAACGTCCAACGAATAGTAGGCTTTGTGCCGGTAGACTTTGACCTGATATGCGTGCTCGGCGCGCTTATAGGCCATCATCACGTCCAGCACGTCTTGCGGCACTTCCTGCCAGCAATCGCTTTTGTAGAACGGATAGAATTTCCGCAAATTTACCAAAGGCATTTTGCTTTCCTCCTCACGCCCGAATGTTTTTCAGCTTCTTTGCCAAGGCAGACAGCGCCCCCTGTATGCTCGCACGGACGGTGCTTTCATTCACGCCCTCGGCTCTGGCTATGCCTACATAGGTCATCTCCAAAACGAAACGAGCATAAACGCGGCGGGCCTGCGTAGGCGTTAAGGTAGAGAAAGCCTTATGCAATGCCTGATAATCAGTCCGCTGTTCATAGATTTCCTGCGGCTGGGGAACATGGTGCAAAGAATCTCCCTCTATGGTGCCGCCAAACAAATCCAAAGAGTAGTAGGCTTTGTGACGATAGGTTTTGACCTGATATGCGACGTCGGCGCGCTTATAGGCTATCATCACGTCCAGTACGTCTTGCGGCACTTCCTGCCAGCAGTCGCTTTTGTAGAACGGATAAAACTTCCGTAAATTTACCAAGGGCAATTTAATCAACCTCCGTTTTTGTTGTGTTCTGTACTGGGGTGAACCAGAACGGGGGCGGTGGAGAGCGGCAGCCAACAAAAATAAAACCCTGCCCAGCCCCGAAATAGATTTCGGGTCGATGGGCAGGGTCAGGCTGACAGTATGTTAAAAACTATGAGAAGCGGAAAGAAACTTCCGCTTTTGTGTCGGCGGCCATTTCATCGGTGTTCTCCTTTGAATGTGAAGCAGAACTCACATAGAGTTGCATTAAGTTTCATTCCATCCCGGCAAAATTTGTTGTACCATAATAAGGGGGGTGGATCATGTGACGGATTTCTCAACATGTACAAAAGTCCTCGGCAGTTTGGTACGACAAGCGCGGGAGGATGCGCATCTTACCCAAGCAGAAGCTGGCAAAATTGCAGGTCTCAGTCAACGCACGATTTTGGATATCGAGCAAGGCCGGGGCAACCCGAAGCTGGATGTTTTGGTTGCGTTGACCACGGGCCTTGGTATCGACCCGGCGTTGCTGTTTGGCATCACACGGGAGGACAGCCTTGAAAAAGAGCGGTTGCTGCTGGAAATAACCTCTTGCACGGAAAATGAAGCGAGGTGTCTTTACGAGGTCTGCCATTCCATGTTGGGGGCGCTGCGCCAATTACAGGAGTAGGGGCAACGGGCTTTCATACAGACCACAGGCGCTGCGGTAACGCGGCTGGCTCTCGGTCCGGCATGGAAGTCTTTTTTATTCTGATGGGACGACGATCCAGCGAATAACATCAATAAAGGTCTGCTTTTTGCACCAAGGGCAGAACAGCGGGAATTTTACCATCGCTGTTTTTTCATAGATTTTTACATGGGTCTTTCTGCCGCACAGAGGGCAGTATACCCACTTAAATGGCGCGTCTTTTTCCGGCAGCATAGGATTACCCCATTTCATCGTAGAAAATATTTGTTGTCACAATAAGAAAAGCTCTGCCTGGATATACGCAAGAGGAAGGGTTACGCAAACGCACGATTATTCCAAGAGTTTCGTTTGCTTATTTTTCTGTTTTTGGATATCCGAATCGAATGGATATCGTCGTACCTTTGCTTTCCTCGCTTTCCAACGATACCTTTGCCCCCAGCACCTCGGCGGCGTGCTTGACGATGGAAAGCCCCAGCCCGGTGCCGTTTACGGCCTTGGAGCGGCTTTTATCGACGCGATAAAAACGCTCAAAAACATGGGTCTGCTGGGCGTCCGGGATGCCGATACCGTCATCCTGTACCGCCAGTGTTATGTCATCCGCTTCGGCTGCCACTGTGATCCACACATGGCCGCCGGGGCGGTTGTATTTTATGGCATTGTCGCAGAGGTTGTGCAGGATTTGATCCACCAACCGCGGCACAGCGTCGATGACGACACTGTCGCCTTGCAGGCTGACGAATACCTGCGCCTGTTCTGCCTGCGCTGTAAGGCTCTGCACAGTATTTTGTGCTGCTGCGTACAAATCGACCGGCTCCCAAACAAGGTCTTTGGCGCCCTCGTCCAGGTGGGACAGTTCAATGATATCCTGTACCAGCTGTGTCATCCGCATGGCTTCTGCGTGTATCTTTTCGCCGGAGGACGCTATGTCCCCCGGCTTCACCATACCGAGCATGAGCAGTTCGGCATAGCCGGAAATGACGTGCAGCGGCGTTTTCAGTTCGTGGCTGACATTGGCAGAAAATTCCCGCCGCAGCTGCTCCGCTTTCTGGCGTTCTGTCACATCGAACAACAGCACCGCCACACCGCGTACCTCGCCGTCTGAAAGCACCGGGCTGGCATCCAGCTGATAGGCTCCGGCAGGCAGTTGTGTTACGGTCTCGGCAGGTGTTCCCTGCTGTGCTTTCGCCAGAACGGTCTGTAAATCAAGGTTCCGGCAAACGGTCAGGATAGGCTCATTCAATACAGGGCCCTGCGCATCGAGCAAACGCCGGGCAGCAGGGTTCATGCTCAAAACGAGGCCGTCCGGCCCCAAAAGGATCATTCCCTCGCGCAGATTGTAAGTAACCGTTTCCAATTCATCCCGGCTGCGGCGCAGCGCCTGGGTTTGTGCCGCCAACTGTTTTTGCTGACTGTCGATGCGCCGCAAAAGGGGGGAAAGCTCACCGTATTCCTCGTTTTTCAAAGGATGGTCGAGGTCCAGCGCATTGAGCGGCGCCACAATGCTTTCCGACAGTCGGCCAGCCAGCCAGAAAGCCAATATCACAGCACCGCCAAAAATAATAAGGCAAGGCTGCAGCATTCCCAAAACCAACGCGAGTACGGAGTTCTGTGTCAATGCCAGCCGCAGCACCGTGCCGTCGTCCAGCTGCTGCGCCGCGTATAAATAGCGTTCGAGCAGCGTCCCGGAATAACGGCTGCTCTCGCCGTAACCGGCAGCGAGGGCATCTCTGACCTCCGGGCGGTCCAGATGGTTTTCCATTGCTTCGGCTTCAGAGGCGCTGTCGTAAAGTACGGAGCCATCGGCAGCGATCCATGTCAGGCGTGTATCACGGGGCGCAAGGCCGTCCAGATAAGCAAGACCGTTTTGCTCAACGCCCTGTTTTGCCAAGGCCAGTTGGGTGCGGAGCTCCCCCTGCTGCACACTGCTGAAATGTGTGTAAAGGAGCCCTACCAGCAAAGCAAAGCTGGCCAGCAGGACCGCCATCGCCGCGCCGAAAATGGCACGGAATATACGCTTGTTCATGTGGCATCCCCCTCAATGGCCGGCTGCAGGCGGTAGCCGATCCCGCGCACGGTCTGGATCAGGGCACCACAGCCTTCCAGCTTTCGGCGCAGTGTCCCGACATGGACATCCACCGTTCTCGTTTCGCCCGTGTAGCCGCCCCATACCGCCGCCATCAGTGCTTCGCGCGTAAAAGCCTGTCCGGGATGCTCCATAAAAATCGTCAGCAGCTCATATTCCTTGAGGGCCAGGGACACCGGCGCGCCGTTTGCCGTTACGGTGTGTTCGGAAAGGTTGAGCGACAGACCGCAAACGCTCAGGATTTGTGCCTGTTGTGCGGTCGTGCGCCGCAGTACGGCCTTTACACGGGAGATCATTTCCATCATGCCAAAAGGCTTGACCAGATAATCGTCGGCCCCGGTATCCAGGCCGAAAACTTTATCATACTCGCTGCCTTTGGCGGTGGTCATAATCACGGGGATACCGGCCGTTGCTGCACTTGTGCGCAGCCGCTTCAAGACGGTCAGGCCATCTTCGCCCGGCAGCATAATGTCGAGCAATACAAGTTCGGGCTTTTCCTTTTGTACCGCTTTCCAAAATTCACCGCTTTCCCCGAAACCACAGGCGGTAAACCCTGCCATTTGCAGAGTATACAGCATCATCTCGCGGATATTGGCGTCATCTTCCAGGCAGTAGATCATGTGCCGGTCCCCCTTATTTCTGTTCCCGCTTGCCGGTAAGGGAATACAACACCCAGCGGGCTATGTTGACGGCGTGGTCGCCGATGCGCTCCAAATATTTTACCACCATCAGCAGGTCAAGAACATACTCACCGTCCACTTTTGGGGTGCGCAGATGTTCGAGCAGCAATGATTTGATATGGACAAACGCCGCATCTACCGTGTCGTCTGCATCCACGACCGCCCGCGCCAATGCGGCATCCTTTTTGACGAAAGCGTCGATACAGTCTGTGACCATACGAATGGTATCCAGCGCCATGTCGTGTACTTCCTGCGCTTCGGCGTCAGGGGTCAGATGTGCCGCCAGCAGGATATCGGCAATATCATGCGCACAGTTGCCGATCCGTTCCATATCGGTGACCATTTTCAGCGCGGAGGATATCGTGCGCAGGTCGCTGGCCACCGGCTGCTGCTGGAGCAGCAGCTTGAGACACAGGCTCTCGATATCGCGTTCCTCATGCGCGATCTGACCGGCCAGATCAGGCACGGTCGCGGCCAGCTTCAAATCCTGATTTTCAAGGGCGCGGGCCGAGCGGGCGATCGCTTCCTCACACAGCGCGCCCATCGTGATCATTTCTTTGTGCAGCGTTTCCAGCTGTTCATCGAACCGTGTACGCATCAGCCAAACCTCCCTGTGATGTAATCCTCGGTGCGCTTGTCGGCAGGCTGTGAGAACATCTTTTCCGTGTCACCGCATTCGATCAGCTCACCGAGTAAAAAGAACGCCGTTCGGTCGGAGACCCGTACCGCCTGCTGCATATTGTGGGTGACGATCACGATGGTGTATTCCTTTTTCAGTTCCATCGCCAAATCTTCGATTTTGGAGGTCGAGATCGGGTCGAGGGCCGAGGTGGATTCGTCCATCAGCAGAACGTCCGGCCCCGCGGCCAGCGCCCGCGCGATGCACAGCCGCTGCTGCTGCCCGCCCGAAAGACCCAAAGCTGATTTTTTCAGCCGGTCTTTCACTTCATCCCAAATCGCTGCGCTGCGCAGGGATCGCTCTACGATCTCGTCCAGTTGGACCCGGCTGCGGATGCCGTGGGTGCGCGGGCCGTAGGCAACATTGTCATAGATGCTCATCGGGAAGGGATTTGGCTTTTGGAACACCATGCCGATGTTCTTGCGCAGGGGGGTAACATCCTGCGCGGGGTCGTAGATCTCGCTGCCGCGGTAGGTCAAAGAGCCGGAGATCTTTATACCCGGTATCAGGTCATTCATGCGATTGAGGGTACGCAGAAATGTGGATTTGCCGCACCCGGACGGTCCGATCAGGGCCGTGATGCGATGGGCAGGTATATCCAGAGCAACATCCTTGAGGGCATGATTTTCACCGTACCACAAATCCAGATGCTGTATGCGGAGGATGGGTTCCTCTTGCATGGCTTTATCTCCTTTTTTCGTGAATTGTCAGACCTTTTTCAGCTTTTTCCCGGCCAATGCGGCGGCACCGTTGATCACCACAGTCAAGCCAAGCAGAATGGTGGCGATGGCAAAAGCGGTGGTGAAATCAGCCCGCTCTTTTGCGTAAATGTACAGGGCCACCGTCAGTGTGGCGCCGGAGGCTTTCATCATCGCCGCCAGCGACGAAAAATCCTGCATGGCGGTGGATAGCCCTACGGTGTACATGAGGACGGCGCTTTCGCCTACCACGCGCCCGATGGCGAGGATAGAGCCGGTAACGATCCCGTCAATGGACGACGGCAGCACAACGGTGCGGATCATGTGCCATTTGCCGCTGCCGAGCGCCAGCGCCCCCTCGCGGTAGCTTTGCGGTACGGTTTTGAGGCTTTCCTGTGTGGAGCGGATGATGGTGGGCAGGTTCATAATGACCAGCGTCAATGCGCCGGACACAAGTGTTTTTTGCAGCCCCAGCGCGGTGCAGAAAATGATAACGCCGACGAGTGCATAGATGATGGAGGGGATTCCGGCCAGTGTTTCGGTAGCAAATTCAATGAGCGATACCAGACGATGATTTTTCGCGTATTCGGTCAGGTAGACAGCCGCGCCCACACCCAGCGGCAATACAATGAGCAGTGATAGCACGATAACGAACAAGGTATTTTGGATGGCAGGCAGGATGCCTACCGTGCCGCGCAGGACGCTCTCGGCGGTGGTAAGCATCTGCCAGTTGATACCGCGTATCCCCCTCGCGCAGATCGTTCCGATCAGCAACACCAGCAGCCCGCAGGTAAGACCGGCGCTCAAATACAAGAGCACACGCGCACCAAGGTTCCATACACGGCGGCGCATCGGTAACTGTGAGACCCGCATCCTTAAACCTCCTTATCGTGCTTGAGCACAAGATCCAGCAGCACATTGATCAGCATAATGAACAGGAACAACACCAGCCCGATGGAAAACAAAGCCTGACGCTGTAAACTCCCCTCAGCGGAGTAATTCAGTTCGATGGCAATGCCGGTCGTCAGGAAACGGACGCTTTTTGTCAAGGCAGGCATATTGGCGACGTTGCCAGCCACCATTAAAATGGCCATCGCCTCGCCGATCGCGCGTCCGATGCCGAGCACCACGGCCGCCGCAATACCGCTTTTGGCCGCAGGGACAGATACGCGGAAATAAGTTTCAAGATCGGTGGCACCCAATGCCAGCGAGGCTTCTTCATACTCTTTTGGTACGGCGGCCAGAGCGGTTTCCGAAAGATTGATGATGGACGGCAGGATCATCACCGCCAGCACAAGGATGGCGGCGAGCAGGCTGTCGCCAGCCGGCAGATGCAGCGCATCGCGCAGCCACGGCACCAAAACGATCATGCCGACCAGGCCGTAAACGACCGATGGGATACCGGCCAGCAGCGACACGGCAGGGCGCACCACATCGGCCAAACGTCTTGGGGCTACTTTTGCAAGGAATACGGCGGTCAAAAAACCTACCGGCACACCGAGCAGGACAGCGCCAGCGGTGCCCCAAACAGAGGTCAAGATCAGAGGGAGGATACCGAATTGTCCCTGCCCGGCTGCCCATGTGCTGCCGAGCAGAAAATCAAACAGCCCGATTTGGCGGATAGCAGGCAGGCCGGACAGGACGAGGTAGACGGTGATCAGCAATACAAAACCGACAGCGACCAGCCCGCAGAGAAAAAACACGGCCTGCATACAGCGCTCCACCGCCTTGGCGGACAAAGGGCTCTTGCGTGTATCTTTGCCCATCAAAATGCGTGTGACCCGTTTCATAAAGGTCCCCTTTTCACAACATACAGCGTTCGTATGGCGCAGGGCACACCCCGCCAAATGATGTCGGAGTGTGCCTTGCGGGTCGAAAGGATACAAGTCAATTCGGTGCAACGGCGCCGGCTGCGGCAATGGTTTCGGCCACATCGGGGCTGGTGGCATATTCAAGGAAAGCCTGTGCCGCCGGGGAAAGCTCTACACCGTCTTTGGTGACCATCAGAAACGGGCGCTGGATCGCATAGCTGCCATCCTTTACGGTGGCTTCGGTGGGAGTCACGCCGCCTACGGCCACAGCCTTGACGCTGTCATCCACAGCGGACAGGGAGGCATAGCCGATGGCATTGGCGTTGCCAGCCACATTGCCGATGACATCACCGGTGGAACCGTATTCGTTGGTGTAGGCGCATTCGCCCTCGACGCCAACGATCTCCTCAAAAGCGGAGCGGGTGCCGGAACCGTCCTCACGTCCGTAAACTGCGATGGGCGCATCATCCCCGCCGAGCTCGCTCCAGTTGGAAACCTTGCCGGTATAGATGTCAGCGATCTGCTCGACGGTCAGATCCGCAACACCATTTTCCGGGTTGACGATAACGGCCACGCCGTCCAGCGCCACTACATGGGCCACTGCCCCTTGCTCGGTCTCGCTGTCTTTGAGCTCACGGCTGGACAGGCCAATGTCACAGGTGCCGGCCAGCACACCTTCAATGCCGGACCCTGACCCCGTGCCGGAATAATTGACGGTAACGCCGGGCTGGACCTCGCGGTATGTTTCGGTCAAAACGCCCATGACGTCAGCCATTGAGGTGGAGCCGTCCGTGTTGACCGTGCCGCTCAATTCGGCGGTGCCGGTGGTTTCGACGGGGGCGCTGTCCCCGGTATCGTTCTCAGAGGCAGTGTCGGCAGGGGCAGTGACGGCGGCCGGTGCAGCAGACTGGCCGCAGGCGGCCAACGCTGCACACAGCACCAGGGCCGCCATTACGGGGGCAAAAGCGCGGTAAATGGTTTTCATACTTTCTCTACTCCTTATACAAGCTGCTAATCATTCTGCAGCGATTTTGCGGGCGTATCATCACCCGCAAAACCAGCATACAACGCAGATTGTAAAGTCTGCTATCCTGCTTTCTTAAAATTCTTGTAAAATCCCTTTTGGCGATACGGCTTTGCAAACATTTTACCTGACCGTGATAGAGGACTTTACATACCGACGTTATACTGAAATCAGTACCGGCTGTGATCACAATACAGGAACCTTTGGCTTGCATAAGGAGAGCGATATGGCATATACAATAGGACTTTGCGCTCCGCAAAGTGCGCAGAAAGCAAAGCGTCGTCATGTGCGTCGTGCGCTGCGTGTGGCCCCGGAAACCAAAATCACGATCATCGGCGTTCTGTTTCTGGCTGCTCTGGTCAGCATGAGCATTGTGACAGCCGTGCTTTCAGTTCTTGGGCCTGGCGGGGACGCCGGACAGGAAATCATGGGGATCGTCGTTGTGGCTGGCCTTGGTCTGATGCTGGGCTGCGCTGTGTGGCTGGTCCACACCATCGCAAAGTTACCCAAGGAACCGCTTGGCCGTATTTACCGAGGCGCTGCCCATAAAAGGCTTCCATAAAGACAGGTAGGCCATCCCTTATTTGCAAAACTGGCAAGCAATGCGTGTGTATATACACACACCCGCCGCGGGGGAATCTGGTTCACAGATTTCCCCGCTGCTTTTGCTTGTTGGGGGCAAGGCCCCCAATCCCCAAATCAGCCCCGGCGGGGCTGGCTGCGCGAAACAACTTCGTGCCAATTTGGCACGAAGTTGTTTCGCTTCGTTCATACGATGATTTATCTTTGAGAAAGTGCGTTTTTCGTGCCAAACAGCGAACCGCAGAAACACACAAACGGCACATTTCTTATCGAACCACGGCGCAAATAAAATTGTGGCCAAGTTGGCCACAATTTTTTCTGCCGGTGTTGACAATGGGGAAAAATCGCTATCCTTGACGGTGTTCCTTTTGCCCGGTATGCTGGTATCCACACAAAAGCGAAAGGAGCGATCCCCGTGAAAAACACCTTGACCTATCGCCGCAACGGTGACTACTTTATCCCCAATCTGACCGTGCCCGACCCGACCCCGGCCCCGCTCGGCAAATACGGCCTGATGCGCCGGGCATTTCTGCAACAGCACCGACCCACCACCTACACCATCATGCTGCTGACCGGCACCCTGACCGCACATCTGACGGAAACCGACAGAGCAGCACAGCAGCGGCTGGACATCCTGATGCCCGCGCTGGCAAAGGCGGCCGGGGCAACAGAAGCCCTCAAAGCCAGCGACCCCATGCGTTGGGCAGGGCTGATGAATACCTGCAAAGCGCAAGCGGAGGAAATGATTTTTGACGAACTTGTGTACAAATAAAATTCTGGCCAATTTGGCCGGAATTTTCACAAAGTGAAACCCGCATATTCAGCGTTTCTATGTGCTGGGTAATAGAGAAGAAAATCTTGGAGGTGGCAAGAAAATGAATACCGTGATTTACGCCCGATACAGCAGCGACAACCAGCGCGAGGAATCCATCGAGGGCCAGCTGCGCGAGTGCAAAGAATACGCCGACCGCAACGGCATGACCGTCATCGGCACCTACATAGACCGCGCCCTTTCGGCCAAGACCGATGACCGCCCGCAATTCCAGAAAATGATAAAAGACAGCAACACCCACAAGTTTGAGATCGTGTTGGTGTGGAAACTCGACCGCTTTTCCCGCAACCGCTACGATTCGGCTTTTTACAAGCGCAAGCTGTTGCAAAACCGGGTCAAGGTGGTGTCGGCCACCGAGCCGATCTCCAACACGCCGGAGGGCATCATGCTGGAAAGTTTGCTTGAGGGGATGGCGGAGTATTATTCGGCGGAACTGGCGGAAAAGGTGAGCCGCGGTCATAAGGAAAATGCGCTCAAGGCCAAATTCAACGGCGGCATCGTGCCGCTGGGGTATCGTATCGACGGCGAGAGGCATTACCAGATCGACCCGGCCACCGCGCCCATCGTACAAGAAGCGTTCCGGCGTTATGCCGAGGGCGAGAGCATCAAGGAACTGTGGACTTCTTTCAACAAAAGGGGGATACGAACCGGCTTGGGAAAACCATTCACCAAGAGCAGCTTTCAGAATATGCTCAAAAACCGCCGCTATCTGGGCGAGTACCGCTACAAGGACGTTATCACGCCGGGGGCCTTTCCCGCTCTTATCGAACCGGCATTGTTTGACAAGGTGCAGCGCCGCTGCGATCGGAACAAAAGAGCGCCAGCGCATACCAAGACGGAGGTCAATTTCCTGTTGACCACCAAAGCCTTTTGCGGCAAGTGCGGGGCCATGCTCTGCGGCGAGAGCGGCAGAAGCCACACCGGGGCGGTGCATTACTATTACAAGTGCGGTAACCACAAGCGCAATGGCGGCGCTGCCTGTAATTTGAGAGCCGTGCGCAAAGAGCCGCTGGAGCGGTTTGTGGTGCGCGTGGCGGTGGAGCGGGTATTGTGTGATGAAACCATTGACCGGCTGACCAAGCTGCTGTTGGAGGATCAGAAACGGGAAAACACCCGCCTGCCGGTGCTGCAAACGGACTTGAAGGACGTGGAGCGGCGTATCGCCAACATGGTCGCGGCCATCGAGCAGGGCATCATCACCCCGGCCACAAAGCAGCGGCTTGACGAACTGGAAGAACGGCGCAAGGAACTGGAAATCAGCATCTTGCAGGAGCAGATCGAAAAGCCGCCGATCACCAAGGAGCAGATTTTGTTTTGGTTTGACCGATTCCGCAAGGGCAATCAGAACGACCCGGTGTATCAGCAGCAAATCATTGACTGCTTTGTAAACTCGGTCTATGTGTTTGATGATAAGGTTGTTGTGAATTTCAACTACAAGGAGGGCGACAGGCTCGTATCTCTGCAAGAGGTCTTGGGTTCGATTTTAGATGGTAATGCTCCATAGGCAAGCCCCCGGTGCAACAGCACCGGGGGCTTGCCTATGGACGGAGGGATTCGAACACACCGAGCCGCAGCGAGGCGTTTCGGAGCGCAAGCTCTGGGCTCTGCCCAGGGCCAAGCGCCCGAAGGGCGGCACTTGGCGCGGAGATGCCCGTGCCGGCGGTAAAGAGGGCAACCGCTTTCCACCGCCTGACGATGTGCCGGAGCCGACAGTCTCTTTCGTTTCATTGCAGCCTTCCGACCTGTGTGTCATCCTTCCACACATCCTTGGCCAGGCGGAACACGGCCCACGCCTTGGGCCAGCCGACATAAAAGCCGACATGGGTCACGATGGCGGCGATCTCCGACCGGGTAACGCCGTGGGCCTTGGCATTCTCCAGATGGTAGACGAGCGAGGAATCGGTGACGCCGGAGCTCATCAGGGCAACGACCGTTAAAATGCAGCGGGTCTTGAGGTCGATATCCTGGTTGTTCCAGTTTTCGCCAAAGAGGACGTCGTCGTTGAAATGGGCAAAATCCGGCGCGAAATCGCCGAGCTGATCCCTGCCCGCGGTCTGGGTGATCTTTTCCATGGTAGATTATCTCCTTTATCTTGATTTGTTTACAGCACCGTCTCGGCCCAAGCCTTGAGGCCGGCCGCCGTCTGCCGGCCGTTGAGCAGCTTGCCCTCGACGATGACGGCATCCGCCGCCACCGAGGATCTGAGCCCCGCTACAGTGTTGCCGAAGCCGCTGCCGCCGGAGGTGGCAAACAGCACGATCTTCTTGCCGGAAAAATCATAGCTTTCCAAAAAGCTGTTGATGATGGTCGGGGCCACATACCACCAGATGGGAAAGCCCAGCAGGACGGTGTCATAGGCCGCGACATTGGCGTCACGGTCGGCCAGAGCAGGGCGGCTCGATTTGTCGTTCATCTCCACCGAGCTGCGGGATTTTTTGTCCATCCAGTTGAGGTCGGCCTTTGTATAGGTCACCGCGGGCTTGATCTCATAAAGGTCAGCGCCCACCGCCTGCGCCAATTCCTTTGCCACCCGCGCCGTCGTACCGCCGGCGCTGAAATACGCTACCAATGTTTTGCTCATACTGCTTTCGCTCCTTTATAAAGATTTTCCAAGACGGTAAGGCTTGTGGGCTTGAGCCCCCAGCAGCTTTCCTGCGCAGCTATAGGTGATTTCGCAGATCGACATGAATACATGATTGACGCCGGCCCGTTCCATCGCCGTCCGCACGGATCGAAAAGCGGGAAAGAAAAGCCCGCCGCCTGCGGCGAGGCAGCAGGGCGGGCGGCGGTTGCCGCCGGCCGATCTACAGCAGCGGCGCGGCGGCGGCCTCCAGCGCCGTGCGCGCGGCGGTGAGGGCGTCGGTGTCGGCGGGGGTCATGGCCTCGGCGGTCTTGCGGCGCAGCGCGCGTTCCAGCGCCTTCTGCGCCTCCTTGATGTGCGCCTTCTGCTCCCGCGGGAGCGCCTTGCCGGCAGGGCCGCCCAGCGCCGCGTCCACGCGGTAGAGCGCGGCCTCGGCGGCGTTGAGGGCCTCGATGGCGGCCTTGCGCTCCCTGTCCTGCCCGGTGTAGAGCGCGGCGTCCCGGGCGGCGCGCTCGATCTCGGCTTCGCTCAGGTTGGAGGTGCCGGTGATGGTGATGCCCTGCTGTTTGCCGGTGTCCAGATCCTTTGCGCTGACCTTGACGATGCCGTTGGCGTCGATATCAAAGGTGACCTCGATCTGCGGCACGCCCGCCCACGCGCGCTTGATGCCGGTGAGGGTAAAGTTGCCGATGAGGGTGTTGTCCCGCGCGAGCTGGCGCTCGCCCTGGAGCACCTTGATCTCGACCGTGCTCTGGAAGGGCGCGGCGGTGGTGAACACGCGGGAATAGCGCGTGGGGATGGTGGAGTTGCGCTCGATCAGATGGGTGGCGACGCCGCCCACCGTCTCGATGGAGAGGGTGAGCGGAGTGACGTCGAGCAGCAGCAGCCCCTCGCCGGCGGCGAGCGCCTCACCGCCAAGGCGCCCCGCCTGCACGGCGGCACCCAGCGCGACGCATTCGTCGGGATTGAGGGCCTTGGACGGCGCGACATCGACCATGCGCAGCACCTTGGCCTGCACGGCGGGGATGCGCGTCGCCCCGCCGACAAGCAGCACCTGGTCAAGGTCGTTGGCGGCAAGGCCCGCGTCCTGCAGGGCGTTGCGCACCGGCAGGGCCGTGCGCTCGACAAGGTCGGCGGTCATGGCGTCGAATCCGGCGCGGGTGAGCTCGGCGTGCAGGTGCAGCGGCCCCTGCGGCCCGGTGGCGATGAAGGGCAGGTCGATGACCGTTTGCAGGGCGGCGGAAAGCGCCTTTTTGGCCCCCTCGGCCTCCTGCCGGAGGCGCTGCACAGCGATGGGGTCGGCCATGAGGTCGACGCCGTGCTCCTTTTGGAAGCCCTGCGCCAGCCAGGCCACGATGCGGGCATCGAAATCGTCGCCGCCGAGGTGGTTGTCCCCGCAGGTGGCAAGGACCTGGGCGACGCCGTCCCCGATGCGGATGAGCGAGACATCGAAGGTGCCGCCGCCGAGGTCGTACACCATCACGGTCTGGGGCTGGCCGCCGTCCAGCCCGTAGGCGAGCGAGGCGGCGGTCGGCTCGTTGATGATGCGGCGCACCGTGAGCCCCGCGATGCGGCCGGCGTCCTTGGTGGCCTGGCGCTGGGCGTCGCCGAAATAGGCGGGCACGGTGATGACGGCCTCGGTGACCGGCTCGCCGAGGTAGGCCTCGGCATCCGCCTTGAGCTTTTGCAGGATGAAGGCGGATATCTGCTGCGGGGCGTAGTTTTTGCCGTTCAGGGATATCTGCGTGTCGGTGCCCATCAGGCGCTTGACGCTGGCCACCGTGCCGGCGGCGTTGGTGACGGCCTGCCGTTTGGCGGGCTCACCGACAAGGCGCTCCCCCGTTTTGGCAAAGGCCACCACAGAAGGGGTGGTGCGCTGGCCTTCGGCGTTGGGGATGACGACCGGATGCCCGCCCTCGATGACGGCGGCACAACTGTTGGTGGTGCCCAGATCGATGCCGATGACCCTGCCCATGGCGGTGCCCCCTCCCCTTTTGGCGATACTGTCTGTATTGTAGCGCAAAAAGTGCGGGGATATGTTGCAAAAACGTAAACTTTCCTGGACGCGGCGCGTATTTGCAATTTGACGCCGCCGCCGAAAGATGGTACAATAGCTATTATGCCACGCAGAAAGGGGCCCTGCTTATGCCGCGCAAAGCCACCGTTGTGCGCAACACGCGCGAGACGCGCATCTCCGTTACCATCGACCTGGACGGCCGCGGGGCCGCCGACGTCCACACCGGCATCGGTTTTTTTGACCATATGCTGGACGGGTTTGCCCGCCACGGCCTGTTTGACCTTGCCGTACACTGTGACGGAGACCTGTTCGTGGACGGCCACCACACCATCGAGGATACCGGCATCGCGCTGGGCACCGCCATCCGGCAGGCATTGGGCGACAAGCGCGGCATCGCGCGGTTTGGCTCCTGCCTGCTGCCGATGGACGAGACGCTGTGCCTGTGCGCCGTCGACCTTTCCGGCCGGCCGTATTTTGTGTGGGACGCGGCGTTCACGGCGCCCGCCTGCGGCGGCATGGACACCCAGATGGCACGGGAGTTCTTTTATGCGGTGAGCTACGCCGCCGCGATGGACGTGCACCTCAAGGTGCTGTACGGCGAGAACGACCACCACAAGCTGGAGGCGCTGTTCAAGGCCTTTGCCCGTGCGCTGGACGCCGCCACCCGCATCGACAGCCGCGTGGAGGGCGTCCCCTCGACCAAGGGGAGCCTGTGATCCAAAGTGGAATGTGGAGAGTTGAAAGTGGAGTGATGGTGTGCCTTGCGGGCACGGTTTAAAAAATCCTTTTCTCTCCACTTTCCACTCTCCACTTTCCACTCTCCACTCTCCACTTTCCACTCTCCACTTTCCACTCTCCACTTTCCACTTTCCAAACTCCACTTTTAATTTGTGAAAGGAGCCCGCATTCATGTACCAGGATATGCTTGACACCATCGGCCTTGTCGCGGCCGCCGACCCCGAGCTCGGCGCCGCCATGGGGCGGGAGCTGGCCCGCCAGCGCCAGAACATCGAGCTCATCGCCAGCGAGAACATCGTCTCCCCCGCCGTGATGGCCGCCATGGGCAGTGTGCTCACCAACAAATACGCCGAGGGCTACCCCGGCCACCGCTACTACGGCGGCTGTATGTATGTCGATGAGGTGGAGCAGCTGGCCATCGACCGCGCGTGCCGGCTGTTTGGCGCCAAATACGCGAACGTCCAGCCGCATTCCGGCGCGCAGGCCAACCTGGCGGTGTATTTTGCGCTGCTGGACGTCGGCGACACCGTGATGGGCATGGATCTTTCCCAGGGCGGGCATTTGACCCACGGCAGCCCCGCCAACATGAGCGGCAAAAACTACAACTTCGTCAGCTACGGCGTGGGCGCGGACGGCCGCATCGACTATGACGCGCTGGCCAAACAGGTGGCAAAGGTACGCCCCAAACTGCTGGTGGCGGGGGCCTCGGCCTACCCGCGCGCCATTGATTTTGAAAAGCTGGCCGCCATCGCCCACGGTTACGGCGCCATGCTGATGGTGGACATGGCCCACATTGCCGGCCTTGTGGCGGGCAGGTACCACCAGAACCCCGTGCCCTTTGCCGATGTGGTGACCACCACCACCCACAAAACGCTGCGCGGGCCCCGCGGCGGCCTGATCTTGACCAACAATGAGTACCTGATCAAGCGCATCAACAGCGCCATCTTCCCCGGCACGCAGGGCGGCCCGCTGGAGCACGTCATCGCCGCCAAGGCGGTCTGCTTCGGCGAGGCCCTCCGGCCGGAATTCAAAGCCTATGCGGGGGCCATCGTCGCCAACGCCGCCGCGCTGGCCGAGGGGCTGGCCGCGCGCGGGGTGAAGCTGGTCTCCGGCGGGACGGACAACCACCTCATGCTCATCGACCTTTCGGACGAGGCCTGCACCGGCAAGGAGCTGGAGCACAACCTGGACGAGGTGCACATCACCGCCAACAAGAACACCGTCCCCGGCGAAAAGCGCAGCCCCTTTGTGACGAGCGGCCTGCGCGTGGGCACCCCCGCCGTGACCACCCGCGGCATGGGCACCGCCGAGATGAAGGTCATCGCCGGCTGCATCGCCGACTGCATCTTTGCCTTTGACGCCAAAAAGGCCGACGTGGCCGCCCGCGTGGCGGAGCTGGTCGCCCGGTTCCCGCTGTACGCGTAAGGCCCTTCCGCCCTTCCCCGCACCCGCCGCCCCGCCGGGCGGCGGGGCGTTTTTGTTGCGGGTGGCATAGCATGGTGCAGCGGCCCTTTGACGCCGCGCAATGTTTTAAGGAGGGATACAGTATGGCAAGCTATGCCCAACCCGCGTACGGCGGCACGCTGCTGCGCCAGGGCAGCGACGGGCCGGATGTGGCGCTTGTGCAGCAATGGCTGAACGAAGCCCAAAAGCGGTACCCGGAACTGCCCAAACTGACGGTGGACGGCCGGTTCGGCCCCGACACCGCCAAGGCCGTGCGGATGTTCCAAAAACTGGCGGGGCTCTCGGCGGACGGCATCGTCGGGCCGGACACATGGGACGCTCTCTACGACGGGTACGCCGCCGTGCACGGCGGCGGCGAGATCTGGCCCGGCATCAGCCTGCGCGCGGGCGACACCGGCGCCACCGTGCGCAGCGCGCAGCAAAAGCTGCGCTTCCTGGTGCCCTGGCTGGCCGCCGACGGCCGCTATGGCCCCGATACCAAAGAGGCCGTGACCGCCTACCAGGTGACAAAGGACCTCAAGCCGGACGGCATCCTCGGCTACAACACCTGGTACAGCCTGTACGGGGCCTGAGATCCCGCGGGGCGGGGGGCGGGGGCGGCCGCCCCCCGTTTTGGGCGCCCGGCAAACGGGAGAAAAGTGCGGTTTTCCGTACATACGCAAATTATTCACAATTTAACGGTTGACAAAATTGTAAGAAAGTTGTAAACTGTTCTATGTTGTGCAGTGTAAGCTGCATTTTGTGGGCTTTGGCCCGCCCCACCACAACAGAAAGGGACCTTGCCTTACTTATGCTTTCGATACGCAAACGCTTTGTTTCCCTGCTGCTGGCTTTCTGCCTGCTGGCCGCGGCGGCCCCCGCCGCGGCGGCGCTGAGCCCGCGCAGCGATATCAATACCATAACGGAGTTTTACGCCAAGCAGCAGCGCTCCAACACCTGTACATTGGCCTCGGCCGCGATGATGGTGCGCCGCCGCGCCTACCTTGACGGGCTGGAAAACTGGGCGGCCCTGACCGAGAGCCGCCTGCGCCGCGTGGCGTGGAGCTACGTGGGGCTTTCGCACCAGTTCACCATCAGCGGCATCACCGTCGGCTACGGAGACTTTGACCGCAGCGCCCCGGTGACGGATCAGATCATCGCCCTGCTGGCCGACCATCCGGAGGGTATCGTCGTCTACAACCGCAGCTACCCGCACGCCATCCTCGTCACCGATTATACCGACGGCGTGCTCTACTGCTCCGACCCGGCGCAGGGCGCCCCGTCCGGGCGTTACCCCGTAAGCCGGGCGAGCATCGGCATCACGCGCGCGCATTCCTACTGGTACGTCAAGCAGGATACCAACCAGCCGCAGGGCGTGGGCACCGCGCTGGCCGCCAAAAACATCGTGTACCCCACCCGCCTTGCCCCCGGCAGCGCCTTTGCCATGGCCGGCACCTTCACCGCGCCCGACGCCATCACCTCGGTGCAGGTGACGGTGGCGACGGACGGCGGCACCCAGGTGCTGGCGGCCGCCGCGCAGCCGGACGCCACCGAGTTCGATATGGCCGCGCTGGCCGGCCAGCTGGATTTTGCCGCGCTGCCCACCGGCAGCTACACCCTGACCCTGACCGCCGACGATGCCTACGGCGGGCGCATCACGCTGTGCAAGGGCCTGATGGTGGCCGGCGCCGAGACCGAGACCGGCACCTACAGCGGCTCGGCCCCCGTACTGTATGACATCAACGCCGTCAACCTGACCGAGACCGGCTTTGACGTGGAATGCTCCGCCAGCGCGCCGGCCGGCGGCACGGTATCGGTGCTGTGCTCGGCCTGGGCCGACACCACCCAGTTTGCCCCCGGCCTTGTGGCCGAGCGCAACGGCGACACCTTTACCACCCATGTGGCCGCCAACGCCGCGCTGGTGGATTTTGACAGCCTGCTCATCAACATCACCGCGATGGATGCCGACGGCAACACCGCCCGCGGGACGCTGCTCGTGCAGATCAGCCCCGACGAGGACAGCGAGGACGTGACCGTGAACCAGCAGCTGCTGGAAGGCTGAGCCCGCCGGATCTAAAATCCTCCCTCTTCTTTGACAGTCTGCGGCACCTGTTGCAAAACAGAAAAAGCTGCTTGACCCTATAGAGATACTGTAGGGGCCGCATATATGCGGCCCCTACAAATATTTTGGGGGATCGCGGCAGAATTTCTATTTTGCAGCAGGCGCTTTTTGTTGGCCGTGCGGCACAAAATTGTGCTTTACTGTTTTGGGCTTCTTTGCTACAATGGCGTTGCAGGCCCCTATCCTAACCGCCAAGGAGGCAACCGTATGCTGATCCCCCGCTATTATGAGGACCCTCATACCCTCGATGTCGGCACCGAGGCGCCGCGCGCCTACTGCATCCCCACCGCCCCGCAGGAGGGCGGCGCTTACACCGACCGCGCCGCCACAGGGCGGTTCACGCTGCTGAACGGCGTGTGGAAGTTCCGCTATTTTGCCAGCGTGTATGACTGTGACCGCCCCTTTTATGAGGAGGGGTACGACGTATCGGGCTTTGACGACCTGCCCGTGCCCTCCAACTGGCAGGACCACGGGTATGACCGCCACCAGTACACCAACACGCGTTACCCCTTCCCCTTTGACCCGCCGTATGTCCCGCAGGACGACCCGTGCGGCGCGTATGTGCTGGATTTCAACTACCAAAAGCCCGCCGGCACCGCCAGCTACCACCTCAACTTTGAGGGCGTGGATTCCTGCTGCTATGTGTGGCTGAACGGGGCGTTTTTGGGCTACCATCAGGTCAGCCATTCGACGGCCGAGTTCGACGTGACCCCCCACCTGCGCGAGGGCGCCAACCGCCTGGGCGTGCTGGTGCTCAAATGGTGTGACGGCAGCTACCTGGAGGACCAGGACAAATTCCGGGCAAGCGGCATCTTCCGCGATGTGTACATCCTGGCGCGGCCGGAAAATTATCTGCGGGACTATTTTGTACATACGGCGCTCAAAAACGGTCACCAAAGCGCCGACATCACCGTGGATCTGGCCTTTGCGCATGGCATTATGCCGGTGCGGTACCAAATGCGGGACGCCGCCGGCCGCACCGTGGCCGCGGGCGTGAGCGAGGGCGGGCGCATCGCGTTCGCGCTGGACGGCGTCACCCTGTGGAACGCCGAGGCGCCGTACCTGTACACCCTGCTGCTGGAGACCGACGGCGAGGCCATCCGGGAGTTTGTGGGCCTGCGGGAGGTCAAAATTGAAAACAGCATCGTGTACCTCAACGGCAGCAAGATCCGCTTCCGCGGCGTCAACCGGCACGACAGTGACCCCTTCGTCGGCTCCGCCGTGACGCTTGCGCACATCGAGCGCGACCTTGCGCTGATGAAGCAGCACAACTTCAACGCCATCCGCACCAGCCACTACCCCAATATGCCGCAGTTCTACGAGCTGTGCGACAAATACGGCTTTTACGTCATCGCCGAGAGCGATCTCGAGATCCACGGCGTCGTCAATCTGTACGACCTCAACACCCACCGCGACGGGTACAGGCATCCCTTCCCGCCGTTTTTGAGCGACAGCCCCGAATGGCAGCCCGCCATCGTCGACCGTGTGCAGAAGAACGTGCTGTGCCACAAAAACCGCCCCTGCGTGCTGGTTTGGTCGATGGGCAACGAATCCGGCTACGGCTGCGGGCTGGAGGCCGCGCTGGCCTGGACGAAAGCGTATGACCCCGGCCGCCTGCGCCACTACGAGGGCGCGCTGCACGCGCCGCGCCACCCGCTGGGCGGCCGCAACGATTATTCCGGCCTTGACTTTTACAGCCGTATGTACGCCGCCATCCCCGAGATCGAGGCGTACCTGGACAACGCCCCCGACAAGCCTTTTATCCAGTGCGAGTTCGTGCACGCGATGGGCAACGGCCCCGGCGACGTGGAGGACTACTATAAGCTGGAGGAAAAATATGATACCTTTGCCGGCGCCTTTGTGTGGGAATGGTGTGACCATGCCGTCGTGCTGGGCCACACCCCCGACGGGCGGGTAAAGTTTGGCTACGGCGGCGATTCCGGCGAGGATCCGCAGGACGGCAACTTCTGCATGGACGGCCTTGTTACGCCCGACCGCAAGCCCTCGACCGGCCTGCGGGAGTACAAAAACGTCCACCGCCCGCTGCGCGTGCACGCGGGCGCGGCGCCCGGAGAGTATATCCTGCAAAACAACCTGGACTTTTTGAACCTGAAGGACGTGCTGTACCTGTCCTGGCAGGTTTTGTGCGACGGCGAGGTGGCCGCCGCCGGTGACATCACCGACCCGGCCCTGTTGGACGTGCCGCCGCGCGGCAAAAAGGCCGCCGCGCTGCCCATCCCGCTGCCCGCGGCGCCGGCGGGCGACGTCTCGCTGCTGCTCACGGCGCGCCTGCGCCGCGCCGATGCCTTCCGCGAGGAGGGTTTTGAGCTTGGCTTCGACCAGCTGCCGCTGCACACGGGGCCGACTGCGGCGCTCTGCGCCCTGCTGGCGGCCGAGAGCGCGCCGGCGCCGGCCGCCGCCTGGCGGGAGGACGACCGGCGGCTGTACATCGAGGGGCAGGGCTTTACCTACACCCTTGACAAGCGCACCGGTTTGTTTGAGAGCCTTGTGCTGCACGGCCGCGCGCTGCTGGACCGGCCGATGGAGCTTAACGTCTGGCGCGCCCCCACCGACAACGACCGTGTCGTCAAGGAGATGTGGTATGCCGCCGGGTATGACCGCATGGCCACCCGCGCCTACACCGTGCAGGCTGCGCAGGCCGCGGACGGCGGCGTGGAGGTGGCGGTGTCCGCCTCGATGGCGCCGCTGTGGCGGCAAAAATACCTGGACATCGCCTGCCGCTGGCATATTTTGCCCGGCGGCGGCCTGACGGCGGAATTTTCCATCGAGCGCAACGCCATCAAGCGCGGGCCGCTTGGCGAATATTTTGACCGCCACACGGGCGACGACGCCCTGCCGCCGGACGGCGACTTTTTCACTACGCACGAGGCCTATCTGCCGCGGCTGGGGCTGCGGCTGTTCCTGCCGGCGGCGATGCGCCGCGTGACCTATTACGGCTACGGCCCGGACGAGAGCTATATCGACAAGCACCACGCCTGCCGGCGCGCGCGCTTTACCGCCGATGTGGCCGGCCTGTACGAGGATTACCTGCGCCCGCAGGAGAACGGCAGCCACTGGGGCTGCGAGACGGTGTGCGTGGAGGGCGGCGGCGCCCGCCTGACGGTGTACAGCACACAGGCGTTCTGCTTCAATGCCTCGCCCTATACGGCCGAGGAACTCGCCGCCAAGGCCCACGATTTTGAGCTGGAGCCCTGCGGCTCGACGGTGCTGTGCATCGACCACAAACAGAGCGGCATCGGCTCCGGCAGCTGCGGGCCGCAGCTGGCCCCGCAGTACCGCGTGGCGGGGGAGCATTTTGCCTTCGATTTTCACTTCAAGCCGGAGACGGGACCGGAAAACCGCTGAACCTTCGCTTTGCCGCCGGGCGCCATGCCCGGCGGCTTTTGGCTGCCAAAAACCCCCAGCGCGCAAGCGGTGCACGGCGGCGGGTATACTAACGGTACCAAATCAAAAAGGAGGCCGTTTTGCCATGTCCAAACACAAAAAACACGCCCCCACACCGCAGGTGCCCCTGAACAGCGCCCGCGCACAGGCGCCGGAACACCTGGCGCCCGTCGGCCCTGACGGCGACGCCCCCGCCGACGCCGCCATGCCCCCCGAGGACGGCGAGGTGCTGCACCATGTGCTGCCCTCCCGCCAGGGGTATGCGCGGGATTTCCTGGCCGGGCAGATGCCGGGTCTGCAGGAGCGCCTTGCCCCCAACGCCGCCGCCAGCGACATCGGCGGCTGGATCGAGGACGACGAGACGGTGGCCCGCCTCGCCCACTGGCACATGGAGGCGCCGCACGGCTGAGCTTTGCCGGGCAGGACGCCTGCGAGAGGGCCCCGGCCGCGGACGCGGCCGGGGCCCTTTGGCAGGCGGTTTTTGCCGCAATGTTACACTTTGTTCTCTTTTGCTTGATTGACGCCGGGCTGCGGCCGCGCTATAATAACAGGGAAAGCATCCCTTTGCAAAGGAGCGTGCCGCCCATGCCGGATACCAAGCAGACCGTCGCCGTATTGACGGATTCCAACTGCGACCTGCCGCAGGAATATTTCAAGAAGTATCCCATTTTCCGGCTGCCGCTGGGCATCTCCTGCGGGGAAACGCTCTACCGTGACGGGGTCGACATCACGGTGGAGGACGTCTACGCCCGCCAGAAAAACACCGATTTCAAGACCAGCCTGCCCCGCGTGGAGGACATCGACGCCGTGCTGGACGCCATCCAGAACGCCGGCTACCGGCAAATCATCGCGCTGCCGCTGGCCGAGGTGCTTTCCGGCACCGCCAACCTGCTGCGGCTGGCGGCCGCCGAGCGCGACGGGCTGGAGATGGCCGTGTACGATACCAAAAGCTCCAGCGTGGGGGTGGGCATCCTGGCTTTGCAGACGGCGCAGTACGCCGCGCGCGGGGTGCCCTTCCACGTGCTGACCAAGCTGACGGAGCAGCTCATCGCCGACACATACGTGTTTTTCAGCCTGGATACGCTGGAATATTTGCAGCGCGGGGGGCGCATCGGCCGCGTGACGGCCATCGCCGGCGCGCTTCTCAACATCAAGCCCATCCTCTCCTTCGCCAAGGAGGACGGCGTCATCTACACGCCGGGCAAGGTGCGCGGCCGCAAGGCGGTGGAGCCGTGGCTGGTGGAGCATCTGGTCACGATGCTTGCCAAAGAGGAAAAGGCCGCCGGGGCGCGGCTGCGGTACAACCTGGTGGTGTGCGACGGCGGCGTGCCGCAGGAGGGCGCCGCGCTGGAGGCGGCCGTAAAAAAGGCATTGCCGGACCATGAGAACCTGCTTCACGGCCAGCTGGACGCCACGCTGGCCGTGCACCTGGGGCCGCGGCTGCTGGGCGCGGGCATCCAGTTTTTGCGTTCCGGCCTGCCGGGGTGAGCGGCGGCGAATTTTCTGCCGCGGCGGCTTTTTCCCCCTTGCTTTATGGCGCGGGTTCTGGTATACTGTACGGGATATCAGGGGGGAGGCGTTCGCGATGGGTCGTCTTTGCTTGCTGTCGGCGGCAGGGGGCCTTGGCGCCTTTTTCTCCGTTTTTGGCTGTGCAGACAAGGGCGCTGCCGCTTTTTGAGCGGCGGCGCCTTTTTTTGCGCAAACCCCAAAGGAGGATGTTTATGAGCGGGAAAATCGATTACTCCGAGGGCATCTATGATGCCCGCAAGCTGGGCACGCCGCGCGTGCTGGTGCTGGGCCTGCAGCATATGTTCGCCATGTTCGGCGCCACCGTGCTGGTGCCGCTGCTCACGGGGCTGAGCGTTTCGACCTCGCTGCTGTGCGCGGGGCTGGGCACGCTGCTCTTCCACGCCATCACCGGCGGCAAGGTGCCGGCGTTCCTCGGTTCCAGCTTTGCGTATCTGGGCGGGTTTGCCATCGTGGCGCCCAAGCTGCTGGACGCCGCCGGCGAGCAGACCGTCGCCAACACCGAGATGCTGCCCTACGCCTGCGCGGGCGTGGCGTTCAGCGGGCTTTTGTATGTGCTGATCTCGGGGCTGATCTCGGTGTTCGGCATCCGCAAGATCATGCGGCTGTTCCCGCCGGTGGTCACCGGGCCCATCATCATCGCCATCGGCCTGATCCTGGCCCCCAGCGCCATCTCCAACTGCGCCACCAACTGGCTGCTGGCCATCGTGGCGCTGGGCACCGTCATCGTGTGCAACATCTGGGGCAAGGGCATGGTCAAGATCCTGCCCATCTTGCTGGGCGTGGTCGTGAGCTATGTGGTGGCCCTCATCACCGGCGCGGTGGACTTTGCCCCCATCGCCGAGGCAAAATGGGTCGGCCTGCCGATCCATGCCGCCTCCACCGGCCTGCTGGCCATTGACGGCAGCCCCGCCTTTATCAGCGCGCTGTTCACCATCGTGCCCATCGCGCTGGCCACCATGATGGAGCATATCGGCGATATCGCCGCCATCTCGGCCACCACCGGCAAGAACTATATCCGGGATCCCGGCCTCAACCGCACGCTGCTGGGCGACGGCCTTGCCACCGCGATGGCCGGCCTGCTGGGCGGCCCCGCCAACACCACCTACGGCGAGAATACCGGCGTCCTTGCGCTGACCCGCATCTATGACCCGCTGGTCATCCGGCTGGCGGCGGTGTTCGCCATCATCTTGAGCTTCAGCCCCAAGTTTGACGCCGTCATCAACACCATCCCGGCCGGCATCATCGGCGGCATCAGCTTTGTTTTGTACGGCATGATCTCGGCCATCGGCGTGCGCAACGTGGTGGAGAACAAGGTCGATTTCACCAACAGCCGCAACCTTATCATCGCGGCGGTGATTTTGGTCAGCGCGCTGGGCTTCAACTCGGCGGGCGGCATCACCTTCGCGGTGGGCGGCGTGTCCATCAACCTGTCCGGCCTGGCCATCGCGGCCATCCTGGGCATCGTGCTCAACGCCGTCATCCCCGGCAATGACTACCAGTTCGACGACGGCGAGGGCACCGGCGAGGGCGCCAGCCTGCGCGTGTGAGCCTCCGGCCCGCGAAAGCGCCCCGGCATCCCAAAAAACAACAAAAAACGGGTATCGGCACATACGCCGGTACCCGGTTTTTTTGCGGCCGCCCTTTTACAGGGTCAGCTGTTCGGCGGTATCCTCGGTTTTGAGCAGCGCGCCCGCGGCGGGCAGCTTGCGCACACGGTAGCGGTGCGCGTCGCCGAGCTCCAGCCCCTCGGCCGGCACCACGCGGCTGATGCGCGCGCCGCGCTTGAGGGTGATGACGTTGACGCCGGCGGTATCCCGCGTGGCCTTGGCCGGGATGAGCGCGCTGCCCGCCAGCAGCAGGCGGCCGGCGGTGGTATATATGGCGAGCTCCTGCTCCTTTTCGAGGTGCAGCAGGGCGGCCAGCTCCGCTTTGTCGCTGTAGGCGTTGAGCAGCTTGCGGCGGTTCTGCTTGGTGCGGTAGCTTTCCAACGGCACCTTGGCGCACTTGCCGTTTTGGAAGAAGAACAGCACCCAGCCGCCGTAATCGGCCGTGGGCACCATGGCGATGGGCACCTCACCCTCCTCCATGCCGAGGGTGGAGGCGACGTAATCGCCCAGGACGCTCGCTTTGGTATCGGCAAAATCGGCCGCGCGGGATTTGTAGACCTGGCAGCGGTTGGTGAAGAACAGCAGCTCGGTGGAATTGGCCGCCTCGACGGTGCGCACGATCTCGTCGCCGTCCTTGAGCTTGTGCTCCCCGCTCATGCGCAGGCTCTGCGGCGTGATCTTTTTGAAATACCCCTCGCGGGTAAAAAACAGCGTGACCGCGTAGTCCGGCACCGGCTCGGGGGCGTCCTCGCCGGCGTCGGCGGGCGCGGCGTCGTACAGGATCTCGCTGCGGCGCGGCTGGCCGTATTTTTGGGCGACGGCCTCCAGCTCGGCGATGATGATGCGGTGGATGCGCGCGGGGCGTTTGAGGATATCCTCAAGGTCGGCGATGTCCTTTTCCAGCTGCTCCGTCTCGGCCGTGCGCTTGAGGATGTATTCCCGGTTGAGGTGGCGCAGGCGTATCTCGGCCACATACTCGGCCTGCGTTTCGTCGATGCCGAAGCCGATCATCAAATTGGGCACGACTTCGGCTTCCTCCTCCGTCTCGCGCACGATGCGGATGGCCTTGTCGATGTCGAGCAGGATGCTTTCCAGCCCGCGCAGCAGGTGCAGGCGCTTTTGTTTGCCCTGCAATTCATGGAAGGTGCGGCGGCGCACACACTCGGTGCGGAAGGCCGCCCATTCCAGCAGGATCTGCCTTACCCCCAGCACCTGCGGCCGCCCGGCGATGAGCAGGTTGAAGTTGCAGGCGAAGCTGTCTTCCAGCGGGGTCTGTCTGCACAGCCGGTTCATAAGTTTTTCGGGGTCCTGCCCGCGCTTGAGTTCCAGCGTGAGTTTGAGGCCGTTGAGGTCGCTTAGATCGAGGACGTTGTTCACCTCGCGCAGCTTGTTCGCCTTGGCGAGCTCGGCCATCTTGTCCATGATGGCCTCGACGGTGGTGGTGGGCGGTATCTCGGTGATCTCGATGCAGTTGTTTTGCTTGTCGTAGTTCCACTTGGCGCGCACGCGGATGCTGCCGCGCCCCGATTCGAGCACGGATGTCATCTCGGCGGCGTCGTAGAGGATGGCCCCGCCGCCGACGAAATCCGGCGCGGGGATGAGCTGGGCAAGGTCGGCGCTTTCGTCCTTCATCAGGGCGGCGGTGGCGGCGCAGAGCTCCCGCAGGTTGAAGGAGCAGATGTTGGACGCCATGCCGACGGCGATGCCCAGCGTGTTGTTGGCCAGGATGGTCGGGAAGGTGACGGGCAGCAGCGTCGGCTCGGTGGTGGTGCCGTCATAGTTGGGCACGAAATCCACCGTTTCCTTGTCGATATCGCGGAAAAGCTCCTCGCACACCGGTTCGAGGCGCGCCTCGGTATAGCGGGCGGCGGCGTAGGCCATATCGCGGCTGTAAGCCTTGCCGAAGTTGCCCTTGCTGTCCACAAAAGGCACGAGCAGGCTTTCGTTGCTGCGGCCCATGCGCACCATGGTATCGTAGATGGCGGCGTCGCCGTGGGGGTTCAGGTGCATGGTGCTGCCCACGATGTTGGCGGATTTTGTCCGCGGGCCCTTGAGCAGGCCCATGCCGTACATGGTGTACAGCAGCTTGCGGTGGGCGGGCTTGAAGCCGTCGATCTCCGGCAATGCGCGGGAGACGATGACGCTCATCGCGTAGGGCATATAGTTCGTCTCAAGCGTTTGGGTGATGGGGCTGGCAAGCACCTGGCCCGCGCTCATGATCTCGACATTTTCCCCCAGCTGCGGGCGGGCGGCAGCCGGGGCAGCCTTTTTGGGGCGGACACGTTTGGGCATGGATATCACCTTTTATGAGAGAATGGAAAGCGGCTTTTTAGAGTGGAATGTGGAGAGTGGAAAGTGGAGTTGCGGTGTGCCGCTATGCGGCACGGTTTAAATTTTTTCTCTCCACTCTCCACTTTCCAAACTCCACTTTTATTTCCAAGCTCCACTTCAATTTTTGCGTTAGGAGACGTCCAGGTCGTCAAGGTACTCGGCGCCGTGGGCGGCGATGTAGTCCTTGCGGCCCTGCAGGTTGTTGCCCAGCCACAAATCAAACATCTCGGCGGTCTCGCGCGCGTCGGTGGGCATCACCTTGATCAGACGGCGGCTGGCGGGGCTCATCGTCGTCAGCCACATCATGTCGGGGTCGTTCTCGCCAAGGCCCTTGGAGCGCTGGATGGTGTATTTTTCCTCCCCGATGCGGCGCAGGATGTCGGCCTTTTCCGGCTCGGTATAGGCGAAATAGGTCTTGGTCTTGGTGTTGATCTCGTACAGCGGGCTTTCGGCGATGTAGACATACCCCTTGTCGATGAGGGTGGGCGTGAGGCGGTAGAGCATGGCGAGCACCAGCGTGCGGATCTGGTAGCCGTCGACATCGGCGTCGGTGCAGATGACCACCTTGTTGAAGCGGAGGTTGTCAAGGTTGAAGCTGGCAAGGTCCTTGTTCTGGCGCCCGCCCAGCTCCACCCCGCAGCCCATCACGCGGATGAGGTCGGTGATGATGTCGCTTTTGAAGATGCGGGCGTAATCGACCTTGAGGCAGTTGAGGATCTTGCCGCGGATGGGCATGACGGCCTGAAACTCCGAGTCACGGCTTTGCTTGACGGCGCCCATGGCGGAATCGCCCTCGACGATATACAGCTCCCGCAGGGAGGCGTCCTTGGAGCGGCAGTCGACGAATTTTTGCACGCGGTTGGCCAGATCCATCTGCTGGGTGATGGTCTTTTTGATGCTGATGCGCGCCTTTTCGGCGTGCTCGCGGCTTTGCTTGTTGATGAGCACCTGCTTGCAGGCTTTTTCGGCCTCGTCGGGGTGCTCGATAAAATAGACTTCCAGCTGGTGCTTTAAAAACTCCGTCATCGCCTGCGCGACGAATTTGTTGGTGATGGCCTTCTTGGTCTGGTTCTCGTAGCTGGTGCGGGTGGAAAAGCTGGAGGAGACGAGCACAAGGCAGTCCTGCACGTCGGCAAAGGTGACGGCGCTCTCGTTTTTCTTGAACAGGCCCCTGGCCTTGAGCCAGGCGTTGATCTGGCTGACAAAGGCGGAGCGCACCGCGCGGTCGGGGCTGCCGCCGTGCTCAAGCCAGGAGGAATTGTGGTAATATTCCAGCGTCTGCACGTTGTTGGAGAAGCAGAACGCCACGTTCATGCGCACCTGATAGTCGGGCTGGTCCTCGCGGTCCCGCCCGGTGGCGGAGCCGGCGCAGGCGTGTACCGGCGTGAGGGAGGTGTCCCCCGCCAGCTCGGCGACGTGGTCGACGATGCCGTTCTCGTAATAATACTCGTCCTTTTCGGGCTTGGGGCCGCTTTTGTCGGTGAAGGCGAGGGTGACCCCGGCGTTGACGACCGCCTGCCGCTTGAGCATATCCCGGAAAGCCTCGGCCGGCACGGCGATATCGGTAAAGACGGCGGTGTCCGGCAGCCAGCGGATGACGGTGCCGGTGCGCCGGCCGGTGAACGCCTCCTTTTGCAGGCCGCCGACGTTTTTGCCCTTTTTGAAATCGAGGTGGTAGTGGAAGCCGTCGCGGTAGACGTCGGCCGTCATCCAGGCGCTGGCGTACTGCGTGGCGCAGAGCCCCAGCCCGTTGAGGCCGAGGGAAAAATCATAGGTGCCGTCGCCCTCGCCGTATTTGCCGCCGGCGTACAGTTCGCAGAAGACAAGATCCCAGTTCCAGCGCTTTTCGGCGGGGTTGTAGTCCACCGGGATGCCGCGGCCGAAATCCTCAACCTCGACGATATGCCCCGGCAAAAGCGTGACGTTGATGCGGCTGCCGTGGCCGTCGCGCGCCTCGTCGATGGAGTTGGAGACGATCTCAAAGATGGCGTGGGCGCAGCCCTCGACCCCGTCGGAGCCGAAGATGACGGCCGGGCGCTTGCGCACGCGGTCGGCGCCTTTTAACGCTTTGATGCTCTCGTTGCCATATTCCTGCTGCTTTGCCATGCGGTGGGTCCCCCCTGCTGTTGTTGCCGGCTGCCTATATGTTGCGCATACAAAGATATTAAACCACAAATTGGGGCGGGTTGTCAAATAATTCCAGCCGCGGGGCATATGCAAAAAGCGCGAAGCGGCGGGGTCTTGAGTCCGCCGGAGAACATTGTTGCCGCGGCAAGGAGGATGCGGCGGGGGCAAGCCCCCGCCCTACAATTCTACCCATAAAAATGCTTTTTTGATACGCTGCGCCGCCGGGGCTCGTGTTGAGCCCCGGCGGCTTTTTTGTGCGGTCGTGTCAGCTGACCATGCTGAACAGGTCCACCTGGCTGGTCTGGGGCAGGTCGCCCAAAGCGCCCACCTCGCGCAGCTTGTCGAACACCGTGGCGCCGACGCCCGACGCCTGCTGCAATTCCTCCACCGAGATGTAGCTCTGGCCATGGAGGGTGGCGTCCTCCAGCATCTGGGCGGTGGCGCCGCCCAGCCCGCGCAGCGCCGTGAAGGGCAGGCGGATGCGGCCGTCCTCCAGCACATATTTGCTGGCGTGGCTCTTGCCGAGCTCGATGGGCAAAAACGCCTCGCCGCGCTGGAGCATCTCGTTGATGATCTGCAAGCTGACGAGCGCGTCGTCATCCTTGGCGGTGCGCTCCTCCTTGGGGATGCGCTCGTTGGCCTTGATGTGCTCCTGCGCCACCTTGACGCCGCCAACGGCGGCCTCGTAGTCGATATCGGCGCCGCGCACGGTGAAGTAGACGGCGTAGAACGCCGCCGGGCGGTAGACCTTGAACCACATCAGCCGGATGGCCGCCATCAGGTAGGCGACGGCGTGCGCCTTGGGGAACATATACTTGATCTTGCGGCAGCTGTCGATGTACCAGTCGGGGACGTTATGCTCCCGCATCGTCTCCTCCCAACCGGGCTTGAAGCCCTCCTTGGCCACCTTGCCCTTGCGCACGGCCTCCATGATGTCGAAAGCCGTCTTGGGCTCCAGGCCCATGCGCAGCAGGTAGAGCATGATGCTGTCCCGGCAGCCGATGACATCGGCGATGGTGCAGGTGCCCGAACGGATGAGCTCGTCGGCGTTTTTTGTCCACACGTCGGTGCCGTGGCTGAGGCCCGATATCTGGATAAGCTCGGAGAAATTTTTCGGCCGGGCGTCGAGCAGCATCCCGCGCACGAAGTTGGTGCCCATCTCGGGGATGCCGAAGGTGCCCGTCTCGGAGCCGATCTGCTCCGGCGTGACGCCAAGCGCCTCGGGCGAGGTGAGCAGGCTGTAGACCTTTTGGTCGTTCATGGGGATGGAATCGACGGGGATGCCGGTATACTCCTCAAAATATTTATAGAAGGTGGGCACGTCGTGGCCGAGCTCGTCGAGCTTGAGGAGGGTATCGTGCAGATACTTGAACTCAAAATGGGTGGTGAGCAGCCCGCCCTTGACGTCGTCGGCCGGGTGCTGGATGGGGCAGAAATCGTAGATGGAGAAGGTATCGGGCACCACCACCATGCCGCCGGGGTGCTGCCCGGTGGTTTTTTTGACGCCGGTACAGCCGATGCAAAGGCGGTTCTCCTCGGCGCGGTTGACGGTGCGGCCGCGTTCCTCCAGGTAGCGGCGCACATAGCCGAAGGCGGTCTTGTCCTGCAGGCCGGAGACGGTGCCCGCCTTGAAAACGTTCTCCTTGCCGAACAGCTCCTCGGTATAGCGGTGGACGCTGGACTGGTACATACCGGAGAAGTTGAGGTCGATATCCGGCTCCTTGTCGCCGTAAAAGCCGAGGAAGGTCTCAAACGGGATATCGTGGCCGTCCATCTTCATCGGCGTGCCGCAGACGGGGCAGGCCTTGTCCGGCAGGTCGAAACCGTCCATGTGGACGCCGTCGTCGATCCACTCGCTGTGCCGGCAGGTGGGGCACAGGTAGTGCGGCGGCATGCTGTTGACCTCGGAAATGCCGGAAAAGTGCGCCACCGCGCTGGAGCCGACCGAACCGCGGCTGCCCACCTGGTACCCCCCGGCGTTGGAGTAGGCCACCAGCTTGACGGCGATCATATACAGCACCGCGTACCCGTGCCCGCAGATGGAATCCAGCTCTTTTTGCAGGCGCTTGCGCAGAATCTCCGGCAGGGGGTCGCCGTAGGCTTTTTTGGCGTTGGCCCACGTGCTTTCGCGCAGCTGCTGCTCCGAGCCGGGGATATCGGGCGGGTAGGTGCCGCGCGGGATGGCGCGGATGTCGTTGTCGATGGTGGCGGCGAGCTTGTTGGGGTTGGTGACCACCAGCTCGTAGGCTTTTTCGGCGCCGAGGTAGGAAAACTGCTCCAGCATATCGGGCGTGGTGCGGAAGTACAGCGGCGGCTGGTTGTCGGCGTCCTTGTAGCCGTTGCCGGCCTGCAGGACGCTGCGGTAGACGCTGTCCTCCGGCTCCTGGAAATGCACGTCGCCGGTGGCGACGACGGGCTTGTGCAGCGCCTCGCCAAGCTCGACGACGGTGCGGTTGAAATCCCGGATGGTATCCATCGAGGGCACGCGCCCCTCGCGGAACATGAACTCGTTGTTGCCCAGCGGCTGCACCTCGAGGAAATCGTAATATTCGGCGATGCGCAGCAGCTCCTCGCGCGGCTGGCCCGCCACGATGGCACGGTACAGCTCCCCCGCCTCGCACGCCGAACCGAGCAGCAACCCCTCGCGGTATTGGTTGAGCAGGCTGCGCGGGATGCGCGGCCGCTTGAAGAAATAGCGGGTGTGCGCCTCGCTGACAAGGCGGTACAGGTTTTTGAGCCCGACGCGGTTCTGCACCAGAAGGATGAGATGGAAGTATTTTTTGGAGAGCACCTCGCTGTTGCCGCCAAGGCCGGTGTTGATGCCCTCCAGCCGGTCGATGCCCTTGTGGCCAAGATCCTCGAGCATCTTTTCAAAGATGCGGGCGAGCGCGGCGGCATCGTCGACGGCGCGGTGGTGGCCGAAGGGCGGCAGCTCCAGGTGCTTGTTGAGGGTATCCAGCTTATAGTTGTGCAGGCCGGGGTAGAGCGCCTGCCCCATGGGCAGCGTGTCGATGAAGGTGTTGGGCAGCGCCTCGCCGGCGTGCGCGGCCGCGCGGCGCAAAAACAGCATATCGAAGTTGGCGGCGTTGTGCGCCACCAGCACGGCGTCGCCGCAAAATTCCCGGAAACGGCGCACGGCCTCGTCGGGGCCGGGCGCGCCCGCGACCATCGCGTCGGTGATACCGGTCAGCTCGGTGATGCGCGGCGGGATGGGGCGCCCCGGGTCCACAAAGGTGCCGAAACGCCCGCGCTCCCCTTCCACGATGGCGCCATCCTCCACCAGCACGGCGCCGATCTCGGTCAGGGCGTCGGCGTTGGGGTCAAGGCCGGTGGTCTCGGTATCGAACACGACGAACCGCCCGGTGAGCGGCTGCTGCGCGCCGCCGTAGACGGCGGGGATCATATCGTCGACAAAATACGCCTCGCACCCGTAGATGAGCTTGAAGCCGGGATCCTGCTTGTGGATGGCGTCGGCGGCGAGCATCGCCTCGGGGTAGCCCTGGCAGACGCCGTGGTCGGTGATGGCAACGGCGCGGTGCCCCATGCGGTGGGCCAGGCGCACGATGCTGCCGGGGTCGCAGAAGGCATCCATCGCGCTGGATTTGGTGTGCAGGTGCAGCTCCACCCGCTTTTGGCCGGCGGGGGCGGTATCCTCACGCGGGGCGCGCTCGACGATGAGCACGTCATACGGGATGATGACGTAGTCCCGCTCATATTTGTCGTAGGTGTAGCTGCCGCGCACCACCAGCGTGGTGCCTTTTTTGAGCCCGGCCCATTTGGCGCTGCTCTCGTCCATGACCTTGAGGGCGACGGAGCCGTTGTAGTCGGTGATGGATGTCAGGTAGATATTGCGGCGCCCGCCCTTGGCCTCGCCGGCGAACACGTCGCCCCAGACCGTGACCTTGCCGCCCTCGCCCAGGTCGTTGAGGGGGCGCAGCTCGCCCGGTTTGAACACCTGCCCGCAGAAAAGCCGCGGCGGCGTTTGGGTCAGGGCCAGGCCGGGGATGGTGAAGGGCTTTATGTTTTTGTGCGCGGTAAAGCGCGGCACGGGCGCCGGCGCCGCGGCGGGCTCGTCCGGCAGGACGGGGGCGGCGGTATCCTGCATACGCACGGCGGGCAGCGTACCGGTGCGCTCCTGCACGCGGCGGGCAAGGCGGCCCGGCAGATCCACGCTTTCCAGGATCTGCCGCCCGGCCGTTACGTGCACCGTGATGCCGGCCTCGTCCAGCGTGACGGGCTGCACCTTGTGCAGGAAGCCGTTGACAGGCAGCCCCTCCGCCTTGAGCTCGGCCAGAAGCGCGGCGATCGCCGCCGGGGTGGCGGCGGCATAGTCAAAATAATTTTGCGTGCGCAGCGCAAAGCCGGGGAACGCCGGCCCCAGCGAAGCGCAAAGCCGCCCGCACAGCGCCGCGTCCAACGGGGCGGCACTGCGCAGGCAGAGGGTGGCGGTGCGCCGGGCGCGGTTCAGCTCGACCCGCTCGACCAGGACACCGCCAAAGGCTTGGGCAAACTGAGGGTCGGCCAAAAACTGCGGCCAGACCTGTGTGACCAGGGGTTTCAAAACCGGCAGGGCTCCTTTTCCTTTGCGTTATAATACGGTATGTATAAATTTTACAATTTGTATATTTCTTCCACAAACTGGCCGACGATGTCGCCCCGCAGCATACGGACCTTCTGCCCGCGGACAAAGAGCAGGGCCTCGTCCTTGCCGCCGGCGATGCCGATATCGGCGTCGGATGCCTCGCCCGGGCCGTTGACGACGCAGCCCATGATGGCGATCTTGAGCGGCTTTTGGAAGCCGTCGGCCGCAAGGCGGCGCTCGACCTCGGCGGCGATGGTCTGCATGGGGTACTGTGTGCGCCCGCAGGTGGGGCAGCTGATGAGCTCGGGCCCGGCGACGGCATAGCCGGCGGCGCGCAGGATGTCGAACCCGGCCCGGACCTCGGTCTCGGGGTCATCGGTGAGGGAGACGCGCAGGGTGTCCCCTATCCCCTCCAGCAGCAGCCCGCCGATGCCCATGCCGGATTTGAGCAGCCCCATGCGGGCGGTGCCGGCCTCGGTCACGCCGACGTGCAGCGGGTAGCCGCACCGGGCCGAAAGCAGGCGGTAGGCGGCCATCATGCGCGGCACATTGGAGGATTTTATCGACACGACGATGTTGTCAAAATCATGCTTTTCCAGCAGGCGGATGTGGTACAAAGCGCTTTCCACCATGGCCTCGGGCACCGGGGCGCCGTATTTGGCCAGGATGTGCTTTTCGAGGCTGCCGCCGTTGACGCCGATGCGGATGGGGATGTTTTTGGCGTTGCAGGCTTTGGCGACGGCGGCAACGTTTTCGTCGGCGCCGATGTTGCCGGGGTTGAGGCGGATCTTGTCGGCCCCGGCGTCGATGGCGGCAAGCGCCGCCTTATAGTCAAAGTGGATGTCGGCCACAAGGGGGATGTCGACGGCTTCCTTGATGGCGGCGACGACGGCGGCATCCGCCGGGGTGGGCACCGTCACGCGCAGGATCTGGCAGCCGGCTTTGGCCACGCGCCGCGCCTGCGCGACGTTGCCGGCGATATCCCCGACCGGCACGTTGAGCATCGTCTGCACCGCGATGGGGTGGCTGCCGCCGATAGTGACGGAGCCGATGCGGACTTCCTTTGTTTGCCGGCGCATGGCGATACCTCCCGGGCAGTGTGCAAAAAGTCAGAAAAACCGTGTCACATCATTAAAAGTGACGTAAAACATCAGTCCCACCAGCAGCAGCATGCCCGCCACGGTGATCGCCTGCTCAAAGCGGGCGGGCACCTTGTGGCCGGTCACGCCCTCGATGAGCAGGAAGGCCAGCTTGCCGCCGTCCAGCCCCGGCAGCGGCAGCAGGTTGAAGATGCCGAGATTGATGGTGAGCAGAACCGCCAAACTGACGACGTCCCGCCAGCCGTACTGCACGGCCTCGTGCACCTTTTCGATCACGCCGACGGGGCCGGAAAGGTCGCTGACGGGCGTAGCGCCGCGGAACAGATCCAGAAAGCTGCGGGCCAGCGCGCGGGCGTAGTACAAAAAGTTGCCCGCCGCGCCCTGCAAAACGGTGGCGGGCGAATTTTTGACCCCGTATACGTGGAAATCAATGGGCAGCTCGTTGCCCTCGGCGTCGGTGGCGGGGCTCACGCGGACGGCGGGCAGCCGCACGCGGGCGCCGCCGCGCAGCACCACCATCTCGACCGGTTGGTAGCCGGCGTGGTCGATCTCATACAGGATATCGCCCCACACAAAGCAGTTGTGCCCGTTGACCGCAAGGATCTTGTCCCCCGCCTGCAGGCCGCCGGCGCTGCTGGTGGCGCCGGGCAAAAAGTCATACACGATGCGGGTGGCGACACCCTCCTGCGCGCATTGCAGCAGGATGAGCAGCGCGAACCCGAGCACGAAATTCATCACCGCGCCGGCGGCGATGATAAAAAACCGCTGCCACACGCCGGCCTCGGGGTAGGTGCGGCCGCCCACGCACACACGGCCCCCCTGCGCAAGCGGCGGCGCGGCAGTATCCTGCGGCGCGGCATCGGGCGCGGGGCCGTTTTCCTGCGCGAGCATATTGTACCCGCCCAGCGGCAGCATACGCACGCTGTACAGCGTGCCGTTTTTGCCGCGGCGGCTGAAGACCGCCGGGCCGAACCCGATGGAAAATTCCTCCACCCGCACGCCAAAATGCCGCGCGGCGAGGAAATGCCCCAGCTCGTGCAGCAGTACGATCACGCCGAAAATAACGATGGCGGCCAGTGCGGTCAGCATGCGGTATCCTTTCCTGTCAAAGCGCCGGGGCATGGGCCGCCACATAGGCGCGCGCCATGGCGTCGCATTCATACACGTCGGCAAGGGTATATTCCCCGCCAAAAGGCTGGCTATCCACCACGCCCTCGACGAGGCGGCCGATATCCAAAAAGCCGATCTTATCCTGCAAAAACAGCGCGACGGCGGCCTCGTTGGCGCCGTTGGCGGCGCAGGGGGCCAGCCCGCCCTTGGCGATGGCCTTTTTGCAGGCGGCCAGGCAGCGGAAAGTCTCCTCGTCGGCGGTGGCAAAGCGCAGGCTGCCCAGCGCCGCAAGGTCCAGTTCCGGCACGGGGCAGGGCAGGCGGTCGGGCCAGGTGAGGGCGTACTGGATGGGGATGCGCATATCCGGCACGCCCAGCTGCGCGAGGACCGAATGGTCGGCAAACTGCACGGCGGAGTGGAGCACGCTCTCGCGCTGGACGACGATCTGGATCTTTTCCGGCGGCAGGCCGAACAGCCACACCGCCTCGATGAGCTCAAGGCCCTTGTTCATCAGCGTGGCGGAATCGATGGTGATCTTGGCGCCCATCGACCAGTTGGGATGCTTGAGGGCGTCGGCCCTGGTCTTGTTTTGCAGCTCCGCGGCCTTCAGCCCGAAAAACGGCCCGCCCGAGGCGGTGAGCAGGATCTTTTCCAGCCGTTTGGCGCTGTGCGTGTCCTGCAAGCATTGGAAGATGGCGGAATGCTCGCTGTCCACCGGCAGAAGGTGCACGCCGCGGCGGCGCACGGCGTCGGTGACAAGGTGCCCGCCGGTGACAAGGCTCTCCTTGTTGGCGAGGGCCAGGTCATGCCCGGCCTCGATGGCCGCCAGCGAGGCCGCCAGCCCCGCGATGCCCACGATGGCGTTGAGCACGGTGCCCGCCCCTTCCATGCCGGCAAGGGCGCGCACGCCCTCGGGGCCCTTGAGCAGGCGCGGCGCGCCGGCGGTGCCGGCCAGCGCGGCCTCGACCTTTTGGTACGCGGCCGCGTCCGCCACGGCCGCATACCGGGGGCGGAACTCGGCGATCTGGGCAAGCAGCGCGTCGGCGCGGGTGCCGGCTGCCAGGCCGAACACCCGCCAGCCCTGCGCGCGGATGACGTCAAGGCTTTGGGTGCCGATGGAGCCGGTGGAGCCCAGCAGGGTGACGGTTTTTGCCATAAAGACCTCGCTATACCAGATGGTAGAAGAAATACCGCACGGCGATGGAGACAAACGGCGCGATGAACATCACGCTGTCGAACCGGTCCAGGATGCCGCCGTGCCCGGGGAAGATGGTGCCGTAATCCTTGATGCCCGCCTGCCGCTTGACGGCGGAGGCGAACAGATCCCCCAAAATGCCCAGCACCGAGGCGACGGCGCCCATGACGACGATGACGACAACGTGCCGCACGCCGACCTCCACCGTGAGCGAGGCGACCCGCCCCGAGATGAGCCCGTACACGGCGGTGGCCAAAGCGCCCAGCGCCATGCTGCCCACCATACCGCCCACGGCGCCCTCAACGGTCTTGTTGGGGCTGACGAAGGGCGCCAGCTTGTGCCTGCCGAACGCGCGCCCGGCAAAATAGGCGGCGGTATCGCCGCCCCACGCAAAGCACAGGATGAGCAGGATAAAATACACCGCGTCATACCCGAACCGCGTGTGCGGCAGCGTGCGCTTTAAATGTATGAGGGAGTAAAAGCAGAAGATGATGACCCCGCCGAAATACAAAAAGCTGCTCATTTTGCCAAAATCCAGCGTTTTGGCGTGGGTGATGAGCAGGATGTTGTAGAAAAGCGCCGTCAGGAACGCGGCCGGCAGCAGCAGCGCGCGCACGCCCGCGCTGGTGGAAAGCATGACCAGCAGCGTGATGGGCACGGCCGCCGCGTACAACGGCCACTGCGCCTTGCCAAAGCCCATGGCGGCGTACACCTCGTGGATGGCCAGCAGGCAGACGAGGGACAGCACCAGGTCAAAGGCGACGGTGTCGAAAAATGTGAGCACGGCGCCCAGCACACAGAGCCCGGCAACGGCCGTGATGACGCGTGTACGCACAGGCGGGGCCTCCTTTCCGCTCCAAACGGCGCCGGGCGGGGCCCGCACGGCGCCGTTTGACTATATGCGGCGGCGCGGGCGCAGTTGCCCGCGCCGGGCCGCGGCAGGGGTCATACTTCCATGATCTCCTTGTTTTTGGCGGCGCAGATCTCGTCGATCTTTTTGCCGTAGCTGTCGGTGAGCTTCTGCATCTCCTCCTCCAGCTTTTTCTGGTCGTCCTCGGTGATCTCGCCGGATTTCTTCATCGCCTTGAACCTGTCCATCGCCTCGCGCCGGGTGTTGCGCACCGCGACCTTGCTCTCCTCGCCGAGCTTCTGCACGTCCTTGGTGAGCTGGCGGCGGCGTTCCTCGGTGGGGGCCGGGAACACAAGGCGGATGGTCTGGCCGTCGTCGATGGGGTTGATGCCGATATCGCTGGCCTGGATGGCCCTGGAGATGGCTCTGACCAGCTGGCGGTCCCACGGGGAGATGGTCAGCACGCGGGCCTCGGCGACGGCGACGGCCGCCACCTGCTGGATGGGCGTGGGCGCGCCGTAATAATCCACCGTGACTTTGTCAAGGATGGCGGGGTTGGCGCGCCCCGCACGGACGGTGCCCAGTTCCCGGGTCAGATATTCAACGCTGGCCCGCATTTTTTCCTCAAACGGTTTGGTGGTGCTGCTCATACCAGAATCAACTCCTTTTGGTGATGGATGCTCTATTTGCGGCGGGGGTCATTCCCGCACAAGGGTCCCGATGGCTTCGCCCCGCACGGCGCGCGCGATGTTGGCGGGGTCCTTGAGGTCGAACACAAGGCAGGGCAGGGCGTTTTCCCGGCAGAGGGCCGCGGCGGCGGCGTCCATCACGGCCAGGCGCTCGTCCAGCACGCGGGTGAAGGTGAGGGTATCGTATTTGACGGCGCCGGGGTATTTGTGGGGGTCTTTGTCATAGACGCCGTCCACCATGGTGGCCTTGAGCATGGCGTCGGCCCCGATCTCGACGGCGCGCAGCGCGCTGGCGGTATCGGTGGAGAACAGCGGGCAGCCGGTGCCGCCGCCGAACACCACCACCTTGCCCGCCTCCAGCAGGGCGCGGGCCTTCTCGCTGGTGAAGGTATCGGCCACCTGCGGCATGACGGCGCTGGTCAGCACACAGGCCGGCACGCCCTGGCGGCGCAGCATATCCTTGACGGCGATGGCGTTCATCACGGTGGCCAGCATCCCGATCTTGTCGGCGTCCATGCGGTCCATCTCGCCGCTGGAGCGCCCGCGCCAGAAGTTGCCGCCGCCCACCACGATGCCGATCTGCGCGCCCAGCGCGTGCGCGGCCTTGATGCCGCCGCAGATGGCGGCCATCGTCGGCTCGTCAAAGCCGGTGTCCTTCTCGCCGGCCAGGGCCTCGCCGCTGAGTTTGAGCAGCACGCGTTTGTAGCAAAGCTCCATGGTGTCCCCTCCTGCGCCGCAGCGCCTCCAAGTGCTTTTTATTTTACAATAAATTGGCCGCAAAGTAAAGCCGCCCGCAAAATAAAGGTGTTTTTTAAATCCATCGCCTCCGGCGGGCAAAAACGGGCTATTGAAAATCCATCGCCCCCGGCGGGCAAAAACGGGCTATTGAAAATCTATCGCCCTCGGCTGACATGTGCAGACGAGGGCGATACCTCTAGAGCAAAAAATACCGTGCAAGTCGCCTGTAAGGCATGCGCGCGGTATTTTTTGCGACGGGGTGTGTCCAAGAGAGGGGTACAGGCGGCCTGGCGCAGCCAGCTTAGCCGAACCCCTCTTTTGAAGCGTGTCGATTTATCGACACGCTACCCGCCGCCCCCGGCAGGGCCGGGGGCGGCGGGCAGGCTCAATATTTGGCGGGGTTGGCGGCCAGATACTTTTTGACCATCAGCGCCACCTTAAAGACGATGGCGTCGTCGAATTTGCGCAGGTCTAGGCCGGTGAGCTTTTTGATCTTCTCCAGCCGGTAGACCAGGGTGTTGCGGTGTACGAACAGCCCGCGGCTGGTCTCCGAGACGTTGAGGTTGTTCTCGAAAAAGCGCTGGATGGTGAACAGCGTCTCGGAATCGAGAGAGTCGATGCTGTCCTGCTTGAAGACCTCGCGCAAAAAGGCGTCGCACAGGGTGGTGGGCAGCTGGTAGACAAGGCGCGCGATGCCCAGGTGGTCATAGCTGACGACCTGGCGCTCGGTGTCGAACACCTTGCCGACCTCCATGGCGATCTGCGCCTCTTTGAAGCTGGCGGCCAGATCCTTGAGGTTGTCGATGGGCGTGCCGATGCCGACCACGGCCTTGATATAATGCTCCCCCGAGAGGGTATCGACGATGGAGGCGGCGAGCTTTTCCATATCGCGGGTGCTATTGTCGGGCCGGATCTCCTTGACGAGGACGGTGTCGCTCTCGGAAATGTTGAAGACGAAATCCTTCTGCTTGTCGGGGAACAGGCCGCTGACGATGTCATAGGCCGAGATATCGTTGCCGCTGACGACGCGGATGAGCAGCACCACGCGCTGCACGTCGGACACGAAATGCAGCTCCCGCGCTTTGGCGTAGATATCGCCGGGGAGGATGTTGTCCAGCACGACGTTTTTGATAAAGTTGGTCTTGTCGAACTTTTCGTCGTGGTATTGCTTGATGCTTTGCAGGCTGATGGAGAGCAGGGCGGCGAACTGCGCGGCGGTGGTATCGGTGCCTTCGACAAAGGCGGCGTAGTCGTTGTGCTTGGCGCTGGTGAACTGGTGGTAGGCGTACCCGTCCCGCACAAAGGCATCGCCGCCGGCGGCGCGGGCCGAGACAAAGCCCTGCCGGGTCTGGCCGATCTGGTCCAGCTCCGAGCAGGAAATGACGGTGCCCGCCTCGTCCACGACACCGACGGCGCGGTCAATGGCATCCTTCATCTGGTAGACAACATTCTGAAAGACCCGGTTCGCCATATTTGATCTCTCCTTTGCCGCTTCATCCTTTGCATATCGACGAAAGCCCAATGCTTGTTATTTTGCCCCAAAGCAAAATCAGTCTACTGTCTATTTTACACAACTCTCTTGGCTTTTGCAACATATTTTAACAAAAAACAGAATATTTTCTTGTACAGTTTTGTTTTAAAGGGATAAAGCGCCTTCCGGCCCGGGCGCTTTTGGCGGGCATTCCCTCGGCATTTTGACAAAAGGCCCGCCGCCCGGCGCGGGATGCCGCGGCGCGCGCCGGCTTATGGCTTGCCGCGTTTCCCCTCGCCAAGCGTGCCGGTGCCGCCCTCGACGACGCCGCGGCGGCGCAGCACATAACCGATGGTGGCAAAAAAGATGCGCACGTCCCCCCAGAAGGTGACGTTGGCGGCATATTCGCCGTCATAGCGTGCTTTTACGGCAATGGGCAGCTCATCCCGGCCGTTGACCTGCGCAAGGCCGGTCAGGCCGGGGCGCAGGTCGTTGGCGTGCACGGCGTCGCGCGCCTCGATAAGGTCATACTGGTTGTACAGCGCCGGCCGGGGGCCGATGATGCTCATATCGCCGGCCACGATGTTGTAGATCTGCGGCAGCTCGTCCAGGCTGGTGCGGCGCAAAAACGCCCCGCTTTTGGTGATGTAGCTGTCGGCATTTTTGAGCAGGTGCGTGGGCACATCGTGCGGGGTATCGCCGCGCATGGTGCGGAATTTTAAAATGTTGAAATGCGTTTTGCCGGCGCCGACCCGCCGCTGGCGGAAAAACACCGGCCCGGGGGAATCCAGCTTGATCCACACCGCGATGGCCCCCATGGGCAGCGCCAGCACCACGCAGGCCAAAAGGGACAGCACAAGATCCAAAAAACGTTTGAAAAAGGCCTGATACATGGGCGGTGCTCACTCCTTTTGGGGCGCGGCGGCCTGGTTGGCCATGGCCTGCTCCAGCGCGGCTTTGGCAAAGATGGCGGTGTTGCCGGTGGCGGCGCTGACGGTGTGGTCCTCGTTGACGCGGCGGTTGGGGCGGTAGCGCCCGACGATGGCCTGCAGCGCCTCGACGACCTGTTCCTCGCCCTGCTCCGTGCTTTGCTGCAGCGCCTGCAGCGCGGTATAAAAGCGCGGCAGGTCGATCTCCATGGGCGGGGCGATAAAGATCTTGTTGTGCGCGGTCTTGAGCATCTTGTCCTGCTCGGTGTCCAGCATGAGCTCCTCGTACAGTTTCTCGCCGGGGCGCAGGCCGGTGACCTTGATCTGCATATCCACGCCCGGCTCGTAGCCGTAGAAGCGGATGATGCGCTTGGCCAGATCCATGATGCGCACCGGCTGGCCCATATCCAGCACATAGATGCTGCCGTTCTCGGCAAGGCCGCCGGCCTGCAGGACCAGCTGTGCGGCCTCGGGGATGGTCATGAAATAGCGCACGATGTCGGGGTGGGTGATGGTGACGGGCCCGCCGCGCTTGATCTGCTCCTCAAACAGCGGGATGACGCTGCCGTGGCTGCCCAGCACGTTGCCGAAGCGCACCGCCATGCACAGCATATCGGTGTGCCGGGCGTAGGTCTGGATGAGCATCTCACAGATGCGCTTGGTGCAGCCCATGACGTTGGTGGGGTTGACGGCCTTGTCGGTGGAGAGCTGGACAAAGCGCTCCACGCCGTGCTCGGCGGCGGAATTGAGCAGGTTTTTGGTGCCGAAAACGTTGTTTTTGACCGCCTCGGCGGGGCTCGTTTCCATCAGCGGCACGTGCTTGTGCGCGGCGGCGTGGAACACCACCGAGGGGTGGTAGGTCTGCATGACCTCATCGAGGCGGGCTTTGTCCCGGATGGAGCCGATGAGGGTGAGCACCGGCGCGTTGGGGCCGTATTTGGCGCGCAGCTCCGTCTCCAGCTCATAGGCGCAGTTCTCGTAGATGTCAAAGATGAGCAGGCGGGCCGGGCGGTAGCGCATGATCTGGCGGCACAGCTCGCTGCCGATGGAACCGCCGCCGCCGGTGACCAGCACCACCTTGCCCTGCAGATAGCTGCTGATCTGGGCATCGTTGAGCTGGATCTCGTCACGGGAGAGGAAGTCCGCCGTGTTGAGCTCACGCAGGCCGGGCACCATGGGCTTGCCGTTCTCGTCCACGGCCTGGGGGTCGTTGAGCATACGCACCCGGCAGTGGGTGGCGTTGCACAGGTTGATGACCTCGCGCAGGCGCTCGCCCCGCAGCGAGGTGATGGCGATGATGATCTCTACGATATGATATTTGCGCACAAGCTCCGGTATGTCGGAAATGGTGCCGCGCACCGGCACGCCCTGCACGCGCAGGTCCTTTTTGGTCAGGTCGTCGTCAACGATGCACACCGGCTCGCCGAAGGTGCCGTTCTGGTTTTTGCACAGGTTGATGGCCCACGCCCCCGCCTGCCCGGCGCCGACGATGAGCAGCGGCATGGGCGGCGCGGCGCGGCGGCGCTTTTTTGCGCGGCCGCGGCCGCGCGCCGCCGCGTAGGTGCGCAGGATGCGCCACAAAAAGCGCACGCCCGCCATCGCCGCGGCGCTGAGCACCGCCCCGATGGTGAGCACGGCGCCGCTGACCATATCGCCGCGCACGATGAGGCTGAGCATCATGATGATCCCGGTGGCCAGCCCGCACAAAAGCACAAGGCGCGCAAGGTCGCGCAGGCCGGCATACTCCCACAGGATCTCGTACAATCCGCCGAACCAGTACACGATGACGTGCACCGCCAGCGCGAAGGGCAGATAGTCCACAAGGGCCTGCAAGACGGCCGGCTGCTTGTAGGCGTCGGCGCCGTCAAAGCGCAGAAGCACCGCCAGATAATAGCAAAGCGCGATCAGCCCGCAGTCCAGCAGCATCAGCGCGATGCGCCGGGGCAGGCCCTTGATCAGTTGGCTTTGTGTTTGTTTCATGTCCTGACTTCCCTGCCGGCCATCGGCCACGGCATCCGTTTTTTATTCCACCGTAACGCTCTTGGCCAGGTTGCGCGGTTTGTCCACATCCAGGCCCTTGGCGCAGCTCACATAGTACGCCAACAGCTGCAGCGGCACCACCGAAAGGCTGGTGGCAAAGCACGGCTCGGTGTTGGGCACATACACGGTAAAGCCGGCGGTATCCTCCACCGAATAGTTGCCGTATACGGTCAGCCCCATGAGGAAGGCGCCGCGGCTCTTCGCCTCGACAAGGTTGGAGACGGTCTTTTCATACAGGTCGGGCTGGGTGAGCATCCCCACGACCAGCGTGCCCTTCTCGATGAGGGAGATGGGGCCGTGCTTCATCTCGCCGGCGGCGAACGCCTCGGAGTGGATGTAGCTGATCTCTTTGAACTTGAGGCTGCCCTCCAGCGCCACGGCATAATCCAGCCCGCGGCCGATGAAATACACGTCCTTTGCGCCGGCGTACTTGCTGGCGAACCACTGGATGCGCTCGGTATCCTCCAGCGTTTTTTC
>CANRCB010000003.1 GCA_947629015.1 uncultured Gemmiger sp.
TCGTTAAGCTCCTGCTTTGCGATGGTTTCGGCATTTTCCTTTTCCGGATCTATCTTTACAATTTTCTGCAAAAATCCGTACTTATCAATCAGCTCGCGGTTCTGCTGTACCATAAGTTCCGTATAAACGCTGTCTTTTTCGGAAGTGATTTTTATCGAGTTTTTCATCTCCTCAATAGATATGCTGTGGCTTACACCGCCGCGATAATCCGGCGCGTATGCTTGCGCGATATTGCTCGCAATAAAAAATTCCGGATAAGCATAAAGCTCGCCGATCTCGTAAATCCGCAATCCCTCCGGCACGAAATCGTAATTGTAATCACCGCCGCATTTATCGAGGATGTCCGTCAGAATCGCCGAGATAGTCTTGTCAAAATATATCTGGTTTATGTTTGCCGTCAGTTCCGGCAGCATAACGATATTTATTGATAAATCCGCGCATAATTCCCGTATTGCGTCCACCGCCGTGATGTTCTTAAACTGATATGTCTGACTTGTCTTGTTCAGATACCAGCCCATATCAACGACGCTGTATTTGTTGGAGTCTTTGTCACCGTCGTCCACCTTTATTATCACCCCGCGAAAAATCTCCGCGTTCGTGACGTACTGCACAACATCGCCGACCTGCGGCGTATACATTAAATCCTTCAAATACGCCGCATCGCTTTTCGCCACGCTGAACGACATCGTTGTGGATAGCTCATAAATGCTGTTTTTCCACGATAAGCCTCCGGCTATCTTTGTTATGTCATTACCGTTCGCATACAAGGCAAGCTCGCCCGTAGGCGGTATGCTCACCGTCCCTTGCAGCTTTGGATGTATATTTTCCTTGACACGGTTATTCCAGATAAGTACCCCCATTTTTTATTTGACGCTTTCAAAGCGTGGTTTCAAGATTTTGTATTTGACGGGAACCAGCCCTTTGTTCCGTTTGCTATCTTCACCAAAAACAGCATGACCGGGACTTCTGTTAAAACACCAACCGTCGTAGCGAGGGCTGCGGGGGACGTTGTTCCGAATAGAGCGATAGCCACAGCCACCGCCAATTCAAAGAAGTTGGACGCTCCGATCATTCCCGCAGGAGCGGCTATGTTGTGCGGCAGCTTCAATATCCGGCAGGCAGTATAGGCGATTGCAAAAATCAAGAAAGTCTGCAATACCAGCGGAACGGCGATCAAAACAATATGCAGCGGATTTTCCAGAATGACGTTGCCTTGAAAAGCGAAAATCAAAATCAAAGTCAGCAGCAGGCCAATGGTTGTCACACCGTCGAATTTATGGACAAACACGTTTTCAAAGTATTCCTTGCCCCTTTTCCCTATGACGATAGTTCGGGTAGCCATACCTCCCAGCAGCGGTATCACGACAAACAGCACCACGGAGAGGATCAGCGTATCCCACGGCACGGACACATTTGAAACGCCAAGCAGGAATTTTACAATCGGGACAAATGCCGCAAGGATAATGAGGTCATTTGTCGCCACCTGTACCACCGTATAGGCCGGGTCACCGTTTGTCAGCGTACTCCACACGAACACCATAGCGGTGCAAGGCGCCGCGCCCAGCAGTACGGCTCCGGCAAGATACTCCGTCGCCAACTCCGGAGCGATAAAGCCCTTAAACAGCACAAAGAAGAACAGACTTGCAATGCCGTACATGGTGAACGGCTTTATAAGCCAGTTCGTTATCCATGTTACAAATAATCCCTTTGGATTTTTCCCCACATTCCTGATACTTCTGAAATCCACCTTCATCATCATCGGATAGATCATCAGCCAAATGAGAATTGCCATCGGGATCGACACCTTGGCATATTCAAACCGATTTAGAAAGTCAGGTATCTGCGGCAGAAATTTCCCCAGCAGGACACCTGCCGCCATGCACGCAATGACCCAAACGCTCAGATATTTTTGGAATACACTAATTCCGCTTTTTTCTTTCTCCATAAATCACACCTCCTATATCAGCAAAGACTGAAATGCGTTGAAGAAGTAACCGACGATAATAATGCCGCCCGTGCATATCCCGATAAAAATTCCCAGCAGCTTCGGCTTGACCGCCTTGCGGAGCATGATCATGGACGGCAGGGATAAAGTGGTGACGCCCATCATAAAGGACAGGACGACCCCCAGCAGCGCCCCTTTTGCCAGCAGCGCCTCCGCAATCGGAATGGTGCCGAAGATGTCAGCATACATCGGGACACCGGCAATCGTGGCGATAATCACTCCAAAAGGATTGTTGCTGCCAAGGGCCGTCACAATGAAATCTTCGGGTATCCAGTTGTGGATCAGCGCCCCGATACCCACCCCGATCAACACATAGGGGGCTACTTTCTTTGCGGTGGAAACGACCTGCTCCCACGCATATTTCAGACGGTCTTTGAAGTGCAATTCCTCCTGTGGGACGTCGATCGCTCTGCCGTTTCTAATGTATTCCTCCACATATTTTTCAAGGTGCAGCTTTTCAATCAGCGTTCCTCCTGCAACCGCTATCACCAGTCCAAGAAGCACATACACGATTGCCACTTTCCAGCCGAAAATGCTCATTAAGAGTACAAGGCTGCCGAGGTCTACCATTGGAGAGGAAATCAGAAACGAAAATGTCACACCGAGGGGCAGTCCCGCGCTGGTAAATCCAATAAACAGCGGAATGGACGAGCAGGAGCAGAACGGCGTCACAGTCCCCAGCAGAGCGGCAACACAGTTTGCGCCAATCCCGTGAAATCGTCCGAGGATTTTCTTTGTCCGCTCCGGCGGGAAATAGCTTTGAATGTACGATATAATCAAAATCAAAACGCCGAGCAGAACCATAATTTTGATTGTGTCGTAAATAAAGAACAGTACGCTGCCGCCGATTTTTCCCGTCGTATCCAAACCGCAGGCGTTCAATATCCCGGATATAAGCCTGTTCAGCCAGCCCATGCCGAGGATTTCATTTTGAAAGAAATCCCATGCGCTTTTTATAAAATCCATAAAGTATCCTCCTTGTTGGATTGTTAGATTGAAATATGTCTATTTGTTGGGCTTTAAGATAGCCGGCCGGAAAAGTGATTTGGTATTTCACCTTTCACAGCACGGCTGATCTTCATCTGTGCCGATTACTGTTGTAAGCTGCTGCAAGCATTTCACCGCTGCGGCGGCTCCCTCCGGCGAAATGGAATAGTGCGTCCATTTACCCTCTTTGCGTCCCACAACGATTTCTGAATCACAGAGTATTTTCATGTGGTGGGAAAGAGTGGGCTGGGTGATATGCAAATCGTCCAGCAGGACACAGGCACATTTTTCGCCGCCTTGGAGCAGTTGCAGGATTTTAATTCGGTTCTCGTCGCAAAGCGCCTTGAATACCCCTGCTATCTGCTTCTCTTTTGTCTGCAAGCTCGTCACCTCCCATAGACGATTTTCTATCTGTTCATAGTATATGCGTCATATAGAAGTTTGTCAATGGGTTTTTGAAAAAAGCTGGAGCAATTAAAAACAGTGCCCCAGCTTTTGATCCAAATCAAATCATTCCAAAATGCTCCAGCGCCGTCCGTATCGCCGCCTCTTTCTCTGGCGGGCATTGTGGCTGTCGGGAATCCTCTGACTTGGGCTTATTGTAATTTTCTCTTTCGATAATCCCGCACTTCCGCTTCACTTGTGCAATATACAAGTGGCTGACCTTCATTCCGAATTTCTCCAGCACATACTCCTTGATTTCCTCATAGCTGGCTTTCTTCTCGGCAGCGGTCAAATCCATCTCGTCCATGGTGAGTTCAACTTCGATATGCTGCTTGACATTGAGTTTGGACAATAAGCATACCGTCTCCACATGCCTTGTGCGGGGGAACAGGTCCACCGGCTGCACGGTGCCGGCGCGGTAGCCGTGCCCGCACAGCCAGCGCACGTCCCGCGCGGCGGTGGCGGGGTCACAGCTCACCATCACCACCGTGCGCGGCGCCATCGCGGCGATGGCCTCCAGCGCGGGGGTGTCGCAGCCCTTGCGCGGCGGGTCCACGATGATGACGTCGGGCTTTTGCCCCTGCGCCGCCAGCTGCCGGGCGGCCTGCCCGGCGTCGGCACACAGGAATTCCGCCCGCGCGGGCGCAAGGCCCAGCCGCCTGGCGGTGGCTTTGGCGCCTTCCACCGCCTCCGGCACGACCTCCACGCCCAGCAGGCGCGCGCAGTCCGCCGCCATCGAAAGCCCGATGCTGCCCATGCCGCAGTAGAGATCCAAAAGGAAGTCATCCGGGCGCAGCGCGGCCAGTTCCCGCGCTTTGGCGTAAAGCAGCTCCGCCGCCGCGATGTTGACCTGGTAAAATTCCTGCACGCCCATCTGCAGCGGCACGCCCGCCAGCGTATCCTCAATAAAGCCCGGCCCCACCACGGTACGCGGCGCGCCGGCCCCCAAAATGACGTTGGTGCGGCGGGTGTTGGTTTGCACCAGCACCGTCGTCAGCGCAAATTCCCGCGCCAATGTCCGGCAGATATCCTGCTCGTTGGGCAGGCGCTCCCCATTGAGGATAAAGCAAACGAGCCGCTGGCCGCTGTGCCAGCCCTGCCGCAGGTACAAATGGCGCAAAAGCCCCGTGTGCGCCGCCTCGTCATAGGCGGCGGCCCCGGCCTGCGCCAGCAGCGCGCAGGCGCGCGCGGCCAGTTCGTTCATCCAACGCGGCTGCAGGCGGCAGTCCGCACAGGGCACGATGCGGTGGCTGCGCGCGGCGTAAAACCCCACAGCCAAATGCCCGGCAACGTCGGTGCCGAAGGGCAGCTGCACCTTGTTGCGGTAACGGTCGGGGCAGGGGGCAGGCAGCAGCGGCGCCACCGGCACATCCAGCCCGCCGATGCGGGCAAAGGCGTCGCGCACAAAGCCCGTTTTGGCCTCGCATTCCGCTTCATAGCGCAGGTGCCGCAGCCCGCACCCGCCGCAGGGCCCGGCAACGGGGCAATCCGGTTCTGTGCGCCCCGGCCCGGGGGTGCGCAGGCGCTCCAGCCGGCCAAAGGCATGGCTTTTGCACACCTTGACAATACGCACCTCGCCCACATCGCCGGGGGCGGTGCCGGGTACAAAGACCACGAACCCTTCCGCCGTGCGCGCAACGCCGCTGCCGTCACTGGAAAGGGCGGTGACGGCCAACGGCAGGATCTGGTTTTTGCGTGGCAGGGGTGTTTCCATCGCTGCTCCCATCCCGGCCCGGCGGGCCGATGCGGCGACGGTGCGCCGCGAAACTTTCCCCGCCCGGCAAAAGGGGCTTGAAAACCGGTGCCGGGGGGGGGTATAATGCTTTTATATCTCATTATACCATATTTCCGCCCGTTTGGCTACCGGGGCATTTCCGGGCGGGATGCCAACAAAAAGAGAGTGGGGAAAACGGCGGTATGGGGAAGTTGTCGGTCATCGTTTCCGTTTACAACGAAGAAGCGGTGCTGGAAAAATTCTACAGCGCGTTCCAAACCGTCAAGACGGGGTTCCAATGGCCGTATGAGCTTTTGTTCGTCAACGACGGCAGCACCGACCGCAGCCTGCCCATCCTGACGGCCCTCGCGGAAAAGGATCCTTGCGTAAAGGTGGTCAGCTTTTCGCGCAATTTCGGGCATGAGGCGGCGATGATCGCCGGCATCGACCATGCCACCGGGGACCGGCTCATCTGCATGGATGCCGATCTGCAGCACCCGCTGGAATGCATCTTCCCCATCATGGAGAAGTTTGACGAAGGGTATGAGGTCATCAACATGGTGCGGGTGGCCAACAAGTCCGCCGGGTTTATCAAAAATATCACATCCAAGGCATTTTACAAGGTGGTCAACCTTCTGTCCGACCAGGCGTCGTTTGAGGAAAACGCCTCGGATTTCTTTGCCGTCAGCAAGCGCGTGGCCGATGTGCTGCGTGGCAGCTACCGCGAAAAGGTCCGCTTCCTGCGCGGGTATGTGCAGAGCGTCGGCTTTGCGCGCACCGCGCTGGAATATACCGCGGCCGAAAGGGCCGGCGGGGCCAGCCACTACAGCCTGCGCAAGCTCATGCGGTTTTCCGTCAGCACCATCGTCTGCTTCTCGGATCTGCCGCTCAAGCTGGGGGTCTATACCGGTTTTGTCTGCGCGTTGCTGGGGCTCATCACCCTCGTCTACACAATGTTCACCTACCACGACGCCCCCAGCGGCTACGCGACCATCGTCACCCTGATCTGCTTCCTGTTCGCGGCGATGTTCATCATCATCGGCATCATAGGGGAATATCTGGCCGTCCTGTTTGCCGAACTCAAAGACCGGCCGATCTACATCGTTGACAAAAAGATCAATATGGAGAGCAAGGCAGATGCGTAAGCTGAAGGAATTGTACGGGAAATACCGGGAGGCCCTCCGTTACGTCATTGTGGGCGGGCTCACCACGGTCGTCAGTTTGGCCAGCTATTCCCTCTGCGTTTTGACCTTCCTGGATCCCGGCGACGCCGTCCAGCTGCAGATCGCCAACGTCATCTCCTGGGTGTGCGCGGTGACGTTCGCCTATTTTGCCAACCGCAAATATGTGTTCGAGAGCCACAACGAGAACAAACTCGCCGAGGCGGCCAAATTCGTCGGCGCGCGCGTCTCCACCCTCCTCATCGACATGGCGTGTATGGCCCTGTTCGTCAGCGTGCTCCACTGGAACGACAAGCTCGCCAAACTCCTTGTACAGGTCATCGTGTTCGTGCTGAACTATCTGTTCAGCAAGTTCTTCGTTTTCAAGCGCGAAGAGGGCACCTGACGGGCCGTTTTCACAAAAGCAATGCAAAAAAGGGGGCCGGCTGCGGTTTTCTGGCGTTCCCTAAAAAGTGTTTTCTTTATACGGCCAAGGTGCAGCCCTCAGGGGCTGCACCTTGGCCGTTTTTGTTCCCTCTTATCGTACATGAAGGTCGAATCTGCCGCTTTTCAGCGAAGCGATCACGCCGCCGTCGATCAAAAGGTCGGTGCCCGTGATAAATCCGGCATCGGCCGAAAGCAGGAACGCGCCCGCCGCCGCGATCTCATCCGATGTTCCGGCACGGCGCACGGCGGAGCAGTCGATCATATTCTGGTAGGTGTTGCCCGGGGCACCAAACTCATCATAGGCCAGCGGCGTCACGATGATACCTGGGCTGATGGTGTTGATCCGGGCACCACGGTCCGCCCAGGTGGTGGCTGCCGCCGTGCGGACACGGAGCTGGTTTACCCGCTTGGATACGATGTAGGCCGCGCCGGGATTCGGCGTTTTCGAGCCGTCAAGACACGGGAGCGAGGCGAGCTGCGCCGTCGGCGTCATCGCAAGGGCTGCTTCGTCCTCGGCGGTGAGCGCATGGGGCATATACCCGGTCTGGCTGGAAACGATGAGGCCCGCGCCGCCCCGGGCCATCACCTCACCAAAGGCGTCAATGGCATAGGAGGTACCGATCAGGTCGAGCTTGATGATGTGTTCGGGGCTTGCCTGGCTGGGGGATGCGCCCGCCGTATGGATATAATACATGACCGGGCCGAGAGAGGCCGCCTTTGCCGCGAACGCCCGGATGGACTGCTCCTCGCAGGCGTCCACGATCTGCGTCTCCACGTCATACCCGCTGTAGGTGAAATCATGTGCTACCCGCTCCAGCGCTTTCTCGCTGATGTCGCCCAGCAGGATCTTTTTGCCCGCGGCGATGCGGCGGACGATGGCCGTGCCCATGCTGCCGGCACCCAAAAGGACAACGACTTCTTTGTTTTCGTTTCTGTCGAGGATCATGGCAAATCCCTCCTTATTTTATGGAAAGGCGCTTTTTCACCCGCGCCTTTTGACCCTTACAAGCCCATTTTACGGTTTTCTCTTGCGGTGAACAACAACAATTCCGCTCCAAAAGAGGTTTACGCCACACTTCCTGCGGAAATGTGGCGTAATTACACACGAGTTGATTTTTATACGCGGGTGGTCTACAATGAATCAAACATGATCCGGGCAGCAGGAGGTATCGCTATGAAGGAGACCGGCAAAGAAGATCTGCGCGTGATCCGCACAAAGGAGGCCATCCGGAAAACCTTTGAGGAAATGATCTGCGAGATGGATTACGAGCAGATCACCATTAAGGAGCTGACGGAAAGGGCGCGGATAAACCGTAAAACCTTTTATCTGCATTACAATTCTCTGGCCGATCTGCTGCGGGAGCTGCAAAATGAAATGGCAAAGGATTTCATCCGGCGCACCCAAGGGCTTGAGCGCCCCCGCGATATGGATAAGATCACGCGGGAGTTCTTTCTGGTGAGCGAAGGCGCGGGGCCGCTCCACGAGAGGCTGATGTGCAGCGGCAGCTACCACTATATCAGCCGCCGGATCACAAACGAGATCATGGCGGAGACATGGGGTGCCGACGGAAAGCAGAGGAACGTCGATCCGTATGTGCAGAATATCATCATGGCCTTCGTTTCCCAAGGCACCATCGAGATCTATAAGCAATGGGCCGCGGACGGCAAAAAGATCCCGCTGGAGGAGATCATCGCCCTGACCTCGAAACTGATTTGCAGCGGTGTAAACGGTCTGGCTTTTAAATGAGATATGGCGCGCTGCCGCATTCGCAGCGGCCCCTTTTGCGGCGGCCTACGCCTTTTGTATGCCGGCAAGGTAGCGGCTGGGCGGGATGCCCTTGACGCGCTTGAACACGCGCGAAAAATAAAACTGATCCGAAAACCCGACCGACGCCGCGATCTCGGCGATGGAAAGCGCGCTGTTTTTGAGCAGGGAACACGCCTCGCCGATGCGGTATTTCGTCAGATAATCGATGGGGCTTTGGCCCATGGCGGCGATGAACACGCGGTACAGGTGGCTGCGGCTCACGCCCACCGCCTCGGCGATATCGTCCACCGAGATGTTATGGGAATAGTTGAACTGGATGAACTTGACCGCCGCCAGCACGTACTGGCTGCCGGTTGTGCCGGCGCGGGGCATCGTTTCCTGCGCCTCCTTCATCAGCAGCGCCATGAACAGGTACAGGTAGCCGGTCATGCGGGCCTCGTCCTGCGGTTCGGTGCCGCGGCTGAGGTAGATCTCGTACAGCGCGCTGCGCACGGCCTGCGGGTCGGTACAGTGGTGGCAGGGCTCGGCGTCGGTGAAGGGGGCGGCCTGGATCAGGCGGTTGGCGCACGCGCCGTTGAAGCCCACCCAGTAATATTCCCACGGGTCGGCGGTGTCGGCGGTGTAGGTGATGAGCTGGTTGGGCTTGGCCAAAAACAGATCCCCCGGCGCCAGCGCGTACCGGCTGCCGCCCACCTGGTAGCTGCCGCGCCCCGCAACCACCAGATGGATGAGATAATGATCCCGCACGCCGGGGCCCCAGGTGTGGCCGGGGCGGCAATACTCATGCCCGCAGTTGAAAATGGAAAGCTCCACATTGTCGGTATAATTTTGTTTGTAGGATTGTTTCGCAGCCGTCTCCATCACAGCACCTCCCCACAGCGCACAGCAGCCTGATTATAGCAGACCCGTCAACAAAAGTCCATATTTTTTTCGCCGCCGCGGGGGAAAAGGGGCTTTACTTCCGGTGAGGTTCTGGTATACTGAAAACAACAAAACGGGCCGTTTTGGGCCGAAAGGATGCAGACCATGGCAACGACACAGCAGCTCAAACAGCAGATCCTGCAGGGCGCCTACGACGCCGCCTTCCAAAAACTGTACGGCGCGGACGGCAAAGTGCTCGCCGCACAGCGCGCGCGCTACGCCGAGACTATCGATGGCTTTGAACGCGTTTTTGGCATCGGGCGGGAGGCAACGCTCTACTCCGCGCCCGGCCGCACCGAGATCGGCGGCAACCACACCGACCACAACAACGGCATCGTCATGGCCGCCGCCGTCGACCTTGACATCATCGCCGTCGTCAGCTGCACCGACACCGGCGTCATACGGGTCAAATCCCGCGGGTTTGAAAAGATCGACATCGTGGATACCAAAACGCTGCGCCCCGTCAGGACCGAGGCCGCGCGTTCCGCCGCGCTGGTGCGCGGGGTGGCGGCCGGCATCGCGCAGGCGGGCGGGGACATCGGCGGGTTCGATGCCTACACATCCTCCAATGTGCTGGGCGGGTCCGGGCTTTCCAGCTCCGCCGCGTTCGAGGTGTGCATGGGCGCCATCCTCCGCGGGGAGTATAACGGCGATGACCTGCAAAAATTCTCCCAGGTGGACATTGCCAAAATAGGCCAATACGCCGAGAACGTCTTTTTTGAAAAGCCTTGCGGCCTGCTGGACCAGACGGCCTGCGCGGTCGGCGGCGCCATCGCCATCGACTTCAAGGACCCGCAGGACCCCAAGGTGGACGCCGCCAGCCTGGACCTGGCCGCCCACGGCTTTGCGCTGTGCATCAGCGATACCAAGGGCAGCCACGCCGACCTGACCGATGAATACGCCGCCATCCGGCATGAGATGGAAAGCGTGGCCGAGGCGCTGGGCGCACACCACCTGCGCGACGTGCCGGAGGAGGATTTTTACGCCGCCACCCCGCGCCTGCGCAAGGCCTGCGGGGACCGCGCGGTGGTGCGCGCCTGCCATTTTTACGGGGACTGCCGCCGTGCCCGCCAGCTGTGCGAGGCCGTGCGGGCCGATGATTTCGCGCAGTTCCTGCGCCTGGTCATCGAGGGCGGCCATTCCAGCTTTGAGTACAACCAGAACGCCTACAGCATCCAGGCCCCGCAGGTGCAGGGCATCCCGCTGGCGCTGGCCGTCAGCCAGCGCATCCTGGCAGGGCGCGGCGCGTGGCGCTTGCAGGGCGGCGGCTTTGCCGGCACCATCCAGGCGTTTGTGCCCCTTGACCTGCTGGATGCCTACCGCGCCGCCATCGACGGTGTGTTCGGCGAGGGCAGCTGCCATGTGCTCAACATCCGCAACTACGGCGCCATCCGGGTCACACCGGAACTGTAAGAACGTCTGTCCGCCCGCACCGGTGCCGGTGCGGGCAAATTTTTTTGGGCGCCGCGCTCCATTTGGGCGGCGCGCGCCCGTTATACATGGCAGGGAACGGTGAACGCGATGACAGACGCACAGCGCTGGCAGCAGCTCAAAGCAGGGGACCGGCAGGCGCTGGCCGCCCTTGTTGAGGGCGCGTACCCCGCCGTATACGCCTACTGTTACCCGATGTTCGGCTTCGGTGTGCCGGTGCCGCTGGTACGCCTCGGCGGGTATTTCCTCATGGCGGCGGTGCTGCTGCCGCTGGCCGCGCGCGGCTGGGCAAAGCGCCAAATTTTGTGACCGGCGCGGTGCCTGATCTGTAATGGCTTTTTTGCTTAAAGGGAAACGCCATCATTTGGCGTCCTTCCCTTTTTCCGGCACCAGGCGAAAGAATTTGTTCCGGTACTCTCTTGGCGTGTATCCCGTGTGCGCTTTGAATACCCGGATAAAATGGCTTTGAGAACTGAACGCAAGGATGGCGGAGATATCGGCGACGGGATCTTCCGAGAACTTCAGCATATTCTGCGCCGCTTCGATCCGCTTTGAAAGGATATATTCGGAAACGGAAACTCCGGTTTCTTTTTTGAACAGAGTGGACAGGTAGCTTCTGTTCAGGCCCGTCTGCGCCGCGAGATCCGCTGCCCGTATCGGCTCATGCAGATGACTGTAGATGTAATCCAGACATAAGACGACGGGTTTGGAGTATACGCGGGCTTTGTCAAGCGCCGCCATTTCCTTTGTGTAAAAAGCAAACATATCGGCGTGCAGGGCTTTTACCTCGTCCACGCTTTGCAGGGTATCCATCTTCAAAATATAGAGGTCACTGATATTGTAAGCCCGCTCCGCGTCCATCCCACCCGCAATGGCGCTGCGGCTTGCCAGGGTGATAGAGGCCACAAAAAGGTATTTGTAATTGCGCAGTGGATCGTCCGATACGTGGCCGGGCAGGTCGGAGGAAAACATCCTGACCCCCTCTTCCACCGCCCGCATATCCCCTATACGCAAAAGGTCGTATTGATACATATCCTCCGTATTCGTATGATGCCTGACCGCCGTCTCGCGGTGGAGATACTCCATGTACCGCAATTTCTTTTCATCTACCGTCCAACGCATGGCCGCCCTCCTTTTATGCCAACGATTATACTATAAAACCAACATATATGCAATAGTGCCCTGCGCCGTTATGCTATGATCCCAATATAGTACATGGCTTCCAGGAGGGACTTTGTTTTATGACCGGCCCGGCTGAAAAGAAAACCGCGCGCATACTTGATATGACACAGGGCAGCCCGGCAAAACGCATATTGGCTTTTGCCGTTCCGCTATTCATCGGCAACATCTTTCAGCAGGTGTACAGCATGGTGGACACCATGGTCGCCGGATACAATCTTGGTGACAATGCCATCGCCGCCATCGGGGCGACATCCGCATTGTACGGCCTGCTTATTGATTTCGCCTCCGGCTTGAACAGCGGATATGCGATCGTTGTCACACAGCGTTTTGGCGCCCATGATGAAAAGGAATTGAAAGCGTCCATCGCCGGAATGATCGGGCTTGACGCGGCCGTGACGGCCGTCCTGACCGTGTTGTCCCTGCTTTTTCTCAAACCCCTTATGGGTTTTATGAACACCCCGGATGATATTTTTGAGCAGGCCTACCGCTATATTGCCGTGATTTGCGCCGGCATGGCTGCCACGATCGTTTACAATATGTTCGCAAGCATCATGCGGGCTTTCGGGAACAGCCGGACGTCGCTTTATTTCCTGATCATCTCCTCTGTGCTGAATATGGGCATGGATCTCCTTCTTGTCGCCGTACTGCACATGGGCGCGGCCGGAGCCGCGCTTGCGACGGTCATCGCGCAGGCCGTTTCGGCCGTACTCAGCGGCATTTATGTGTACAGGCATTACGGGGCGATGCTCCCTGGCAAAGAGGACTTTCCCGTTTCCCCGGGCATGATAGCCGAGCTGTTTTCAAACGGGATCGCGATGGCATTGATGTATTGTGTGGTGGATCTGGGGTCCGTCATTTTCCAGAGGGCGAACAACGATTTGGGGAAAATGTTCATCTCCGCGCATACCGCCTCGCGCCGGATCATCAACATTATGATGCAGCCTTTGGCGACGATCTCTACCGCTTCTTCTACTTTTATCGGGCAAAACTGGGGCGCAAAAAAGCCGTGGCGGATACGCACGGCCCTCAGGCAGGTGATGGGGATGGAGGTCGCGTGGTCGCTCTTTGGGTGCGCCTTGATCTACGCCTTTGGGGGTTGGCTCGTGCGTTTCACCACCGGCACGGCAAACAATGCCGTCGTAGGCTATGCGGTGATGAGCCTGCGCTGGCATTTGTCATTCTTTCCGGCTCTCGGCTGCCTTCTCGTGCTGCGGACCGCTATGCAGGCCATGGGGAAAAAGACCGCGCCCATCCTGTCCAGCTGTATCGAACTCGGCATGAAACTTTTGTCCGCCGCGATTTTGATCCCGCGCCTCGGTTTTTTGGGCACGAGCATCACGGAACCGGTCACATGGACGGTCATGCTGCTGTTTCTCGCGGCGGCATACCTGCCGCTCAGCAAAAAGCTGTTTCCTGAAGTTAACGGGGAAAGCAGGCGGTATGAGGGAAGGGGATGGGCACAAAACAGGGCGTGAGCGGCCCTTCCTCAGCGGGCCGCCGCAAAGAAAGAAGAGGGTGGTATGATGTTTGGGTCTACGGCACAGATCCGCTCGGCCGACGATGTGATCCGGCTCGTGGAGGACGTGGGCTTCCTCCCTTTTTTCAAAAATCACATCCCCGGCTTTTCCGTTGAGGAATGCTGCCCGCGGGAGCTGTGGTTTGCCCAGGAGGTGGACGGCCCGTGGGAATGGAAAGGCCCCATCGCCCGGAGCGGCCGGTGTATCTACGGCAAATTTTTTGGCGGCAAGGCGGGTTTTATCAGCCGGGAATGGTTCCCGGATTTTGCGAATTTCCGCAGGGACGGCTACGATTTTGACGCCCGGTATGACGACGGCCTTGCCTCCCGCAAAGATAAAGGCGTTTTTGACACGGTCGCAGAGCATGGCGCGCTTTTGTCAAAGGAGCTGAAGGACATCTGCAATTATCGCAAGGGCGGGAACAAGGGTTTCGATACGGTCATCACCCGGCTGCAAATGCAGACCTATATCTGTATCGCTGATTTTGTCTATATGAAAGACAAATATGGCCAGACCTACGGATGGGGCGTTGCAAAATATTCCACGCCCGAAAACCGGTTCGGATACGAATATGCAACGAGCGCATATCCAAGGGAACCAAATGCATCAAAGGAAAAGATCGTGGAGCATCTGCATAAGGTGCTGCCGGATGCAGGGAAGGGACAGATCCTGAAATTGCTCAAATGAGGGAACCCCGCCGTGGCATATACGTTTGCCCGCCGCACCAAAGGTGCGGCGGGCAAACTTTGCAAAATTCAGATGCTCCACTTGCTTTGGTCGGTGTGCAGCAGGTGGTGTGCCGTCTCCGAGAGCGGCGAGCCCAAAAATTCGCTGTACGCCTGCTTGACGAACGGGTTCTCGTGGCTGAAGCGGATGGGGGACTTGGCGTCCAGTTCGCGCAGCACCTCGCCGCGCACGTCCGCCAGCTCCACGCCGTCGGTGATGGGCTGGCCGCCGCCGCCCGCGCACCCGCCCGGGCAGGCCATGATCTCGACAAAATCATACTGCGCCGTGCCGGCCTTGATGGCCTCCAGCAGCTTGCGCGCGTTGCCAAGGCCGCTGGCCACGGCAATTTTAAGCGTAGCGCCGCCAACTTTAACGTCCCGCTCACGCCAGCCCTCCATGCCGCGCACGGCGCTGAAGGCGTCGGGGTCGGGGTTTTTGCCGGTGACGAGGTAGTGCGCGCTGCGCAAAGCCGCTTCCATCACGCCGCCGGTGGTGCCGAAGATGACGCCCGCGCCGGTGCCAAGGCCCAGAGGCTCGTCAAAATCGGCCTCGGGCAAAATTTCCAGGATCTGCCCGCTGCCGCGCAAAATGCGGCCCAGCTCGCGCGTGGTCAGCACCAGGTCAACGTCCTTGGCGCCGCTGTCGTTCACTTCCGGCACGTCGCACTCATACTTTTTGGCGGTGCAGGGCATGAAGGAGACGCTGTAGATCTTTTCCGGGGCCACGCCCAGCGCCTTGGCGAACCACGTCTTGGCGATGGCGCCAAAGATTTGCTGCGGGCTCTTGGCGGAGGAAAGGTTGGGCAAAAACTCGGGGTAGTTCTGCTTGACGAACCGCACCCAGCCGGGGCAGCAGCTGGTGAACATCGGCCAGTGCTCTTTGCCTTTCATGCGCTCCAGCAGCTCGCTGCCTTCCTCCATGATGGTCATGTCGGCGGCAAAATCGGTGTCGAACACATAGTCAAAGCCAAGGCCCTTCATGGCCGCGACCATGCGCCCAACGGTGGCCTTTTTCTGCGGCACGCCGGCATCGGCGCCCCACGCGCTGCGCACGGCAGGCGCCACCTGCGCGATGACGATCTTGTCCGGGTCGGCCAACGCGTCCAGCAGTTTTTGCGTATCGTCACGCTCATGCAGAGCGCCCACCGGGCAGTGGGTGATGCACTGCCCGCACAGCGAGCAGTTGATGGTGTTGATGGTCTCGCCGTCGCGCAGGCCCACGGTGGTGCGGTAGCCGGTGCCGACAACGTCCCACACGCCAAGGCCCTGTACCTTGTCGCAGACGTTGATGCACCGCATACACTTGACGCATTTGTCCCGGTCACGGATAAGCGGGGTGTCCTGCGGCCAGTTCTTCTGGCGGTAGCGCACCTCATAGGGGATGCGGGAGATGTTCAGGTCCTGCGCAAGGCTTTGCAGCGTGCAGTTGCCGTTGCGCACGCAGCTGGTGCAGGCGGTGTTGTGGGCCGAAAGGATGAGCTCCACATTCACCCGGCGCGTGGTGCGCACGCGGGGGGAATTGGTGTACACCACCATGCCGTCCTCGGCGGCGGTGTTGCACGCCGCGCACAGGTTTTGGTTGCCCTCCACCTCCACCACGCACACGCGGCAGGCGCCGATCTCGTTGATGTCCTTCAGGTAGCAAAGGGTGGGGATCCTGATGCCCGCCATGTTGGCGGCCTCCAGGATGGTGGCGCCGTCGCGCACCTGCACCGCTTTGCCGTCTATCGTCAGTTTTACCATACGGCCACGCGCTCCTCTCTGCTCTTGCGGAAGCACCCGTAACCGTAATGGTCACAGCGCAGGCAGCGGCTGCATTCCTGCTTGGCCTCCTCGTCGGTCATGCCGATCTCCATGATGTCAAAATCATCGCTGCGGTCGCTCGGATCCCGCTCCACCATGTTGATGCGGCCCACGGCGCCGCGCGCCTGATGCGTGGCACGGGGCACCTCGGGCGGGGCGGGCAGCGTGCTGCTAAAGCCCAGATAGCCGTCGATGTTGGCCGCGGCGACCTTGCCGGCCTCAATGGCGCGGATGGCCGTGCTGGGCCCGCTCTGGCAGTCACCGCCCGCGAAAACGCCGGGCAGCGCCTCAAAGGCAGTGTACTCGTCCGAGAGCAGCTGGTTCCACTTGGTGGGCACGCCCTCGTCGGCCAGTTCTTTGGAATCAATGACCTGCCCGATGGCGCCGATGATGACATCGCAGGGGATGCGCTCCTCCGGGCGCGCGGCGTTCACCGGTTTGGGGCGGCCGCGGTCATACGGGCCGGGGATCTGCGGGGCGACGATGAGCGCCACGGCGTTGCCGGCTTCGTCCACCTCCACGCGCAGGGGGGCCTTGAGCGGCACGATATCGCACCCTTCGGCGATGGCGCCCTCCACCTCCTCGACCTGGGCGGTCATATCCACCTGGCGGCGGCGGTACACGCACTTGACGGTTTTGGCGCCAAGCCGTTTGGCGGTGCGGGTTACGTCCATGGCGACGTTGCCGCCGCCGACCACGACCACGTCCTTGCCGGTCAGGTCCATCGGTTTGCCGTCGCCCATGTCGCGCAGCATCTGCACGGCCGAGAAAACGTTGGGCGCGTCGTCATGCGCAACGCCCAAGGGGCGCCAGGTGTGCGCGCCGATGGCCAGATACACGGCGTCATAGTCCTTTTGCAGCTGTTTGAGGGTGAAATCTTCGCCCACGCGCACGCCCAGCTTGACCTCAACGCCGGTCGAGAGGATGACGTCGATGTCCTCGTTGAGGTAGCGCTCCGGCAGGCGGTAGCGCGGGATGCCGTAGCGCAGCATACCGCCCAGCTGGTCCCGCTGTTCAAACACCGTCACGGCGTGGCCCATCAGGCGCAAAAACCATGCGGCGGACAAGCCGCTGGGCCCGCCGCCCACGATGGCCACCTTTTTGCCGGTATCGGGGCTGCATTCCGGCGCCGGCACATGGCCGGCCTTGTCCACCGCCACGCGCTTGATGCCGCGGATGTTGATGGCGTCGTCAATCAGGCTGCGGCGGCAGCGGCCCTCGCACGGGTGTTCACACACCAGCGCGCAGGCGCTGGGGAAGGGGTTGTCCTTGCGGATCAGGCGCACGGCGTCGGCCGGGCGGTCCGCCTTGACAAGGGCGATGTAACCGGGGATGTCCACGTGCGCCGGGCAGGCGCGGCGGCAGGGCACGGGCTTGAAGTCTGCCACGCAGCGCTTGTGCTCGATGTGGGAAACAAAATCCTCCCGCGCGCCCTGCAGACAGGCAAGCACGGCGCGGCCGGCCTCGCCGCCGATGGCACAGTCAGACGAATCCATCGTGACGCGGGCGGTGCGCTCCAGCATCGTAAGATCCTCCATCGTGCCTTCGCCCTCCAGGATCTTTTCCATCAGGCGGCGCATCTGGTCAAGCCCCACGCGGCAGGGCACGCATTTGCCGCAGCTCTGCGCAAGGCACAGCCCTACCAGCGCGGCGGTCTGCTCCACCGCGCAGTTGCCTTCCGGCGCGGCGGCGTTGCGGTGTGCCAATTCTTCGTACAGCTGGTCCATCGTCTTCTGTACGCGGTCGGCACGGATGATCTGCAATCTGCTCAAGGTGCTGATCCCTCCATCTCAAAATACGGTCGAAGCCAAGCGCGCGCCGGGTCACAGCAGGGGCGCGCGCCGTTGCGGATATCCTGTTCGGATATCTAAGATTATACCATGCAAAAAAGCCGCTGCCTAGGCTTTAGCAGCGGCTAACCACGAAAATGTAGAAAATTTGTCAAAGTGCCGGGGCGGGCCGGTTTTTCTGCCACAGCAACCCAAGCCCTTTGAACAAAAGGTCAGGGTCATACAGCACCTTGCGCCGGCACGCCGGCGCGATGAGCGGCCCCAGCCCGCCCGTCAATACGACCGTCAGCGCCGTGCCAAGCTCCGCCTCCACGCGGTCACAAAGGCCGTCGATGCACGCCGCCGTGCCGTACACGGCCCCGTTGTTGAGGGCGGAAACGGTGTCGGTGCCGATCAAAGCGGCCGCGGCCTGCGGCGCGATGGGCGGCAGCTGCGCCGCCCCGGCGCTGACGGCGCGCAGGCCCGTCTGCACCCCCGCCAGAATGAACCCGCCCAGAAAGCGCCTTTGCGCGTCCACCACGTTGCAGGTGGTGGCGGTGCCAAGATCCACCGTCATCACCGGCAGGGGATAGCCCTCGGCCGCGGCGGCGGCGTCGGCGATGCGGTCCGCCCCCAGGCGCTCCGGTGCCGGTACGGCAAAGGTAAGGCCGGTGTCCAGCGCGCAGCCCACGGTGAGCGGGTTCTGCCCCGTCAGCCGCCGGCAGGCGGCGGCGAGCGGCGCGGTCAGCCCCGGCACGACGCTGGAAAGGATGACCCCCTCGCACCCGGCGGCGGCAAAGCCCAGCCGCGCCAGCAGGAAGTTGAGCTCGGCCGCGTACTCGTCCGCCGTGCATTTGGGCCGCGTGACCATGCGCGCCGCGCGCAAAGTGCGCCCGCCGTCCAAAAGCCCCAGGCAGATGTTCGTATTGCCGATGTCCACCGCCAGCAGCATACGCCGCGCCCCCCTGTGCAAAAACGTTGTGCCCATTATACCGGGCGGCGGCAAAATTTGCAACAGGGCGCAAAAGCCGGCGCGCGGCAGTGGATTTTTTTGCCGCGGTATGCTATACTGGATGCAGGAAAAGGCGGAAGGGGGGCATCGCCGTGAAAAAGGTGCTTTTGATTGCTTTGACGCTTGTCCCGTTCGGGGCCGGCCACATTGTGGATATCACCGCGCTCGTCCCGGTGGCCGGGGCGGCGGCGTTTTATGCCCTCCCGTTTGCGGTTTTGGGGTTCCTGTTCTGGCTGGGCGGGCAGTACGCCAAGGCGGGCTTTGGCCCCGGCGCGGCGCTGCTGCTCGGCAACGCCGCGGGGCTTTGCTCTCTGGCGCTGTTCCTGTGGCAGTTTGAGTGGCAAACCGCCGAAACGCGTGACCTGTTTTGGGCCGGGCTCTCCCAAAAATATTTTACCGCGGCGCCGCAGTTCCTGCTCGGCCCCGTGGCAAGGGTGTTCCCGCATCCGGTAACGGTTTTGGAGCTGCTCTCCTTTTTGCTGATGGCGGCCGTATTCGCGCTGGGCTTTTTCCGCGCCCGGAAGGCAAAATAAAGGGCGGAACGGGAGCTTTCGGGAAACACGCCGGAGCGAAAAACGGGGCCCGGTGGAGGGATGGCCGCAGTGAGAGCATCGACCCCGAGCACTTTGACGGGGCGCGGATCTGCACAGGAACCGGCATATATCAAGGGGATCTGTCTTGCTATGAAGGTGATCGATTTTTTTGAAAGCGGCCGGCAGGCGCACTGGCTTGGCGAGATCGCGAAATGTGACTGGGGCGCCGGTGTTTTTCTGCATGAGCTGCTCAGCAAGGGGACGCTTTTTGACGCGGTCGGCGAAGGCGCAAAGGTACTGCTGCTGACAGACGGTGATGCGCTGGTTTCCTTTTGCACCTATGCGCAAAAGGACGATATCCAGCCCACGGACCTCACGCCCTGGATGGGTTTTGTCTATACCTTCCCCCGATATCGGGGGCGCCGCTGCGTGGGATACCTCTTTGCGGAGATAGAACGGCTTGCAAAACAGGCGCACGTTGAAAACGTGTATATCTCTACCGATCACGTCGGGCTGTATGAGAAATACGGCTGTGAATATATTTCGCAGATGAAGGATATGGATGGCCATGCCTCAAGGGTATATGTGAAAAGGATCGAATGACAGATCGGGATCTACAGGGCAAAAGGAGGTTCCCCCATGACGTTACAGGGTAAGACCGTGGTGCTGGGCGTATCCGGCGGCATCGCCGCATACAAGATGCCCAACGTCGCCCACGCGCTGCAAAAGCTGGGCGCCGATGTCCATGTGGTGATGACGCAGAACGCCACGCAGTTCATCACGCCGCTTGTGTTCGAGACGCTCACCCGCAACCGCTGTGTGGTCGGTATGTTCGGGCACAATGAAAAGTGCGAGGTCGAGCACATCGCGCTGGCGCAGGCGGCGGACGTTTTGCTCATCGCGCCCGCCACCGCCAACGTGCTGGCCAAGCTCGCGCACGGCATCGCCGACGATATGCTCACCACCGTCACCCTCGCCGCCGCCTGCCCCAAGCTGGTGGCCCCGGCGATGAACACCCAGATGCTGCAAAACGCCGTCACGCAGGACAACCTCGCTTTGCTGCGCGGCTACGGTTTCACCGTCATCCCCTCGGCCACCGGCGCGCTGGCCTGCGGCGGCGCAGGCTCCGGCCGCCTGCCGGAGGAGGGGCTTCTTGTCGACTACGTCCTGCGCGCCGTCGCCTGTGACCAGGATCTGCGCGGGCGCAAGGTCGTGGTCACCGCCGGCGCCACGCAGGAGCCGCTGGATCCCGTGCGGGTGCTCACCAACCGCTCCACCGGCAAGATGGGTTATGCCGTCGCCCGCGCCTGTATGCTGCACGGGGCGGATGTCACGCTGCTGGCGGCCGAGAACATTGCCCTGCCGCCGGTGCCGTTTGTAAAGACGGTACACTTTACAACCGCGGCCAGCCTGTTTGCCGCAGTCAAGGAGCACGCCATGAACGCCGACGCCCTCATCATGGCCGCCGCCGTGGCGGATTACCGCCCCGCCGAGGTGGCCGCCAACAAGCTCAAGAAAGGCGACGGCAGTCTCATGCTCGCGCTGGAGCGCACCGAGGATATCCTTGCCTGGGTGGGCGCGCACAAGCCCGGCGACCTGTTCACCTGCGGCTTCTCGATGGAGACGGAGAACGTGCTGCAAAACTCCGCCGCCAAGCTGCGCAGCAAGCATCTGGACATGATCGTCGCCAACGACCTTGGCACCCCCGGCGCGGGGTTCGGCGTCGACACCAACGTCGTCACCCTCATCACGCCGGACGGCACCGAGGCGCTGCCCCTGCAAAGCAAGGAGGACATCGGCCACATCCTTGCGCAGCGCATCGCCGCCGCGCTGCGCTGAGCGGGCGGCCAATATCAAAAAAGGAAAACGGCCGGCACCGGGCACCTTGCCCCGGTGCCGGCGGCCGCGGGGCCGGGCACCCGCGGTATTTTTTTGCCAAAAATTGACCGTTTTGCCTCGCTGTTCGTATAGAGGGTGAAAGGAGGTGGCCGCCCATGGAGATGCCGCCCGCACAGCCGGCCAACAGCGCGGAGGCCGCCCTTGCGCGGTATGGGGACATTTTGTACCGGCTGTGCTTTGTCATGCTGCGGTGTGACGCCGATGCCGAGGATGCCGTACAGGAGACCCTTTTGCAATACCTGCGCAGGGCGCCGCGCTTTGAGACGGCCGAACACGAAAAGGCGTGGCTGCTCGCCACGGCCAAAAACAAGTGCCGCGATGCGCTGCGCTACCGCCGCAGGCACCCCACACTGCCGCAGGACGCCGCGTGCCCCGCGCCGGAAACGGAAAGCGACGGCGCCGTTCTGCAGGCGCTGATGTCCCTGCCGGAAAAGTACCGCCTTGTCCTTACGCTTTATTATGTGGAGGAGCTCCGCGTGGCGGACATCGCGCGCGTCATCCAAAGGACGCCGTCGGCAGTCAAGATGCGCCTGCAAAAGGGGCGGCAGCTGCTCAAAGCGGCCTATCAAAAGGAGGATCTGTAGATGGGACCCGAACTTCTCAAGCACGCCGTGGACCAGGTGCGTATGCCGCCGCAGGCGCGCGCGCGTATTTTGCAGGCCTGCCGGGCGCAGGCCGCCACAATACAGGAGGAGGAAACCGGTATGAAAACCAAATCCAACGCTTTTCCCCGCAAAAGGCTGCCCGCCGTGCTGGCGGCGGCCGCACTGTGCCTGTGCTGCGCGGCGGGCGCCTTTGCCGCCGGCCGCGCGGGGGTGTTCGTCAACGTCAAAAACTGGCTGGGCGCCGTCACCGGCGGCCGGTATGAGCAGGCCGGGCAGGAGATCGCGCTGGACGCCGCCTATGCCGATGGCACGCTCACGGTCACGGCGGATCTTCTGCTGCCGAAAAAGGCCCCCTACCGGGAACTGGACACGCTGTGCATCGCCCGTTACCGCATCGCGGACGGCGCCGGCGATACCGTCGCCGAGGGCGGCCCCACCGAGGTCGCCGTCATTGAAAACGGCGCCGCACGCATGACCGTTGTCTGTGACCCGCTCCCCAGCGGGGAATACACGTTTTACGTCGATGGCTTTACCGGCGGCGCCAAAGCCGACGCGCCGCTGCCCATCACCGGCGGCTGGCAGTGCGCCTTCCGCGCGTAAAGCGCGCCGCCCCCCGCATACCGTGGGCCGCCCCCCGCATACAATGCCCTGCAAAAGGCATTGACGGGGGGCGGTTTTTATGTGCGGTATCGCGGGGCAGGTCGGGGGCGACCCACGGCGCATCGCGGAACAGGGCGATATCTATGCGGCCATGCAGCGGTCACTTTCCCGGCGCGGGCCGGACCAGAACGGTATGTATGTCGAGGGGGCGGCCGCGCTCCTCCACGCGCGGCTGGCCGTGGTGGACATCGAGGGCGGGCGCCAGCCCATGCGGCTGGATCTTGGCGGCGAGAGCTATGTCCTCGTCTACAACGGGGAGCTGTACAACACCCCGGAGCTGCGCGCGCAGCTCACCGCCGCGGGGCACACCTTCACCGGCCATTCCGACACCGAGGTCCTGCTCCACGCCTTTGCCGAATGGGGCGCCGCCTGCCTTGACCGCTTCAACGGCATTTTCGCCTTCGCCGTGTGGCAAAAGCGCGCCCAAACGCTCTTCCTCGCGCGGGACCGCTGCGGCGTCAAACCGCTGTTTTATGCGCTGCGGGCGGGCAGCCTCATCTTCGGCTCGGAGCTCAAGGCGCTTTTGTGCCATCCGCTGGTGCCGCCGCGCGTCGATGCCAACGGCCTTGCCGAGGTGATGCTGCTGGGCCCCGGGCGCACGCCGGGCAGCGGCGTGTTCGAGGGCGTGCGGGAGCTGCTGCCGGGGCAGTGCGCCGTGTTCGATGCCCGCACCGGCCGGCTGCAGACGCGGCTGTACTGGCAGCTCACCGACCGTGAGCACCCCGACGATCTTGCCCGCACCGTCAGGACCGTGCGGGACCTTGTGCTCGACGCCATCGAACGCCAGCTCGTCTCCGACGTGCCGGTGGCGACGTTTTTGTCCGGGGGGCTGGATTCCAGCATCATCTCGGCGGTGGCGGACGGCGTATTCCAAAGCGCGGGCAAGCGGCTGCACACCTTCTCAGTCGGCTATCAGGACAACAAAAACTATTTCCATGCGACCAAATTCCAGCCCAGCCCCGACGCGCCCTACATCCGCAAAATGAACGGGGCCCTTGCCGCCGAGCACCACTGGGTCACGCTGGACACCGCCGACATCGTCCCCGCTTTGTACGAGGCCGTCGAGGCGCGGGACCTGCCCGGTATGGCGGACGTCGATTCCTCTCTGCTGGCGTTCTGCAGGCACATCAAGCCGGTGGCCACGGTGGCGCTCTCGGGCGAATGCGCCGACGAGATCTTCGGCGGCTACCCGTGGTACCGGGACAAAACCATCCGCGAGCGCGACGGCTTCCCGTGGGCGCAGTCCACCGCCTACCGCGCGGGCTTTTTAAAGCCCGGCGTGCTGGGCGGCATCGACCCCGCCGCCTTCGTGGACGCGCGCTACCGGCAGACCCTGGCCGAGACCTCGGTGCGCGAGGGCCTTTCGGCCGACGAGCGCCGGATGCGCCAGATGTTCGCGCTCAATTTCCGGTGGTTCATGCAGACGCTGCTCGACCGCAAGGACCGCATGAGTATGTACTGCGGCCTTGAGGTGCGCGTGCCGTTCTGTGACTGGCGCATCGCCCAATACCTTTACAGCGTGCCGTGGGCGTACAAGGACTATGAAGGCCGGGAAAAGGGCCTGCTGCGGGAGGCGATGCGCGGCATCCTGCCGGAAGAGGTCCTCTGGCGCAAAAAGAGCCCCTACCCCAAAACGTGGAACCCCTCCTACCTGAAATCCGTCAGTGCGCTGCTGCGCGCCGTCCTTGACGACCCGCACGCCCCCGTTTTGCAGGTCGTACAGGAGGAAAAGCTGCGCCAGCTGCTGGCGGGCGACGACGGCCGGGACGATACGCCCTGGTACGGCCAGCTGATGACCCGCCCGCAGACCATCGCGTGGTTTTTGCAGCTGGACCACTGGCTCAAGCATTACCGGGTGGAGCTTGTGTAAAAATACCCGGGGTTTTCAAAACTTCTTCCCATTCTTCCCACAATTTTCACATTTGGCGTCTATAATCCGGGTTGGACAAAACCGCGCCCTGCGTGCCTTTGGCCCGCGGGGCGCTTTGCCGATACGGCAGGGGAGGGCACAGCGTTGATCACGGTAGAACATCTCACCAAGCGCTACGGCAGCCATACCGCGGTGGAGGATCTTTCCTTCACGGTGGAGGACGGCTGCATCTACGGCCTGTTGGGGCCCAACGGCGCCGGGAAATCCACCACCATGAACATCCTCACGGGCTACCTCTCGCCCACGGCGGGGCGGGTGAGTATCAACGGGCACGATATCCTGGAGGAGCCCAAGGCCGCCAAGGCGTGCATCGGCTACCTGCCCGAGATCCCCCCGCTTTATACCGACATGACGGTGGGGGAGTACCTGCGCTTTGTGGCCGAGCTCAAGGGCATCCGCGGCAAGGCCGCCCGCGCCGAAGCGGCCGCCGCGTGCGCTGCGCGCGCCGGGCTGCAGGGCATGGAGGGGCGCCTTATCCGCAACCTCTCCAAGGGGTACCGCCAGCGCACCGGCCTTGCCGCCGCGCTGCTGGGGGATCCCGGCGTCATCATCCTGGACGAGCCCACCGTCGGGCTGGACCCCGCGCAGATGATCGAGATACGCACCCTCATCCGTGACCTTGGCAAAACGCACACCGTCATCCTCTCCAGCCATATTCTGAGCGAGGTACAGACGGTATGTGACCGGGTGCTCATCCTCGCGCACGGCCGGCTGGCCGCGCAGGGCACGCCGGAGGAGCTGGCCGCCCGGCTTGCCGGCCGCAGTGTGCTGCAGGTCACGGCGCTGGGCACGCGGGAGGCGGTGCTCAAAGCGGCGCAGGGCGTCGAGGGCCTTTGCGATATCACCGTGGCCGCCGAGAAGGACGGCGAGGTCAGCCTGCGCGCCGCCGTCACCGGCACGCAGGATCGCCGCGCCGCTTTGTCCGAAGCGCTGGGGGCCGCGGGGTGCCCGGTCGTCGCGCTGAGCGCCGGCAGCGTGAGCCTGGAGGACATCTTCCTCCAGCTCACCGAGGACGAGGCTGCCGCAGAAGAAAAACCGCCCGAACAGGCCGCCGAAGAAGATGCCCCCGCGCCGGATACCGCCGAAGAGGCCGCCTGCGAAGAAGGACCCCCTGACGACGGCGCCGCGCAAAGCCCCGCCTCCGAAACGGGCGGCGGGGCGCCCGCCGATGCGGCCGCCGAAAAAACCACAGGGGAGGAGGAATGAGCGATGCTTGCCATCTTAAAGCGCGAGGCGCGCAGCTACTACACCGGCATGGTGGGGTATGTGGTGTGGGCGGCCATCGCCGCCTTTACCGGGCTGTATTTCACCGTGTATGACCTGCTTTCCGCCTCAACGGATTTTGCCAGTGTTTTGTACCTGTGCAGCATCATTTTGCTGTTCGTGCTGCCGGCGCTCTCCATGCGCAGCTTTGCCGAGGAGCGCCGCGCCGGCACCGACCAGCTGCTGCTCACCAGCCCCGTGGGCATCCCCTCCATCGTGCTGGGCAAATACCTGGCGCAGCTCGCGGTGTACGCGGCCGCGCTGCTGCCCGCCTGCGTGATGCCGCTGCTGCTGCGGTGCTTTGCGCGGTTCGCGCTGGGCACCGCCTACGCGGCGCTGCTGGCCTTCTTCCTGCTGGGCGCCGCCTGCCTGGCCGTGGGCACATGGCTCTCGGCGGTGGCCGGCAACCAGATCCTTGCCTACCTTGCCGCCTTTGGCGCGCTGCTCGTGTGCTATATGATGGACAGCATCCAAACGCTGTTCACCAGCGGCAGCACGCTGGCTTTCGTCGTGTTCGGGGTGGCAGCGGTGGTGGCGGGGGTGCTCGTCGGCATCCTGTGCAAAAGCGCCGTCGCCGGCAGCGGGGTGTTCGCCGCCGGCGCCGTGGCGCTGGTGGTGCTGTTCCGGCTGCGCCCGGTGTGGCTGGTCTCGGCGTTCAACGCGGTGCTGGGCGCGCTGGCGCTGTTTGACCCGTTTTACACCTTTGTGGGCGGTGTGTTCAGCGTGCAGGGCATCGTGTACTACCTTTCGGTCATCGCGCTGTTCCTGTTTTTGACCGGCCAGGCGCTGGAAAAGCGCCGCTGGAGCTGAAGGGAGGGGGAAGGTACCGTGAAACTGCATTTTCCCCGCCCCGCCCAAGGGGCCGTCGGCACTGCCGAAAACCGCCGCCGCACGCTCAAAAACGGCGCGTATGCCGCGGCGCTCACCGCCGTGGTGCTGGCGGCGCTTATCCTGCTCAACCTGGTGGTGGGCGCCGTACCCGCGCAGTATACCCGCTTTGACATCTCCACCGGGCAGATGTTCACCCTGACCGAAACCACCCGCGCCCTGCTCGATACCGTGGACCGCGACGTGACCGCCCTCTACCTTGGCATCACCGGCGAGGAGGACACGAACGTCACCGAACTGCTCGACCGTTACGCCGGGGCCTGCCCGCACTTCCGCTGGCAGCAGCGGGACCCGAACCTCTACCCCAACCTCTCCGGTGAATACAGCGGCGCCGGCGTGGGCGATGTGATCCTGCTCTGCGGGGACAACAGCGAGGTCGTCAGCTATGGCAGCCTCTATGCGCAGGACTACAGCAGCTACTACACCACCGGCTACGCGCAGACCTATTTTGCCGCCGAGGGCGCCATCACCACCGCGCTGGCGAACGTGCTGCGCACCGGCACGCTGCCCCTGTATGCAATGACCGGCCACGGCGAGGCCGCCCTGGAGGGGGACTTTGCCCAAACGCTGCAAAACGCCGGCTTCGGGGTGGAAACGCTCAGCCTTGTCACCGCCGGCGCTGTCCCGGAGGATGCCGCCGCCCTTGTGGTCAACGCCCCGCAGGTGGATTATACCGAGGCGGACGTCGCCGCGCTGCGCACCTATCTGCAAGGCGGCGGCCGCCTGCTGGCGGTGACGGATTTCACCGTCGCCACCCCCAACCTTGACGCCCTTCTGGAGGAGTACGGCCTTTCCCGCCAGCCCGGCGTGCTCATCGAGACGGATCTCAACTATTACCTCTACAACTATCCCCAGACCTATCTGCTGCCCGACATCCCGCAAAACGATGTCACCGCCGGCATCGCGCAGGGGATGTACGCGCTGGCGCCCGTGGCGCAGGGCATCGTCAGCGACCCCATGCAGGACTTTGAATATTACCCCCTGCTCACCACCTCCGACGCCGCCTATTCCAAAGTCGATTACCAGACGGCCGAATCCTTTGCGCAGACAGGGGAAGACCCCGCCGGCCCGTTTGATCTGGCGGTGGCCTCGGCGGACGGGCAGAGCGGCGCGAGGGTCGTGTGGCTCAACTGCGCCAACCTGCTGGATGCCGGCGCCGACCAGGTGGTTTACGGCGGCAACGCGCAGTGGCTCGGCAGCGCCGTGAACTGGCTGTGCGGCCAGCAAAACGCCCCCGTCATCGACCCCAAAAGCATGAACGGCGTCGTGCCGGACGTGCCGGCCGTGGCTGCCATCGCGCTGGGCATCCTGCTCGTCATCGTGCTGCCGCTGGCCGTGCTCATTGCCGGCGCGGTATACTGCCTGCTGCGCCGCCGGCGCTGAATAAGGAGGGGCTGTATGAAACGGAAAAGAATGTATCTTTTGGCCATCGTGGCCGCCTGTGCCGCCGTGCTGGCGCTGGCGCTGGCCGCCCTCATGCACGCCGCCGGCGGCGAAACGGAGGCGGGCATCCCGCTCTGCCCGCTGGAGGCCGCCGCGGTCGATACCGTCTCCTATGTGCAAAACGGCGAGGAAGCCGCGCTGCAAAAGGGCGCGGACGGAACCTGGGTCCTCACCGATGATCCGACCCTGCCGCTGGCGCAGGGCACCGTCGATGCCATGGTGCAAGGCCTGTGCGCCATGCAGGCCACCCGCGCGCTGGACGCCGGGGCCATCAGCGGTTCGGCGGGGCTGGACGCGCCGCAGCTGTCCGTCCGGCTCACGGCCGGGGAACGGGCGTATACCCTGACGGTGGGCGCCCTCAACACGGTGAGCCAGATCTACTATGTCAGCACGACCGAAAGCGGCGAGGTGTACACCGTCTTTTCCGGCGATATCTCGGGGCTGTGCCCCAGCCGCCGCGGCCTGTACGCGAAGGAAAGCCCCGCTGGCCTTGCGGCCGAAGACCTTACGGCCATGACGGTGCAAAACAGCGCGGAAACGCTGCAATTCCTGTACACGGACGGTACATGGCAGCTGGCGGAGGCGCCGCAGACGGCCCTTGACCAGGACGCCGTCGCCCGCATGGCGAACACCGCCTGCAACCTGCAAACGGTGTGGGCCTATACCGCGCCCGGCCCCGACGCGGACTACGGGCTGGATGCCCCCAACGTTACCGTCACCCTCACCGCCGGGGAAAAGGCCGTCACGCTGCGCTTTGGCGCCACCGTGCCCGGCGAGGCCGAGGGGGACGGCGGCACCTGTTATCTGGCCGCCGACACCGCCCCCGGCATCGTGTACGAGACCGAGGCCGAGCACCTGGCCGCCTTTGCCGCCACCCGCGCCGCGCTGGCCGCCGAAGCGCAGACGGACGGCGCGGACGCCGGCACCAATACCGATACCGATACCGGCACCGATGCCGCCGCCCTGCGGCTGCGGGAGATGACGCTGGAAGAAAAGGTCGGGCAGCTGTTTTTCATCCGGCCGGATTCCCTGGACGGGACGCTGGCGCAGGAGCAGATCAACGACGCCCACGCCGCCGGCGTCACGGCCGTGAGCGACGCCATGCGCGCCGCGCTCCAAACCTACCCGGTGGGCGGGGTGGCGCTGTTCGGCAAAAACATCACCGACGAAGCCCAGCTCCGCACGCTGACGGCGGATCTGCAGGCCGCCAGCGCCACGCCGCTGTTCATCTCCGTCGATGAGGAGGGCGGCGCCGTCGCCCGCCTGGCCAACCACGCGGCGTTTGACCTGCCGCAGTATGAGAGCGCCGCCGCCGTCGGCGCCGAGGGCGAGGCCGCGGCGCTCGCCATGGGGCGCACCATCGGCGCCTATCTCAAAGAATACGGCTTCAATATGGATTTCGCCCCCGTCGCGGATGTCGACCTCAACCCCGACAACCCCGTCATCGGCACGCGCGCCTTCTCGGCCGACGCCGAGCAGGTGCGGACGCTGGCGGCGGCCATGGGGCAGGGCTTGCAGGAGCAGGGGATCCTGCCGGTGTTCAAGCATTTCCCGGGGCATGGTGATACCGCCGAGGACAGCCACTACGGCCTGGCCGTGCTCGACAAGACCGCCGCGCAGCTTGCCGCTGCCGAGTGGCTGCCCTACGGCTATGGCACGCAGCCGCCGCTCGCGCAGGGCAGCTACGCCGTGATGGTGGGGCACATCGCCGTGCCGTCCATCACCGGTGCGGGCGTGCCGGCCACCTTCAGCAAGGAACTTGTGACGGATGTGCTCAAGGCGCAGCTGTATGACCCCCTCGTCATCACCGATTCCCTCGCCATGCAGGCCATCACCGATGCATATACGCCCGGCGAGGCCGCCGTCAAGGCATTGCAGGCCGGCTGCGACGTGCTGCTCATGCCCAACGGCCTGGCCGAGGCTTACGACGGCGTGCTGGCCGCCGTGCGGGACGGCACGATAACCGAACCGCGCCTGGACGAGAGCGTGGGCCGCATCCTGCGCTGCAAGCAGGGCATGGGCCTGCTGTAATAAAACTCCCATGGCAGGGGGCGGCGCCCCCGGCGCCCCGTGGGCCTTGCAACAGGCCGCACGGGATGCCCGGACGCCGCCCCCTGTTATATTTTTCTGCAAAACCAGGATCTGTGCGAAACTTTTTGGCCCGTCCGCATCACTATACCGGTGAAGGATGTGATGCCCCTTGAGCGCTCAGGAACCCATCCCGTTTTTTGAGGCCCTGTACCGGGATACCTATCCCCAGACCCTGCTCACCGTTACCCGTGGCTGTTCCGACCCGGCCGAGATCCCCGACCTGCTGCAGGACATCTATGCCGATGTCTACGCCGATATCCTGCTCTACGGCCCCGGCCATATCCGGGATCCGGCCGCCTATGTGCGCGCCATAGCCCGCCGCAAGCTGGGCGCATGGTACGGGCTGAGGGCGCGGCTCCAGAGCTTTGTGCTGCTGCGGTCAGAGAATGAGGACGGCGACGGGTACGACCTGCCCGCGCTGGCCAGCGTGCCCGCGGCCGGCGATACGGCCGAGCTGCACCTGCTGGCACAGCAGGTGGGGGAGCGGCTCAAAGGCTACCCGGCACAGGTGCGCAAAATCTTCCTCTGCCGCTTTGTGCTCGATATGCCGCTGGGCGAGATCGCCCGCGCGCTGGGCCTCAACGAAAACACCGTCAAAACCAAGCTCTACCGCACCCTGCAGGAGCTGCGCGGACACTGCCAAAAGGAAGGTGCTGACCTATGACCAAACAGGAATTCTGGACCCGTGTGTTTGCCGCCGAAGGCCTTGACGAGGCCGCCGTGCGCGCAGATGCGATGCAGCGCGGCGCGGCGCTCGCCGCCGCCCGCCAAACGGAGAAAAAACGCCCCATGCCCGCCCGCAGGCCCCTGGCCGCCCTTGTGGCGGCGGCCGCCGTCTGCCTGTTTGCGGTGGGCGCCGGCGCCGCCGGAGGGCTTTTCAAGACCCCGGCCGAGACTGCGGCCTTCATCACCCACGATGACCTCTCGGCTTTTGAGGACGAGGAAGAGTATCCGACGCTTGTCAAAATCTACAGCGCCCCCGACGTGATCACCGTCAACGAGGTGCAGGCCGACGCCGGCTACACCGTCACGCTGCTGGCCGTCGCCAACGAGCCCGCCGCCGACGAGGCGGGCGCGGCCCACACCCATATGCTGTACACCGTCGCCCGTTCTGACGGCACGCCCCTGACCGAGGCGGAATGGGGGCATGAGATCGACTGCGAGGTGGTGATACAGGGCTGCGGCACGGCCGCCCCCTACCGCCAAAGCATGACCACCTACCGCGAACAGGACGGCGTGATCTACGCCGACCTCCGCGTCTGCGATCTCTACCCGTTTGCCGACCGCGAGCTGTATCTGATCGTGCGGCAGGCGTGGGGCTTTGCCGGCCGTTTCGGTTACCACGCCGGCGACGACGGCCGTATCACGGCCGTGGCGGATTACGAGAATCTGAACCTGCTGTTCACGCTGCCCATCGGGGCGGAACACGCCGACGCCGCGTCGGCCACCCGCGCGGAGGAGGGCTGGCACTACGAACCCACGGCCGAAGAGCAGGCTCTGCTCGCCCAAGTCCTCGCACAGGCCAAAGCACGCGACGAGTTGAACGCTGCCGTGGCCGCGCAGGCCGCCGGCCAGCCGCTGCCCGAACCCGACAGCGCGCAGGATACCGTCGCCAACAACCCGGCCACGCTCGCCTCGCTCAAAGAAGACATGGGCGCCTGGGCCAACTATACCCGCGCCGGGCTGCGCGCGGCGGGCGAGACGCTGTTCACCAAGGTCTGTGCGTTGACGCTGCTGCCCGGCCAGCCCGCTCCCTGTTACTGGTACGAGAGCCGGTACGGCAGCCGCATCTTCGGCCTCAAGGAGCTGGACGGCGCGCCGTGGGCCGTGGTCGGCGCCGGCATGGAGGGCGGCGCGGTGACCGAAGTCACGATCCTAAGCGCCAACGCCGACGGCACCGTGACGGTCGAGATCCTGGCCCTGCCGCCGCTGGAACCCTGAACAACGAATACGCAAAATATCCCCCGGCCGGCCGGGGGATATTTTGCGCTGTTTTCGGCGGCCTGAGGGCGGGCCGCGCTACGCTTGCAGAGAAGATACGCGCAGGGTCTTTTGCGGCTTTCAGGGCGCCTGCGCTGGCACCTTGGCCGAATGCTCCCACTTTTGGAACAGCCACGGGTACACCGCCAGCAGCACGATGAGCTCCGAGCCCATCATAAAGAAATACCCCCAGTTGGAGCCGATGGCGTGCACGGCGGCGGGGATGACGGTCTTTTCCCACAAAATCAGCACCAGAACGCCGACACCGACGCGCAGGCCCTTCTGCGCCGGGCTTACGTCCATCGAGAACCGCACGAAGCGCCGCTCCAAAAACCAGCCCACGGTCAGCCCGAAAAAGCGCCCCGCATCCTTGAAACCGTCCTTGACCATGCTGTTCGGATCCACGATCAGATTGCCGTCCGCATAGTCCATCGGGTAGCTTTTGAGCGTGATGTAGGCAAGGAACAGCGCGCTCAGCACCGCGCCCGCGATGGGCACGAGCACCTCACGCCGCGGGTCGGCGTCGATCCACGCCCACAGGCGGCTGGCAAATACGACCACCAGGATGCCCAGTATGCCGCCCACCGCCACATCCTGCGGCGTGTGCGCACCGATAAAATTGCGCGAGAAGATGGTCAGCGCCGCCATGAACAGCAAAAACGCCGCCAGCGGCTTGTACTGCCGGTTCTGCCGCGCCAGCGTGCCGAAGTTGGCGGTGCTGGTCACGCTGTGCCCGCTGGGGAAGGAATACCCGCTCGGATATTCGATGGGAACGATCTCGCTGCTGCGTATCCACGGGCGGTAGACGCAAAAGGTCAGCTTGAGTGACTGCATCAGAAAACGCGCCGTGCCCACGTTCAAAAACAGTAAGCTGCCGGTGCGCTTGTTCACCGCCCAGAAAAAGACGCAGGCATACAGCCAGATGAAGATGCCGTAGGACAGGTCGCTGATCTGCAAAGCAAAATCGTTGAATGCCCCGCCCAGGATATCCTCGCGCAGGTGTTGCAGCAGCAAAGATAGTGCAGATCCATAAATGATACCTCCTTAAAAAGTTCGGCCCCGGGGGGCCGGCCTCAAAGCCGTTGCCGTGCGAAAACGCCGTTCAGCGTATGCCGAATTTCCGGTCCAGGCTGCGGTATTGCAGCGCCTCGGAGATGTGCGCGGCGCCGATGTCCGCGGCGCCGTCAAGGTCGGCCACCGTGCGCGCCACGCGCAGGATGCGGTCATACGCGCGGGCGCTGTAGCCCATGCGGTCAAAGGCGGAATGCAGCAGCCGCTCGGCGGCCGGCAGCAGCCGGCAGTACTGCCGCAGCGCGCCGACGGGCAGCTGCGCGTTGCAGATGATGCCAAGCTCCGCGTAGCGCGCCTGCTGCACCGCGCGTGCCGCCGTCACGCGGGCGCGGATGGCGGCGCTCGGCTCGCCGCCGGCCTGCCTTGCCAGCGCGTCATACTCCACCGGCACCGCCTCGACCTGGATGTCGATGCGGTCCAGCAGCGGCCCGCTGATGCGCCGGCGGTACTGCTCGATGGCCGAGGGCGTACAGGTGCACTCCTTGCTCGGGTGGCCAAGATATCCGCATTTGCAGGGGTTCATCGCCGCCACCAGCATGAACCGGCAGGGGAACACGGCCGTGCCGTGCACCCGGCTCACCGTCACGGTGCCGTCCTCAAGAGGCTGGCGCAGCACCTCCAGCGTATCGCGGGAGAATTCCGGCAGTTCGTCCAAAAACAGCACGCCGTTGTGCGCAAGGCTCACCTCGCCGGGGCGCGGCGCGGTGCCGCCGCCCGCGATGGCCGCGGCGCTCACGCTGTGGTGCGGGCTGCGGAAAGGCCGCGCCTGCAGCAGCCCGCCGCGCAAAAGCCCCGCCACCGAATACACGGCCGAGGTTTCGAGCGCTTCGGGGTAGGTCAGCGGCGGCAGGATGCCCGGCAGCCGCTTGGCCAGCATGCTTTTGCCGGTGCCCGGCGGGCCCACCATCAGCAGGTTGTGCCCGCCCGCGGCCGCCACCTCCATGGCGCGGCGCGCGCCCTCCTGCCCGCGCACGTCGGCAAAATCGGGGCCCTGCCACACGGCGTCGGGGTCGTAGCCGGTGCGGGCGGCGGGCGTCAGCGGGGCGGCCCCGTTCAGGTGCCGGGCCACCGCCTGCGCGCTTTGCGCCGGGTACACCGCCAGCCCCTCGGCCACCGCGGCCTCGGCCGCGTTTTCCTGCGGGACGAACAGCTCCTTCACGCCGGCGCGCACGGCGGCCAGCGCCATCGGCAGCACGCCCGCCACGGGGCGCAGTGCCCCGTCCAGGCCAAGCTCGCCCAAAAACGCCTGCTCCGGGCCGGGCATGGGCAGCTGGCCCTGCGCGGCCAAAATGCCCAAAAACACCGGCAGGTCATACACCGGCCCCGTCTTGCGCACGTCGGCGGGGGCAAGGTTGACGGTGATGCGGCTGGCCGGCCACGGCCAATGCAGGTTTTTGACGGCGCTGCGCACCCGCTCGCTGCTCTCCTTGACGGCGCTGTCCGGCAGGCCGACCAGCGCGAACTGCGGCAGCCCGCCCGAGATGTCCACCTCCACCTTGACGGGATACCCCTCCATCCCGTTCACGCCAAAACTGGCAATGCGCGCAAACACGGCGCCGCCCCCTTTCCGGGAAATATCTACAGTATATCGCATATCCCCGCCCAATACAAGGCGTTGGGGACAAAAACGCGCGCCGCACGGGTAAAATGCCCAATTTCGATTGACAAACTGCCCCCGGATTGGTATATTTAGGATAAGTTGAGCCTTTGCGCCCATCGCACGATTTTGACTGAAAGTGAAGGTGTGTGCCATGTATAAGGAAATGTATGACCGTTGGCTGGCCGCCGGCCTTGACGACGCCGACCTCAAACCCGAGCTCGAGAGCATCCGGAATGACGACGCCGCCATCCAGGACCGCTTCGCCGTGGCCCTCAAGTTCGGCACCGCGGGGCTGCGCGGCGTCATCGGCGCCGGGACCAACCGCATGAACATCTACGTCGTGCGGCAGGCCACGCAGGGCCTTGCCAACTGGGTCAAGACGCAGGGCGGCACCCAGACCGTCGCCATCAGCTATGACAGCCGCATCAAGAGCGACCTGTTTGCCAAAACGGCCGCCGAGGTGCTGGCCGCCAACGGCATCCATGTGCGCATCTATAAGGCGTTGATGCCGGTGCCGGCGCTCTCCTTCGCCACGCGGTATTATAAATGCAACGCCGGCATCATGGTCACGGCCAGCCACAACCCCGCAAAATACAACGGCTACAAGGCCTACGGCCCCGACGGCTGCCAGATGACCGACGAGGCCGCCGACATCGTCTACGCCGAGATCCAAAAGACCGATATCCTCACCGGCGCCAAAACCGTCCCGTTTGAACAGGGCCTGGCCGACGGCACCATCCAGTACGTCGGCGGCGATTGCATCGAGGCGCTCTATCAGGCCATCGAGGCGCGCGCCATCCGCCCCGGCATCTGCAAGACCGCGGGCTTAAAGCTCGTGTACAGCCCGCTCAACGGTTCCGGCCTTGTGCCCGTCACCCATGTGCTGGCCGACATCGGCATCACCGATATCACCGTCGTGCCGGAGCAGAAGAATCCCGACGGCAACTTCCCGACCTGCCCCTACCCCAACCCCGAGATCTTTGAGGCGCTGCGCCTTGGCCTAGAATTGGCCGAAAAGTCCGGCGCCGACCTCATGCTCGCCACCGACCCCGACGCCGACCGCGTGGGCATCGCCGTCAAATGCAAGGACGGCAGCTATGAGCTGCTCTCCGGCAACGAGGTGGGCGTGCTGCTGCTCGATTACATCTGCGCCGGCCGCATCGAGCAGGGCACCATGCCCAAAAACCCCGTCATGTGCAAGTCCATCGTCTCCACCCCGCTGGCGGACGCCGTGGCCGCGCATTACGGGGTCGAGTGCCGCAACGTGCTGACCGGCTTCAAGTGGATCGGCGACCAGATCGCCAAACTTGAGGCCGCCGGTGAGGTCGACCGCTTCATCTTCGGCTTTGAGGAAAGCTACGGCTACCTGGCCGGGCCCTATGTGCGCGATAAGGACGCCATCATCGGCTCCATGCTCATCTGCGAGATGGCCGCCTACTACCGCGCCAAAGGCTCCTCCATCAAGGAAGAGCTTGAGCGCATCTACGCCGAATACGGCCGCTACCTCAACAAGGTCGACAGCTTTGAGTTCCCGGGCCTTTCCGGCATGGACAAGATGGCCTCCATCATGAACGGCCTGCGCGCGGATCCGCCCAAGGCCTTCGCCGGGCACAAGGTCGTCAAGGCCGTCGATTACAAAAAGAGCGAGGAGACCGGCCTGCCCGCCGCCAACGTGCTGATCTATACATTGGAGAACGGCGCCACCGTGGTGGTGCGCCCCTCCGGCACCGAGCCCAAGATCAAGACCTACTTCACCACCCTCGGCAAGGACGTCGCCGAGGCGCAGGCCCAGAAGGACGCGCTGGCTGCCGCCGTCAAGCCGCTGCTGGCGTAACGGGCCATAAAGCGCACAGCCCTTTTTCGTGCGGGGGTTGACAGGCCCCCGCACGTTTGGTATAATACTGCGGCAATCATATGTGGCGCTGCTCCGCCCGCACAGGATGGCGGGCGCTGGTAGCCGATATTCCAGGATTGTGATGAGCACATATATCAAGTATGGCTCCCGAAAGTCATGATCGGGAAAGAGGTGAAAGCAAATGAAACAGGGCATCCATCCCAAATATGTTGACTGCACCATCACCTGCGCCTGCGGCAACGTCATCAAGACCCGTTCCACCAAGCCGGAGATCCGCGTCGAGGTTTGCAGCAAGTGCCATCCGTTCTACACCGGCAAGACCAAGCTCGTCGATACCGGCGGCCGTGTCGAGCGCTTCAAGCGCCGCTATGCCAACGCCAACACCGGCAAGTAACCAAAAACGTCGCCACGGCGCCGCGTCAGCGGCGCCGTCAAACTGTCGAAAAAGGTGCATTTTGAACTGATCGGCCTCGGCGGGCGTGTACCGACGAGGCCGATACCGCTAGAGCAAAAAATATTGTTCGAGTCGCCTTTAGGCATGAGAACGATATTTTTTGCGATGGGGTGTGTCCAAGAGAGGGGTGCAGGCGGACTGGCGCAGCCAGCAAAGCCAAACCCCTCTTTTGCAGCGTGTCGAGTTCCTCGAGACGCTGAGGGCGCCGCGTCAGCGGCGCCGTCAAACTTTTGGCCTTTCAGGGGGGAGCTTGTGGCAGGATACCGCACGGTGGAGGGCGCGGCCGCCTTCACCTATGAAGAAAAGCGCAGCCGCTTCATCGCCACCGCCGCCCACGCCGCCACCGAGGCCGAGGCGCTGGCGGTGCTGGAGCGCGTGCGCGCCGAAAACCGCACCGCGCGCCACAACGTGTATGCCTACGTCCTGCGCGAGGGCGCCCGCACCCGCTATTCCGACGACGGCGAGCCCGCCAAGACCGCCGGCGCCCCGGTGCTGGAGGCCATCACACACGCCGGCCTGCAGGATGTCATCGTCGTCGTCACGCGGTATTTCGGCGGGGTGCTGCTGGGCACCGGCGGGCTGGTGCGGGCCTATACGGCCGCCGCCGCGGGGGCGCTGCACGCCGCGCGGCAGTGCACCGTGCGGCAGGTGGTGCGCTGCCGCCTGAACGTGCCCTACGCCCTGTACGAGCCGGCGCGGCGTTTGGTCACGCAGAGCGGCGCCAAACTGGAGGACGAACGCTTCGCCGCCGGGGTGGAGCTTACCTGGCTGCAGCCCGCCGGGGAAGAGGCGCGCCTGTGCGCCCAACTGGCCGAATTGCTGCGCACCGCGCCGCCCGCCGAGATATCGCCGCCCTTTTACGCCCCGTTTTAAGCCTCTGCGCGCCCCGTTTTGTAAAAAAGCGGGGCGCGGCAAAAGATTTGCCCGTTTGCAAAAGTGTTTTTGCCTTTTTTGGCGTATTTATAGTAAAGAGATGCGCCCCCGGCCGCCCGGCCGCCGGCGCGGCGCCGCGCAAAGGAGGCCCGCCATGACGATACGAGAACAGACCGAAGCCATCGAGGCCGGCATCCTTGCCCCCTGCGCCGCCTTGAGCCGGAACAGCCGCGGCCGCCGCCGCGCCGAGGAGCAGGATGCCATCCGCACCTGCTACCAGCGCGACCGGGACCGCATCCTGCACTGCAAGGCGTTCCGGCGCCTCAAGCAAAAAACGCAGGTCTTCCTCTCGCCGGAAGGCGACCACTACCGCACCCGCCTCACGCACACGCTGGAGGTCAGCCAGATCGCGCGCACCATCGCCCGCGCGCTGCGCCTCAACGAGGATCTGGCCGAGGCCATCGCCCTGGGGCATGACCTTGGGCACACGCCGTTCGGCCACGCGGGGGAGCGCGCGCTGGACAAGCTGTGCCCCGGCGGCTTCACCCATTACCGGCAGAGCCTGCGCGTCGTTGACCGGCTGGAACGCGAGGGCGCCGGCCTCAACCTCACCTGGGAGGTGCGCAACGGTATCGTCACCCACACCACGGGCGCGTGGGCCCGCACGGCGGAGGGGCGCGTCGTGCGCTACGCCGACCACATCGCCTTTTTGAACCACGACATCGAGGATGCCATCACCGCCGGCGTGCTGCGCCCCGAGCGCCTGCCCGCGCCCGCCGTCGGCGTGCTGGGCACAACCAAATCGCAGCGCATCACCACCATGATCACCGACCTTGTCGCCAACAGCCGCGCCGCGGAGGGCGGGCTGGCGCTGCGTTTCTCCCCCAGGGTGGAATCGGCGTACCACATCCTCAAGGATTTCATGTACGATACCGTCTATGTGGACAAGGACGCCAAGCGGGAGGAGAAAAAGGTCGGCCAGCTGGTCGAGGCGCTGTACGGCCGTATGTGCGCGGACCCCAACCTCATGCCCAACTTTTATATGCAGATCGCCTACCGCGAGGGGGTGGAGCGCGCCGCCGCGGACTATATCTCCGGCATGAGCGACGAGTACGCCACCCGCCTGTTTGAGGAATGGTTCATACCGAAAAAATGGCACGTGCTGTGAGCCGCAGCGCTTTGCCGGGAAGGGGGTGCGGCCGTGATCCCGCAGGAATATGTCCAGGAAGTGATCCAGCGCAACGATATCGAGCAGCTCATCGGTGAGTATGTCAAGCTGCGCCGGCGCGGGCGCACCGCCACCGGGCTGTGCCCCTTCCACACCGAAAAAACGCCCTCCTTCGTCGTCTACCCCGAAACACAGAGCTATTACTGCTTCGGCTGCGGCGCGGCGGGGGACGCCATCACCTTCGTGCGCAAGTATCAGAACCTCGGCTATGTCGAGGCCGTCAAGCAGCTGGCCGCGCGCGCCGGTATGCCCCTGCCCGAGGAGGAGGACGGCCAGGCCGTCGCCCGCCGCCGTTTGCTGGACATCAACCGCAACGCCGCCCGCTATTTTTACGAGCAGCTCAACGCCCGCACGCCCCAGGCCGCCGCCGCGCGCCGCTACTGGAAGGAAAAGCGCGGCCTGTCCGACGCCGCCATCCGCCGCTTTGGCCTGGGCTACGCCCCGCAGGAGTTTGGCGGGCTGCTGCACTACCTCAAGCGTTGCGGCTTTAAGGAGGAGGAGCTCGAGAACTCCGGCCTTGTCAAGCGCAGCGCCAAGGGCAACCTCTACGATATCTTCCGCGACCGCGTGATGGTGCCCATCATCGACGTGCGCGGCAACATCATCGCCTTCGGCGGGCGGGTGCTGGATGATTCCAAGCCCAAATACATCAACAGCCCCGAGACGGCCGTCTACAAAAAATCCCGCACGCTGTTCGCGCTGAACGTGGCAAAAAAATCACCTTCCAAGCGCTATATTTTGTGCGAGGGGTACATGGATGTCATCAGCCTGCACGAGGCGGGGTACCCCACCGCTGTCTGCGCCTGCGGCACCGCCCTCACGCCGGAGCAGGTCAAGCTGCTGGGCGAATATGCCGACGAGGTCGTGCTCTGCTATGACAGCGACGAGGCCGGCCAGAAGGCCACCGAGCGCAGCCTTGGCCTGTTTGCCCAAAGCCCGCTCAAGGTCAGTGTGCTGAGCCTGCCCGGCGCCAAGGATCCGGACGAATTCCTGCGCGCCTACGGCCGGGAGCGCTTTGAGGCGGTGCTGGACGGCAGCGCGAACCCCACCGAATTCGCGCTGGAAAAGGCAAAGAAAAAGTACGACCTCCGCACCGACAGCGGCCGGTTGGAATATATACGCGAGGCGGTCGCCGTCCTGGCCGGGCGCGAGGTCACGCCCACCGCGCGGGACGTCTATGCCGGGCGCGTGGCCCAGCAGACCGGGGTGGACAAAAAGGCCGTCACGGCCCAGGTCGAGGCCGCGCTGCGCGCCGGCGGCGCGCGTGCCCGCCGCAAAGAACAGCGCGAGCTTGCCGCGCAGGGCGTCGCGGCCGACATCCGCGTGCCCTACACCGCCGGCGGCGAGGGTGCCGTCGGCGCCGCCTACGCGGGCCGCCAGCTGGCGGCCGCGATGCTCAAGGATCCCGCGCAGATCCCCTATGTGCGCGCGCGGCTGGACCTTGACGCCGTGCCTGTGCCGGAGATACGCCAGGGCATCGAGGCCATCTACGCCTGCGCCGACGCCGGCGGCCCGGTCAACCTGACCGCCCTTTCCGCCCGGCTGGAGGAAAAGGCGCTGCAGCAGATGGCGCTCGCGCTCGCCCAAAACGACGGCCAGGCGTTGCAGCAGGCGGATATCGACCTGTTTTTGCAGCGGCTGCGCGGCGCCGCGCCGGACAGCCGGCGTGCCGCCGGCACCAGCGACGAGGAGTTCCGCAAACTGTTCGGCGGTATCGCCGCGCGCAAGGGCGGCGCCCCGCCGCCCGGAGGATAAAAACCGCCCCCACTGCATCATCGGGAATTTTCGGGTACACTAAAACCAAAGGAGCGTATTACTTATGACGGAAAAACGCGACCCCATCCGCACCCTGCTCGAGACCGGGCGCCGCAACGGCAAACTGACCAACACCGAGATCGGCGACGCGGTGGAGGAGAGCGGCCACGGCTTGGACGTGGAGCAGATGGAAAAACTGTACGAGGAGCTGGAAAGCAGCGGCATCGAGGTCGTCGACGACCCCGAGGCCGCCGCCGTCGAGGCCGCCACCCTGACCGAGGATACCGTTGAGGAATTTGAGGACAGCCTTGCCACCGACGGCATCACCATCGACGACCCGGTCAAGGTATACCTCAAGGAGATCGGCCGCGTGCCGCTGCTCACCCCCGAGGAGGAGGTGGATCTTGCCCTCAAGATCCAGGCCGGCGGCCCCGAGGGCGAGAAGGCCAAGCAGCGCCTGAGCGAGGCGAACCTGCGCCTGGTCGTGTCCATCGCCAAGCGGTATGTGGGGCGCGGTATGCAGTTTTTGGATCTCATCCAGGAGGGCAACCTCGGCCTCATCAAGGCGGTGGAGAAGTTCGACCACACCAAGGGCTTCAAGTTCTCCACCTACGCCACCTGGTGGATACGCCAGGCCATCACCCGTGCCATCGCCGACCAGGCCCGCACCATCCGCATCCCGGTGCACATGGTCGAGACCATCAACAAGGTCAAAAAAGTCTCCAGCCAGCTTCTGCACGAGAACGGCCACGAGCCCTCGGCCGACGAGATCGCCGAGCGGCTGGATATGCCCGTTGATAAGGTGCGCGAGATCATGCGCGTCGCGCAGGAGCCGGTCAGCCTGGAGACGCCCATCGGCGAGGAGGAGGACAGCCACCTTGGGGATTTCATCCCCGACGAGGAGGCCCCCGTCCCCGCCGACGCCGCCAGCCAGACCCTGCTCAAGGAGCAGCTGGCCGAGGTGCTGCGCACCCTGACCCCGCGCGAGGAGAAGGTGCTGCGCCTGCGCTTTGGCCTTGAGGACGGCCGCCCCCGCACGCTGGAGGAGGTCGGCAAGGAGTTTGCCGTCACGCGGGAGCGCATCCGCCAGATCGAGGCAAAGGCCCTGCGCAAACTGCGCCATCCCAGCCGCAGCAAAAAACTGCGGGATTTTCTGGATTGAATGTAAATACCCGTTTTCCATACCGCGGCCGAAAGGCTGCGGTATGTTGTGTAAAAAGGTGCGCTTTTCCCTGTCAAGGCCCATATTTTGGGCCGCTTTGCCAAAAACAGGCATTGATTTTTCGCCACCTTTCTGCTATGATAAATAAATATAAAATCAAGAGGTGTGTGCTTTGCCGCGCCGCGGGCCGTGCCCGCGCGCCGGGCACGCCCGCCGTGCGGGCGGATAAAGGGGGCAGGGCCCGTTGATCCGGCAGAACCAGAAGTTGATCAATTTCCTGAATATGCTCACCGACGTGGCGCTGGTGTTCGCGGCCTATCTGGCGGCGATGTATGTCCGGTTCGAGGTGCTCAACGGCCGCCGCGGGCTGGATCTGATGTCGGCGCAGTACCTGTGGATGGCGCTGGCATACAGCCTCATCGTGGTGGTGGTATACAACGTGGCGGGGCTGTACGCGCCGCGCCGCTACAAAAACCCCGCCAGTGTCCTCACGCTCATCCTGCTCAGCAACGGGGTCACGCTGCTGGGGCTGATGGCGTTCTTCTATGTCACGCGCCTGATGGATTTCCCGCGGTTGGCGGTGGCGCTGTACTGGCTGTTCAGCAGCCTGCTGGTGGCGGCCAAACACATGGCGGGGCGCACGCTGGTGCAGTATTACCGCCGGCGCGGCTACAACCAGAAGCACGTCATCGTGGTGGGGGACGGCGCCCTGGCCGCCCAGTACGCGCGGGATATCGCCGCCAACCCGCAGATGGGCTTCACGCTGGACGGGTACGTCGGCGCGCCGCGGCGCCGCGGGCTGGGCCTGTGGCTGGGCGGGTACGAGGATCTCAAGGATATCCTGGCCGATACCATCATCGACGACCTCGTCGTGGCGCTGGAACCCTACGAGACGCCCTATCTCAAGCAGATCCTCACCGCGGCCGACAAAGAGGGCGTGCGCATCAGCATCATCCCGTTTTATAACGAGTATATCCCCGCCCACCCCAGCATCGACGCCGTAGGTCACAGCAAGCTCATCAACCTGCGCGCCGCGCCGCTGGACAACCTTGCCTGGGCGGCGCTCAAGCGCGGGGGGGATATCCTGGGCTCGCTCGTGCTCATCGTGCTTGCCAGCCCGGTCATGCTCGTCACGGCCATCGGGGTCCGCCTGAGCAGCCCGGGGCCGGTGCTGTTCCGGCAGGAGCGCGTGGGCAAAAACAAAAAGACCTTCACCATGCTCAAGTTCCGCAGCATGAGCATGCAGGCGGAAAGCCGCGCCGATACGGCGTGGACCACCGCCGCCGACCCGCGCAAGACCCGTTTCGGCAGCTTTATCCGCAAATGCAGCATCGACGAGCTGCCGCAGCTGTTCAACGTCCTCAAAGGGGACATGAGCCTTGTCGGCCCGCGGCCGGAGATACCCTACCATGTCGACCACTTCAAGCAGGAGATACCGCTCTACCTTGTGCGCCAGCAGGTGCGCCCCGGCATGACGGGCTGGGCCCAGATCCACGGCCTGCGCGGGGATACCAGCATCGAGGAGCGCGTCAAATACGATATCTGGTATATCGAGCACTGGAGCCCCTGGCTGGACGTGTATATCCTGTTCAAGACGGCGTTCGGCGGCTGGCTCAACGGCGAAAAGGTCGCCGCGCCGGCCGAAGCCTCCGCCCGCGTGGAGGAGACGGACCATGCCTAGCCCGCTGCGCGTCGCCCAGGTGCTGGGCCGCATGGACTACGGCGGTATCGAGGCGGAAGTGCTCAACTATTACCGCCACATCGACCGCAGCAAGGTGCAGTTCGATTTTTACTGCGCGCAGGGCAGCGCGCTGCCCCAGCGGGAGGAGCTGCAGGCCCTTGGCGCGGGGCTGTACCCCGTGCCCACCTACAGCCATCCGCTTGCCTTCCACCGCGCGCTGTACCAGGCGTTCCGGGAGCGCGGCTACAAGATCGTGCACGCACAGCTGAGCACGATGTCGGTCTTTGCGCTGTTCGCCGCGTGGCGCGCCGGGGTGCCGGTGCGCATCTGCCACAACCATTCCACCGCGCACCGGGGCGAGGGCGCCAAGACGCTGCTCAAATATCTGCTGCGCCCCCTCAACCGGCTGTTCGCCACCGATCGCTTCGCCTGCGGGCAGGCGGCCGGGCGCTGGATGTACGGCGCCCGCGCGATGGAAAGCGGCAGGGTCACGGTCTGGCCCAACGCCATCGAGACGGCGCGCTTCGCCTATGACCCCGCCGCCCGCGCCGCGTTGCGCGCCGAGCTGGGCATCCCGCAGCACGCCGTGGTCATCGGGCATATCGGGCGGTTCATCTACCAGAAAAACCACGCCTTTTTGCTGGATGTCATGGCGCAGCTGCGGCACCTGGCCCCGCAGGCCCGCCTTTTGCTGGTGGGGGAAGGGGAGTGGCTGCCCCGCCTGCGCGCCAGGGCCGAACAGGCCGGGCTGGCCGGGCAGGTGGTGTTCGCCGGGGCACGGCGCGATGCCGCCGGGCTCTACTCCGCCATGGATGTCTTTTGCCTGCCCAGCTTTTATGAGGGGATGCCCCTCGTCGCGTGGGAGGCGCAGGCCAACGGCCTGCCCTGCCTGTTCAGCGAGCATATCCCCGCCGAGGCCGCCGTCACCCCGCAGGCGCATACGCTGCCGCTTTCGGCGGGCGCCGCGGCGTGGGCACAGGCGGCGCTGGAACTGGCGGGGCAGCGGGCCGCCGCGCCGGATACCGCCGCCTGCGATATCGCCCCCTGGGCGGAAAAGCTCGGGCGGTGGTATTGCGAAAAAGCGCGGCAAAACGGGTAAGGAGCTTTGGGCATGAAGGTCGTCATCAGCGCGCTGCAATACCGGCAGGAAAACTCCGGCATCGGGGTGCTTTTGCGGGAGCTGTTCGGCCGCTGCGCGCAGGACCCGCCCGCAGAGTGCGAGGTCGTTTTGCCGGCGGACGCGCCGCCCTTCCCCCACGGGGGGGCCACGCAGCTGCGCTACGCGCCCTGCGGGTACGGGCAGGGGCTGCGGCGCATGGCCTACCAGAGCTTCACGGTGGGCCGCCTGGCAAAGGACGCCGTCCTGCTCACCACCGATTCCAAGACGCCGTTCTTCCTGCCGCGCAGCTGCCGCCTTGTCCCGCTCGTCACCGACCTGGCCGTCTACCGTATGCCCAAGGTCTACAAAGCCTCCCGCGCCGTCTGGTGGCGCCTGCAATACCGCTATGTGCGCCGGCGCGCGGCGCTGTACCTTGCCATCTCGGAATTCACCAAACGCGAATTGACGGAGCTTCTGCACATCCCGCCGGAGCGCGTGCGGGTGGTGCCCTGCGCGTATGACGCGCGCCTGCACCGCGTGACGGATCCGGCAGCGCTGGCGGCGCTGCGGCAGCGGTACGCCCTGCCGGAACGGTACATCCTGTTCGTCGGCAACGCCAACCCGCGCAAAAACCTGGCGCGTATGCTCGCGGCGTTCGACCGCCTTGCCCAAACCACGGCGCTGCCGCACCATCTGGTCATCGCGGGCGGGGAAGGGTGGAAATTCGACCGCGCCGCTGCCCTTGCGGGCCTTGCCTGCCGGGAGCGGGTGCACTTCCTGGATTTCGTGCCCGACGACGACATCCCCGCGCTCTATTCGGCGGCCGAGGTGTTCGTGTTCCCCTCGCTGTACGAGGGGTTCGGCATCCCGGTGCTGGAGGCGCAGGCCTGCGGGGTGCCGGTGCTCGCCGCCGACGCCGCAGCCCTGCCCGAAACGGCGGGCGACGGCGCCCTTTATGTCGACCCGTACAGCACGCAGAGCCTTTGCGACGGTATGCGCCGCATCCTGGAGGACCCGGCGCTGGCCGCCCGCCTGGTGCAGGCCGGGGCGCGCAACTGCAAGCGCTTTTCCTGGGATGCCTCGGCCCGGATCTTAAAAACGATACTCGAACAAGAGGTGTTATGATGGACTATCAGCAGCAATACCTGCGCTGGCGGGAAAACGCCGTGCGGGACACGGCGCTGGGGCAGGAGCTCGCCGCCATCGAGGGCGACGCCGCCGCCATTGAGGACCGCTTTTATCAGGAACTTGAATTCGGCACCGGCGGGCTGCGCGGCGTGTTGGGCGCCGGCACCAACCGCATGAACGTATACACCGTGGCCAAGGCCACGCAGGGGCTGAGCAACTACCTAAACGCCCAAGCCGCGGCGCCGCAGGTGGCCATCGCGTATGACAGCCGCCGCAACTCCACGCTGTTCGCGCAGACGGCGGCCGCGGTGTTCGCCGCCAACGGCATCCGCGTGCACATCTATCCGCGGCTGATGCCCACCCCCTCGCTCTCCTTTGCGGTGCGGGATCTGGGCTGTGACGGCGGTGTCGTCATCACCGCCAGCCACAACCCCGCCAAGTACAACGGGTATAAGGTCTACGGCGCCGACGGCTGCCAGATCACCACCGAGGCCGCCAAAGCCATCCAGGCCGCCATCGACCCCGTCGACCCCTTCACCGGCGTGCGCTGGGCGGAATTTGACGCGATGCTCGCCGCCGGCAAGGTGCAGTATATCGGCGGGGACACGGTGGAACGCTACCTGGCCGCGGTCGATACCGCCTCGGTGCTGCCCGCCGGCATCAAGCGGGACGTGGCCATCGTCTACACCCCGCTCAACGGCACCGGCATCTCCTGCGTGCCGCGCTGCCTCAAAGAGCACGGCTTTACCAACATCACCATCCCCGACGAGCAGAAGGACCCCAACGGGGATTTCCCCACCTGCCCGTACCCCAACCCCGAGATCCGCGAGGCCCTCACCGTCGGGCTGGACTGGGCGCGCCGCACCGGCAGCGACCTGCTGCTCGCCACCGACCCGGACTGTGACCGCGTCGGCGTCGCCGTCAAAAACGGCGGGGACTATACCCTCATCACCGGCAACGAGATGGGCGTGCTGCTGCTGGATTTCGTCTGCAAAATGCGCACGGCCAACGGCACCATGCCCAAGGCCCCGGTGGCGGTCAAGACCATCGTCACCACGCCGATGGCCGCCAGGGTGGCCGCGCACTACGGCGTGCAGCTCATCGACGTGCTGACCGGCTTCAAGTTCATCGGCGAGCAGATCGGCCTTTTGGAGAAAAAGGGCGAGCAGGGGCGCTACATCTTCGGCTTTGAGGAAAGCTACGGCTATTTGAGCGGCAGCTTCGTGCGAGACAAGGACGCCGTCAACGCTTCGCTGCTCATCTGTGAGATGTTCGCCTGGTACAAGGCGCAGGGCCAAAGCCTGGTGGAGGTGCTGGACGGGCTCTATGCCGCCCACGGGTACTACGAGGGCCGCCTGTACACCGCCGCCTTTGAGGGCGCGCGCGGCAAGCAGAAGATGGAGGCCATGCTCACGGCGCTGCGCGCGGCGCCCCCGGCCGATATCGCCGGCATCCCGGTCCTGCAGTGCCTGGACTACCGGCAGGGCATCGGCGGGCTGCCAAAGTCCAACGTGCTGCGCTACCTGCTGGCCGACGGTATGGAGGCCACGGTGCGCCCCTCCGGCACCGAGCCCAAGCTCAAGGTCTATCTGACGGCCGTCGGGCCGGACCGCGAGGCCAGCCGCCAAACGGCGGACAGGATGCAGGCATATTTCGCCCAATGGGCCGCAAAGGAATGACCGCGCCGTGAAAGTCGCCCTTGAATTGCAGCCCTGCTGCGGCAAACGCTCCGGCATCGGGATCTATACCTACGAGCTGGCGCGCCGTATGCGCGATGGGGATGGCCTGGAATTTTACGGGAACCTTTTCAACTTTATGGGCCGCAATGACAACCGGACGGCGCTTTCCGGCATCGATATGCCGGTAACCACCCGCAAGTTGCTGCCTTACGGCGTGTACCGCCGCATCTGGGGCTTTGTGCCCATCCCGTATGGCGCGCTGTTCCCCGGCGGGGCGGATCTGAGCGTGTTTTTCAACTACATCGTGCCGCCGCGCCTGCACGGCAAGGTGATGACGACGGTGTATGATTTGACCTACCTGCGTTACCCCGAGACGATGGACGCCAAAAACCGCCGGCGGCTGGAAGCGGGGATGCGCTACAGCGTCGAACGCGGCGACCGCATTTTGACCATCTCGGAATTTTCCAGGCAGGAGATCGCGTCACTGCTGGGCGTTGCGCCAACGCGCATCTCGGTGGTGCCCTGCGCGCCGTCCGTCCCCGCGGTGCCGGCGGAATTCTCCGCTTGCCGTCAAAAATTCAACATACGCGGGCCGTATCTGCTCTATATGGGCACCATCGAGCCGCGCAAAAACCTTGTGCGCCTGCTGGAGGCGTTCGCCCTGCTCAAGAAAGAACAGGGCATCCCCCACCAGATGGTGCTGGCGGGCGGCGCCGGCTGGAACAACGGCGGGATTTTCGCGGCGGCGGAGCGCGTGCCGGATGTGGTTTTTACCGGCTATATTTCGCAGGCGGAAAAATACGCGCTGTACCAAAATGCCGCGGCCTTCGTTTTCCCTTCTCTGTATGAGGGGTTCGGCATCCCGCCGCTGGAGGCGATGCAGGCCGGCTGCCCGGTGGTGTGCGCCGACGCGGCCTCCCTGCCCGAAGTCGTGGGGGACGCGGCGGAACTCGTCGACCCGCGCGCCCCCGCCGCCATCGCGCAGGGGATATGGAACGTTTTGTCCGACCCCGCGCACGCGGCGGAGCTTGCGCGCCGCGGCCGCCTGCGCGCCGCGGCCTATACGTGGGATGCCTCGGCGCAAAAATTCATCGGCATCTGCAAGGAGGTTTTGGGCCTTCCATGAAGTATGAACCGCTCAAAATGCACCCCTGTTATAAGCAGTACCTTTGGGGCGGGCACCGCCTGAAGGCGGAGTTCCACAAGGCCGACGCGCCGGATGTGGCCGCCGAAAGCTGGGAACTTTCCTGCCATCCGGACGGGCTTTCCCTTGTGGAGGGCGGCCCGTGGGCCGGGCGCAGCATCGCGGAGCTTGGTGCTTTGGACCGCGCCGGCTTTTGGGGTACGGCGTGCACCGGCGCGCAGTTCCCGCTGCTGGTCAAGCTCATCGACGCCGCGCAGCCGCTTTCCATCCAGGTCCACCCGTCCGACGAAAGCGCCGACGCCGCGGCGGGGGAGAGCGGCAAGGCCGAGATGTGGTATATCGTGGACTGCGCGCCGCAGTCGTTCCTCTATTTTGGGTTCGACCGTGCCGTCACGCCCGCAGAATTCAAGCGCCGCGCCGCCGACGGCACCATCTGCGAGGTCCTCAACAAGGTGCCGGTCGCGCCGGGGGACGTGTTCTACATCCTGCCCGGCACCATCCACGCCATCGGGGCGGGCATCCTCATCGCCGAGATCCAGCAGAGCTCCAACACCACCTTCCGCGTGTATGACTACCAGCGCAAGGGCCCGGACGGCCGGCCCCGCCCGCTCCATCTGGCCCGCGCGGCCGAGGTCGTGAGTTATGCCCCGCTCCTGCCGGAGGAGTGCCATGCCAACAGCATGGTGTCCTTCCGGGATTTCACCATGGCGGAGATGTTCAGCTGCCGGTATTTCCGCGCCTACCGGCTGGATGTGCGCAGCCGGGTGCGCCTGCGGTGCGACGGCACCTCCTTCCAGCACCTTTTGTGCGTGGAGGGCAGCGGCGTCCTGCGCGCGCAAGGGCGGGAATGGCCGCTTTTGCGCGGGGAGTCCTTCTTTCTCCCCGCCGCGATGGAAGACTATCAGCTGGAGGGCACCTGCCGGGTGCTGCTTTCGCGGATATAAAGCAAACAGAAAGGACACAATGTATGGAACCCATGAAAAAGACTGCACTGATCATGGCGGGCGGCCGCGGGGAACGGTTCTGGCCCAAAAGCCGGCAAAACCTGCCCAAACAATTCCTTTCCCTGACCGATGACGGCAAGACGATGATCCAGCTCACGGTGGAGCGCATCCTGCCGCTGGTCGATATCCAGGATATCTATATCGCCACCAACCGCGCCTACAAGGCGCTGGTGCGCGAGCAGCTGCCTGGCCTGCCGGAGGAAAATATCCTGTGTGAGCCGGTGGGCCGCAACACCGCCCCCTGTGTGGGCCTTGGCGCCGTGCATATGCAGAAAAAATACGGCGACGCCGTGATGATGGTGCTGGCCTCGGACCATCTTATCAAATACACCTCCATCTTCCAGGCCACCCTCAACGATGCCTGCGAGGTCGCGCAGGCGGGGGAGAACCTCGTCACCATGGGCATCACCCCCGACACCCCCGAAACGGGCTACGGCTATATCAAGTTCCTGCCCGACCGCGCGCTGGGCCACGCGCTCAAGGTGGAATGCTTTGTCGAAAAGCCCGACCTCGAGACCGCCAAGGAATACCTCGCCTCGGAGCAATACCTGTGGAACAGCGGGATGTTCATCTGGAAAGTCTCCACCATCCTTGACAACATCGCCCGCTACCTGCCCGATACCTGTGCGGGGCTCAAGCGTATCCAGGCGGCCATCGGCACGCCGGACGAGGAGGCGGTGCTCGAAAAAGAGTTCACGGCCTTCAAGTCGGAATCCATCGACTACGGCGTGATGGAAAAAGCCGAGGATATCTACACCCTGGCCGGCTCCTTCGGGTGGGACGACGTCGGCTCCTGGCTGGCGGTCGAGCGCATCAAGAGCAGCAACGAATTCAACAACGTCCTTGAAGGCAACGTCGTCACGGTCGAGACGCAGAGCACCATCATCCAGGGGCGGGACAAGCTCATCGCGGCCGTCGGCCTTGAGGATATGATCATCGTCGACACCGAGGACGCGCTCCTCGTCTGCGAGAAAAACCACGCGGCCGATATCAAAAAGGTTTTGGAGCTGCTGCGCATCAGCGACCGCACCCAATACCTTTGAGTGGAAAGAAAGGAACAACAGCCCATGAAAAAAGCGCTTATCACCGGCATCACCGGGCAGGACGGCTCCTTTTTGGCGGAGCTTTTGCTGGAAAAAGGGTACGAGGTGCACGGCATCACGCGCCGCGCCTCGCTGCCCAACACCGAGCGCATCGCCCATATCCTTGACAAGGTCACCCTGCACGACGGGGATTTGAGCGATTCCTCCAGCATCCTGCGCATCATCGGCCTTGTGCGCCCCGACGAGGTGTACAACCTTGCCGCGCAGAGCCATGTGCAGGTCAGCTTTGACGTGCCGGAGTATTCCGGCGATGTCGATGCTCTTGGTGTGCTGCGCATCCTTGAGGCCATCCGCATCCTCGGCATGGAAAAGGCCTGCCGCTTTTATCAGGCTTCCACCTCCGAGCTGTACGGCAAGGTGGAGGAGATCCCCCAGCGGGAGACCACGCCCTTCCACCCCTACAGCCCCTACGCCATCGCCAAGCAGTACGGGTTCTGGATGGTGAAGGAGTACCGCGAGGCATACGGGATGTTCGCCGTCAACGGCATTCTGTTCAACCATGAATCCGAGCGCCGCGGCGAGAATTTCGTTACCCGCAAGATCACCCGCGCGGCGGGGCGCATCGCCTGCGGCCTGCAGGACACCCTCCAGCTGGGCAACCTGGACAGCCGGCGGGACTGGGGCTACGCCAAGGATTACGTTGAATGTATGTGGCGCATCATGCAGCACGATACGCCGGAGGATTTCGTCATCGCCACCGGCGTGCAGCATACCGTGCGGGAGTTCACCACCCTCGCCTTCGCCCATGACGGCATCGAGCTGGAATGGCAGGGCAGCGGCCTTGACGAGAAGGGCATCGACAAAGCCACCGGAAAAGTGGTCGTGACGGTGAACCCCGCGTGGTTCCGCCCCACCGATGTCGACAACCTCTGGGGCGACCCCACCAAAGCAAAGACCGTGCTTGGCTGGGATCCGCAGACCACCAGCTATGAGCAGCTGTGCGCCATCATGGCCGAGCATGACCTTGCGCTGGCCAAAGCCGAGAAGGCGGCGCAGAACGCATGAGGGCGCTCATCACCGGCAGCAAGGGGTTCGTCGGGCGGTATCTGCGCGCCGAGCTGGAGCAAAACGGGTATGATGTGCTGGGCCTTGACCTGGCCGCCGATGAAAAGACCCTCTGCGCCGACCTTTTGGACCCCGAGGCGGCGCGGCAGGCGGTGGCGCAGGCGGCCCCGGACATCATCATCCATCTCGCCGGGCAGGCGGATGTAGGCCTTTCGTGGCGGCAGCCGCAGCGCACGGTCGAGATCAATGTGGTGGGCGCACTCAACCTGATGGGGGCGGTGCGCACCTGCGCCCCGGCGGCGCATCTGGTGCTCGTCGGCTCCTCCGACCAGTACGGCGACCTTGGCGCGGCGGGGCAGTGCGTCACCGAGGCATTGCCCATGCGGCCGCGTTCCCCCTACGGGGTGTCCAAAAAAGCACAGGAGGAGTTTGGCGCCGTCTACGCGCGCGCCTACGGGCTGCATATCTGCATGACCCGCTCCTTCAACCACGGCGGCGCCGGCCAGCGGGAAGGCTTTCTTATCCCGGATTTTGCCGCCGGCATCGTGCGGGTGGAAAAAGGCATGGCCGATACCGTCAAGGTCGGCAACCTTACCTCCAAACGGGATTTTACCCATGTGCGGGACGTGGTGCGCGCCTACCGCCTGCTGGCCGAGGCCGGCCGCCCCGGCGAGGTATACAACGTCGGTTCCGGCACCGCGCACAGCGCGCAGGAGATCCTGGACGCCCTGTGCGCCATGGCCCGCTGCCCCATCCGTGTCGAGCAGGACCCCGCGCGTATGCGCCCCAGCGATACCCCCGTCATCTGCTGTGACCACACCAAACTCACGGCGGACACCGGCTGGCAGCCCATCCTGCCGCTGGAGCGCATCCTGCGGGACACCCTTGATTACTACCGTGCAAAGGATTGAAGATGCATATGGACCGTTTGCGTGAAATCTACAACTACCGGGAAATGATCTACATGATGGTCCGGCGCGACCTGCGCGGGCGCTACAAGGGGTCGGTCCTGGGCTTTTTCTGGACCTTCCTCAACCCGCTTTTGCAGTTGGGCGTGTATACCATCGTGTTTTCCATCATCCTGCGCAGCGATATCGAAAAATATTACCTGTACCTGTTCATCGCCCTCATCCCGTGGCTGTTCATGGCCAACTCGGTGCAGGGCGGCGCGACCTGCGTGCTCGCGCAAAAGAGCATGGTCACCAAGATCTATTTCCCGCGGCAGGTGCTGCCCATCACCCACGTCACCACCGGCTTTGTCAATATGCTGCTGTGCTTTGTGGTGGTGTTCCTGGTGGCGGGCTTTTCCGTCGGGCTCAACATCATGGCGCTGCCGTACCTCATCCCCACCATGGTCATCGAATACATCCTTGCTTTGGGCCTTTGCTTTATCGCGGCCGCCGTCACGGTGTATTTCCGCGATATGGAGCATATTTTGGGCATCGCCGTCATGGCATGGCAGTTTCTATCGCCCATCATGTACCCGCCGGACATCGTGCCCGAGCGGCTGCAGCCCATCTTTAACCTCAACCCCATGACGCCCATCACCAGCGCGTACCGCAGCGTGCTGTACTACAAGCGCCCGCCGGATCTGACAACCATGCTCGCGGCGCTTGCGATGGGGCTGGTGTTTCTGGTGTTCGGCTGGTTTTTGTTTGAAAAGATGCAGCGGCATTTTGCGGAGGAACTGTAAATGGAAAACAATATCGCCATCAGCTGCCGCAATCTGACCAAGGATTTCAAGGTCTATTTTGACAAAGGCTCCAGCCTCAAGGAGAAGATCCTGTTCCGAAACCGCCGCCGCTATGAGGACAGGATCGTCCTCGACGATGTATCGTTCGATGTAAAAAAAGGCGAGGCCATCGGCATCATCGGTGAGAACGGCTGCGGCAAAAGCACGCTGCTCAAGCTGCTCAGCCGCATCCTGTACCCGGACAACGGCACCGTCGAGATAGAAGGCCGGGTCTCGGCCCTCATCGAGCTGGGTGCCGGTTTCCACCCCGATATGAGCGGGCGGGAGAATATCTATACCAACGCCTCCATCTTTGGGCTGAAAAAAGAGGAGATCGACGACCGTCTGCAGGCCATCATTGATTTTTCCGAGCTGGGCGATTATATCGACAACCCGGTGCGAACCTATTCCTCCGGTATGTATATGCGCCTGGCCTTTGCGGTGGCCATCAATGTGGATGCCGACGTCCTGCTCGTGGACGAGATCCTTGCCGTGGGCGACGCGGCCTTCCAGGCCAAATGCTTCAACCGCCTGCGCGAGATCAAAGCCGCCGGCACCACCATCGTTATCGTCTCCCATTCGCTGGGGCAGATCGAGCAGATCTGTGAGCGCAGCCTTTGGATCTGCGACGGCAAGATCCGCGCCGAGGGCTCCCCGCGGGAAGTGCACCCCGCCTACCTTGATTTTATGAACCGGCGCAACGAACACGAGCCTGCCCCGGAGCCCCCGGTGGAGGAAGAGGAACAGCCCAAAAACCGCTGGGGCAACGGCAATGTCCGCATCAGCGCCCTGCGCCTGTTCACCGACGGCGGGGAAGAGGTCGTGGAAAATGTCCAGCTCGGCACCTCCCTGCGCGTCGAGATGGAGTATGCGTGTAAAAGGCCGCTCAAAAAACCGCAGCTGAACATTTCCTTTTACCGCACGGACGGCGTTTTGTGTTACGCCACGGGCCTTATGGTCGAGGATGAGCTCGGCACCGCGATGACGGGGCAGGGGACCGTGACGATGGAGATCGGCCGGATCCTTTTGCTGCCGGCGCAGTACAGCATCGATGTTTCCATCACCGGTGAGGACGGGTTTGCCTACGATGACTGGCATGATGCGCGGCGTTTTGTCATGTGTTGCCCGCAGGTCGAGCCCGGCATCGTGCGGCTGGAACATACATGGGAATGCACCCAGGCCCCGGACGCCAAGGAAACGAACGCAACGGAAGGAGACGGAGAACCATGCCGGAAGAAAAATCCCTGACGGTGGACGTGGAACAGATCATGCGCGAGATCCGCGCCGATATCAAAATGCAGGAAGATCTGAAAAACCTGCCGGATTTTGAAAGCATCCCGCTCCAGGCGCAGGATGCGCTGGTCGTGCCGGTCGGCTATCTGGACTGGGCACTGTACCGGCAATCGCTCGAGTACATCAACGCCCATTACGAGATCCCGTATTACTGGACCTTTACCGGCAACCCCGTCAAGGTGTTCCTCAAGCGGCTCATCCGCAAGGTGCTCAAGTGTATGCTCTGCCCGCTGCTCAACCTGCAGAACCGCTTCAACGCCCATGTGATGCGCTGCCTTGGCCAGATCCAGCTCTATACCGAGGACGTCCGTGACACCACCGAGCGCCTGGCCAAAGAGTCGGCGGAACTGCGCCGGCAGGTCGCGCAGCTGGAGGAAGAAGTGCGCCGCCTCAGCGGGCCGGCAGCCTCCGGCCAGTGACGCGGATGGGAGGCGAAGACCGCTATGCACATCGTGCAGCTGCTGCCCAACATCACCTACGGGGATGCCATCAGCAATGACGCGCGCGCCATCCAAAAGATCCTGCGCCGCTGGGACCCCGATACCGCCATCTATGCCGAGGATATCGCGCCGCTGGCCAAAGGCGACGCGCAAAAAGCGGAATGTATGCCGCAGCTCGCCCCGCAGGATGTGGTCATCTACCACGGCTCCACCGGCACGCCCCTCAACGACAAACTGCCGCAGATGGGCGGCCGCAAGGTGATGATCTACCACAACATCACCCCGCCGGCGTTTTTCGGGCCGTATTCCCCGCCGACGGCCGACAGCGCCCAGCGCGGCCTGGACGGCATCAAGCGCCTGGCGGATCATGTGGATTACTGTATCGCCGTGTCGGAGTTCAACCGGCAGGACCTTTTGCGTATGGGGTATACCTGCCCCATCGACGTATGCCCCGTCCTGATCCCGTTCTCCGACTATGAGACCCCGCCCGATGCCGCCCTGCTCAAACAGTATGAAGGCGACGGCATCAAAACGCTGCTGTTTGTCGGGAGGGTCGTGCCCAACAAAAAGCAGGAGGACATCATCCGCGCGTTTTATTTCTACCACAAGTATTACGAGCCCAAGTCCCGGCTGATCCTCGTCGGCTCCTGGGTGGGCATGGATGCCTACCATGAGCGCCTGTGCGCCTATGTGGGGCGGCTCGGGCTGCAGGGGAGCGTGTTCCTGGCGGGGCATTTGATGTTCGATGCCATCCTGGCGTGGTACCGCCTGGCGGACGCCTTTGTCTGCATGAGCGAGCACGAGGGCTTTTGCGTGCCGCTTGTGGAGGCAATGTATTTTGATGTGCCGGTCTTTGCCTACAACAGCACGGCCATCCCCGACACGCTGGGCGGCAGCGGCGTGCTTTTGCCGGAAAAAGACCCCGCCGTGGCGGCCGCCTGCATCGACAAAGTCCTGCGTGACCCGGCCCTGCGGAAAAGCATCCTTGCGGGGCAGCGGCGCCGGCTGGCCGATTTTTCGTATGACAAGGTCGGTGCCAGGATGGAGGCCCTGCTCGGCGCTTTTCTTGGGGAAAGCCCGCTTTGAGGGCATCGCCTGCGCGTGTGCGGCGTGTGTGCGGTAAAAGACAAAGAGCAAGGGGGAACATATGCGCATCGTGCAGCTGCTGCCGACCATCGCTTATGGCGATGCGGTCGGCAATGATACGCTTGCCATCCGGGAAATTTTGCGCCGCTGGGACCCGGACACCAAGATCTACGCCGAAAACATCGGCACTTCGGTAAAACAGTACGCGCTGGGCGTGGAACGTATGCCCCGGCTTGGCCCGCAGGACGTGGTGCTGTACCACGCCTCCACCGGCACGTCCCTCAACGGCAGGCTGCCGCGGATGGGCGGCCGCAAGGTGATGATCTACCACAACGTTACCCCGCCAAAATTTTTCTGCGGGTATTCCCCGCAGGCACAGGCGCTGGCGGAGGATGGCCTTGCGGGGATACGCTCACTTGCCGGCAAGGTCGACCTTTGCATCGCGGATTCCGAATACAACAAAAATGAACTTGTCCGCATGGATTTTACCTGCCCCGTGGACGTCTGCCCCATCCTGATCCCGTTCGCGGATTACGAAAAGGCGCCCAACCAGACGCTGCTGCAGCGCTACGAAGGGGACGGACGCACCAACCTGCTCTTTGTGGGCCGGGTGGCGCCCAACAAACGCCAGGAAGACCTTTTGCGGATGTTTTATGTCTACCGCAAATACTATGACCCCACGGCCCGCCTTGTCCTGGTGGGGGCGTGGGGCGGCATGGAGCGGTACTGCCAGCGCCTGCGGGACTATGCCGGGGCGCTCGGCATCGGGCAGGACGTTGTGTTCACCGGGCACATCAAATTTGACGAGATCCTTGCGTGGTACCATCTGGCGGACGCCTTTGTCTGTATGAGCGAGCATGAGGGCTTTTGTGTGCCGCTGGTCGAAGCGATGTATTTCGGCCTGCCCGTCATCGCGCGCAGCGCCGCGGCCGTGCCCGATACGCTGGGCGGCAGCGGCGTCCTGCTGCCAAGCGCCGACCCGGCCGCCATGGCCGCGTGTGTGGATACGATCCTGCGCGATACCGCCCTGCGGGAGCACATCGTCGCGGGCGAAAAGCGGCGGCTGGCGGATTTCTCGTATGAGAAGGTCAGCGCCCGGCTCCAAACGATCCTGCAAAACTTTCTGGAGGGGGTAAGCGCGTGAAAAAGCTGGCGTTCGTCACCCCATGGTACGGGGAGGATATCTCCGGCGGGGCGGAGACAGCCCTGCGCGGGCTGGTACACCATTTGCAGGCGGCGGGCACCGATCTGGAGGTGCTCACCACCTGTGTGAAGGACTTCCGCTCCGACTGGAACATTGATTTCCACCCCGCCGGCCTTTCGGATTGCGCGGGCATCCCCGTGCGGCGGTTCCCTGTCCGCCGCCGGGACACCGGAGCGTTTGACCGCATCAACCAAAAGCTGATGGCCGGGCAGCCCATTACCGCCAGGGAAGAGCGGACCTTTATGGAGGAAATGGTCAACAGCCCGGAACTTTACCGCTATATCGGGGAACACAAGGCGGAATATTCACTGTTTGTGTTCACGCCGTATATGTTTGGCACGACCTATTACGGCGTGCAGCAATGCTATGAAAAGGCGGTGCTGATCCCCTGCCTGCACGATGAGCCCTATGCCCACATGGATGTGTTCCGGCAGGTGTTTTCCCGGGCCGCGGGCATGATCTTCCTCTCCCGTCCGGAGCAGGCGCTGGCCGAAAGCCTGTACGGCGTGCGCGGGCCCGCCTTCCAAAGCCTCGGCACCGGGCTGGATACCGCCTTTACCGGGGACGGCGCGCGTTTTTGCAAAAAGTACGGCATCGACGCCCCCTTCCTTTTGTATGCCGGCCGCAAGGACCACGGCAAAAAAGCGGATGAGTTGGCGCGCTTTTTCCTGTATTACAAAAAGCGCCGGCCCGGCGCCCTCAAACTGGTGATGATCGGCCCCGGCACGCTGGGGGCAACTTCCGGTGACATCGTGGATCTGGGCTTTGTGCCTTTGCAGGACAAATACGATGCCTACGCGGCGGCGGCGGTGTTCTGCAACCCATCGCAGTTCGAGAGCTTTTCCATCGTCATCATGGAAAGCTGGCTCTCCGGTGTGCCGGTGCTCGTCAACGGGGAGTGCGCCGTCACGCGGGATTTTGCCGTGCAGGCGCGCGGCGGGCTGTACTATAACGGCTACGCGGAGTTCGAGGGCTGCCTGGAGTACCTGTTCAGCCACCCGGACGTTGCGCGGCAGATGGCCCAAAACGGCGGCGCCTATGTGCGGCAGCATTTCAGCTGGGATGCCATCGTGGAAAAATACACCCGGTATTTCCGGGCGGCAGGGGGCGATGCGCATGAAGGATAAGATCGCGTTCGTCTGCCAGCGTTATGGGCTGGAGGTCAACGGCGGGGCGGAGTTGTACTGCCGCGAGATGGCGGAAAAGATGTGCGCCGTCTATGACGTGGAGGTGTATACCACCTGCGCGCTGGATTACGTCACTTGGGCCGACCATTACCCCGCCGGTACGCAGACGCTCAACGGTGTGACGGTGCATCGTTTCCCCGTGGAGCGCCAGCGCGAGATCAAGGCTTTCAACCGCCTTTCCCGGCGCGTGCTGGAGACGCCGGAGCACACCGCAGAGCAGGAGGAAAAATGGGTCGACGACCAGGGCCCTTTCTGCCCGCAGCTGCTCGATGTGCTGGAACGCGAACAGCACCGTTACCGCGCCGTCGTTTTTATGACGTATATGTATTACCTCTCGGCCAGGGGGCTGCCGCGGCATTTTGACAACGCCTACCTCATCCCCACCGCCCACGACGAGCCCGCCATCTACCTGCACTATTACGAAAAGGTGTTCGAGGGCGCTAAGGGCTTTATCTGGAACACCCCCGAGGAACGTGCCTTTGTGGAGCACCGCTTCCCCGCAGTCGCCGGCCGGCCCGGCACCATGGCGGGCATCGGCATCAACGTGCCGGCGGGGCCGCTGCCCCCTGTCCCGGAGCAGCTGCGGGATGAGCCTTACCTTGTGTACGCCGGCCGCATCGAGCCCGCCAAAGGCTGCGATTCGATGTTTGAGTTTTTCCGCCGCTACAAGCGGGAGCACGGCGGCCAGCTCAGGCTGGTGCTCATGGGCAAGGCCGTGATGGAGGTGCCCAAAGCGGACGATATCGTGGAATTGGGTTTTGTCAGCGAGGAGATGAAATTCGCCGTCATGGGCGGCGCCAAAGCGCTGGTGCTTTTCTCACGGTTCGAGAGCCTGTCCATGGTGGTGCTGGAGAGCATGGCCATGGGGCGGCCGGTGCTGGTCAACGGCGGGTGCGAGGTGCTCAAGGGCCACTGCCTGCGCAGCAACGCGGGGCTGTTCTTCGACAATTATGTGGAGTTTGCCGCCACGCTGCGGTATCTTCTCGACCACCCGGCGGAATACGCCGCCATGTGCGAGAACGGCAAGGAATATGTTGCGCAGAATTACCAGTGGGACAAGATCGTCGCACGTGTTGCGGGGCTGCTGTCTGCCTGAACATTGCAAAAGGGCCGCCGACAGTGTATAATTAAAATTCTCTGGAACGTATGCGGCAAACGCTGCCGCCACGCAGGAAAGGGATGGCCATGCCAAAGGATAGAAAAGAATTTGAGCGCCGGCTGCAAAACGGCCGCTTTGCGTGGGAAAGCTACTACGGCACCGCCCCGCGGGAGCCGTGGGAAAAGCCGGCGTCGGAAAAGGCGGAGACGTTTGCCCTGCCGCCCCTTCCCACGCTGGAACCCTGCCGCGCCGATATGCTGGCGCAGCGGGGGATATGGGCGGCGGTGCAGCAGGATATCGATGCCGCGGCCGGGGCACAGACCGCCACGGCCTATCGGACGCTTTCCTCCCACCGCAAGGTGCTGGGGCCTGTGATCCTGTTTTTCAAAAAGGTTGTGCGCAAGCTGTTGAAGGTGCTGCTGGGGTGGTATATCTTCCCTATATTGGAGACCCAAAGCGAGTATAATGCCCGTGTGCTGCACGCGGTAGCGCTGGAGCGCGATATGCTTGCCAAACAGCTTTCGGAAACGGACGAAGCCCTGCGCGGCCTGACGGCCGCCGTGCGGGCCCTTCAGGAACACGGCGAGGAACAGCTGCACGAGCAGGCCCGGGCGAGGGAACAGCTGGAGGAACGCCTGCGCAAGATCGAGAACCTGCCCACCTCGGATGATGTTTTCTACCATTATTTTGAAGAGAAATTCCGCGGTTCGCGCAAAGAGATCAAACAAAGCCTGAAAAACTATGTGGCGGTCGTTAAGGAACATCTGCCCGATTTTTCCAAGGGGCGCTTTGTGGATGTTGGCAGCGGCCGCGGCGAATGGCTGGATCTTTTGCAGGAAAACGGCGCCGTCGACTATGTGGGCGTCGATTTGAACGAGGTACAAAACAGCGTATGTGAGGCACGCGGCCATACTACCGTCTGCCAGGATTGCATCGCCTACCTTAAAGAGCAGCCGCCCCAGAGCATCGACCTCATCACCGGGTTCCAGATCATCGAGCATCTGGCCATGCCGGATCTGATGGAACTGCTCCGGCAAAGTTACCGCACCCTCAAAAAGGGTGGGATGATCCTGTTTGAGACGCAGAATCCCCGCAACATCACGGTCGGCGCCGATACCTTCTTCCTTGACCCATCCCACCACCGCGTCATGGAGCCAAGAATGGTATCGTTTTTGGCCAAATGGAATGGCTTTGGGGAAATACGGATCATCGATAACAATACCGGTGCCAGGGGCAATCCCATCGCTTTTACGATGGACGGCGTGCCCGATGAGATACGGCAGCTGTACCAGGATGTCAACGACATGAAGTGGATGATCTGGGGCCCGCAGGACTACGCCTTGTTCGCCATCAGGGAGTGAGAAAAATGCCAGAGAAGGGGAAAATTGCGGTGCTGTATCCACAGCGCCCCTTTGTACATAACGACGCCGGGCAGGTGGCACAGGAGCTGGCCGCCAAACTCCGGCAGGAGGGGTGGCGCGTACAGCTGGTCGGGCTGCCTTATACAGCGCTTACGGAGAACCAGTGGCTTGATAGCTGGTTTTTGTGCCGGCTGGCCGATCTGGGCGAATCCGACGGCGAAACGATCGACTGTGTGGTCGCTTTCGGTGCCCCGGCCTGCCTTGTCCGGCATCCCAACAAGGTGGTATTGCTGGACGGGCGTTTTTCTGTGCCGGGGCCGCCTGCCGGGGCAGCCGGCGGGCCTGCCGCTCCGGACAAGTTCCGCGCAGACATCCTGCGGATGGGGCGGCAAGCCCTGCGGGAGGCAAGGCGGGTCTATGCGGTGACAGAAAAAGACGCGGAACTGTTTAAAAGGGAAACGGGCATGGAAGTACAACCCCTTTTGCCGCCTTCCGATGACCCGCAACAGCAGAGGGACGTTTCCGGGGAGGCGGTTTGGGACGTATTGGTACGGGAGTTGGCGTTCCTGATGCGTCCTGCTTCCGAAAACAGTGTCGCGGATAAGGGGTGAATCTGTTGAGCAAAAAGCGTATTGCGGTACTGCACGCACTGGTGCCCTTTGTGAGCGGCGGTGCGGAGCTGCATGTAAAGGGCCTGCGTGATGCATTGGTACGCCGCGGTTACGAGGCGGAGGTGGTTTCCCTGCCGTTCAAATGGTACCCGCGCAAGTCTCTGGAGGACAGTTACCTGATGTGGCGTATGCTGGATCTGACCGCCTGCGAGGCCGGCCCGATCGATCTGGCCATCGCCCTGAAGGTACCCACCTTTATGGTCAAGCACCCCAACAAGGCGGTTTGGGTCATGCACCAGTTCCGCCAGGCGTATGACTGGCGGGACGACCCGGCCAAAGGCGGGCTCGACCTGACGGAAGAAGGCCGCCAGATCATTGCCGAAGTGACGCGGATGGACAACTTGGGCATCGGGGAAGCAAGGGCGGTCTATGCCAACTCCCGCAATGTGGCTGCCCGATTGCAAAAGTACAATGGGATCGCCTCGGCACCGCTGTACCATCCGCCTTCTCTGGTGGGGCGCTACCGCATCGGCGAATATGGGGATTACATCCTCTCCGTAGGCCGGCTGGATGCCGCCAAACGCATCGACCTGCTCATCCGTGCGCTGCCGTATTGTGACAGCCACATCCGCGTCAAGATCGCCGGGCGCGGGCCGGAGATGACGGCCCTGCAAAAGCTCGCCGTGGAGCTGGGCGTGGCGGACAGGGTGGATCTGCTCGGCTTTGTGCCGGACGACGACCTTTTGGATCTGTACGCCAACGCGCTGGCCGTCTGTTACCCGCCCCTTGACGAGGATTACGGCTATGTCACGCTGGAGGCGTTCCTCTCGCAAAAACCCGTCCTGACCTGCCATGATTCCGGCGGCGTGCTGGAATTTGCAAGGGAAGGGGAGAATGCCTTTATCACGGACTTTGACGCCGCGCAGATGGGTGCCGCTTTTGATAAGGTGTATGCCAACAAGGCGATGGCGCGTGATATGGGCGCCTCCGGCTATGGCCTGGTAAAGGATATCAGTTGGGACAATGTCGTGGACGAATTGACCAAAACGATACGGTAGGTGATATGATGCGCATTGGGTATTGTTCCCCGTTCAACCCCATGAAGTCCGGCATCTCGGATTTCAGTGAGGAGCTTGTATTCGCCTTGGCAGAGCAGATGGAGGTCGTGATTTTCTCCCCCGTTGAGGTCACTAACAAGGCCCTGCGGGAAAAATTTGAGATCCATCTGCTTTCCGACCTGGACGACGCGGCTTTGCGCGGTTCTCTGGATCAGATCGTCTACCATCTCGGCAACAACGCCGATATGCACACGGAGATCATGGAGATGCTGCACAAATACCCCGGTGTGGTGGAGCTGCATGATTTCGGTATGCACCACTTTGCGGCGGAGTATTACCTGGGCAAACGCCAGGACGGGCAGGGGTATCTGGATCTTGCCCACTATTGCCACGGGGAGCGGGGGCTTGCTGTCGCGCAGGCGTTTTTGGCCGGAAAAGCCCCGGCACCGTGGGAGACGCACCCCTTGGATATGTCGATGAACAAGCGCTATATCGACGAGGCAACGGGCATCATCGTCCATTCCCCCCTGTTGAAAGACATGGTCATGGCGTGCCGGCCGGATGTGCCCATTGCTGTCGTCATGCATCATTCCGCCGATCTGTATGATGACCCGCAAACGCTGCAAAAGGAATGCCGGGCCAGGCTGGGCCTGCCGGAAGGGCAACTCATCTTCGGCAGTTTCGGGTTCGCGCAGGAAAACAAGCGCATCATCCCTATCCTGGATGCGTTGGAGCGCTACCGTAAAGAGTGGGGCGGTGAGTTCCGCTACTATATCGTCGGCAAACCGCAACCCGGTTTGGCGCTGCCACAAAAGATCCATCAGCGCGGCTTGGAGGATAATGTTTTCATCACAGGTTTTACCGAACTTGAGGATTTCAAACTCTATATGGGCGCCTGTGATTTCTGCCTGAACCTGCGCTACCCTACCATGGGCGAGACTTCCGGCAGCCTGCACCGCATGATGGGCATGGGCAAGCCGGTCATCGTAACGGCCGCCGGTACCTTCTGCGATTACCCGGACAATGTCGTGCTGAAAGTGCGTTACGGGGAGCAGGAGGCCGACGACATTTACCAGGCCATCTGCACCTTGGCCAACATCCCCCTCAAGCGCGCTTATTACGGGGAAATGGCGCTTGCCTATGCGCAGGAACACTGTGACATCCACAAGAACGCCATCCTCTACAAACGCTTTTTTGAGCAGATAAGCGACGGCACGTGGCAGCCGGAGTATCTGGACCGCCTGTTTGGCTGCCTGTGCGAACTGGGACTTATCCCCGGGCAGGAGAATACCGGCGCAACAGCGTAAGGAAAAGCCGAGGTGCAGACATAGAATGGCAGATATGCATACCACTAGCCCCCTGCTGAACAGGAGCAGCCGCTGGAAAAGGCTGGCTTTGGAAACGGTGGCCTTTGTTGCGGTCGTCGTTGTGCTGGAATGGTTCTACTTTGGCTTTTGCAATACGGATTTTTCCGTCCCCATCGCCTATCAGGGGGATGGCCTCAACGCCGTATTGATCGTGAAAAATATCCTGCGCGGCAGCGATGCCATGAAGGGATCCCCCTTCTCGCAGGATCTTTCGGCGTTCGCGGCCCGATATACGGAACTCAACCGCATTTTTGTCAAGATCTGCGGCCTTTTTGTGCATGATCCGGCGACTGTATTGGATCTGTGCCTGTTTGCCATCCCGCTTTTCAATGCGCTTATTTGCTATTGGGTGCTGCGGCAGTTCAAGGTGCGCGGCTGGCTGGCGGGTGCTGCGGCGGTCACGTTCGGTTTCTGCCCGTATGTGCAGGGGCGGTTGTACCACCATTTGTATCTGGCCGCGGTCGAGGGCGTCCCCCTGCTGCTGCTCATCATCCTGTGGTGTATGGAAGATCCGGGCTTTAACCGGCCGGGCAAAGGCTGGGCCCGGAACCGGCGCAATTGGATCGCCCTGTTTTTTGCGTGGATGATCGCCAACAACGGCCAGGTGTACTATCCCTTCTTTTCCTGCTTTTTGCTCTGCGTCGTAGCGCTGTGCCTATGGCTGCGGGAAAGATCCTGGAAGGCGATCCTCCCTCCTGTTGTCATGGTCGGCGAAGTTGTTGCCTTTCTGGCGCTTGGATTTATGCCGACGGTCATTGGCTTTTTGTCCGGATACGGCAATGTGGCTGACAACGGCGTGGCCCGCGCCATGGGGGAAGCGACACTTTACAGTATGCGCCTCAACTCCATGCTGGTATCGCCAAAAGGGTGGGGGATACCCATCCTGCGGCAGATCACGGATCGTTTCCTTGCATTCTGTAGCACATATGATCCTTTCTACAACGAAAATTCGCTGGCGTATATCGGTATCATCGCAACGGCCGGCTTTTTGATTTTGTTCGTCTGCCTGTTCTGCACATATGCCAAAAACGAGAACGCGACGCTCAAAGCACGGTTGTGGATGCTTGCCCACATCATGGCCGCCGCTATTTTGCTGGGCGTACAGACCGGTCTGGGTACGCTGGTGAACATCCTTGTGCGGTACATCCGGGGGTATAACCGCATCTCCCCGTACATTGTCTGTTGCGCCGTCTTTGCGGTGGCCCTTTGCGCCGAGGCGCTCCTTAACCGGCTGCGTGCCGCCCAAAAGGTCCGCACATATATCCTGCTTTGCGCCGCGCTGTTGGCCGTGTTCGGCTATGGCCTGTGGGAGCAGCAGGGGACCTACCTTTATTTCGCGCCGGGCTACGCCGCCAGCCAGTGCCAGTGGGCGGACGCGAACAGCACATTTGTCCACGACATCGAGGAGCAGACCACGGAAGGTGATATCATCTTCCAACTGCCCTACATGAAGTCCTTTGAAAACGGCAATGTACGGGACATACCGGATTATGACCATCTGCGCGGCCTGCTTTACAGCGATACCCTGTGCTGGACTTACGGTGCCCCCAATGACACTGCCAACGATGTGTGGTATCGGGAAACGAGTGCGCTGGAACCGCGGTATATGCTTAGCGAGCTGGCATCGCAGGGGGTTGCCGGGATATGGCTCAACAAGGCCGGCTATGAAGAGGAAGAAGGCACCCGGTTGGAAGAGGAGCTTTGTGCAGCCGCCCACTGTGGGGAACCCTTGCACTGTGAGGACGGGCATACGGTGTATATCCCTCTGCGGCAGCTGGTGTATGATGTAGACCTGGCGACCGATATGGTGCGAGGGATGTATTATACCGCTACCGAAGGAAATCTTGCATATCTGCGTGAGGACCTTGCCGGCAGTGAAGCGGCCTTCCAATGGGTGGAACAAGCGCTGGCCGCACAGCCGCTGGATGGGGAATACCATGAGCTGCGATTCCCCGCCGACGCAGACTTTGATCTGCACTGGAAAACCGCCGAGGAGCGCGGCGAACTGACGAGCGTGGCCACGGTGGTCGATGAGAAGGATGTGGAGTTGCAGCTCAATAACGACCATCAGCTCATTACCTTCCCCATGACGATCGAGGAAAATACCCTGTACAAGGTCACCATCGAACTGCCTGCGGATGCCGATTTCGAGACATTGAAGAGCCTGATCGTGGATTTCTGGGCTGAAAACTATGACCAGCCTGAGCAGGAGGCAAGCTACTTTGTAACGGACGGGAAGTATATCTATACGTTCTACTTCGATTCCGGCGCGCTGGGGAAAGAAAAGGTCGAAGGTATGGCACGTGCTTTTGATTACGATATGGGCTCGACCGTCGTACTCAAAACCTATAAAGTGGAAAAAATGCGCCGGAACTGAGGAGCGCCTGTTTTCACAAAGGACGCGGGCACAATTGAAAACGGGGAAGAGGAGCGAACGATGGAGAAAAACAAAAACATCAAACTCGCGGGGTGGACACTGGCTGTCTTTGCCCTCCATATGCTGGTGGCCATGCAGCTTCGCACCGCCACGATGTGGGGGGATGAGGTCGGCGTGCAGGCGATCGTGGCCTTTTTTGCCGGCGAAGATTGGAGCGGGATCATGTCCGCGCTGGTCCAGGCCTACTACGGGTTTGGCGGGGCACTGCCCTATGTGCCCATCTATTGGCTGGTCAAGGATCCGGATATCCGCTATGTGTGTATGGGGATACTGGACTCGGCCATGTTGGCCATGATCGTGGTCATGGTCTATGCGATCCTGGGTTCTCTGCACACGATCTCGGCCAAAAAGCGCCGGCGCTACGCGGCGGTGATCGCTATTTTCCCCTCTTTTATGGTTTATACCAAATGGTGTTGGGGCGAGGTGATGCTCGCGGTCATCCCTTGGGTATTGCTGCTGCTGGTCGCACGGATGGTCGAAGGCAAGGGCAACCGCGCCATACAGAGCGCGTTGCTGGGTTTACTCCTCATTTACGCCTACAGCATAAATGGGCGCGGCCTTATCTACACCGTGTGCATCGCCATGATCCTTGTCTATGTGCGGATGGCTTATAAACGCTGGTACGCCAATGTGCCGGTTTTGGCCATCAGTTATGGCGTGTGTTATGCCGGGTACAAGGCGATCAAATCCATCGTTGTAAAAGGGGTGTGGGCCACCAGCGACGAGGGCAAATTGGCAAACACGATGGGGAAGGCGCTGAACCTCCTTTCCAGGGCAGCTTCCCGGCGGCGGTCCACCAATATTTTCCAGATGGCGGCCAGCCATATCGCTACATCTTCCATCGCCTCCTATGGCCTTGTATTGTTGGTATTTATCTTTCTCGCGTTCTATATCTGGAAAAAAGCAAAACGCCAGCCTGTGCTGCCGGCGGATGTGGCGCCGCAGGATGTCATGCAGTGGGAAACGGTCGGCCTTTTCTGCGTGCTGGCTTTTTTGGGCAGTTTCGCCACCACGATCATTGGTTTCTATGGCGCGCAAAACGATTATCTGATCTACAACCGCTACTATGCGCCGAGCCTGGGCCTTATCGCCCTGTTGGCACTGCTCATCGTCAATGAGATCGGCTTTCCCAAAAAGGGATATGTGCTTACGGCCGTCCTTTTTGCGTTGGTTCCGCTTTTGTATCTGACGGTATGGCAAAACCTCGCGTTTGGCCGGCAATCGGTCTACTTTAATATTTATCCATACCTCATCGGCGACGAACTCACGGCGCTCTTCGGCGCGGGGGGCATCACCCTGGGGTTGTTTGTCATTTTTGCATTGTTGAGCTGTTCCCGTTTCAAAAAATGGAACATAGTGTTTTTGGCGGTGGTTTTCCTGCACGCCTATGCCTATTGTGCGATCCAATATATCCTGCCATCCGGCTTGAGCGAGGCGGCCCATCTGGAGGGAACGAGGCAGGTCATGGCCGAGCCGATGCACGCCCTGCCCGGGATGCAATTCTATACGTTGAATGCCGGCGGCCAGGCCGGAAAATTGCAATACCGGCTCCCCCAGGTAACGATCCATCCGCTTGATGATATCGATGCCAAAGATGTCAAGGAAAAAATTCCGGAAAATAGCGTCGTCCTCTCCATGAGCGATATGGAACTGGATGCTTTGTATGAAGATTTTTACAAAGTCAAGGACAGCCGCCTCGGCCTGCACGAAAATCTCTGGATCTATGGCGAGGAGCTTGCACAGACCTTTAAAGATGAATTTGGCTTTTCCCTCACAAACCGCATAAACGATCCCATCCTTGTGTTCAAGTCGGAACTGGGCGGTGAGGAAGATGTCCAGGCCCTGCCGGAAGGGCGCATCCTGCTTGAGGAACGAGACTTTACCCTGCACCTTAAAGAAGGCAACGCTGTGCTCATTGCCGAATTTCCGTTGCGCATCCGGGAGCATACCGTCTACCGCATCGATCTGGAGTTGGATCCCACTGTGACGCCGGCTGCCCGCGGTTCCATGGTAGTGGACCTGGCCGCGCCCGGGTATGACAATGCCCAGCAGGAGGCAAATGCCTTTTTCAGCGAGACGGCAAATAAATACGCCATCTATTTTGACTCCGGTGATACGCCTGCCCAACCGATGGATGTGGCGCTCCGCGTTATCTGTTATGCACTGGACAAACAGGTATCCATCCAGAGGCTGTGTGCGACCGAAATGAGCGACGAGATCCCGGAGGAGGACATGGTGACGGTCGCACGGCAGGAACTTCGCGATGCCGTTGATCTGCCGGCCCTTACCGAAGAAGAGGTATTGCTTGAAAAAGACGCGTTTGTGCTGCAACATGATGAAGCAAACCAGGTGCAGAGCGTGGCTTTCGGCCTTGCGGTGGAGCCAAACACGATTTATCGAATCGATTTGGAGCTTGCGAAAGATATGCCTGTGGCGGCGCGTGAGGCATTCATGGTGGACTTTGCCACTGAGGGGTATGACAATGCCCAGCAGGAGGTGAGCGCCTTTGTCACACCGGAGGAGAACTACTATGACATCTATCTGGACAGTGGAACACTGCCCCGGCAGCCCTTGGATGTGGCGCTGCGCTTCGTCTGCTATAACCTTGAGGAAACGGTCGAGGTTCAGCATATTGTTGTGACAAAAATGAAGTGAGAAGGGGAGAGGTGCCTGCGCACCGCCCGGGTCGTACAGGCCCCATCTCTTAAAAAGCGAGGAAAACAGAATGAAATTGATCATCCAGATCCCATGCTACAATGAAGAGGAGACCCTGCACCTGGCTTTTAATGACCTGCCGCGCCATATTGATGGTATCGATACGATTGAGTATCTTATCATCAACGATGGCAGCAAGGACGGTACCGTAGAAGTCGCCAAAGAGCTGGGGTTCCATTACATCGTCAATTTCAAGCAGAACAAAGGCCTGGCGAAGGGCTTCATGGCCGGGCTCGACGCTTGTCTGCATCTGGGGGCTGACATTATTGTCAACACCGATGCGGACAACCAGTATTGTGGCGCCGATATCGAAAAGCTCGTGCGCCCCATCCTGAACAATGAGGCTGATATCGTCATCGGGGAACGCCCCATCGACCAGACCGAGCATTTTTCCTGGAAAAAGAAAAAGTTCCAGCATCTCGGCAGTTGGGTCGTGCAGGTGGCCAGCAGTTCCGACATCCCGGATGCGCCCAGCGGTTTCCGCGCCTACTCACGCGAAGCAGCCCTCCGCCTGAACGTAACAAATTCCTATACCTATACGCTGGAAACCATCATCCAGGCCGGGCAGGACCGCATAGCCATGACCTCGGTGCCCATCCGTACCAACCCCGAGACCCGCCCATCGCGCCTGTTCAGCAGTATGTGGCGGTACATGAAACGCTCGGCTACGGTCATCATCCGCTCCTTCATTATGTACCGTCCGCTGCGGTTTTTTACTATTTTGGGGTGCGTCCCCTTCCTCGCCGGGGTAGCGCTGGGCATACGGTATCTGGTCTACTTGTTTGCTGGCCAGACGGCCGGCCATATCCAATCGCTCATTTTGGCAGCCATCCTTATTTTGATGGGCTTCCAAACTTTTGTCACCGGTTTGGTGTCCGATATCATCGCCGCCAACCGCAAACTGCTGGAGGATGTACAGTACCGGCTCCGCAAACTGGACTGTGCACAGACCGATGGTGACGGCGCATATGATTTCTCGTCCCAACTGCCTTGCGCGGGGAAAGAAAAGTGAGCCCCCATCCAAAAGATAGAAAGCACAAAAAAAGGCCACGGCAAGGTGAACTGCACCCCGTTTGTTAGACAGTATGGTATACTGCTAACAAATGGGGTGTTACTTATGCCCAAAAGGGAAACGGAAAGACAACATAGAATTCAAGCAAAGAACGGTATCGTCCGGTTGAAGGCGGTGCTTTTGGGTGGGCCGAAATACAGCTGCGGTGTGCCGTCGTCACACCGGATGCGCTGCACAGTCCTGCGCACATGGAGGCACTGCTGCCGGCTGTCGATGGCCGCCCAGCACAATGCACATACTTCCCCGATGCCGTATCGCTGTGTAAAGTGCCAACAAAATACCCGGGTTATTCCTCCAGCCACAGGTACAGCAGACGCCCCATTGTAGCGGGAAAACCGTCATTGTTGAAATCTTCCATTTGCCTCTCCTTTCTTTATGCAGTTGGGGGGGAGGGTACAGACGCAAGAGCAACGCCCTCTGTCCGACCCTGCGGCCGGACGTGGCCGGTATTGACTAGCCGGTTGAAAAAGGGTATAATATAACAAATTTTCGCAAAGGGAAAATCTTTGCGAAAAAGGAGGAGCTCTTGAAAATTGTGATCCTTGGCCCGGTATACCCCTACCGCGGCGGCATCGCGCAGTATACCGGTCTGATGGCGCAGAACCTTGGCAGGCGGCACTCCGTCGTCAACGTTTCCTACTCGCTGCAATACCCGAGCTTTCTGTACCGGAACGAGCAGAAAGATCCGTCCAACGACACTTTCAAAGCGCCAGACACACGTTATTGGCTCAACACTGTCAACCCGTTTTCCTGGTTGGCCACCGCGCGGCGCATCAACAAACTGGCGCCGGATGTCGTTATCGTACAGTGGTGGCACCCGTTTTTTGCCCCGGCTTACTGGAGCCTGCTCAAACTGCTCAACGGACGCATCCGCGTGCTGTTCTGCTGCCACAATGTACTGCCGCACGAGGAGTTCCCTTGCAAAAAGCTGCTGGCAAAAATGGTGTTGCGGCAAGGGGACGGCTTTTTCATCCACAGCGATACCGATGAGGCGGATCTGCGTGCCTTGGTGCCGGCGGCGCGTTATATCCGGATGCCGCTGCTGACCTTCAACGCTTTCCGGCAAAAAGGTTTGACGCGCGCGGAGGGCAGGCAGGCGCTCCGCCTGCCGATGGATGCCGAGGTACTGCTGTTTTTCGGCTTTATCCGCCAATACAAAGGGCTGAAGCACCTGCTGCGCGCCATGCCGGCCATAGTGGCCGCAAGGCCGAAAGCCCGCCTTTTTGTTGTGGGGGAATTTTTTGAGGGCAATAAGGCCGAATATCTGGAACTGATCAATTCTTTGCAACTGCCGGCGGGCGCCCTGACGTTGGTGGACGGGTATCTGCCGGATAAGGAAGTGGAGCCGTATTTTACGGCCAGCGATCTGCTGGTGTTGCCATATGAAAGCGCTACGCAGAGCGCCGTGGTCCAAACGGCGTATGACTTTGGCAAGCCTGTTGTGGCAACGGCGGTTGGCGGCCTGCCGGAGGTGGTTTTGGACGGCGTGACCGGGTATCTGGTGCCGCCGAAAGACGAAAAGGCTCTGGCGGAGGCGGTCATCCGCTTTTTTGCGGAGGAAAAGGCCACCGCCTTTGCGCAGGGCATCCGGGAGGAAGCCCACAAATATTCCTGGGACCGCATGAACGAAGCGGTCGAAAAACTGTATGAGGAGTGCCAGAAGTGAAGATCCTTGTTACCGGCGCTACCGGATTTATCGGACAAAAGTTATACCACAAGCTGTCCGGCCTGGGGCATGACTTGCGTCTGCTTGTCCGGGATCCCGCCCGAGTTATGCGGGGGGGGGTAATGCCGAACTAATCGTTGGAGATGTTACTGACCCCGACTCCCTGCGTGGTTGCTGTGATGGCATGGATGTCGTTTTTCATCTGGCCGCTTTGATGGGGCACGATACCCCTTCGCAAGAGAGCTTTGCCCGTTTCCGCAAGGTCAATGTGGAAGGGTTGAGAAATATTGTGGCTGAGGCAAAAAAGAGCCATGTCAAGCGCTTCATCCACCTGAGCAGCACCGCGGCTATGGGCCTGCTGGAGGATGCACTCGTCAATGAAGTGACTTCCTGCAAGCCGTATACCCCCTATCAGGTCACCAAATATGAAGGGGAACAATATCTGCTGGAGGAGTGGCGCAAAAACGGTTTCCCTGTGATCATCCTGCGCCCCTCCATGATTTATGGCCCCGGCTTCAAGGGCGATTTCCTGACCTTGGCCAAGGTGTGCAAAACGGGCTTTTTCCCCACCATCGGGCACGGCAAGAACCTTTCGCCCGCGCTTTATATCGACGATCTGATCGATGTCCTTCCGAAATGCATTGACCATGGCCGTATGGGCGAGATCTATCTGCTGTCTTCCGAGCAGTCGTATCCACTGCGCCAGGCTTCTGCCATCATTGGCAAAGCGCTGGGCAAAAAGCTGCATTATGTGTATGTGCCGGTGGGGATGGCGATATTTGGTGCCAGAGTACTGGAAAAGGGAATGCCATTGCTGGGGCGAAGATCCCCGGTGACGGAACGCAATATCCGCTCCACCGTGACGGACAGGACCTTTGATGTGACCAAGGCAAAACGTGAGCTGGGTTTCCGGCAACAGGTGCCGTTGGAACAGGGCCTGACAGAAGCGGTCCATTACTTTGTGCAGGAGCATTACCTTTGATCGAAAAGGGCAGGAGAGTCAGTATGAAAGTTTTGTTGAAAGGTCTGGCAGCCGCCTTTGGCGCTGGCTGCGCACGAAAAGAACTGCGACGATGACCCCGTGAGCCCCTTGGACGTGCTGTGCACTGCCTGAGCTTTGCGGTGGTTGCCGTGTGCGTCCAAGGAGGAAAACGTGAGGATTTTGGTTACCGGCGCTACCGGGTTCATCGGTAGCCATTTTGTGGAGCGTGCCCTGGCCGAAGGGCACGATGTGGTGTGCGTTACGCGGAAGGCCATTGCGGACGGGGCTTTTTCAAAGCCGGTCCAAAACATCATATGTGATCTGCAAAACATTGAAAATGCGGGCAGCGCCATGGAAGGCATCGACGTTGTGGTGCACTTGGCCGCCCAGCTCGGGCACTACGGCATCCCGTACGAATATTATTATAACGTCAATTACCAGGCCACCATGAAACTGGCTGAAGCGGCCCTGCGGCACGGTGTAAAGCAGTTCATCTATTGCAGTGCGCCGTTCGTCACCGGGCTGGAAGGGCGTAACGTCGGCGAGGATGCCCCCTATGCGCCGCCCAACCCGTACGCAGAGACCAAGGCCCTTGCGGAACAGGGGCTGATAAAAGAGTACAAGGGCCGGCTGCCCTATACCATCCTGCGCCCCAGTTTCGTATATGGCGCCGGGGATGTGCGCCGTACCGCACTGTACCGCAACATCAAGCGCGGGACCTTTGTGTTGACGACAAGCGGGAAGACCTATATGCAGCCCACCTATGTCTCCGACATCGTGGACGGCTTCATGCTCTGCCTGCTCAACCCGGCGGCCTATGACCAGATATTCAACCTGGGTGCCGAAAAGGACTGCACCAGCAAAGAGTATTTGAGTTGTATTGCCCGCAATGTCGGCAGCCGGTTGATCCATATCAACATCGGGTATGGCCCGTCTGTATTTTTGGCCAACATCGTTGACGGGACGTGTAAGGCCCTGTTCAAAAAAGCCGGATTTGTCAATAAAGGCAGGATCGATTTCCTTTCCAGGGATCATTCCTCCGATATCACCAAGGCAAAACGCGTGCTTGGCTATGTCCCCAAGATCGATTTGGAGACCGGTATCAAACTGGCGCTCGACTGGTCGAAAGAAAACGGATATTTGTAAAAGCTGGAGGTCTTGCATATGCCAACCCCGGAAAAAGAAGTATTTGGCGTTATTTATGAGCGGTACTCCGTCGGCAAAAAACTGGCGGCATTTGGAAAGGCACATGGTATCAAAACGGTACTGGAACTGCCGGCCCACGGCGTAAAGGCGATGCCTTCCGTCTATTCTCTGGGTTTTGGCGGCTGCGCCGAGGAGATCACGCTCGTCAACGGCAACCAGAAATATCGCTCGGAATGGAAAAAGATCGGTGCCGACCAAAAGGTCAAGTGGGTGGAACAGGCGGACATCCTGCACACCACCTTGCCCACAGCCGGCTATGATTTTGTGTGGAATTTTGCCTATATCCCCAACTGCCCCGACCCGGATCAGATGATCGAGGAAATGAAGCGCTTGAGCAAAAAATATGTGGCGCTCTTCTCAGTCAACGCCGGGAATATCGGTTTCCCCATCCACCGAATGGTGCATAAAAAGACCGGCATCCCGTGGACGCATGGCGATATCCGCTACAACAAGCGCAAATTCATCCGCAAAAAAATGCAGGAGCACGGGCTGAAGGTCGTGGACGCCGGTTTTGTGGATTGCCCGGTCTGGCCGGATTCCATCGGTTTCCGGGATGTGCGTCTGCACCGTATGAATGTGGATTTCAACAAGATGGACTGGGAGTCAGATTATCCGCAGATGTTGGCAAACAATGTTTTCCCTGCATGGGTCAAGGCAGTTTATCTGGTAGAAAAATTCCCGATGCCGGCGCCCATTAAATCCATCCATTCGCATATCAATTACACCATCGCGGAGAAAGAGGACGTGCAATGAACAAATCGGATCTGTTTTTCAAACTGGGCCCGAACCTGGCGGCCTACCGTATGAACCGTTGGTTCGGGTACCAGAACTTCAACCCTATCACGCTGACCTACTCGGTCACGGCGGCGTGCCAGAGCCGCTGCAAGACCTGCCAGATCGGCGCCATGTTCTGCCAAGACCCTTCCCGCGCTGAACGCGACCTCAAGCTGGACGAGATCGAGAAGATTTTTGCCAGCATGAAACCCGTCTACTTTTTCAATATGAGCGGCGGCGAGCCCTTCCTGCGCAAGGATCTGCCGGATATCGTGCGTCTGGCCTGCAAGTACCTCAAGCCGCGGGTCATCCACACGCCAACCAACGCCATCCTCACCGACCGCATCATCGAGAACACCGAGAAGATCCTCAAGATCATCCGGGAAGAATACGACCCCACTGTCCCGTTCACCGTCAAGCCGTCCATTGACGGCGTGGGAGAGATGCACGATGAGATCCGCGGCGTAAAGGGCAACTTTGACAAACTCCTCAAGACCATCGAGGGGCTCAAAAAACTGGAGGAAAAGTACGACAACTTCCACCTGGAGCTGGGCACCGTCATCTCCAATTTCAACATCGACCATCTGGACGAGATCGAGGATTTTGTGCACGGCCTGGGCATTGAGAGTTACCGCAACGAGGTGGCCGAGTGCCGCACTGAGTTCTTTAACCTGGATGATCCCATCACCCCGCCGGCGGACGTATATCAGCGCCTCATCAAGGATTTTGCGCGCAAGGTGGAGGAGAATATCGCCACCAAAAAAAGCCTGGCCAAAACGACCGAGGCGCTGCGCGTCGTCTATTACGACATTGCCGGGCGCATCCTGGCCGAGAAGCGCCAGGTCATCCCGTGCTACGCGGGCGTGTCCAACGTGCACATCAATTTTGACGGCGGGGTGTGGCCCTGCTGTGTGCTGGGGTATGACCAGGAAATGGGCAACCTGCGGGATTACGATTACGATTTCCAGAAGCTGTGGCACAGCGAAAAAGCGCAGAAGGTCCGCAAGTATATCCGCGGCGGCAACTGTGCCTGCCCGCTGGCCAATCAGGGCTATTCCAACATCCTCATGCACTTCCCGTCTTTGTTCAAGGCCGGGGTCAAGAGCATCCAGTTTGGGATGAAAAAGTAAGGACGAAAATGGCAGCCAAAAAATGGATCAAAATCGCGGGCAACATCCTGACAGCCCTGGCGTTGGTGCTGGTCGTATACCGCCTGGCCAGCATAGAGATCGATTATTCCATCATTTTCCGGTGGGATCACCTTTGCTGGGTGGCGTTCCTGGCCCTTCTGTACGGGGTCCATATCGCGTCCATCCCGTATTCCTGGCAGATCATATTGCATATCGTCACGGGGAAGAAACTCCCGTTTTTGTCGATCCAATATACATTCTGCCGTTCCAATCTGCTGAAATATCTGCCGGGGAACGTGTTTCAGTATGTGGGCCGCAACGAGATCGCCGTTCAATATGACCTGCCGCACAAGGAGGTCGCCCTTTCCACCCTGTTGGATGTGGCGGCCAACATTTTGGGGGTACTGGCGGTCGCCGTACTGTGCTATGCGGCCGGCCTTCAGACCGGGCTGGAAAGCGTCCTTGGGCGGGTCAGCCCGGCATGGCTGGGGGCCGCTGCGGTGGCGGTGCTCCTTGTGTGCGTCATTGCCTACAAACTGCGGGCGTTCCTACTGGAAAAGCTCCGGATCCTCTTTATCGGTGCCAACTTGGCGCGCTATGCGTTTTGCATCGCCTACTATGCCTTTTTTGCCCTGTATACGGGCGCCATCTATCTTGCCGTCCTGACGCAGATCCTGAATGTCCCGTTAAATGGCCGGCTGCTGTTTATCGTGATCGGAGCTTACCAGCTTTCCTGGCTGCTTGGGTTCATCATGCCGGGCGCACCCGGCGGCGTGGGGATACGCGAAACGGTGATCGTCGTCCTTTTGGCGCAATACGTCCCGCAGGATCCCGTACTGCTCGCGATCGTCATGTATCGCATCATCAACATCGTCGGGGATTTCATCGCCTTGCTGCTCAACCGTGTATGGGCTTTGGGAGTAAAACGGTGCAGGAACCGCGCGTGAGGAAAAAAATCGAACGGGAGAGAAAAAGTATGAACATAGCGATTGCCGGCACGGGGTATGTAGGGTTGTCGAATGCGATCCTGCTGGCGCAGCACAACCACGTAATGGCGGTGGACATCGTGGCGGAGAAGGTGGCGATGATCAATGCCCGCCGCTCCCCGCTGGTGGACAAAGAGATCGAGGAATATCTTTCCAGCAAAAAACTGGATCTGACTGCCACCACCGATGGCGATACCGCCTACCGCGACGCGGAGTTTGTCATCATCTCCACCCCCACCAACTATGACCCCGCTAAAAACTATTTCGATACCTCCTCGGTGGAGTCAGTCATCCGGCAGGTACAGGCGGTGAACCCGGATGCTGTCATGGTCATCAAATCCACCGTGCCGGTGGGCTATACCGAGGCGGTGCGGGAAAAACTGGGTTGTAAAAAACTGCTGTTCTCGCCGGAGTTCCTGCGCGAGGGCAAAGCCTTGTATGATAACCTCTACCCCTCGCGCATCATCGTGGGCGCGCCGGAGGAAGAGGTTCTTCGTACTGCTGCGCAGCAGTTTGCGGATCTGTTGGCGCAGGGCGCCAACAGGAAAGATATCCCTGTGCTGCTCATGCGGCCGACCGAGGCGGAGGCGGTCAAGCTGTTTGCCAACAGCTATCTGGCGCTGCGGGTCGCCTATTTCAACGAGTTGGACACCTACGCCGAGGTGCGCGGGCTGGACAGCAAACGGATCATTGCGGGGGTCTGCCTTGACCCGCGTATCGGTGATTTTTACAACAACCCCTCGTTTGGGTACGGCGGGTACTGCCTGCCCAAAGACACCAAGCAGCTGCGTGCGAATTTTGACCAGGTGCCGAGCAATATCATCGGGGCCATTGTGGACGCGAACCATACACGCAAGGATTTTATCGCCGAGCGCATCCTGGAGAAGGCGGGGTACTACGGCGCCAACGGCGAAGGGTACGGCGGCCGGCCGGGGAACCCATGCACGGTGGGTATCTACCGGCTGACGATGAAGTCGAACTCGGACAATTTCCGGCAGTCGAGCATACAGGGTGTGATGAAACGGCTGAAGGCGAAGGGTGTGGAGGTCATCCTCTACGAGCCGACGCTGAAGGACGAGACGTTCTATGGCAGTCGTGTGCTGCGTGACTGGGACGCCTTCGTCCGCGAGAGCCAGGTCATCATCGCCAACCGTATGGACGAACGCCTGCGCCCGGTACAGCATAAGGTCTATACTCGGGACCTCTTTAAGAGGGATTGAACGGTCCCGTTCTTCTGACGGGACCGTTCATCCGCAGGCCAGGCCGGAACAGAAGAAGTCACGATCGATCGAAAGCCCCGTCCTGTTCTGAAAGAGGATGGGGCTTTTGTGATGCACTTGCAGGATGGGCAAAGAACGGTATGCCCGGGGCGGCATTTTCTCGTATTCACAATAACGGCCCGCCCGGATGCCTCCGATATTCAGCACGGAAGCATATTTTTCGTAGCAGTATCGTTGCATGATCGTGCCGTGCCATAGAATATTGTTAGGTCAGCTTGCATATGGCGGGAAACTGTTGTATAATGACTTTGTTTGTAAACAAAAACGCGTATAAATGGAAGAGCAATATACAATGCGGGAGGTAGCAATAGAAATATGAAGGTCGTGATTTTGGCCGGCGGGTTCGGCACCCGTATCAGCGAGGAGAGCGTGCTCAAGCCCAAACCCATGGTGGAGATCGGCGGTAAGCCCATCCTGTGGCACATCATGAAGGGCTATGCCCACTATGGCTACACCGATTTTATCATCTGCGCCGGGTATAAGCAGGATGTCATCAAGCAGTATTTCTTTGACTATTACCTGCACAACGCCGATGTCGCCTTTGATTTGGCGACCAACTCCATGCAGGTGCTCAACAGCCATGCCGAGCCGTGGAAAGTGACGGTGGTGGACACCGGCCTCAACACCATGACGGGCGGACGTCTCAAACGCGTGCAGGAATATATTGGCAACGAGCCTTTCATGCTCACCTACGGCGACGGCGTCTCGGACATCGACCTCAATGCATTGGAAGCCTTCCACAGGGCGCACGGCAAGCTGGTCACGATGTCCAGCTACAACGTTGGCCAACAGTTCGGCGTGCTGGATGTGGATGCCCAGGGCCTGGTGACCGGATTCCGCGAAAAGCAGGAAATGGACGGCAGCATGATCAATATCGGCTTTATGGTCTGCCAGCCGGAATTCCTTGACTATATCGAGGGGGATCCCATTGTGCTGGAAAAGCAGCCGTTGGAGACGGCAGCCAGGCAGGGCCAGCTGCAAAGCTGCTGCCACAAGGGCTTTTGGAAGTGCATGGATACCGTGCGGGATAAAAACCTGCTGGAGGAACTTTGGAACAGCGGCAAAGCGCCATGGAAGGTGTGGAAAGATTGATGGATCTGAGCTTTTACAAAGGCAAACGCGTCTTTGTTACGGGGCACACCGGCTTCAAGGGCACCTGGCTGTGCCGGATGCTGGTGGGTGCCGGCGCGGTGGTCACCGGCTACAGCCTTGACCCGCCGACCGACCCGAACCTGTTCGCCCTGGCGGGGCTGGAAGGCAAAATGACCGACGTCCGCGGCGATATCCGTGACCTGGAACGCCTCAAAAAAGCGTATGACGCGGCGGACCCCGAGATCGTGCTGCACCTGGCCGCGCAGCCCATCGTACGGGACAGCTATAAGGATCCGCGCTACACCTACGAGACGAACGTCATGGGCACCGTTGATCTGCTGGAGTGCGTGCGCCTGGCCGTGGCCGCGGGCCGGGGGCCCAAATCGGTGCTCAATGTCACGACCGACAAGGTCTACCACAACAATGAATGGTGTTGGGGCTACCGCGAGGAAGAGCCGCTGGACGGGTACGACCCGTATTCCAACTCCAAAAGCTGCTCCGAACTTGTCACCCACAGCTACATCAACAGCTTTTTTGCCGCCCCCGGTGCGCCGGCGGTGTCCACCGCGCGGGCGGGCAATGTCATCGGCGGGGGAGACTTTGCCAATGACCGCATCATCCCGGACTGCGTGCGTGCCATGCAGGCCGGGCAGGCCATCGGCGTGCGCAACCCGTACTCCACCCGGCCCTACCAGCACGTGTTGGAGCCGCTGGCTGTCTACCTGACCATCGCCCAAAAGCAGTATGAGGATAAAAAGTACGCCGGCTTTTACAATGTGGGCCCCGACGACTGTGACTGCCTGACCACCGGCGAACTGGTGGATCTTTTCTGCAAGACCTGGGGCGAGGGCGCCCGGTGGGAAAACCGTGCCGAGCCCGGCGCCCCGCATGAGGCGACCTTCCTCAAGCTGGATTGCAGCAAGATCAAGGCGACTTTCGGCTGGCGGCCGCGCTGGCATATGGACGAGTGTATGCGGATGACCTGCCGCTTTGCCAAGGTTTGGCTGGCCGGCGGCGATGTCCCCGCCGAGATGGATGCCGAGATCACTGCCTTTTTAGGCAGAGATTGCCCCCAAAACGCAAATTGTGGATGATTCGTCGCCAACTGGATGCCCGCAGGACGGGATATACCTTCGAGAAGGGAGAGCAAATGTTTTGGGAAAGCCGGACATTTTGAAGAAACCGCAAAGCCGGCAGAGGTTTTACACGGCCGTATTTTGCGCGGCAGCCGTTCTTGTTACCGTTGCGTGGTTTATGTACATCCGCGTCATTTTGAATTATGAGCGCGCAGGCGACGATTCGTATGATCATTTGGTCTGGTGGTACAGGCTTGCCCATGAAGGTGCGTGGAACATTTGGGCTGAGGGTCTGCGGGAACTGAAAAATCAGTTGCTGTTGAAAGTAGACCGCTTTTATCCTTTTAATGCTCGCGGCGTGGATCGTGTTGTCTGGCATTTTACGGAGAGCATCGTTTCTTATCGGTTGTTTTTGATTACCCTTAGCTGTGCCACGGGGATTGCGTTTGGCACTCTCCTGTGGCGGCTTACCAACAAAAAATGGCTTGGAATGGCGTTTTTTGCCCTGATGCCGCTGATGTTTTGCCTTCCTGGCGGGATCATGACAAGTTATGACGGAATTGTTACCAATACGCTGCTCAGGGCACTTCTTTCGGCACATTGTATGGTCAGCTGGGCGCACACAAGGCATTGGCGTTGGGCGGGCCTCTCGGCATTTTTCATGTTTATGAGCTGTGGAACGTATGAATTGGGTTATATCCTGATCATCGCCTTGGGCTTCTTCGCTCTGATGCTCCACGACCGATTCCGGGACAGCGTCTGTACAGGGCTGCCTGCTGCAGTGGGGGAATTGATCGCAATGGGGTTCCGCGTAGCCAGCGGCAGGGGGAAGGCTGCCAATGCCAGCGTGGATTTTAACTTCGATATCCCCAAAATCGTTGAGACAACGCTAAAACAGATGTGGGGGGGGGTACCAAACGGCTTAGCCATAGCGTCAAAACGTCCTTGGCCCGAAACATGGACGTATGGTGACTTGTTTTGGTCTTTTTGTCTGGCTTTCGTGTGCGTTGCAGCGCTTTATCTTATCACCGTCCCATTGAGCCGAAAGCAATGGGTCTGCCTGTCTTTTGCCGGGCTCTGTATCCTGGCAGGGCCGGCGTTGATGATAGGGCTTTCCAGCAAGTATCAGACAGTAGGGTGGATATCCTGGCGCACGACTTACATCCCCGCAGAGATGGTATCTTACGGTGTGGGATGTACAGCCATGCTCCTTATGCTGGGGGCGCTGCAGCTTGTGCGCGGCGCAAGGCATCGGAAGATCCTGCGCCTTGGCTTTGCCGGGGCGATGGTGGTATTGCTGACGGCCAGCGGTATTTATACACGATCCATAACACGGGTCGTTTATCCGCCGGAGTCCCGCTACAATTATGAACTTCATGCCGCCAGCATCACGGATGGCATTGCGGACAATGTCAGGGCCGAGGATATCCTGTTCCTGAATTTCAGTCCCTATGGCGGCAATGAAAGGGCGGCGCAATCCTTTTTCCGCCGATACGGTGAGCGGGAATTGCAAGTCTATCCCAGCCGCTATTGGACCCAGAACAACCCGGCCGAGGAAATAGCAGAGGACACAACGCTCTATCTTATGGGCATCAGCGACCATGTGAATGCAAGGAGCGCCAGCGATTACAGTATCGTGTGGTTGGGATATGCACAGGATAAAGAAGCGACCCTGATGCGTGATGTAAGGATCTATATCGACGGCGCAAAGATACCGGAAAACGCGGTTCTGCAATACAGCGTGAAAATGCCGGACGGAAACGCCGAGCAGCGGATGGTTGCACTGAATACTTTGCCGCGCACCGAGATCAATGAAAAGGGAAGATATTTTGTCATCCTGAATGATCAGAATATCGATACGGCAACATTTCTGTGTGAGGCTGCACCCGCCTGAACCAAAAGGCTTGAATGGGACAAGTTCAGACCCTGGTGCACTTCGACTGCAGACGTTTTATAATGCTGAAGATCTGGAGGAGATTATAAATGCCAAACTGGAAAAACGAAGCTGAGGCCCGTGCCCAAATCAAGGAATTGGTCACCCAATATTACCACGATTTCAAAGAGAAAAAAGAGCCCTTTCAGCCCGGGGACCGCATCACCTACGCGGCGCGCGTGTTTGACGAGAAGGAGATGTGCGCCCTTACCGACGCCACGTTGGATTTCTGGCTGACCACCGGCCGCTTTGCCGAAGAATTTGAAAAAGGATTCGCCAAATGGCTGGGCGTGCGTTTTGCAAACCTCGTCAACAGCGGGTCTTCGGCCAACCTCATCGCGTTCATGGCGCTGACGGCGCCGGAACTTGGCGAGCGGCAGATCAAAAAGGGCGACGAGATCATCACCGTGGCCTGCGGTTTCCCCACCACCGTCACGCCGGCTTTGCAGTACGGCGCCGTGCCGGTGTTCGTGGATGTCACCGTGCCGCAGTACAACATTGATGTGAGCAAGCTGGAGGCCGCGCTCTCGCCGAAAACCAAGGCCGTGATGATCGCGCACACGCTGGGCAATCCGTTCGACCTTGCCGCTGTCAAGGCGTTCTGCGATGCGCACAAGCTGTGGCTGGTCGAGGACAACTGCGATGCGCTCGGCAGCACCTACACCATCGACGGGCAGACACGCTTCACCGGGACCTGGGGCGACATCGGCACCAGCAGTTTCTATCCGCCGCACCACATGACGATGGGGGAGGGCGGCTGCGTCTACACCAATGACCCGCTGCTCAACCGCCTGATCAAGAGCTACCGCGACTGGGGGCGGGACTGTGTCTGCCCCTCCGGGCATGACAATTTCTGCGGCCGCCGCTTTGACGGCCAGTACGGCGAGCTGCCTGCCGGCTATGACCACAAGTATGTCTACAGCCATTTCGGCTATAACCTCAAGGTCACCGATATGCAGGCGGCCGTTGGGTGCGAGCAGCTCAAAAAATTCCCCGCCTTTATCGAGCGCCGCCGCCACAACTGGCAGCGCCTGCACGATGCGTTGGCCGCAAGCCCCGTGGCGGACAAGATCATCCTGCCGCAGGCGGCGCCCGGCAGCAAGCCTTCGTGGTTCGGGTTCCTCATCTCGGTGCGGCCGGAAAGCGGGCTTTCCCGCAACGCCGTCACGCGGTATATCGAGGATCACAACGTGCAGACCCGGCTGCTGTTCAGCGGCAACCTGGTCAAGCATCCCTGCTTTGACCAGATCCGCGGGACCGATGCCTACCGCGTTGTGGGCGGGCTCGAAAACACGGACTTTATCATGAACAACACCTTCTGGGTCGGTGTTTACCCCGGCATGACGGATGAGATGATCGACTATATGGCAAAGACGATCGAGGAGGCTTTGCGGTAATGCTGAAAGCGCTGTGGGCGCGCTTGGGCGTACATACCTCTGCCGAGGCCCGGACGTTGCTTTGGCAGTTTTGTAAGTTCGGTATGGTCGGCTTAAGCAACACGGCCGTCAGCATGGGGGTCTACTACCTGTTTTTGTGGCTGGATCCAAATCTGTATATGGTCGGTAGTGTGCTTGGCACGATCTTGAGCATCGCCAATGCCTTCTTCTGGAATGATCGGTTCGTTTTTACCGGTAATGAGCGGGATTTAAAAAGTACCCTCAAACGTCTGGGCAAAACTTATATCAGCTATGGGGGAACTTCGATCTTGTCCAATGTGTTGCTGTGGGTGGAAGTAACGTTCTTCCATGTCGGCAAAAGCATTGCCCCCGTCGTAAATCTGCTTGTTACCATTCCGATCAACTTTGTCATCAATAAGCTGTGGACCTTCCGCTGAACCCGGATGTCTGCTGAAAAGGAGAATTTCATGGAAGGTTCCATCCAACTGCTGGACTGCACCCTGCGCGACGGTGGCTTTTGCTTTGAAGATGCAGCTTTGAAAGGCTGGAGCGAAACCTGCTATTCCCAACAGGATATCCGCAGCATCATCAGCGACCTGACTGCCAGTAAGGTCGAGATCGTTGAGATCGGGGCGGTAGAGATATCGCCCAATGACAAGCGGAAATACGCGATCTATCAAAATATTGAGGCAATTTCTGAGACGATGCCCGTTGCGCAAACGGGCGGCCCTTTGTACGCAGCGCTGTACCGCGGCCCCGATACGCCGCTGGAGGACATCCCAATCTGGCGGCCGGGCTTATGCCCGGGGGTGCGGGTCATTTTGCGGTATTCACAGCTGCAAAAATCGGTCGATTTCTGTGCCGGTCTGGCAGCCAAAGGGTATAAAGTGTTCGTGCAGCCTATGCTGACCATGCGCTATACCCCACAGGAGTTGGATCTGTTGGTGCGATCCGCCAATGCGATGGGGGCTTATGCGCTCTACATCGTGGACAGTTACGGGTATATGAACGGTGCAGATGTGCAGCGGCTGTTCGATGTGTATGACGCCGGTTTGCGCCCGGAGATCCGCATCGGTTTCCACGCCCACAACAACATGAATCTGGCGTTCGCGAATGCATTGGCCTTTCTGGCCCATCATGGGGCGCGGGACATTATTGTGGATGCCTGTGCATTGGGGGTAGGGCAGGGCGCCGGCAATCTGCAGACCGAGATCATTGCCCATCATTTGAACACAAATGCCGGCAAACACTATGACTACAGTGCGGTATTGCAGGCATGCGAAACGGTGAGCGCCCTGAGCCCTGACCCGTTGTGGGGGTATTCGCTCACCCGATTTTTACCGGCTATCCATAAAGTGGCATACAAATACTCGTTGGCTCTGCGCAAACAGTACGGTCTGCCGTATGTGGAGATCGACCGCATCCTTGCCAATATGCCGGAGGACCTCCGTCATCGCTATACAGCAGAAAACACCGTTGAGTTGCTCCGGCGGACAGGTCACACCGTGTAAGCGGGAAATGGTGAAAGGGAGCGGATGACCGATGCAAGCGGCTGACTACATTGCCGGTTTTTTGGCCCAAAACGGTGTGACCGATGCCTTTGGCATCCCCGGCGGCGTTATCTTGGAACTGCTGTATGCCCTGGACCGGGCCGAAGGCATCACGCCACACCTGTGCTACCATGAGCAGGGCGCCGCCTTTGCGGCCGCCGGGTATGGCCAGTGCGGGCCGGTGCCCGGCGTGGCGTTTGCCACCTGCGGCCCCGGCGTGACCAATACGCTGACCGCTGTGGCCGATGCCTACTGTGATTCCACCCCCATGCTAGTCTTTACCGCCCATGCCCATGCCGGGCAGGAACCTGCACCCGATGGGGCACGGTTCTACCATGGGCAGGAGATGGCGCTTGCCCCGGTGTTTGCCGCCGTGACCAAGGCGTGCATACGCGTCGATGCGCTGGCGGAACTGCCCGGCACCGTTTTGGCAGCCTGGGCCGCGGCCACAACAGGCCGCAAGGGCCCAGTGGTGGTGGATATCCTTTCCGGCCTGTTCACACAGGAGCTGCCTACCGATATGCCGGCGGCGCCAACTATCTCGCCTTCTGCCACCGATGCCGCGGCGGCCGCCGACGACATCGCCCGGCACCTTGCCGCAAGCAAGCGCCCGGTGCTGCTTTTCGGTAAGGGCATCCGCCTGGCCGGTGTGCGGGCACAGGCCGCCGCCTTTGCCGAAAAATGGGGCATTCCGGTGCTGTCCAGCCGTTACGCGCAGGACATTATGCCGGGGTCGCCGCTGTATTTCGGTTACATTGGCACCCACGCCGTGCGTGCGGCCAATTTTATCCTGTCCAAGGCGGATCTCATCGTCGCGCTGGGCAACCGGCTGGCGTTTCCGGTGCAGTCCCAAAGTTTCCGCCCGCTGACGGAGCGCACGAAGATCCTGCGCGTCGATGTCGACCCGGCGGAGCTTGGCCGCGCCGTGCCCAACACGGCCGGCTATTGCGCCGACCTGGCAGATGTCCTGCCTGCTTTGGCACGCCTGGAACCCCGCGGCGCCGGGTATACCGGCTGGCTGGAGGTCTGCCGCCGCCTGCAAAACGCGCTTGCCGGGTATGATACGCCGGAGCCTGTGCAGCTGATGGCTGAGGTCTTGCGTTGCGCAGGGCCAGGCTGTACCGTTACCAGCGATGTCGGCAACAATGAGATGTGGCTTTCCCGCGCGTACCATCTGGCGGGGGCGCAAAACCGCGTCCTCTATTCCCAGACATTTGGCGCGCTGGGATGCTCTTTGCCAAAGGCCATCGGCGCGCAGTTTGCCACCCGGGCCCCGGTGCTGTGCTTTACCGGAGACCAGGGTCTGCAAATGAACGTGCAGGAGTTACAAACGGTCGCCGTCAACCGGCTGCCCATCCTCATTGCGGTGCTCAACAACCGCGCTTCCTCAATGATCCGCGAGCATGAGCAGGTGCGCCATCCCGGGCACCCGCTGCTGGTCACGGATGCCAGCGGCTACGCCGCTGCGGACCTGCAAAAGTTGGCCGGCGCCTACGGTATCCCATACCGGCGTTGGCGGGAACTGCCGCCGCCCGAAAGGCAGGCCCTGCTGCGCGATATCTGCGGGCCACTGCTGCTGGATATCGAGGTGGAGGACCGCTATGATGTCCAGCCAAGCCTCAAACGCGGGGAGCCGTGCCAGAAGCTGTTCCCATATCTGGATGCAGAACTGTACAGTGAACTGGATGAATTGTAAACCTTGCCGGACGGAAAGCCGGCAGACCAAGGAGTGGACGCCAAATGCCCAGGAAAAAGGTCAGTATTGTGATACCTTCTTACAATGAGGAGGAAAATATCCGCCCCATTACCGAGACAGTCAGGAACGAGCTCGTGACCAACCTGCCGGAATACGATTTTGAGATCATTATCATCGACAACAATTCCCAGGACAACACGCGCCCCATCATCCGCTCCCTGTGTGCGGAGGACAGGCGCGTCAAGGCCATCTTTAATGAGAAAAACTTCGGGCCGGACAACTCGCCCTACTATGGCCTGTTGCAGGCCAGCGGGGATTGCGCCATCATCATTACGGCGGATTTTCAGGATCCGGTGGAAATGATCCCCAAGTTGGTGCGTGAGTGGGAAAAAGGGTATACCGTCGTCACTGCCATCAAAATGCAGAGCAAGGAAAACAAGATCATTCGGTTTCTGCGCACGATCTACTACCGGTTGATCCGGCGCATTTCCAATACCGAGATCATCGAGCATTTCACCGGTTTTGGCTGTTATGACAAAAAATTCCTGGATATCCTGCGGGATCTGGACGATCCGGTCCCGTTCCTGCGCGGCGTTGTGGCGGAGTTTGCCGGCAACCGCTCCTCCTTGAACTATGTGCAGCAAAAGCGTCGTGCGGGCAAAAGCCATATCCGTTTCTTTACTCTTTATGATATAGCCATGCGCAGCTTTACGTCCTATACCAAGGTGGGCCTGCGGATGTGTACCTTCTTTGGCTTTGGCACGGCGCTGGTCAGCATCATCATCGCGCTTTTCTATCTGGTCAAAAAGCTGACGATGTGGAATGAATTCGAATTTGGCATCCCGGTCATTTTGATCGGCATGTTCTTCCTCGGTGCGGTCCAGCTTATTTTTTTGGGCTTTATGGGGGAATATATCCTGATGATCAACCAGCGCAGCATGAGAAGGCCGCTGGTGGTAGAGCATGAGCGTATCAACTTTGACGACGAAACTGAAGCTGCATCCCGCGGACAGTGACCACTAAGTGGCTACGATAACACAAGGAGGGCAAACGGCAATGCTGCAAGGGAAAACGGTTCTGATCACCGGCGCAACGGGGCTGCTGGGAAGCAATCTTGCACGGGAATGCCTGCGCCGCGGCGCGAAGGTCATCGCGCTGGGGCGCAGCCGGGAAAAAATTGAAAACTGCTTTGCCCCGTATATCGGCACCCCCTCCTTTGACTGTGTGCCGGCGGATATTGGGAAAGAGCCTTTACAGGTACAGGGCCCGGTGGATTATATCTTCCACGCCGCCGGCTCCATCGAATTCAATACCATTGTAAACAGGCCGGTCGATATCATTGCACCCAATGTGATGGGTACCATCTCCTGCCTGGAATATTTGCGGCGCCAAAATGAGGCGGGGGGGGGCCGCGGTCGGTTGATCTATTTCTCCAGCGAAGCGGTGTACGGGAGGGACGGCACGGAACGGGCCGTATCGGAAAAAGATACCGAATTTGCGGACGCTTTGAGCGCCCCCCGGACGCCGTATTCCCATTCCAAGCGGATGGCAGAGGTCATCGTGAACGGGTATGTAAAACAATATGACATAGACGCCGTAAACGTGCGGTTTGCCTGGATCTACGGCAACGCCCGGTACCGCCCGAAGCAGGCTTTGTTTGATTTTATTGAACAGGCCTTTGCCGGCAAGGACATCTTGATCCGCAACCCGGATACGCCGCGCAGAGACAACCTGTATATGGGCGATGCCATGGCCGCGCTGCTGCTTATTGCGCAGAAGGGGATGCCGGGCGAGGCGTACAACATTTCCTCTAACGGGGACAAGGGCAACTACGCCGGCGCCGATGAGATCGCCGAAGCCGTCGTGGCCATCGCAAACCAAAAAACGGGGAAAAATGTGAAAGTGCTCTATGAGAAGCAGCCATCCGGACGCGAGGGCGGCGTCAGGATGGACAATACCAAATTAAAGCAGCTGGGGTGGGAGGTATCCACAAGCCTTCAGGACGGTATGCTGAAATTGATCGAGGAGATTGAGAACCATGTATATTGAAAAAATACACGGCCCTGCCGATGTGAAGGCGCTCACGCTCGATGAGTGCGCGGCCCTTGCTGCGGAGATGCGGCAGACACTTTTGAACAAACTCAGCAAGACCGGCGGCCATCTGGCGCCCAACCTGGGGGTGGTCGAGGCCACCGTGGCGCTCCATTATGTGTTCGATTCCCCCAAAGACAAGATCGTGTTCGACGTCTCGCACCAATGTTACCCGCACAAGATGCTCACCGGCCGGATGAGCGCCTATACCGACCCCGAAAAATATAAGTCCGTCACCGGCTTTACCGAGATCACCGAGAGCGAGCACGATTTCTTTACTGTAGGCCACACCTCCACCTCGATCAGCTTGGCCAGCGGGCTGGCGAAAGCGCGGGATTTCAAAGGTGACCATGAGAACATCATCGCCTTTATTGGCGATGGTTCCCTTGGCGGTGGTGAAGCGCTGGAAGGTCTTGACTTTGTTGCCTCGGAGCTGGCAAGTAACTTTATCATCGTGTTGAACGACAACAACATCTCCATCGCGGAAAACCGCGGCGGGTTGTACCGCAATCTGAAACTCCTGCGCGATACGCAGGGCAAGGCCGGGAACAATTTCTTCAAAGCCCTGGGGCTGGATTACCGCTTTGTCAAGGAAGGGAACAATGTCGCCGCACTGGTCGAGGCGTTCCGGGCGGTAAAGGACATCGACCATCCTGTGGTCGTCCACATCTGTACAAAAAAAGGGTATGGATATTCCTATGCGGAAGAAAATCCTGAGTTGACGCATTGCCTCAACAAACCGTTCGATCTGGAAAAGGGCCCGGATTTTACACCGTTCCCTTATGTAGAAGGAAAAAATGAGCGGTATGACTTTATTATCCGTGAGCATTTGCTGAAGCGTATGCGGGAAGATCCTCTGATCACGACCATCATGGCCTCGACAATGTACTGCCTGTCGTTTACGGCGGAAAAACGCGCGGAAGCGGGGGCGCAGTTCATTGATGTCGGCGCTGTGGAAGAACACGGGGTGGCGATGACCGCCGGTATCGCGCGCAACGGCGGCAAGCCGGTCTTTGTGACGGCCTCGACCTTTTTCATGCGGACGTATGACCAGATCTCGCAGGAACTGTGCATCAACAAATGCCCGGCGACCCTCATCGTCATCAATGCGTCGATATATTCGGTGGACGATGTGACCCATACCGAGATCTTTGATATCCCCATGATGTCAAACATCCCCAACCTTGTCTATCTTGCCCCGACCAACAAGGAAGAATATCTTGCCATGCTGGATTGGAGCATCGACCAGACGCAGTATCCCGTCGCGATCCGCCAGCCACGCAACGGTGTGTTCCACGCAAAGCATGAGGTCGACAAGGATTACAGCGCCCTGAACCGCTACAAGGTGGAACGAGAGGGGAATACCGTCGCAATCATTGCCCTGGGGGAATTTTTCCAACTGGGCGAGACGGTGGCAGATCTGCTGCTGGAAAAAGCAAATATCAACGCAACGTTGATCAACCCCCGGTACATCACCGGGATCGATAAGGAACTTTTGGCATCTCTGCCTGCCAAGCACAAACTGGTGGTCACGCTGGAAAGCGGCTCTTTGGAAGGCGGTTTCGGTGAAAAAGTTGCTTCGTATCTTGGTATATACGATGGCATCAAGGTCCTGAACCGCGGTTTGCAAAAATCGTTTTTGGATACCGTCCATGTGAGCGCCGATGAGCTGCTTACGCAAAACCGCTTGCAGCCCGAACAGCTCTGCACGGATATCTTGGCGTTGCTCAACATCATGCAGTATATTTTGGAGGATGGCTATGTTTTTGGAACGGATTGACAGCCCGGCGGATCTTAAACAGCTGAGCATCCATGAATGTGAACAGCTTGCTGCCGAAATACGCACGGCGCTGCTTACGAAGGCCTCTGCGGCGGGCGGGCACCTTGCATCCAATCTGGGCATGGTGGAAGCGTCCATCGCACTTCACTATGTGTTTGATTCCCCCAAAGACAAGATCGTGTTCGATGTCTCGCACCAGTGCTATACCCATAAGATATTGACCGGGCGCAGGGATGCGTTCCTTTGCCCGGAAAAATACGGTACCGCCAACGGGTATACCAACCCCGACGAAAGTGAGCATGATCTCTTCCGGGTAGGCCATACGGCTACCTCCATCAGCCTTGCCTGCGGCCTGGCCAAAGCGCGGGATATCAACGGCGGCAAGGAAAACGTTATCGCTGTTATCGGTGACGGCTCCATGAGCGGCGGCGAAGCGTTCGAAGGGCTGGATTACGGCGGCTCGGATATCAACAGCAACCTCATCGTGCTGTTTAACGACAACCAGATGTCCATCGCGGAGGATCATGGCGGCATCTACCAAAACCTTGCAAAGCTCCGTGAAACAGAAGGCGCCGCTGAGGAAAATTTTTTCCGAGCCTTTGGGTTTGACTATCTCTTTGTCAAGAATGGCAACAGTGTGGCGGACGTTGTGGCGGCGTTGCGCCAAGTCAAGGATATCGACCACCCGGTGGTGGTGCACATCTGTACCACCAAGGGGAAAGGGTATGCGTATGCCGAAAGCCACAAGGAAAGCACGCACTATGTCCGTCCTTTTGACCTGGCCACGGGCCGGGAGAAAAATGCCTTTACCGGGGAACGGTATGACCGGTTGATCCGTGATCACCTGCTTGAAAAAATGAAACAGGATCCCAAGATCGTAACGATGATCGCGGCAGTGCCCGATTCTCTGAATTTCACGCAGGAATACCGTTTGGCCGGCGGAAAGCAATTTGTTGATGTGGGCATCGCCGAGGAGCATGCCATCGCCATGGCCGCCGGCCTTGCCAAAAACGGATGCAAGCCGGTGTTTGCCACGCTGGCGACCTTCTACCAGCGCACCTATGATCAGATCTCGCAGGAGCTGTGCATCAACAATGCGCCCGCCACCCTGATCGTGGCGAATGCTTCCGTCTACGCCGTGAACGATATGACCCATATCGGTATCTTTGATATCCCCATGATGTCGAACATCCCCAACCTTGTCTATCTGGCGCCGACGAACCGGCAGGAATACTTTGCCATGCTGGATTGGTCCATCGACCAGACGGAGCATCCTGTGGCACTGCGCGCGCCGCGCAACGGCATCTTTGAAGCGAAAGGCAGCGTGGATACCGACTACAGCCGGCTGAACGTATATAAGACGGTCACCCGGGGCGAAAAGGTCGCAATCCTGGCGTTGGGCGATTTCTTTCAGATGGGAGAAGAACTGGCACAAGCCGTCAAGGACGCGTACGGCTTTATCCCCACCCTGATCAATCCGCGCTATATAACCGGATTGGATGAGACGCTTTTGCAGGAACTCAAGAAGGATCACACGCTGGTCATAACCTTGGAGGACGGCGTGCTGGACGGCGGCTGGGGGCAGAAGATCGCAAGTTTCTACGGCCCAAGCGATGTCAAGGTATTGAACTATGGCTTAAAGAAAGAGTTTTTGGATCGTTATGATATCAACAAGGTCCTGGAGCGCAACCATCTGCGAGTGGATCTGATCATGCAGGATATCCGCGGTTTGGTATGACAGGGACTTTTACAGGGGAAGGAGAAAATACGATGAATGCTTTTTCCGGCAAGACCGTTTTGGTCACCGGCGCCACCGGGCTGCTGGGCAGCCGCCTCATAGACCGTCTTATGGAAAATGTGTGGGGGGGGGTATGCCATATAATCGCCCTCAGCCGCAACGCGCAGAAGCTGCGGCGCACCTTTGCCGCGTATGAGGGCTTACCGAACTTTACTATGCTGGCGCAGGGCGTGGAAGCCCCGCTTTCCCTGGAGGATACTACCGTTGACTATATCTTCCATGCCGCCAGCCCCATTGAGCGCACCGTGATCGAGAGAATGCCGCTCAACGTCATTTCCCCCAATGTTTTCGCCGCCGGGAACCTTTTGGAACTGCTGCGGGAGCAAAAGCAGAAAAAAGGCGTTTCGGGGCGGATGATCGTCTTTTCCTCCGCTACGGTATACGGCGGCTCCTGCGGAGAGGACCGCACTGTGACCGAGGCTGATACCCATTTCACCGAACCGCTGGATTTTTATAACGCGCCCTATTCGCAAAGCAAGCGCATCGCCGAGGTGCTGGCCACCTCCTACTGGAAACAACACGGCGTCGAAACCGTTATTGGGCGTTTCAGCTATGTGTACGGCTACAGCGCCTGCCACCCCATGACGGCTTTCTTTGAGTTCCTTGAGCAGGCGCGCCGTGGCGATCCCATCCGCATCAACGCCGCCGGCCTGCCCCGGCGGGACAACATCTATGTGGAGGACGCCGTTGACGGCGCGCTGTGCCTGGCCCTTGCGGGCAAACCGGGCGAGGCGTACAACATCTCCTCCAACGGGCAGGGCGGCAACTTTGCCGCTGTGGACGAGATCGCCCGCGTCATGGTGGAGCAGGCAGGTGCCGGCGGCGGGGTGGCCTGCCCGGAAGGGTTTAAGCATCTGCCAGGCCTGCTTCTGGACAATACCAAACTGAAAACGTTGGGCTGGGAGCTGAAAACCGATTTAAAAACCGGCATCGCGGCCGTTTTCCGGGCGATGGAAACCGCGTAAGGTGCCAAACGGGCCGGCCCGTGCCTTTGTGCAATGTGCCAAAAATGCGGGCCGCAGCAGGGGAGGAGGGGCGCCTCCATCCGAAGGGAACCGGCAAAATGCCGAAAATAGCATACACGCGGCCGGGCGTCAAACGCCCGGCCGCTTTCCTTTCCAAAATTGCGTAAAAAAGGGAAAAATCCCCTTGACAAAGCACCCCATTGGCGGTATACTGTCAAAGTATCACAAAATGGCATAGAATGCCCTATTGTGGTTTTTGGGCGCGTGGCTGCGCCAAAAATTCAGCAAAATGCCCAAGGCACGCTTCGCGGCGCGGCGGGCGGGGCGTTTTGGCTGCGTGGTTGGAACCCTGACAGTGCAAGAAGGAGTGGTCGCATCATTATGGTAAAGGTCAAGCCCGTACAAAATGGCCGGACGACCCGTATGAGTTTTTCCCACATCGACGAGGCCATCGGTATGCCCAACCTCATCGAGATCCAGAAAAACTCCTACAACTGGTTCCTGGACGAGGGCCTGCGCGAGGTCTTCCATGACATCGCCGCGATCGAGGACTATACCGGCAACCTTGTGCTGGAGTTCATCGATTTCCGCCTGGATAAAGAGAACACCAAATACACCATCAAGGAGTGCAAGGAGCGCGACGCCAGCTACGCCGCCCCCCTGTATGTGACGGCGCGCCTGCTCAACAAGCAGACCGGCGAGGTCAAGGAGCAGGAGATCTTCATGGGCGATTTCCCGCTCATGACGGAGTCCGGCACCTTCATCTCCAACGGCGCCGAGCGCGTCATCGTCAGCCAGCTGGTGCGCAGCCCCGGCGTGTTCTACGCCTCCACCAAGGACCGCTCCGGCAAGGATCTGTTTACCGCCACGATGAACCCCAACCGCGGCGCCTGGCTGGAATACGAGACCGACTCGCAGGACGTTTTCTACGTCCGCATTGATAAAAACCGCAAGCTGCCCGTGACCACGCTGCTGCGCGCATTGGGCCTTGGCACCGACGAGCAGCTGCGCACCTTCTTTGGCGAGAACGAGCCCAAGATCAACGCCACCATCGAGAAGGACGTCACCCACAACACCGAGGAGGGCCTGCTGGAGTGCTACCGCAAGCTGCGCCCCGGTGAGCCGCCGACGGTCGAGAACAGCCGCAACCACATCGACACGCTGTTCTTTGACCCGCGCCGCTATGACCTTGCGCGGTTCGGCCGCTACAAGATGAACTCGAAGCTGGCGCTGGCCCGCCGCATCACCGGCTACCGCGTCGGCGAGGACATCGTCGCCCCCTTCACCGGTGAGCTGCTGGCCGCCAAGGGCGAAAAGCTGAGCGCCGACAAGGCCCGCGAGATCGACGCCGCCGGCGTCACCCGCGTGACCGTCCTGGTCGAGCACAAGGGCGAGGAGCCGGTGCCGGTCATCGTCGTGTCCAACGGGTGCGTGGACGCGCAGCCCTTCTTCCCCTTCGATGTGGAGGAATGCGGCATCAACGAGCGCGCCAGCATCGCGGGCATCAAGAAGATCTTGGACGAGACGGCCGACATCGCCGACGAGGCCGAGCGTGTGGAGGCGCAGAAGGAGCTGCTGCGCAAAAACCGCGACACCCTCATCAGCCGCACCGTCACCGTGGACGACATTTTCGCCTCGGTCAGCTACCTCATCGGGCTGGACCACGGCATCGGCTCCACCGACGAGATCGACCACCTCGGCAACCGCCGCGTGCGCAGCGTGGGCGAGCTGCTGCAAAACCAGTTCCGCATCGGCTTCTCCCGCATGGAGCGCGTCATCCGTGAGCGCATGACCCTGCAAAACCAGGACAGCGGCGAGATCACGCCCCAGAGCCTGGTCAACATCCGGCCGGTGGTCGCCGCCATCAAGGAGTTTATCGGCTCCAGCCCCCTGTCCCAGTTCATGGACCAGAACAACCCCCTGGCCGAGCTCACCCACAAGCGCCGCCTGTCCGCCCTGGGCCCCGGCGGCCTCTCGCGCGACCGCGCCAGCTTTGAAGTGCGCGACGTGCACTACACCCACTACGGCCGCCTGTGCCCCATCGAGACGCCGGAAGGCCCCAACATCGGCTTGATCTCGTATCTCGCCACCTTTGCCAGGATCAACAAGTACGGCTTTGTCGAGGCGCCCTACCGCAGGGTGGACAAGGCCACCGGCGTCGTGACCAAAGAGGTGGTCTATATGACCGCCGACGTCGAGGACGAGTATATCGTCGCACAGGCCAACGAGCCGCTGGACGAGGAAAACCGCTTCGTGCGGACCCGTGTGTCCGGCCGCCACCGCAACGACATCCAGGAGTTTGACCGCTCCCAGGTCGATTTCATGGACGTCTCGCCGCGGATGATGGTCTCGGTCGCCACCGCGATGATCCCCTTCCTCGAAAATGACGACTGCAACCGCGCCCTGATGGGCTCCAACATGCAGCGGCAGGCCGTGCCGCTGATGGTCACCCAGCAGCCCACCGTCGCCACCGGCATGGAGTACAAGGCCGCGACGGACTCCGGCGTCTGCGTGCTGTGCAGCCGCGCCGGCACCGTGGAGTATGTTGATTCCGAGAAGGTCGTCGTGCGCGGCGATGACAACACCACCGATACCTACGAGCTCATCAAGTTCATGCGCTCCAACCAGGGCACCTGCATCAACCAGCGGCCCATCGTGGAGCCGGGTGAGCACGTTGAGCCCGGCGACATCATCGCCGACGGCCCCGCCACCAAAAACGGCGAGATCAGCCTTGGCAAGAACGCCCTCGTCGGCTTTATGACGTGGGAAGGCTACAACTACGAGGACGCCGTCCTGCTCAACGAAAAGCTCGTGCGGGAGGATATCTACACATCCATCCACATCGAGGAGTATGAGAGCGAGGCCCGCGAGACCAAGCTCGGCCCCGAGGAGATCACCCGCGATATCCCCAACGTCGGCGACGACGCCCTCAAGGATCTGGACGACCGCGGCATCATCCGCATCGGCGCCGAGGTCACGACCGGTGACATCCTCGTCGGCAAGGTCACGCCCAAGGGCGAGACGGAGCTCACCGCCGAGGAGCGCCTGCTGCGCGCCATCTTTGGCGAGAAGGCGCGCGAGGTGCGCGATACCTCGCTGCGCGTGCCGCACGGCGAGTATGGCATCGTGGTGGACATCAAGGTCTTTACTCCCGACAACTGCGATGAGCTGCAGCCCGGCGTGCGCCAGTGCGTGCGCGTGTATATCGCGCAGAAGCGCAAGATCTCGGTCGGCGACAAGATGGCCGGCCGCCACGGCAACAAGGGCGTCGTCTCCCGCATTTTGCCCCAGGAGGATATGCCCTTCCTGCCCGACGGCACCCCGCTGGACATCGTGCTGAATCCCCTGGGCGTGCCTTCCCGTATGAACATCGGCCAGGTGCTGGAGGTCAACCTCGGCTACGTGGCCAAGGCGCTGGGCTGGAAGGTGCAGACGCCGGTCTTTGACGGCGCGCACGAGGCCGATATCCGGGAATGCTTTGCCGAGGCCCGCGCCAAATGGAAGGACGGCACCGCACCGGCCTACCCCACCAAGCTCGACCGGCTGATGGGGGACAAGGGCCACATCATCGATTTCAGCAAGCTGGATCTGACCGACGACGGCAAGACCACCGTCTACGACGGCCGCACCGGCGAGAAGTTCCCCTCCAAGGTCACCGTGGGGTATATGTACTACCTCAAGCTGCACCATCTGGTCGACGATAAGATCCACGCCCGCTCCACCGGGCCGTACTCCATGGTCACCCAGCAGCCGCTGGGCGGCAAGGCACAGTTCGGCGGCCAGCGTTTCGGCGAGATGGAGGTCTGGGCGCTGGAAGCCTACGGCGCCGCCTACACCCTGCAGGAGATCCTGACCATCAAATCCGACGACGTCGTCGGCCGTGTCAAGACCTACGAGGCCATCGTCAAGGGCGAGGACGTCCCGCAGGCCGGCATCCCGGAGAGCTTCCGCGTCATGCTCAAGGAATTGCAGAGCCTTGGCCTCAACGTGGTCGTGCAGGACGCCGAGGGCAACGAGGTGGATGTGCGCCAAGAACTGGATGACGACGACACCGGCTTTGTCACCGATGACCTGCCGCTGGGCGACAGCGTCATGATCGAAAGCGAGCTCGAGGGTGACTACAGCGTCAAGGACGCCGACGAAGGCTTTGACGCCGACTTTGACGAAAGCGCCGACGCCGACGCCGAGCCGGACGAAGAGGCGCTTGGCGAGGTGGACGACGACCCCCTTTTTGACTGACGCCGTACCGTTTTGACGAGCCTGAATGAATGAGAGGGTTTTCTGCATGGAAAATAGGGAATTTGATTCTATCAAGATCGGCCTTGCCTCCCCGGATCAGATCCGCGCGTGGAGCTACGGCGAGGTCACCAAGCCCGAGACCATCAACTACCGCACCCTGAAGCCGGAGCGCGACGGGCTGTACTGCGAGCGCATTTTCGGACCCACCAAGGACTGGGAATGCCACTGCGGCAAGTACAAGCGCATCCGCTACAAGGGCAAGATCTGCGACAAATGCGGCGTCGAGGTCACCCGCGCCAAGGTCCGGCGTGAGCGCATGGGCCACATCGAGCTGGCGGCCCCCGTGTCCCACATCTGGTACTTCAAGGGCATCCCCAGCCGCATCGGCCTGATGCTGGACATCAGCCCGCGGCAGCTCGATAAGGTGCTGTATTTTGCAAGCTATATCGTCACCGACCCCGGCTTCACCCCGCTGGAAAAGCAGCAGCTCCTCAACGAGCGCGAGTACAAGGAAATGCGGGAAAAGTACGAGGATACGTTTGAAGCCGGCATGGGCGCCGAGGCCATCCAAAAGCTGCTGGCCGAGATCGACCTTGACAAGCTCGCCGCCCAGCTGCACGAGGAGCTGGACAAGGCCGGCGGGCAGAAGCGCGGCCGCATCCTCAAACGGCTGGAAGCCGTCGAGGCGTTCCAGCAGTCCGGCCAGCGGCCGGAGTGGATGATTTTGAACGTCATCCCCGTCATCCCGCCGGATCTGCGCCCGCTCATCCAGCTGGACGGCGGCCGTTTCGCCACCTCCGACCTCAACGACCTGTATCGCCGCGTCATCAACCGCAACAACCGCTTAAAGCGCCTGCTGGAGCTCGGCGCGCCGGACATCATCGTCCGCAACGAGAAGCGTATGCTGCAGGAGGCCGCCGACGCCCTCATCGACAACGGCCGCCGCGGCCGCCCCGTCACCGGCGCCAACAACCGCGCGCTCAAGAGCCTGTCCGATATGCTCAAGGGCAAGCAGGGGCGCTTCCGCCAGAACCTGCTTGGCAAGCGCGTCGACTATTCCGGCCGTTCGGTCATCGTCGTCGGGCCGGAGCTCAAGATGTACCAGTGCGGCCTGCCCAAGGAGATGGCGCTGGAGCTGTTCAAGCCCTTCGTGATGAAGGATCTGGTCGAAAAGGGCGCCGCCAGCAACATCAAGGCGGCCCGCAAAAAGGTGGAGCGCGCCTCCACCGAGGTGTGGGATTCCCTCGAGACGGTCATCAAAGGGCATCCGGTGCTTTTGAACCGCGCGCCTACGCTGCACCGCCTGGGCATCCAGGCGTTCGAGCCGGTGCTCGTCGAGGGCCGCGCCATCAAGCTGCACCCGCTGGTCTGCACCCCCTTCAACGCCGACTTTGACGGCGACCAGATGGCCGTGCACCTGCCGCTTTCCACCGAGGCCCGGCGCGAGGCCAAGATGCTGATGCTGGCCTCCGGCAACCTGCTCAAGCCCAGCGACGGCACGCCCGTCACGGTGCCCACGCAGGATATGATCCTTGGCAGCTATTACCTGACCATGATCAACCCCGAGGACAAGGGCCACGGCAAGGTCTTCCGCGACGAGGCGGAGGCCCTCATGGCATATGCCGAGGGCGTCGTCACGCTGCAGGCCCCCATCAAGGTGCGCCGCGAAAAGGCCGTGGACGGCGAGACGCACACCGCCCTCGTCGATACCACCGTCGGCAAGATCATCTTCAACCAGCCCATCCCGCAGGATCTTGGCTATGTCGACCGTACGGACCCCGCCCACTGGCTGGATTATGAGATCGACTTCCAGATCACCAAAAAGGTGCTGCCGGATATCATCAGCCGCTGCCTGACCAAGCACGGCCCGCAGGCCACCGCCGTCATGCTGGACGCCATCAAGGCGCAGGGGTACAAGTATTCCACCCTGTCCGCCATCACGGTGGCCGTGTCCGACGCCATCATCCCCGAGGAGAAGGGCACCATCCTGGCCTCCGCCGACAAAAAGGTCGAAAAGGTCATGCGCAACTTCAACCACGGCCTCCTCTCCGACGGCGAGCGCTACAAGGAGATCGTCGGCATCTGGCAGGAGGCCACCGAGCAGGTCTCGGAGGCACTTTCCACCAACCTGAAGGCCCACCACCAGCGCAACCCCATCTATATGATGTCGGACTCCGGCGCCCGCGGCTCCATGGACCAGATCAAGCAGCTGGCCGGTATGCGCGGCCTGCTGGCCAACACCGCCGGCAAAACGCTGGAGATGCCCATCCGCGCCAACTACCGCGAGGGGCTCAACATCCTCGAATACTTCATCTCCTCCCGCGGCGCGCGCAAGGGCCTGGCCGATACCGCCCTGCGCACGGCGGACTCCGGCTACCTGACCCGCCGTCTGGTCGATGTCTCGCAGGAGGTCATCATCCGCGAGGAGGACTGCCACACCACCGAGGGCGTGACGGTGCGCGAGATCATGGACGGCAACGCCCGCATCGAGAGCTTCTCCGCCCGCCTTATCGGCCGCTATCCGCTGCATGACGTCACCGACCCCAACACCGGGGAACTCATCGTCAGCAAGGATAAGATGATGGATATGTTCGACGCCGCCAAGATCGAGCGCGCCGGCATCACCGAACTGGAGATCCGCAGCGTGATGACCTGCGCCGCCACCGTCGGCGTGTGCGCAAGGTGCTACGGCTCCAACATGTCCAACGGGCAGTGCGTCAACGTGGGCGAATCGGTCGGCATCATCGCCGCGCAGTCCATCGGCGAGCCCGGCACCCAGCTGACCATGCGTACCTTCCACACCGGCGGCATCGCCTCGGCCGAGGACATCACCCAGGGCCTTCCCCGCGTGGAGGAGCTGTTCGAGAGCCGCCGCCCCAAGGCCATGGCCATCATGAGCGAGATCGGCGGCATCGTCCACATCGACGATACCAAAAAGACCCGCCATGTGGACGTGACCGGCGTCGATGAGGCCGGTGCCCCCGTCACCCGCAGCTACCTCATCCCGTTCGGCCACCGCCTGAAGGTGATGGAGGGCGACGAGATCGAGAAGGGCACCCTGCTCACCGAAGGCCACGCCTACCCGCAGGACATCCTGGCCGTGCGCGGCCGTGTCGCCACGCAGGACTACCTCATCAGCGAGGTGCAGAAGGTCTACCGCCTGCAGGGCGTCGATATCAACGACAAGCACATCGAGGTCATCATCCGCCAGATGATGCGCAAGGTGAAGGTCGAGGATGCCGGCTCCAGCGAGTTCATCCCCGGCAGCATCGTCAACCGCCGCGACGTGATGATCGCCAACCGGCTCATCCAGCAGCGCATCGACGCCGGCGAGGCCGGCCTCAAGCCCGTTGTCGCCAGCCAGGTGCTGCTGGGCATCACCAAATCCAGCCTTGCCACCGACAGCTTCCTCTCCGCCGCCTCCTTCCAGGAGACCACCCGCGTGCTGACCGAGGCCGCCATCAAGGGCAAGACCGACCCGCTCGCCGGCCTTAAAGAGAATGTCATCATCGGCAAACTCATCCCCGCCGGCACCGGCCTGCCCGAAGTGGAGGAAGAGCTCGTCCGCGCCGAGGAGGCGCGCGACGAGGCCCAGACCGTCTATACCATGTGAACACCGACCCCCGGCACGAACCCCGGCACAGCCCCCGGCCCGCGTCCGGGGGTTGTTGGCTGTCAAACAAGGCCGGTGCACTTTTGAAAGGAGAACCCGCCATGCCCGAACCATTGAAAGAACGCCGCGAACTGGACCCGCGCTTCCAGTGGGACCTGACCCCCCTCTACGCCGACGACCAAACGTGGGAAAAGGCGTTTGCCGAGGTCGATGCCGGCATCCAAACGCTCGCCGCCTTTGCCGGCACGCTCAACACCGCCGCCCGCATCCGGGAATTTCAGGATGCGCTGCACACCTTCCTGCGCAGCTTTGCCAACCTGTATGAATATGCCTCGCTGCGCCTGAGCGAGGACATCCGCGCCACCGCCGCCAAGAGCATGGCGGACCGCATGGGCGCCAAGGCCGCGCAGCTCAGCGCCGCCATCGCCTTTGCCGAGCCGGAGATGCTGGCCCTGCCCGGGGAGCAGCTCAAGGCCATCGCCGAGGATGACCTGCTCAAGCCCTACCGCTTTGCCATGCAGGAGCTGCTGCGCAACAAGCCGCACGTGCTTTCCGCCGCCGAGGAAAAGCTGCTCGCCGGCTTTGGCGAGGTGCTCGGCGCCCCCGGCGACATCGCCGACAACCTCATGGACGCCGACCTTGTGTTTGACGACATCACCGACGGCGAAGGGGAAACCCATGAGCTGACCGAATCCTCCTTCATCCCGTGCCAGATGTCGGCGGACCGCACCCTGCGCGAGAACGCCTTCCGCAGCTTTTACAAGGGCTACCGCCAGCACCAGAACACCTTTGCCGCCGTCTACGGCGCCAACGTGAAGGCCGCCACCGCCACGGCCGCGGCCCGGCATTACCCCTCCAGCCGCGCCATGGCGATGGCGGGGGAGAACATCCCCACCGAGGTGTATGACAATCTTGTCGCCAGCGTGCGCGCGCACCTGCCCGCCATGTACCGCTATGTGGCGCTGCGCAAGCGCATCCTCGGCGTGGACGAGCTGCACTACTACGATGTCTACGCCCCGCTCGTCAAGGAGAACAAGACCCGGTACACCTACGAACAGGCGCAGCAGATGGTCCTGGAGGCCGTCGCCCCCCTGGGGCAGGACTACCAGGCCACCGTGCAAAAGGCGTTCGATTCCCGCTGGATCGACGTTTACCCCAACAAAGGCAAGACCGGCGGCGCCTATTCCGCCGGCACCTATGACAGCGCGCCCTATATCCTTTTGAACTTTGCCGGCACGCTGGACAGCATTTCCACCATCGCGCACGAGATGGGCCACAGCATGCACAGCTGGTACAGCCGCCACGCGCAGCCCCCGCAGACCGCCGATTACACGCTGTTTGTGGCGGAGGTCGCCTCCACCGTCAACGAGAACCTGATGATCGAGCAGCTGCTCGCCAAAGATCCCGACCCCGCCACCCGCCTCTACCTGCTCAACCAGTATCTGGAAAATTTCAAGGCCACCGTCTACCGCCAGACCATGTTCGCGGAGTTTGAGCGCGACGCCCACGCCATGAACGAGAGGGGAGAGGCCCTCAGCCCCGCCGCCCTCAACGCCCTGTACAAGGGCCTTGTGGCCGATTATTTCGGCCCCGACCTTGTGCTGGACGACGAGGTCCAGTATGAATGGGCGCGCATCCCGCATTTCTACCGCCCCTTCTATGTGTACAAGTATGCCACCGGCTACTCCACCGCCGTCGCCCTGTCGGAGGGGATTTTGCACGGCGGGCCGGAGGCGGTCAAAAAATACAAGGAGTTCCTCTCCATGGGCGGCAGCGCCTATCCGCTGGATGAGCTGCGCCACGCCGGGGTCGACCTTTCCACCCCGGAGCCCGTCGACAAAGCCCTGGAAAAGTTTGCCCGCATCGTTGCGGACGCGGAGCAGACAGCGGCAAAGCTGGGGCTTTAAGTACTTTTCGTTTGGTGTAACGGCGCCCTGCGGCGCCGAAAAAACAGGGAAAAGGGGAATCGTGTCATGAAAAAACTGTCCACCGCCAAGATCTGGGCCTTCGCCACCGGCCAGTTCGGCTGGAGCCTGATGAGCGGCCTCATCGCCAACTGGCTGGTCTACTTCTACCAGCCCGACGCCACGGCCATCGCCGAAGGGCAGACCGTCTTTATCCCGCAGGGCGCGGTCATCGCCGGGGTGTTCACCGTCATCGGCGCCATCACCGCCTTTGGCCGCCTGTTCGATGCCGTCACCGACCCGCTCATCGCCTCTCTGTCCGACCGCTGCACCTCCCCCAACGGGCGCCGTATGCCGTTTTTGCGCTGGGCGTCGCTGCCGCTGGCGGTGTGCACCGTGCTCACCTTCTGGTCCCCCAGCGCGGAAACGGGCTGGCTGAACGCCGCGTTCCTGTTCGTGATGGTCATGGGGTACTACCTCTCCATCACCGCCTACTGTACGCCGTACAACGCCCTCATCTCGGAGCTGGGCCACACGCAGGAGGAGCGCCTCAACATCTCCACCGTCATCTCCTTCACCTACATCGCCGGCACGGCCATCGCCTACATGGCCCCTGTCATCTGGGGCGCCTTTGTGCCGGCGCTGGGCCGCGTGAACGCCATCCGCATCACCTTCATCGGCATGGCGGTGCTGGCCTTCCTCTGCATGCAGGTGCCGGTCATGGCCATCCGGGAGAAGGACTACGTCAACACCGTGCCCACGCAGGACGGGGCGTTCGGCTCGCTGGCGGCCACCTTCAAAAATGCCGAGTTCCGCAAATTCGTCGCCTCGGACATCCTGTACTGGATCGCCATCACCATGTTCCAGACCGGCCTGCCGTTCTTTGTCACCAGCCTGCTCAAGCTCGATGAGAGCATGACCACCCTCTACTTTGTGGGCATGACGGCCATCTCGCTGGTGTTCTACATCCCCATCAACAAGCTCACCCCGAAGCTGGGCAAGAAAAAGCTCATCACCTTTGCGTTCGGCGTGTTCTTTGCCGCCTACCTGTACACCGGCTTCATCGGCAACATCCCCGGCATCCCCGCCACCGTGCAGGGCGCCATCCTGACCGTCGTCGCGGCGCTGCCCATGGCCATCTTCGGCATCCTGCCGCAGGCCGTCGTGGCGGACATTGCCCAGAGCGATGCCCGCAAGACCGGCTCCAACCGCGAGGGGATGTTTTACGCCGCGCGCACCTTTGCCTTCAAGATGGGGCAGAGCGTCTCGATGCTCATCTTCACCCGCGTCTCCATCATCGGCGGGGCGTCCGGCGCCGGCTACCGCATCACGGCCTTCCTTGCAGCGGCGTTCTGCGTGCTGGGCGGCGTTGTGTTCCTGAGCTATAACGAGAAGAAGATCAGCGCCTCCATCGAAGAAAAATAAGGTAAGGCGGCACGCAAATGGCCATCTATGCGCAAAACGGGCTGTTCCAGCTCAACACCCGGAACACCAGCTACCAATTTACGGCCGACGAACACGGCGTCCTGGTGCACACCTGGTACGGCGCGCGCATCCCCAACGAGAGCATGGCCGCCGGGATATGGCGGCAGGATGTCGGTTTTTCCCCCAACCCGGCCGATGCCGGGGCCGACCGCGCGTATTCCCTCGATACCCTGCCGCAGGAGGTCTCCTGCGGCGGGGAGGGGGATTTCCGGGAACCCATGCTCGAGCTCACGCACCCGGACGGCAGCACGGCGGCGGATCTGCGCTACCAAAGCCATGAGGTCCTGCCCGCCGCGCAAAGCCTGCCCGGCCTGCCCGCGCTCTACGGCACCGGGGAAGAACCCGGCGAGACGCTCGTCGTGACCCTCAAGGACACCGCGTCGGAGCTGTATGCAAGGCTCATCTACGGCGTGTTCCCGCAGCAGGATATCATCACCCGCAGCGTCACGCTGGAAAACCGCGGCACGGCCCCCGTCACGCTGGAGCGCGTTCTCTCGCTCTGCCTCGACCTGGACGGCGCCTTCACCCTCACCGCCTTCTGCGGCCGCCATGCGATGGAGCGCCAGCCCGAGACGGTGCCGGTGGGCCGCGTCAAGGCGGAGTTCGGCAGTGTGCGCGGCGCCTCCAGCCACCAGTACAACCCCGCGTTTTTGCTCTGCCGCCCCGGCACCACCGAGACGGCGGGGGGATGCTACGGCTTCTGCCTTGCCTACAGCGGCAACTTCCTCGCCTGCGCACAGGCCGACCAGATGGGCCGCGCCCGCGTGCTGCTGGGCATCCAGCCGCGGCAGTTCCGGTGGGAACTTGGGCCCGGCGCCGTGTTTGCGGCGCCGCAGGCGCTGCTGTCTTATTCCGGGCAGGGGCTTGAGCGGCTGAGCCACAATTTCCACGATGTCATGCGGGAACATCTGTGCCGCGGGCCGTACAAACACGCGCCGCGCCCGCTGCTCATCAACAACTGGGAGGCCACCCACTTCACCTTTGACCGGCCGCAGCTGCTCGCCCTGGCACGGCAGGCCGCCGCCCTTGGCATCGAGATGCTGGTGCTGGACGACGGCTGGTTCGGCAAGCGCGACAGCGACGCCAGCGGCCTGGGGGACTGGTTCCCCAACGAGCAAAAGCTCGGCGGCACGCTGGGCGCCTTTGCCGCCGATGTCCGCGCGCTGGGGCTCAAGTTCGGCCTTTGGATGGAGCCGGAGATGGTCTCGGAGGACAGCGCCCTCTACCGCGCCCACCCGGACTGGGCCGTCGCCATACCGGGGCGCGCGCCCGCCCGCAGCCGCGGCCAGCTCGTGCTGGACATGACCCGCGCCGACGTGCGGGACTACCTTTTTGCGCGCCTCTCGGCCGTTTTAGCCGAGGCAAAGGCCGACTACCTCAAATGGGACATGAACCGCAGCGTCTGCGATGCCTTCAGCCGCGCGCTGCCCGCCCACCGCATGGGGGAGTTTTACCACCGCTTTACTTTAGGCACCTACGAGCTGCTCGAGCGCCTGCTCGCCGCCTTCCCGCATCTGCTCATCGAGGGGTGCAGCGGCGGGGGCGGCCGGTTCGACGCCGGTATGCTTTACTATACCCCGCAGATCTGGTGCAGTGACAACACCGACGCCATCGACCGCATCTCCATCCAGTACGGCACCTCCTTTTTCTACCCGGCATGCGCGGTGGGGGCGCACGTGTCCGCCTGCCCCAACGAGCAGACGCAGCGCACCGTGCCGTTTTCCACCCGCGCCGCCGTGGCGATGGGGGGCACCTTCGGCTATGAGCTGGACCCCAACACACTCACACCGCAGGAGCGCGAGGCCATGCTGGCCGCCAACGCGGACTACCGCCGCTGGCATGACCTTGTGCGCGAGGGCGATGCCTTCCGCCTGGCCGGCCCCGGGGGCGATACCGCCGCGTGGGCCTTTGCCGCAAAGGACAAAAGCCGGGTGCTCGTCACCGCGGTGCAGCTTGCGCGGCGCGGTTACGCCGCGCCGCCGTGCCTGCCGCTGCGCGGGCTTGACCCCGCCGCGCGCTACCGCTGCGCGGCCCTGGGCCAAACGCACACCGGCGCCGCCTGGATGGCGGGCGGCATCACGATCAAAACACTGCTGCCGCAGTACGCCGCCGTGCAGCTGTTGTTTGAACGGGAAGCCTGACCGCCCCGCCGCAGCGGTGCCTGTGACCACACGCGACCATTTCCGGAAAGGGGAAGAGGACTTATGCAGTACAACGCCGCACAACAGATGTTCTTTTTGCTGGCCTACGGCTTTTTGAGTTGGGTGGCGGAGGTCGTCTACTACGCCATCCGCGATAAAAAGTTCATCAACCGGGGCATTTTGTCCCTGCCCATTGATTTTGAGATGGGGCTCGTCTTTTCCAACATTGCCGTCATCCTGCCCACGCTGGGGCGCAATTATATCGGCATGTATATCATCACGCTGGCCACTTTGGTCATCACGCGCGCGGTGCTGGGCTTCTTCGGCTCCCGCCTGACCAAAAACGCCAAATGGCTCGAGGCGGCGCCCAGCGGCACATGGCGCGGCGGCTTGCTCAACGCCATAACGGCGGGCGGCATCCTCGTCATCTACCTGCTGCTCCAGCCGGGGGTGATGGTGCTCGTCTCGCTGATCCCCGCCATCGTTTTGAACATCGTGCGCATCGTTGCGTGGGTGTTCATCGTGCTGGATTTCATCACGCTGCTCATCGCCGCCCGCAAGGGGCAGCAGCAGTATGAGCAGCGCGTGGAGCAAGGCAAAACCGATGAGCTTTCCGGCGCCATCTCCCGCTTTGTGTGGGCCCGCCTTGAGAAAGCCTACCCCGGCATCCGCGATGAGGAAAAGCGGGCCGACATCGTGTTCGCCAAGGGCATGAGCCTGGACAAGATCGTCTGGGTGTTCCTTATCTCGGCGCTTGTTGGGGATCTCATCGAAACGCTCTACTGCGGCCTGATGGACGGCAAATGGATGAGCCGCTCCAGCGTCGTGTTCGGGCCGTTCAGCTTCGTGTGGGGGCTTGGCGCCGTGGTGCTGACCGTCAGCCTGATGCGCCTCAAGGACAAAAACGACCGCTGGGTCCTGCTGGCGGGCGCGCTGCTGGGCGGCGCGTTCGAGTATATGTGCAGCGTTTTTACCGAGATCGTGTTCGGCAAGGTGTTTTGGGATTACAGCTGGATGCCGCTCAACATCGGCGGGCGCACCAACGTGCTGTTCATGTTCTTCTGGGGCATCCTGGGCCTGGTGTGGGTCAAGATCGCCTACCCGCCGCTCGACCGCTTTATCGAGAAATTCCCACCCGCGGCGGCCAAGGTGGCCACCTGGCTCATCATCGTGCTGATGTCCTTCAATGCGCTGTTCACCGTCGTGGTGATGCTGCGCTACAACACCCGCGCCGAGCGCCCGCAGCCCGCCAACGTGCTGGAGCAGTTCATCGACGAGACATATGGTGACGACTTTGTCGAGAACCGCTGGAAAAACATGAAGGTCAACCCCGTCACACAGCAGCAGTAGCCTTTTGGCCGGCCCCGGCAGCCCCGGGGCCGCTTTGCCTGGCCTTGCCGCGCGCCGCCCCAAACGCCGCGCGGCAATTTCTCTGTTTTGTACGAATTTTGCAAGAAAAATTTGGCAATACTCTTGACAAACCCTCCCCGTTTGGCTATGATAAGTATTGCGTCGGCCTATGGGGATTTTGCGCCCTTTTGCGCACAGCAGCGGACCAAAACCGCCATACCGCAAACGCATATCACGAAAGAAAGGAGAAAAGAAATGCCTACTTTTAACCAGCTGGTTCGGAAAGGCCGTGAGGTCCTGGCCCACAAGAGCACGGCGCCTGCTTTGCAGCGCAGCTACAACTCGCAGAAAAAGCAGTACACCACGCTCAACAGCCCGCAAAAGCGCGGCGTGTGCACCGCGGTGCGTACCATGACGCCCAAAAAGCCCAACTCCGCGCTGCGCAAGGTCGCGCGTGTCCGCCTCACAAATGGTATCGAGGTCACTTCCTACATTCCCGGTATCGGCCACAACCTGCAAGAGCACAGCGTCGTCCTCATTCGCGGCGGCCGTGTCAAGGATCTGCCCGGTGTGCGTTACCACATCATCCGCGGCACGCTTGATACGCAAGGCGTGGCCAACCGCGGCCAGGCCCGCAGCAAGTACGGCGCCAAGCGCCCCAAAGCCGGGAAGAAGTAAGGAAACCCTTTTCGCCATCAAATAAGGCAGCCGGAGCTGCCTCGTTTGTGGCACGGCGGGAGTTTCAATACTTTCGAGTACCGATGATATCATGTATGTGAAGGAGGGAAGACAAGATGCCCAGAAGAGGTAATGTCGCAAAACGCGAAGTTCTGGCTGATCCCATGTACAATTCCAAGATGGTCACCCGGCTGATCAACTCGATCATGCTGGACGGCAAAAAGGGCGTGGCCCAGAAGATCGTGTACGATGCCTTTGACATCGTGAAAGACAAGACCGGCAACGACCCGCTCGAGATGTTTGAAAAAGCGCTCGAGAACATCATGCCCAGCCTTGAAGTCAAGGCCCGCCGCGTGGGCGGCGCCACCTATCAGGTGCCGCTGGAAGTCAGCCCCGCCCGTCGTGAAACGCTCGGCCTGCGCTGGCTCACCCAGTACAGCCGCGCCCGCAATGAAAAGACCATGTCCCAGCGCCTGGCGGCAGAGATCATCGATGCGACCAACAATGCCGGTGCCGCGGTCAAACGCCGTGAAGACACCCACAAGATGGCCGAGGCCAACAAGGCTTTCGCCCATTATCGTTATTGATTCTCTGATTTCCAGGAGGTTTAAGCCATGGCAACGCCCAGAGACGTTTCTCTGCAAATGACCCGCAACATCGGCATCATGGCTCACATTGACGCAGGCAAGACCACCACCACCGAGCGCATTTTGTACTACACCGGCATCAATCACAAGATCGGTGAGGTGCATGACGGCGCCGCCACGATGGATTGGATGGTGCAGGAGCAGGAGCGTGGTATCACCATCACCTCCGCCGCCACTACCTGCTATTGGAGCCATTCCGAGACCCAGCATGACCCCGAACTTTTCAAGAAGAACCGCCACCGCATCAACATCATCGACACCCCCGGCCACGTGGACTTCACCGTCGAGGTGGAGCGTTCCCTGCGCGTGCTGGACGGTTCGGTCACGGTGCTGGCCGCCAAGGGCGGCGTGGAGCCCCAGTCCGAGACGGTGTGGCGCCAGGCCGACAACTACAAAGTCCCCCGCATGGTCTACGTCAACAAGATGGACACCATGGGCGCCGACTTCTACCGCTGCGTGAAGATGCTGCATGAGCGCCTTGGCGCCAACGGCGTGCCCATCCAGCTGCCCGTCGGCCAGGAGGAATCCTTCAAAGGCATCATCGACCTCATCGATATGAACGCCGACATCTACTACGACGAGATGGGCAACGATGTGCGCGTGGAGGAGATCCCCGAGGACATGAAGGCCCAGGCGCAGGAATACCACGACAAGCTCGTCGAGGCTGTCGCCGAGACCGACGAGGAACTGATGATGAAGTACCTGGAGGGCGAGGAGCTCACTAAGGACGAGATCAAAAAAGCCCTGCGCAAGGCCTGCATCGAGAACACCATCGTCCCCGTCGTGTGCGGCTCTTCCTACCGCAACAAGGGCGTGCAGAAGCTGCTCGACGCCATCGTCGACTATATGCCCGCCCCGACCGACATCCCCGATATCAAGGGCACCGTGCCCGATACCGGTGAGGAGACGACCCGCCCCTCCAGTGACGACGCGCCCTTCGCGGCGCTGGCGTTCAAGATCGCGACCGACCCGTACGTCGGCAAGCTGTGCTTCTTCCGCGTCTACAGCGGCAAGCTGGAAGCCGGCACCACCGTCTACAACTCCGTCAAGGATAAGGACGAGCGCATGGGCCGCATCCTGCAGATGCACGCCAACAACCGCAAGGACATCGACACCGTCTACGCCGGCGACATCGCCGCCGCGGTCGGGCTGAAGAACACCACCACCGGCGATACGCTGTGCGACGAAAAGCACCCCGTCATCCTCGAGAGCATGGAGTTCCCGGAGCCCGTCATCCGTGTGGCCATCGAGCCCAAGACCCGCGCCGGCTCCGAGAAGATGGGCATCGCCCTCGCCAAGCTCGCCGAGGAGGATCCCACCTTCCGCACCTGGACCGATGAGGAGACCGGCCAGACCATCATCGCCGGCATGGGCGAGCTCCACCTGGAGATCATCGTGGACCGCCTCCTGCGTGAGTTCAAGGTCGAGGCAAACGTCGGCGCGCCGCAGGTGGCCTACCGCGAGACCATCCTCAAGGAGGCCAACCAGGAGACCAAGTACGCCCGCCAGTCCGGCGGCAAGGGCCAGTACGGCCACGTCAAGATCAAGCTGGAGCCCAACCCCGGCAAGGGGTACGAGTTCGTCAACGCCGTCGTGGGCGGCACCGTCCCCAAGGAGTATATCCCCGCCGTCGACCAGGGCATCCAGGGCGCGATGAAAGCCGGCGTGCTGGCCGGCTATCCCGTCGTGGACGTCAAGGTCACGCTGTGGGACGGCTCCTACCACGAGGTCGACTCCTCCGAGATGGCCTTCTCCATCGCCGGCTCCATGGCGTTCAAGGATGCCATGCGCAAGTGTGACCCCATCATCATGGAACCCATCATGAAGGTGGCCGTCATCGTGCCGGATGAGTATATGGGCGACGTCATCGGTGACCTCAACAGCCGCCGCGGCGCCATCCAGGGCATGGAGGCCATGTCCGGTACGCAGCGCATCAACGCGATGGTGCCCCTGTCCGAGATGTTCGGCTACGCGACCGACCTGCGCAGCAAAACGCAGGGCCGCGGCCAATACTCCATGGAACCGGCGGAATACCAGCAGGTGCCCAGGAGCATTGCCGAAAAGATCGTCACCGAGCGCGGCAAGCATTGAACCGCTGCCCAACTATTTTTGCAACGGTCTTGATTTTTGCCCCAAAATCCGGTATGATAGCCTTACAGTTGTACCCATTGATTCGTTTTAATTAAAGGAGGAAATTCCCCATGGCTGAGAAAGCTAAATTTGACCGCTCTCTTGAGCATGTGAACATTGGCACCATCGGTCACGTTGACCATGGCAAGACCACCCTGACCGCCGCCATCACCAAGGTCCTGTCCTTCAAGGGCGATGCGGACTTCATGGCGTATGACAGCATCGACAAGGCCCCCGAGGAGAAGGCCCGCGGCATCACGATCAACACCGCGCACGTTGAGTACCACACCGACAAGCGCCACTATGCCCACGTTGACTGCCCCGGCCATGCCGACTATATCAAGAACATGATTACCGGTGCCGCCCAGATGGATGGCGCTATCCTGGTCGTGGCCGCCTCCGACGGCCCCATGCCCCAGACCCGTGAGCACATCCTGCTCGCCCGTCAGGTCGGCGT
>CANRCB010000004.1 GCA_947629015.1 uncultured Gemmiger sp.
CTGGCCGTGCGGCAGCTCAACACCGCCGTCAAGGGGCAGATCCTCTGCCTTGTCGGCCCGCCGGGCGTCGGCAAGACGTCCATCGCGCATTCCATCGCCGAGTGCATGGGCCGCAAATTCGCCCGCATGAGTTTGGGCGGCGTACATGACGAGGCCGAGATCCGCGGCCACCGCCGCACCTACATCGGCGCCATGCCGGGGCGTATCATCAGCGCCGTGACCACGGCCAAATCCGCCAACCCGCTGATCCTGCTCGACGAGATCGACAAGGTCGCCTCCAGCTACCATGGCGACCCCTCCAGCGCTTTGCTGGAGGTGCTGGACCCCGAGCAGAACCGCACTTTCAAGGACAATTATCTGGATATCCCCTTCGATCTGAGCGAGGTGCTGTTCATCACCACCGCCAACGACGCCTCCGCCATCCCGGCGCCGCTGTATGACCGCATGGATGTCATCGAACTGGGCAGCTATACCCGCACCGAAAAATTCAACATCGCCAAACGGCACCTTCTGCCCCGGCAGCTCAAAAACAACGGCCTGGCCGGCCGCGTGAACCTGAGCAGCGCCGCCATCTACGCCATCATCGACGGCTACACCCGCGAAGCCGGCGTGCGCACGCTGGAGCGCACGCTGACGAGCGTGCTGCGCAAATGCGCGCAGAAGGTCGCGGCCGGGGAGCCGCTGCCCAAAACGCTCAGCGCCGCCGCCGTGCGGGAGCTGCTCGGCCCCGAAAAGGTCAAGCCGGCCTTCATCTCCCGCCGCGATGCCGTCGGCATCGCCAACGGCCTTGCCTGGACTAGCGTCGGCGGCGAGATGCTGCCCGTCGAGGTGGCGCTGCTGCCCGGCGGCACCGGCAAGATCGAGATCACCGGCAGCCTGGGCGACGTGATGAAGGAGAGCGCGCACCTGGCCGTGAGCTACGCGCGCGCCCATGCCGCGGCCTACGGCATCGCGGCCGAGACCCTCAAGACCACCGACATCCACATCCACGCGCCGGAGGGCGCCGTGCCCAAGGACGGCCCCTCGGCCGGCGTCACGCTGACGACGGCGCTCATCTCCGCTTTGGCGGGCGTGCCGGTGCGGCATGACCTGGCCATGACCGGCGAGATCACACTGCACGGCACCGTGCTGCCCATCGGCGGCCTGAAGGAAAAAAGCATGGCTGCCTACCGCGAGGGCATCCACACCGTGCTCATCCCGCAGGCCAACGTGAGCGATCTGTACGAGGTGGACGCCGAGGTGCGCGCCGCGGTACATTTTGTGCCGGTGGCGGACCTTGCGCAGGTATTGCAAAAGGCGCTGCGCCTTCCGCAAACGCGCAAGGCGCGCGCGCCGCGCCGCACCGCGCGCCCCATGGCCGAAACGCCCGCCGCCCCCGCCGAGGCCCCGGCCGCCGTGATGTAAAAAGCAGGGGAGGAGCCGGCATGAACTTTCAAAAAGCGGAATTCAAGGCGGCCTACGGCGTCAGCAGCCAGCTGCCTGCCCCCGACCGGCCGGAGATCATTTTCTCCGGCCGCTCCAATGTGGGCAAATCCAGCCTTATCAACCGGCTGTGCCAGCGCAAGGCGCTGGCGCGCGTCAGCGCCACGCCGGGCAAAACGGCCACCGTCAACTTTTACGCCGTCGACGGCGTGCATTTTGTCGACCTGCCCGGCTACGGCTACGCCCGCGTCGGCCAGGCCGAGCGCCGCCGCTGGGACGAGCTTATCAACGGTTATTTCGCCGTGGCCAAAGCCCGCGGCATGGCGCTGCTGGTGCAGCTGCTGGACTGCCGCCACGCCCCCACCGCCGACGATGTGCAGATGCTTGAATATCTGCAATACCACGGGCTGCCGTTTTTGGCGGCGCTCACCAAGGCGGACAAGCTCTCCAAGACCGCCGCGCAGCAGGCCGCCGATACTTTTGCAAAGGCGCTGGCCCCCTACGGCTGCCGGCAGGTGGTGCTGACCAGCGCCGAAAAGGGCACCGGCATCGACGCGCTGCGTACCGCCATCGAGGCGGCGCTGCCGGCGGGGGAGGGCGCCTGATGGCCTACGGGGAATTTGCACGGTATTACGATGCACTCAACACGGCGGCGGACTATGACGCGCTGGCCGCCTATGTCACGGCCGAATTGGCGGCGCACGGCGTCCGGGATGGCATCCTCGCCGACCTTGGCTGCGGCACCGGGGAGCTGACGCTGCGCCTGGCCGCCGCCGGGTACGACGTCATCGGCATCGACCGTTCGCAGGAGATGCTCAGCGTCCTGCGCGCCAAGATGGACGAGGGGGGGCAAACCGGCATCCTGCTGCTCTGCCAGGACATCCTCGCCCTGGACCTGTACGGCACCGTCCGCGCTGTGACCGCCAGCTTTGACACCCTCAACCACATCGGCCCGGCCGAAACGTTCCGGCAGGCTGTCGCCAGGGCGGGCTTTTTTATGGAAAAGGGCGGGGTGTTCGTCTTTGACCTGAACACCCCCTACAAGCACGCGCAGGTGCTTGCGGACAATACCTTCACCCTTGCAAAAGCGGGCGCTGTCTGCCGGTGGCACAACCGGTGCGACGCCGCGCAGGGGCGCGTCGAGCTTTCGCTCACCGTCACCGATACCGCCACCGGCGAGACCTTTGCGGAGCAATTCGCCGAGTATGCCTATCCCATGGAACTGGTGGAGCAGGCATTGCAGGCCGCCGGCTTTGCGCTGGCAAAGGCCGCCGACGGTGAGGATTTCGGCCCCGTCCGCCCGGACAGCCAGCGCTGGATCTTTACCGCTGTCAAACGCTACACACAGGAGGGACACGCATGAGCCTTTCCGTCCCGCAGGGGCACAACATGGTGCGCGGCATCTCGCAAAACGGCGGGGTGGTGTTTTACGGCGTCGATTCCACCGCCATCGTGCGCGAGGCCGAGCGCCTGCACAAAACGAGCGCCGTCACCACCGCGGCGCTGGGCCGCCTGTTGACGGCGGCCTCCATCATGGGCATCATGCTCAAAAGCACAAAAGATTCCGTCACCGTGCAGCTGCGCGGCGGCGGCCCGGCGGGCAAGGTGCTGGCCGTCAGCGACGGGAGCGGCAACGTCCGCGGCTATGTCGAAAACCCCGTCGTCGAGCTGCCCCCGCGCGCCGACGGCCATCTGGACGTGGGCGGCGCCGTCGGGCGGGACGGCACGCTGGACGTCATCCGTGACCTTGGCATGGGCCAGCCCTATGTGGGGCAGATCCCGCTTGCCTCCGGCGAGGTGGCCGAGGACATCACGCAGTATTTCGCCGTCAGCGAGCAGATCCCCACCGTCTGCGCGCTGGGGGTGCTCGTCGCGCCGGATCTGAGCGTGCAGTGCGCCGGCGGCTTTCTTGTACAGCTGCTGCCCGGCGCCGCCGCGGCCGATATCGACCGGCTGGAGCAAAACATCGCCGCGCTGCCAGGCGTCACCCAAATGCTGCAAAGCGGCATGACCGTGACCGATATGCTGGCACAGGCGCTGGCGGGCTTTGCGCCCGAGGTGCTGGACAGCTACCGCGTCGAGTACCGGTGCAACTGCGGCGAGGCGCGCGTGCGCCGTATGCTCAAAAGCCTTGGCAGGGCCGAGGTGCGGCGCCTTTGCGCCGAGGACCCCACCGCCGTCATCGACTGCCAGTTCTGCCACAAACAGTACCGGGTCGATTTGCAAAAGCTGCTGGCGGATTGGGCCTGACGCCCCGCCCCGGCCCGCGGGCAAAAAATGCAAAAATACGCTTGACAAATGCGGGCGTGTACGCTAGAATAGAGGACGTCGCCCGGAAAGGGCCCGGTGGAGCCAAACCCCGGTATGCGGCCATAGCTCATCTGGTAGAGCGCCACCTTGCCAAGGTGGAGGTAGCGAGTTCGAGCCTCGTTGGCCGCTCCATTTTCCGGGAGTTTAGCTCAGCTGGGAGAGCATCTGCCTTACAAGCAGAGGGTCAGCGGTTCGAGCCCGTTAACTCCCATCCATTTGGCCCGGTAGTTCAGTTGGTTAGAACGCTAGCCTGTCACGCTAGAGGTCGTCGGTTCGAGCCCGATCCGGGTCGCCATTTATGCCTCTGTAGCTCAGTCGGTAGAGCAGGGGACTGAAAATCCCCGTGTCATTGGTTCGATTCCGATCGGAGGCACCACGTTTCTCCCGTGTTCTTTTGCAAAGAGCACGGCATGCGGCCATAGCTCATCTGGTAGAGCGCCACCTTGCCAAGGTGGAGGTAGCGAGTTCGAGCCTCGTTGGCCGCTCCACACCCACACCAAAACCGGCCCCGCGCCGGTTTTGGCATATACGGTGACGTGGCCAAGTGGTAAGGCAAGGGTCTGCAAAACCCTCATTCGGCGGTTCAAATCCGCCCGTCACCTCCAACATCCGCCCACGGCAGCCGCCGGGGCGGTTTTTTTGCGGGCCGGCTATGGCGTTTTGTGCCGTTCTATGGTATACTGTCTTTGCGGCTTTGCCGCGGTTTTCACGAGGAGGGGACAATATGCTCGTACCCGTATTGCTATTCTGTGTCGGTCTGGCCGCGCTCATCTTCGGCGGGGATTGGTTCGTGGACGGCGCCACCGGCATCGCCCGCAAATTCCATCTGCCGGAGCTGCTCATCGGTGCGACGGTCGTCTCCATCGGCACCACCCTGCCGGAGGTCATGGTGTCGGTACAGTCCGCCATCGGCGGCCACGGCGAGATCGCCTACGGCAACGCCATCGGCTCCGTCATCTGCAACACCTCGCTCATCGCGGCCATCACGCTGGCCGTGCGCCCCGGCACCGTTGACCGCAGGACCCTGCGGGTGCCGGTCGCGTTTTTCTTCGGCACCGCCGTGTTTTACGCGGCCGTCGCCTACACCGCCGGGTATTTCTACCGCTGGGTCGGCTTCGCGCTGCTGGCGCTGTTTGTGGCGTACATGGCCGTCAACGTCTGGCAGATGAAGCGCAACCCCGCCGCGCAAAGCACCGCTGAGGATGCGCCTGAGAAAGAGACGCCGCTGCTCAAGGACCTGCTCGGCCTCGTGCTGGGCGCGGCGCTCATCGCCGTCGGGGCCAACCTCCTTGTGGACAACGGCACCCTCATCGCCGCGGCGCTCGGCGTGCCGGAATCCGTCATCGCGCTCACCTTTGTGGCGCTCGGCACCAGCCTGCCGGAGCTTGTCACCGCCATCACCTCGCTGGCCAAGGGGCATGGTTCGCTTTCTTTGGGCAACGTCATCGGCGCCAACGTCTTTAACCTCGTGCTCGTATCCGGTGCGTCGGTGTCGCTGGCGCCGTTCCAGGTGCCCGCCAGCGCCACCATCGCGGGCAGGAACGCCTCGCTCGTGCTCGAGATACCGGTCATGTTCCTGGTCATGCTGCTGCTCACGGTGCCGCCGCTCCTCACCGGCAAGCTCAAACGCTGGCAGGGCGTCACGCTGCTGTGCGTGTACGCCGCCTTCTGCGTGGTGCAGTTCACGCTGTGAGCCTTTTGTAAGTATCCCCCGGCCTGCCGGAAGCGGCTGCGTGCCCGCGCGGCGCGCCGGCAGACCGGAACAAAACACAACGGAAGGGGGCGTGCGGCAGGCGGGCCGCCGGCGCGCGGCTTTGCGGGTCTTATTTGGCAGACACCAACATTTTATGCACAGGAAGGGTCGTCTTATATGAATGAACTTATCCTCAACATCATCCATCGCCCCGAAATGGTGCCGGAATACGCCGAAAAGGTCACCGGCCACGGCAAGGGCGAGGACCTTGGCCGCAAGGCCCTGCTGACCGAGAGCCTGGATATCTTCAAGCTCCAGCAGGCCATCGCGCACAAAAACGGCCTCAAGACCACCATCCAGATGACCTACGCCAGCCTGTTCAACGACGAGGCCGTGGCGTTGGCCAAAGCCGACCACGAGAAATACGGCGACGAGATCGCGACAACGCTGCTGGGCCTGCCCTGCAAGCAGTTCCGCGAGAAGTACAAGACGAAGGATTTCTGCATCTGGATGTTCGACATGGAGACGAAAAAGTCCATCGTCGACGACGTGTTCGGCAAATTTTACGAGCGCTTCGGCTTTTACCCCGAGAGCACCGGCAGCTATTACATGGACGCCGACCTGACCAATTACATCAAAGAGAAATACCCCATGGTCAAGTGCGCCGTCGCCACCTGCTGGGAGGAGGGCCCCAAGGCCTACCACACCTGCAACAACAGCTGGTACACCCTGATGGACGGCGGCCCCTGGGCGCCGTGGATCCCCTCAAAGGCCAACACCCACGCCCCCGCCGCCAACAAGGAGGAGGACAGCGGAATCGTCGCCATCCCGCACCTTTCGCGGGACCTCATCGCCTGCTATGACGGCAACGGCTCCAACTTCGGCACCCACCCGCAGAACGTGCTGCGCGGCATGGTGTACACGCCGGGGCATTTCGGGCCGGACGGCAGCTATTCCGGGCAGGAATACCCGTACCTCTATAACCTTATCGACCAGTACCACTACCAGGCCAAATTCAACGGCGGCTACGCCTACAATATGCAGTTCGTCGGCCCCGGCTGGATGAACAAGATGGGCCGGTGGGAGGCCCCGTATGAGCTGCTCAAGGCCAGCTATGAGGACGGCTGCGCCTACTACGGCAAGCTCAAAAAAGAGGGCAAGCTCATCGACATGACGATGGCGGAATTTGCCGACCATTACCGCGCCACCCACAGCTACACCACGCCGGAATGCGCGCTCTGGCGCGATATCGTCTACGGCTCCAACAAGCAGCTGTTCTGGTACTGTGACCCGTATATGCGCGCCTGCGTCAACATGGACCAGGGCGGCGCCATCGTCGATCTGCGCCCCTACGCCGCCAAGCTGGAATGGCCCATCGGCATCGGCACCGCCCATGTGCAGGAATGCGCCTACCCCTTCCTCATCCAGGAGAAGTACCGCGCCGGCTACTTTACCCACTATGCCGGCGAGGGCACGGTGCGTTCCGCCAAGCTGCGCCACAACGGCGAGGAGGTCGATCTGTGCCTGTGCCGCACCCACGCGCATTTCCGTGAGGAGGACGTGGACGGCAGGCACGCCCGCAAGCTGACGCTGGATCCCGTCGACATCGAATTTGCCGATTGCACCGTCAAATTGCAGACCGTCATCACCTTTGTCGAGGGCGAGAGCGATATCCGCATCGACCGCAACATCCTTTCCATGTCCGACCCCGACGCCGACGTGGAGATCGAGGAATACATGGTGGCCTGCTACGGCACCACCGAGTACCCCGAGGACATGACCCCCGTGCGCCTGTACGCCCACAAGGGCGCCGAAAACCACGAGCTGGCCTACGCCTACAAATGCCGTGAGTGCGAGGTGCCCGGCGCCGACCGTGTGGAGGCCGTCATCCCGCCCATCAAGACCAGCGTCAGCATCGAGGCCTGCGGCCGCGGCGCCGTCGGCTATTACCGCGAGGGCTACGCGTTCAGCCCCATGTTCACCCTTGGCTACAAGGGCAAGCTGAAAGAGAAGGAGGCGTTCACCACATGGCTCAAGCTGGCAAGGGAAAACTGAACTACCGCTGCCCGTCCTGCTTCATGCGGGATCTGGACATCGATATGTTCTATGACAAGGACAAAAAGGAGTACTACTGCATCCGCTGCCAATACACCGGCACCGAGGAGGACGTGCTCGCCAAAAACCAGATGGCGCGCTTCCGCTACCGCTTTATCGCGAAGCGCTTTACCCCCGAGGAATTTGAAAAGTTTGACTGATGCCCGCACCCCCGCCCGCCGCGCGTTTTGCCCGGCGGGCAATTTTTTTGCAAAACCGCCCGCCGCCCACTTGACCCGCCGCCCGCGCTTTGGTATGATGGGCAGGCTGGATTATTGGCAACGAAATGCAAAAGAGGGCGGAATATGCGCTATATCAAGGGCTTTGACCTTTCGACCCTGCCGGAAGTGGAGCGCTGCGGCGGGAAATTTTACGACGGCGGCGTACAGAAGGACGTATTGACCATTTTGAAGGAGCATGGCGCCAACTGGGTGCGCCTGCGCCTTTGGAACGACCCCTACACCCCCGACGGCCGCCCCTACGGCGCCGGGCTGTGCGACCTGCCGCTGGTGCTGCACATGGCGCACCGCGCCAAAAAGGCGGGGATGCGCTGGCTGCTGGATTTCCATTACTCCGATTTTTGGGCCGACCCCGGCAAGCAGACCACGCCCAAGGCGTGGCAGGGGATGAGCGAGGAGGAGCTGGAACAGGCCGTTTACCGCTACACCGCCGACGTCCTGTGCGCCTGCCGCGCCAACAGCACGGTGCCGGATATGGTGCAGGTGGGCAACGAGATCACCAACGGCCTGCTGTGGCAGGCCGGCAAGGCCCCCAACTGGGACAACATCGCCCGCCTCATCAAGGCAGGCGTGCGCGCCGTGCGGGAGTTTGACCCTGCCATCCTTGTGATGGTCCACCTGGACAACGGCGGCCGGCAGGACCTCTACCGTACATGGTTCGACAACTATTTTGCCCGCGGGGGGGACTGCGACGTCATCGGCCTGAGCTACTACCCCTACTGGCACGGCAAAATGGAGGATCTGGCCGCCAACATGGCCATGCTGGCGGGGCGCTACCAAAAGGACCTTGTCGTGGTGGAGACGAGCGTCGGCTTTACGATGGAAAGCTACGCCGAGCGCGAGCACCTGCCCGACGGGCGGCGCAAAGGCTCCGCCATACGGGAGCCGCTGGCCGAGCGCGCAGGGTACGAGCTTTCGCCCCAGGGGCAGTGCACCTTTGTGCGCCGGCTGCTGGATGTCATCGACAACGTACCGGACGGCCGCGGCCGCGGGTTTTTCTGGTGGGAGCCGGCGTGGATACCGGTGCCCGGCAGCGGCTGGGCCGAGCAGCCCGGCTGGGAGTATGTGCAGGAGCACGGCCCCGGCGGCAACGAGTGGGCCAACCAGACCCTGTTCGACTATGACGGCAACACCCTGCCGGCGCTTGCCCTGATCCGGGACCACCGTCCCGCGCGGGAGTGAGGTGCAGCCCTATGCCCGACCTTGCCAGGCTGCGCGCCCTCAACGCGGAATACCTTGCCCCCGCCACTAAAGACCCCGCCGCCATGGAGGCGGATTATGCGCGCATCGTCGCTTACATGAAGGCTTCCTCCGCCATCCACCACGGCGAATATGTGCGCACCTGCTACCTGCCCAAGCTCGTGACGGCCGATGTTTTTGACGCGCTGGCGGCGGATATGCGGGTATTGTACGGCATCTTTTCCAAAATCACCGACGCCTATTTTGCCTCGCCCGCCTTCCGCGCGCTGTTCGGCTTTGACCCCCTGGCCGAGGCCCTGATCCTGCACGCGGACCGCGCACAGGGGCTGTTGCCCATGGCCCGCATCGACTTTTTCTACGACGAGGACACCGGCGCGTACACCTTCTGCGAGTTCAATACCGACGGCACCTCCGCCATGAACGAGGACCGGGAGCTGCACCTTGCGCAGGCGCAAAGCGCCGGCTACCGGGCTTTTTGCGCCGCGCACCGCGCCCGCCCCTTTGAGCTGTTTGACAGCTGGGTGCGTGCCCTTTGCGCCGTCAGTGCCCGGGCGCGCGGCATCGCCAAACCGTATGTGGCCATCGTGGATTTCCTTGACCTTGGCACCGTGAACGAGTTTGAGGTCTTCCGCCAGCGGTTTACAGCCGCCGGCTGCGGGTGCGAGGTATGCGACGTCCGCGCGCTGCGGTATGACGGCAAGGCCCTCACAGGCCCGGCCGGGCAGCGCATCGACGCCGTCTACCGCCGCGCCGTGACGAGCGATGTTCTGGCCCATTACGGTGAAAGCCAGGCCCTCATCCGCGCCGCGCAGGACAAAAACACGCTGCTGGTGGGGGATTTCCACACCCAGCTCGTGCACAACAAGACGGTGTTCCGTGTGCTGCACACACCGCAGGCGCAGGCGCTGCTCACCCCGGCGGAACGCGCCTATGTGCACGCCCATGTGCCCTTGACCCGCGCTTTTACCGCCGCCGACCGGGCCCTGCTCACCGCCGAAAAGGACGCGTGGATCGTAAAGCCGCTGGACTCCTACGCCTCGCGCGGGGTGCACGCCGGGGTGGAGCACACCGCCGACGAATGGCGGGCCATCGTCGACGCCCTGCCCACCGACGGCAGCTACCTTTTGCAGCGCTTCGCCATGCCGTATGCGAGCTGGAACTACGGCTACGGCGCGGACGGTGCCTTTGGCCGCAACCGCTATTACAACCTTACGGGGCTGTATATGTACGACGGCGTGCCCGCGGGGCTTTATTCCCGTGTGTCGCTCACGCCCATCATCTCCAGCCAATACAGCGAGAAAACGCTGCCCACGCTATTCATAGAACAATAACGGCGCGCCGGCCTGTATCGTGTACAGGCCGGCGCATTGTGTATAGCAAAAATGCTTTACAGCGTTTTGACGCTCACGGGCGGGTAGGCGAGGGCACACCCATGCTCCTGCACCAGGCGCAGCGTCAGGCGATGCAGCCGGTCGCGCGTGCGCAGGTATTCGTTGTAATCGGCGGTCGAGGTCCAGCAGCGGATCAGGATGCGGATGCCGTCCTCGCCGATGCTGTCCAGCCCGACAATGAGGTTTTGCGGGTTTACGCCGGGGTCGGCCGAAAAGCGGGCGGCGATATCGTCACACAGCGCGTCCAGCGCGGGGGAGGGCGTCTCATAGGGTACGCGCAGCGTATAGCACAACAGGCGGCTGCTGCGCTGGGAGCCGTTTTGGATGTATTCCGAGCATACTTTGGCATTCTCCACCGTGATGACCACCTGATCCGGCGTGCGGATGCGGGTGGAGCGGAAGGTGATGTCCTCCACCGTGCCCTCAAAGCTGCCGAGGGTGATGTAATCTCCGATGGCGAAGGGGTGTTCCACCACCAGCGTGATGCCGGCGATGAGGTTGGACAGCGTGCTCTGCGCCGCCAGGCTGACGGCCAGGCCCACGATGCCGGCGCCGGCCACGAGGCTTGCCACCGGCACGCCGAAGCAGTCCAGCACGATGAGCACCGCGAACACGGCGACGATAAAGCGGAACAGGTTCTCAAAGAAATGGGCAAGGGTCTGGTTCGTTTCCAGATCCAGCCGGTCCCCGGCGCTTGAGAACAGCAGCCGGCACAGCGGGGCCGAGCGCCACATCCCCCACGCGATGAGCAGCACCGCCGCGGCCTTGACAAAGGGCGTGAGCACCGCCCACAGGGTGGCCGTGTCGACGAGCGGCATGGGGAAAGCCAGCAGCGCCGCGTACACCAGCACCGCGCGCCCCAGCAGCACCAGCGGCGCGTCGAACCCCTCGAACAGGATCTGCATCCAGCGCGGGGCATAGGGCCGCAGTTTGCGGGTGAGCAGCGCCGTCAGCCCGTGCAGCGCCCTTGTGCCGAACAGCGCCGCCAGCCCCAGCGCCGCCGTCAGCACCACACGCGCCCAGAACAGCTGCTGCGGGCTCAGATCGCGGAAAAAGCGTATCAAAGCATCCATGGCCGGTGCCCCCTGTCGTTGCGATACCGCTATTTTAGCACAACCGCGCATTTTTCTGCAACGGGTACTTGCAATTTGCCGCCGGGGTGCTATACTGGTGGGCAGAAAGTCTGTTTCAGGGCGGGGTGAAATTCCCCACCGGCGGTATAGCCCGCGACCGGCCCTTTTGTAGTGGGGCCGCTGACCCGGTGGAACTCCGGGGCCGACGGTACAGTCCGGATGGAAGAAACGGAAGCGACGCTGTGTTCTGCCGCTTTTGCTGCGCCCTTTTGCCGTATTGGCAAAGGGGCGTTTTTTGCAGCGGCGGCACCGGCACGGCACACGCCTCCCAAAGCGGAAATCGGCTTTCAAAACCATGATTTGGGAGGGTCTTTCCATGCAAACCGCCAACACATCCAACCTGCGCAAGCTCACCGTCACCGCCATGCTCTCGGCCGTCGCCGCCGTGCTGATGTTTTTGGACTTCAGCCTCCCCGTCATCCCGTCCTTTGTCAAGATGGACGTATCGGAGCTGCCGGCGCTCCTCGCCGCCTTCGCGCTGGGGCCGCTGCCCGGCATCGGGGTATGCCTTGTCAAAAACCTTTTGAACCTTGTGTTCCACGGCAGCACCGGCGGCATCGGGGAGCTGTGCAACTTCCTGCTGGGGGCCGCGTTCGTGGGTACGGCGGGGCTTCTCTACAAGCGCCGCAAGACCCGCAGGACCGCCATCCTCGCCTCGCTGGCCGGCGCGGCGGTGATGGCCGTCATCAGCGTGCCGGTCAACTATTTCATCAGCTACCCGGTCTATGCCAAAATGTTCGGCGGCATCGACGCCATCATCGGCGCGTACCAGGCCATCCGCCCCGGCGTCAACGGTCTGCTGGAATGCCTGGTGGTGTTCAACCTGCCCTTCACCTTCGTCAAGGGGCTTTTGGACGCCGCGATCTGCTTCTTTATTTACAAGCCGCTTTCGCCCATCCTCAAGGGCCGGCGCTGAAAAAAGTGTTGACAACCTTCGACCTTTGTGCTACAGTATCCTCGACAACAGAATAGCAACTTATCAAGAGTGGCTGAGGGAACAGGCCCTGTGAAGCCCGGCAACCTGCGTATGCAAGGTGCCAAATCCTGCGGGAAACCGGAAGATAAGCGTATCGCGCGCCGCCCTTTCGGGGCGGCGCGTGTTGCATTGAGAAGTTGCCTTTCTGCAAAAATCCCAAAGGAGGCAACACCTATGTCCAAATTCCTCTTCACGTCCGAATCCGTCACCGAGGGCCATCCCGACAAGATCTGCGACCAGATCTCCGACGCCGTGCTCGACGCCATCCTTGAAAAGGACCCCGACGCCCGCGTCGCCTGCGAGACGACCTGCTCCACCGGCCTTGTCCATGTGATGGGCGAGATCACCACCAGCTGCTATGTCGACATTGCCGCCATCGCGCGCGAGGTCGTGCGCAGCATCGGCTATGACCGCGCCAAATACGGCTTTGACTGCGACACCTGCGGCGTCATCACCAACATCGACGGCCAGAGCCCCGACATCGCCCTTGGCACCAACGACGACGTCGCCGGCGCGGGCGACCAGGGCATGATGTTCGGCTACGCCTGCGACGAAACGCCGGAGCTCATGCCGCTGCCCATCAGCCTTGCCCACAGGCTGGCCCGCCGCCTGACCGAGGTGCGCAAAAACGGCACGCTGCCGTACCTGCGGCCGGACGGCAAGAGCCAGGTCACCGTGGAATATGTGGACGGCAAGCCGGCGCGCGTGGATACCGTCGTCGTCTCCAGCCAGCACGGGCCGGAGGTGTCCACCGAACAGCTGCGCGCCGATATCCTGCGCGAGGTCATCCGGGCCGCCGTGCCGGCAGAGCTGCTGGACGAAAACACCAAATACTTCATCAACCCCACCGGGCGCTTTGTCGTGGGCGGGCCGCAGGGTGATACCGGCTTGACCGGCCGCAAGATCATCGTGGATACCTACGGCGGCTACGCGCGCCACGGCGGCGGGTGCTTCTCCGGCAAGGACCCCAGCAAGGTGGACCGTTCCGCCGCCTATGCCGCGCGCTGGGTGGCCAAGAACGTGGTCGCCGCCGGCCTTGCCAAAAAATGCGAGGTCGAGCTCGCCTACGCCATCGGCGTGGCGGAGCCGGTGTCCATCATGGTCGATACCTTTGGCACCGGCACCGTGGCCGATGAGGCCATCACGGCGGCGGTGCGCAAGGTGTTCGACCTGCGCCCGGCGGCCATTATCCGTGACCTTGACCTGCGCCGGCCCATCTACCGCCCTCTGGCCGCCTACGGCCACATGGGGCGCGAGGATCTTGGCGTAAAATGGGAACTGACCGACCGCGTAAAGGCCTTGCAAGCGGCGCTGTGATTTGCTATTATAGGCATTGCGCGCATTTTGTAAAAAGCAGAGGGTGGATACGCAATGCTGGGTACCGTTGTCAACGCCGCGGCCATCGTGGCGGGGGGCGCTGTGGGCCTGTTGGCCAAAAAGGGCATCCCTGCCCGTATGGAGGATGCCGTCCATAAAGCCATGGGGCTTGCCGTCATCGTCATCGGCGTCAACGGCGTGGCGGCCAATATGCTCACCGTGAACGCCGACGGCACCCTTTCCTCCGCGGGGGAGCTGCTGCTCGTGTTCAGCCTGGTGCTGGGCGTGCTGGCGGGGGAGCTTTTGCGCATAGACGACCGCCTCAACGGCGCCTCGGCGCTGGTGGAGCAAAAGCTGCACCTTACGGGTTTTGCCGCCAGCTTTGTTTCCGGCACGCTCATCTACTGCGTGGGCGCCATGGCCATCATCGGCTCCCTCAACGACGGGCTGCGCGGCGACGCCAGCGTGCTGTACGTCAAAAGCACGCTGGACGGCATCTCCAGCATCGTTCTTGGCGCCACGATGGGCCCCGGCGTCATCTTCTCCGCCATCCCCGTCGCGCTCTACCAGGGCGGCATCACGCTGCTGGCCGGCGTGCTGGAGCCGTTTTTGCAGGGGGAACTGCTGCGCCAGATCTGCGCCGTGGGGTATGTGCTGGTGGGCTGCATCGGCGTCAACTTCATGGGCAGCTATAAGATAAAGACCGCCAACTTCCTGCCCGCGCTGCTCGTGCCGCCGCTGTGGGCGGCGGTGCAGGCACTTTGGCACTGACGCAGCGATGTAAAATTTGAAAACTTTCCGGAAAAGGCGCCCGCGGGCGCCTTTTCCGTTTGCCAAATCCGCCCGGATGCGCTATAATAGCACTATATATTGGGCCGATATGCCATAACACGCAATAGGGAAGGGGGCGGGACCGCCATGCCGGCCGAACAGCAGGGCCAGCTTCTCAAGCTGGAGGGGACCGTCACCCACATCATCTTTGAAAACGCCGATACTGGCTACTCTGTCTTTGAGGTCACGGCCGGCGGCAGCGAGGTCATCGTCTGCGGCAACGTCGGCAGCGTTGACAACGGTATGTCGGTCGTGGTGTACGGGCACATGACCACCCACCCCACCTACGGCGAACAGTTCGCTGCCGAAAGCTGCGAGGCGGCCCTCCCGCAGGAGGAGGGCTCCATCCTGAGCTACCTTGCCAGCGGCGTGCTGCCCTACATCGGCCCCTCCACCGCCAAAAAGCTCGTTGAAAAATTCGGCGCCGAGACCCTTTCCGTCATCGCCGAGGCGCCGCAGCGTCTGTGTGAGCTGCGCGGCATCACGCCGCAGAAGGCCGCCGCCATCTCGGCGGAGTTCAGGCGCCTGTACGGCGTGCGGGAGGTCATCGCCTGGATGGGGCGGTTCGGGCTGTCAGCACAGCAGGCTGTCACCGCCTACCGCGCGTTTGGCCCGCACACCGTCGAGGCATTGGAGAAAAACCCCTACCTCCTCTGCGGGGAGCCGCTTTCCCTCGGCTTTGCGCAGGCGGATGCCATCGCCGCGCAGCTGCGCTTTGAAAGCGGCAGCCGCCTGCGGGTGGCGGCGGGGCTGCTGTACGCGCTGCGGCACAACGCCGGCAACGGCCACACCTGCCTGCCGCGGGAGAAGCTGCTGCAGTCCACCGCGCGGTTCATCCGCGTGGAGCCCGCGCGCGTGGACGGCGTGCTGGAAGAGCTCATCACCGACGGGGAGCTGGCCGCCCGCCGCTTTGACGGGACGGACTATATCTACCTGCCCGACCTGCTGCGCGCCGAGGAGGACATCGCCGCCCGCCTGGCGGAGGTGGCCGCCTGGCCGGCCGAGCCGCCGCGCACCCTGGAAAGCGATATCAGCGCGCTGGAGCACGCGCAGGGGATGCAGTACGCCCCCGCCCAGCGCGAGGCCATCCGGCTGGCACTCTCCAGCCGGGTGACGGTGCTCACCGGCGGGCCGGGCACCGGCAAGACCACCACCGTCAACGCCATCCTTGCCTTGTACGAGGCAAAATATGACCGCGTCGCCCTCTGCGCGCCGACCGGCCGCGCCGCCAAGCGCCTGAGCGAATTGACCGGGCACAGCGCCTCGACCGTGCACCGCCTGCTCGAGGTCGATTACACCACCGGCACCGTGCGCTTTGTCCACAACGAGAAGAACCTGCTGCCGTTCGACATCGTCATTCTGGATGAGATGAGCATGGTGGACGTCAAGCTGTTCCAGGCGCTGCTGGCCGCCTGCCGGCCGCACTGCCGGTTCGTGCTGGTGGGCGACGCCGACCAGCTGCCCAGCGTCGGGCCGGGCAACATCCTCAGCGAGATACTGCGCGCCGGCGTGCTGCCCACCGTGCGGCTGGAGCATATCTTCCGCCAGGCACAGAAAAGCCTCATCGTGCGCAACGCGCACCGCATCGTGGCCGGGCAGATGCCGCAGAAAGGCGGCCGGGAGGATGACTTTTTCCTGCTCGAAGCTGCCGGCCTTGCCTGCCAGCGTCTTGTATGCGACCTTGTCGCCGTGCGGCTGCCCAAAAGCTACGGGCTGGATCCCGTGCGGGACATCCAGGTCCTCTGCCCGACCAAACTCGGCCCCACCGGCAGCGTGGAGCTCAACCGCCGTTTGCAGGCGCTGCTCAACCCGCCGTCGCCGCAAAAGCCCCAGCTGGGCACCGGGGAGAACCGCAAGATCCTGCGCCTGGGCGACAAGGTCATGCAGATCAAAAACGATTACGACATCCCCTATGAGCGTGAGGGCGGCGAGGCCGGCGTTGGCGCTTACAACGGGGATCTTGGCGTCATCACCGCCGTGGACACCGAAACGCGCACCGTGGCCGTGCGCATGGAGGACCGGAAATACGAGTACGGCCCCGACCAGCTGGCGGAGCTGGAGCCCGCCTACGCGGTGACGGTGCACAAGAGCCAGGGGTCGGAGTTCCCGGCCGTGGTGATGCCGGTGGCGGATGTGCCCGCCCGGCTGTGCTACCGCAACCTTCTGTACACCGGCGTGACCCGCGCGCGCAGGCTGTGTATCCTGGCCGGCACCGCCCGCACCGAGCAGGCCATGGTGGACAATGTGCGCCAGAACCTGCGCTACAGCGGGCTGCGCTACCTGCTGGCCGCGGCGGCGCGCCCCGCGCAGCCGTGACCGCGCCGGAACTCCGGGCGCGCCTTGCCCCGGCGGGGGAACGCCTCGCCGCGTGGCTGTACCCGCGGCGCTGCCCCTTTTGTGACGCGCTGCTCGGCCCCGGCGCGCCGTTCGCCGCCTGCTGCCCGGCCTGCGCGCAGGAGGAACGCCGCCTCCGCCATGACCCGCCGCGCCTGCCGCAGAGCGAACACAGCTTCTCGGCGCTCGGCACGGCGGCGGGTGCCTACTATTACGCCGGCGCCGTGCGCCACGCCATCCTGCTGTGCAAGGGCCACGGCCGCCCGTGGTACGCGCGGGAGCTGGCGGACCTTGCGCTCATCCACGTGTTCGGCGCCGCCCCGGCCAAAGCGCCGGGCGGCCGCCCGGTGTGGCAGGGCCCCGCCGGCCTGGCGCCTTACAGCGCCATCGTGCCGGTACCGCCGCGCCGCGGGAAGGACCGCACCGCCCTGCCGCATCTTATCGCCAAACGGCTGGGGCAGGTGCTCGGCGTGCCGGTGCTTGCGCCGCTGCGCGTGGCGCGGGAGCTCAAACCGCAAAAGACCTTAACGCGGGAGGAACGGCTGCGCAACGTGCGCGGCGCCTATGCCGTGCGCCCCGGCACCGACCTGGGCGGCAAACGGCTGCTGCTCGTCGATGACGTCATCACCACCGGGGCCACCGTCTCGGCCTGCGCGCTGGCGCTGCTTGAGGCGGGCGCCGTGGAGGTGGCGGCGTTCTGCCTTGCGGCCGACGAGGAGCTGCCCAAAGAAAAGCGCACCCCCGCCCAGGGCGGCCAAAAACCACAGGAGCGTCAAGACCCATGAAACAACAGGACATCGGTATCGACCTTGGCACCAGTTCCATCGTCATCGCCACGCAGGAGAAGGGCATCGTGCTCTGCCAGCCCAGCGTCGGCGCGGTGGATACCCGCACCGGCAGCGTCATCGCGGTGGGGGAGAAGGCCCTGCGCATGACGGGGCGCGCGCCCGGCTACATCGAAGTAATCCGCCCTTTGCGCGACGGTGTCATCCAGGACCAGCGCATGACGCATGAGCTTATTTTGCGCTTTGTCAACGAGGTGTGCCCCTCGCGCCTCATCAAGCCCCGTGTGGCGGTGTGCGTGCCGGCGGCCATCACCGGCGTCGAGGCGGACGCCGTCGTCGAAAGCGTGATGAGCGCCGGCGCCCGCAGCGTCTATCTGGTGGACGAGCCGGTGGCCGCGGCTATCGGCGCCGGGGTGGACATCCGCGCCCCGCGTGGGTGCATGGTCATCGACATCGGCGGCGGCTCCACCGACATCGCCGTCATCAGCATGGGCGGCCGCGTCCGGGCCGCCGGCCTGCCGGTGGCGGGCAACGCCTTTGATACCTGCATCGCCCATTGGGTGCAGGAAAAATATGCCCTCTCCATCGGCCCCGTCACGGCCGAGGCACTCAAAAAGCAGGTGGCCTGCTGCACCCGGACGGAATTCGAGGCCGTTTTGGAGGTCAAGGGCCATTCGTGGGAGAAAAACCTCCCCGCGCGCCAGCTCGTCTATACGCATGACCTGTACGAGCCGGTGCAGGAACTGGCCGGCCGCATCGCCGACGCGGCGCGCGGCGTGCTGGAAGCAACGCCCCCGGAGCTGGCCGCCGACATCGCGCGCGGGGGCATCCTGCTCACCGGCGGGGGCAGTATGCTGCGCGGCCTGGCCGGGTATCTGGCCGGGGCGCTGCACGTGGACGTAGCCCTTGCGCCCGAGCCGCTGTACTGCGTGGCGCGCGGTACCGCCGCCAGCCTGACGATGGGCCGCGAGCTGGCCGCCGGTTTCCGGGACGCCACGCCCAAGGTCTGGCGCTCGGCCTTTGCCGAACAGCCGGAGCCTTTCAACTGAAAAAGCGAGGTGCGCGTTATGCCGATACAGGTGCGGAACTTCCGCCCCGGGAACATCCCGGCCATGGCCGATATCTGGAACGAGGTCGTACGGGAGGGCGTCGCCTTCCCGCAGGAGCAGACGCTCGATACGGCCGCGGCCACGGCGTTTTTCGCCGCGCAGACCTTCTGCGGTGTGGCACAGGATGAGGCCGGCGCCGTTGTGGGGCTGTACATCCTGCACCCCAACAATGTGGGGCGCTGCGGGCACATCGCCAACGCCAGCTATGCCGTGGCCAAAGCCCGGCGTGGGGAGCACATCGGGGAGCAGCTCGTGCGCCACAGCCTTGCGCAGGCAAAAGCCTGCGGGTTCGGCGTGCTGCAATTCAACGCCGTGGTGGCCACGAACGTCCACGCGCGGCACCTGTATGAGCGGCTGGGCTTTGTACAGCTGGGCACCATCCCAAAGGGTTTCCGCCTGCCGGACGGCCGCTATGCGGACATCTGCCCCTACTACCACGCCCTGTGAGCGGGGCCGGCCCGCGGACCGAAACGCACAAATCCACAAGAAAGAGGGACACATATGCCCGCCTCCCGACCCGAACTGACACAGGAATTCCTTGCCCTGCGTGACCGCTACATCGAAAGCTGCTTTGCCGGTTTGAACGGCAAACAGCGCGAGGCGGTATTTGCCACCGAGGGCCCGCTGCTGATTTTGGCGGGCGCCGGCTCCGGCAAGACGACGGTGCTCGTCAACCGCATCGCGAACCTCATCCGCTTTGGCTGCGCGCACGGCAGCGCCGAGCTTTGCCGCCCCGTGGCCGAGGCCGACCTTACCGCGTTGCGCACCGTGATGATGTGCGGCGGGATGCCGGACCGGGAACTTGCAGGCCTGCTGGCCGTGCGTCCGGTGCGGCCGTGGAACATTCTGGCCATCACCTTCACGAACAAGGCGGCGGGGGAGCTCAAGGAGCGCCTGCGCGCCATGCTGGGCGAGACGATGGGCGCCGACGTGCACGCCTCCACCTTCCATTCGGCCTGTGTGCGCATCCTGCGCCGCGAGGCGGAGCGCATCGGCTACCCCAAAAGTTTTACCATCTATGACGCCGACGACCAGCAGCGCGTCGTCAAGCAGCTGTACAAGGACCTTCTCATCGACGATAAATTCCTGCCGCCCAAATCGGCGCTGGCGCAGATCAGCCGCTATAAGGACCAGCTGCTCACCGCGGAGGAGGTCGCCGCACAGCCGCCCAAGGATGTCAAGGGCGCGCTCGTCGCCAAGGTCTACACCGCCTACGCGCAGCGGCTGCGCCAGGCCGGCGCCATGGATTTTGACGACCTCATCCTGCACACCGTGCTCCTGCTGCAAAAGGACGCCGAGGCCCGCGGGTATTATCAGGAAAAATTCCACTATGTGCTCGTGGATGAATACCAGGATACCAGCGTCGCGCAGTTCCACCTTGTGCGCCTGCTTTCCGGCGGGGGGAACAACGTCTGCGTGGTGGGGGACGACGACCAGTCCATCTACCGCTTCCGCGGCGCCACCATTGAGAATATTTTGAACTTTGAGCAGGCGTTTGCCGGCGCGCGGGTCATCCGGCTGGAGCAGAACTACCGCTCCACCGGCAACATCCTGGATGCCGCCAACAGCGTCATCCGCAACAACAACGGCCGCAAGGGCAAAACGCTGTGGACAAAAAACGATGTGGGCGCCAAGGTGCACCACTACCTTGCCGCCGGCGAGCAGGACGAAGCCAGCCACATCGCCGAGGTCATCGGCAGCCACCTCAAGCAGGGCGCGCACCTGCGCGACCACGCCGTGCTCTACCGCATGAACGCCCAGTCCAGCCCCATCGAGGCGTATTTTGCCCGCGCCGGCATCCCGTACCGCATCATCGGCGGCCAGCGCTTTTTTGAGCGCAAGGAGGTCAAGGACATCAACGCCTACCTTGCCGTCATCTCCAACCGGCACGACGATGTCCGCCTGCGGCGCATCATCAACGAGCCGGCGCGCAAGATCGGCGCCACGACGCTGGACAAGGTCGGCGAATTGGCCGCCGCGCGGGGCGTACCGATGCTGGATATCATCCAAAACGCCGCGCGGTATCCCGAGCTTGGCCGCGCCGCCGCGGCGCTGGGCGCGTTTTACGCCCTGTATGAGCGGCTGTGCCAGGCCGCCGCCGCGCTGCCGCTGGAGCGCCTTGTGCCGGAGGTGATGGAGCTGACCGGCTATGAGGCGATGCTCAAGGCCCAGGGCGAGGAAGGCGAGACCCGCCTTGAGAACCTTGGCCAGCTGACCAACGCCGTCAAGACTTACGCCGACCAAAACGGGGAGGACGCCACCCTCGCCGGCTTCCTGGAGGAGGTCGCCCTCATCTCCGACATCGACAGCTACGACGAAAACGCCGACAACGTCACCCTGATGACGATGCATTCCGCCAAGGGGCTGGAATTCCCGTATGTGTTCATCGTCGGCATGGAGGAAGGGGTTTTCCCCGGCGAGCTTTCGCGCTATAATGAGGAGGATATGGAGGAGGAGCGCCGCCTATGCTACGTGGGCATCACCCGCGCCAAAAAGGAACTGTATCTGTCCTCGGCGCGCCAGCGCATGATCTTTGGCCAGACGCGCCGCAACCCGCCCTCCTGCTTTTTGGAGGAGATCGCCCCGGATCTGATGGAGATGTCCGAAAGCCCGGAGCTTGACGCCGGCGCCGGGTTCGGCATCTACAGCACGACGGTGCCGGGCGGGCGAAGCGGGTATTCCGGCGCTTCGCGCGGGTACCTGAACGCCGAATACAACCGCGGCTGGGCCACCGGGCGCAGCGGCTTTGCCTCGGGCGGGCACGAAAGCCCCAACCGGCCCGGCGGGCGGCACAGCCCGCCGTTCGGCCACGGGCCCGCCGTGCCGGCCGGGGCGGGCAGCGCCACGCTGGCCGCGATGCAGGCGCAGGCCGCGCCCAAAAAGCAGAAGGCCGCCGCCTTTGCCCCCGGCGACATCGTGGAACACAAGGTGTTTGGCCGCGGGGTCGTGCGCAAGTCCACCCCCATAGCGGGGGATTGCATCGTTGAGATAGAATTTGAGCGCGTGGGCGTCAAAAAGACCATGGCCAACTACGCGCCGCTGACCAAGATAGAACCGTAAAGGGAGGTACCGCCCATGCTCGTCACGCTGCTCGCCCACACCAATGACCCGGAAAAGACCGTCGCCGCGGCGGCCAAGCTGTGCTATTCCGACGCGCACATCGCTACCCTGCTCGACGGCCTGACCCCCGAAAAGACCGCCGCCTTTTTGCAGACCCTCTCGGACATGGGCCATGCCTCGCCCATCGAGCACGCCAGCTTCACCTTTGGCATCGAGGGCGTCTCCCGCACCTTTTTGGCGCAGGTCACGCGGCACCGCATCGCCTCCTTCAGCGTGCAGAGCCAGCGTTATGTGCGGCTGGAGGATTTCCGCTACGTCATCCCGCCGGAGGTAGAGGCCATCCCGGCGGCAAAAGCCAAATTCATCGAGACGATGGACGCCGACGCCGCCAGGTATCTGGAACTCGTCAAGGCGCTGGAGGAGACGCACACCAAAGCCCTGATGGCCGGCGGCATGGAGGAAAAGGCCGCCCGCCGCGCCGCCGCCAAAAAGGCCAACGAGGACGCGCGCTTTGTGCTGCCCAACGCCTGCGAGACCAAGATGGTGCTCACGATGAACTGCCGCAGCCTGCTCAACTTCTTCAACCTGCGCTGCTGTGAGCGTGCCCAATGGGAGATACGCGCCGTGGCGGACGAGATGCTGCGCCTTGTGCTGCCGCTGGCGCCGCACATCTTTGCCGCCGCCGGCCCGCGCTGCCTCACCGGCCCCTGCCCCGAGGGCAAAATGTGCTGCGGCAAACAGAAGGCCGTGCGGGACAAATACGCCGCCTTGAAGGAAGGGGCCGCGCAGAATGGGTAAACTGATCATATTGGAGGGGCTGGACGGTTCCGGCAAGGCCACGCAGGCAAAGCTGCTGACCGAAGCCCTCACCGCGCAGGGCAGGCGGGTGCGGGGCATCACCTTCCCCAATTATGAGAGTGATTCCTCCGCGCTCGTCAAAATGTACCTGCGCGGGGATTTCGGCCAAAAGCCGGACGACGTCAACGCCTACGCGGCCAGCGCCTTCTATGCCGTTGATCGTTACGCCGGCTGTAAGGCGGATTGGGGGGCCTTTTACGATGCCGGCGGCCTGCTCGTCGCCGACCGGTACACCACCTCCAACGCCGTGCACCAGTGCGCCAAATGCCCGCCGCAGGAATGGGATGCCTACCTTGCCTGGCTCTTTGATTTTGAGTACCGCAAACTCGGCCTGCCGGCGCCGGACGCCGTAATCTACCTCGCGGTCGACCCCGAAGTCTCCCAGCAGTTGATGACGGCGCGCTACCGCGGCGACGAGAGCAAAAAGGACATCCAGGAAAAAGACACCGCTTACCTGGCCCGCGCCCGCGCCGCGGCGGAATACTGCGCCAAAGCCCTCGGCTGGCGGCGCATCGAGTGCACCAAAAGCGAAAGCAATGTAAAAACCATGCGCACGGTGCAGGATATCCACGCCGAAGTACTTGCACATTTGGCCGATATCCTGTAAAATCAGGTTGTGACAGCCCGGACCGACAGGGGGTGTGCCCATGCTGCGCAGAGCCCAGGCAGAAGATTTGGCCCGCATCGCGCAGCTGCGCGCCGCCGCCCGCCGGGAAACCCCGGAACAGGCTGCGGCGTGGGCGCGGGATGTCATCGGGTATAAGGATCTGCTCGTCCTGCAGCAGGCTCCGCCCGCCATCGATGTGGTGCTGGCGCTCGTGCCGGTGTACAGCGGCACAAGGCGCGGGGTTTGGCTCGCGGGGGCGTATGCCGCCCCGCAGGCGGACGCCGCGGCCGCACGCAATTTTGCCGATGCGGCCCTGCGCGCCTGCGCGGCACGCGGGTACACGTTCGCCGTAGCGGCACCGCCGGGCGCCGCCGCCAGGCAGCAATATGCGGAGCTGGGGTTCCGGCCGGCGTTCGCGCTGCGGCGTATGGAGCGCGTTATCCCGCAAAATTTGTGGGCGCAGGCGGAGTTCGATACCGTCACGGTGCGCCGCCTGCAGGAGCTGCGGCTGCATTACCGCCCCGGCAGCGTCGTCTTTCCGGAAAAGACCATGGCCGGCATCCTGCACCGGCTGTACGCAAGCGGGCTGACCATCGTCAGCACCCCGCGCGCCTACGGGCTGTTTTATACCGCCGCGGAGCAGATGCGCTTTGTGGAATTGCAGGCCGATAACGACCACAGCGCCGATATCCTGCTGCAAGCCGCGCGCAACCACACCGGCCTTACGGCCGCCACGCTTTTCTTGGCCGAAACGCAAAGTTTGTATCTGGGGCAGGGCAAACGCTGCCCGTACGGTATGCTGCGCCCGCTGGCAAAACCGTTTTCCACCGCAGAGATGTATTTCCGTGCGCTGCTGTAGCGGCGGAGAAAACCAAAGTCCGCCCCGGCACCGGGGCAAAAGGAGCAAAGGATGAGGATCAACCGTTTTGACGGTGCAGCGGCCAGCCAACCCGGCCAGCCGCAGCAGGCCCCGGCGCGCCCCGCGCAGCCCCGGCCGGAGGAAGGCCCCGAGATCCTGGCGCGCCGCCCGGCCGCCGGGCAGATGCGTACCGCGCCGCGCCCGGCACAGCCGCAGACGCCCGCACCCGTACCGGCTGCCCCGGCGGGGGAACCCCCAAAAGCTAAAAACCCCAAAAAAGAAAAGCCGTCCAAACCCAAAAAGGAAAAGCCCGCCAAGGCCCGCAGGGCGGCGGCGTATGAGGAGGAGGACGACGAGCCCGGCACCTACCGCCGTCCGCGCTGGCATCTGCCGCTGGGCTGCCTTTTCTTCCTTGCGTTTATCGCGCTCATCCTGCTTGGCGGCAGGGAGATCCTCGCTTTGTACGGCGAGGTCAACGGTGCGCAGGAGCTCAGCCAGGAGGTCGGCTTCAAGGTCGACCAGGGCGCGACCGTCACCACCATCGCCCAGCAGCTGGAGGATGAGGGGCTTATCGAGCATGGATGGCTGTTCCGCTACTATGCCCAGTACAGCGGCAAGAGCACCACGCTGCAATACGGCACGCATATGCTGCGGGCGGGCATGTCTTACAACGATATCCTCAAATCCCTGGCCGAGCAGGTCGAGCGGCGCGCCACCGTCACGCTGACCTTCCCCGAAGGCTCCACCGCGGTGGCCATCGCCCAGCAGCTGGCGGACAACGGCCTGTGCACGGTGGAGGAATTCCTCGCCTGCGCCGACGGCACCGACGGCACCGATTGGAGCAAATACGATTTCTGGGCCCAGATCCCCGACAACCCCGGCCGCCTGCTCAAGTGCGAGGGGTATCTGTTCCCCAACACCTATGAGTTCTACACCGACGAGGACGTCGATTATTATGTGGACGTCTTCTACGGGGAGTTCGCGCGCCAGACCGCCGACCTGAACGCGCAGATCTCCGCCAGCGGCATGACGCTGGACCAGGCCGTCATCCTCGCGAGCTTCATCCAGGAGGAGGCCGGCTTTACCGAAGGCGAGGAGGCGCTGCTCAACAACCAGCGTGTGGCCGCCTGCTTCTACAACCGCCTCAACTCCACCGACCCGCTGTGGAGCGCCCACCGGCTGGAATCCAACGCCAGCAGCTATATCACGCGGGACGAGGAGAACAACTATCTCTGGAACTCGCCCATGGCCACCTATATGGGTTGGCGGGACGCCGGCGCCATCCCCGAGGAGGTGCTGGCCGCCTACGACACCTACCGCATCAGCGGGCTGCCGGCGGGCGCCATCACCAACCCCGGGCGCGTTGCCATCGAGGCCGCGCTCACCCCGGATGCGCAGTACGTCAGCGAGGGGTACTACTTCTTTGTGACCGGCCACCCGGGCACCGACGTCGCCGGGCAGTATTTCTTCGCCAAGACGGCCGACGAGCACGTCGCCAACGTGCAAAAGGCCGGCTGGGGCTGAGCCCCGCCCGAAACCCCGCTGCGGCCCCGCACAGGGGCCGCAGCTTTATCCCACCGCAAAGGAGGCCGCGCCCATGCTTGCGCGCCCGGAACTGTTGAGCCCCGCCGGCAGCCTAGAAACGCTCAAATATGCCGTGCTGTTCGGCGCCGATGCCGTGTACTGCGCGCTGCCAAGGTTCGGTATGCGGGCGGCGCCGGTCAATTTTACGCCGCAGGAACTGGCCGAGGGGTGTATTTTTGCCCACGCGCGCGGCAAAAAGGTCTATCTGACGCTCAACACCCTGCCCACCAACGACGAGCTTGCCGAGCTGCCGCAGGCCATGCGGGATGCCGCCGCGGCCGGGGTGGACGCCTTCATCATCGCCGACCTCGGCGTGCTGGCGCTGGCCAAAAAGCACACACCGCAGATGGAGGTGCATTTTTCCACCCAGGCCGGCATCGCGAACTACGCGGCCGCGGCCGCCGCGTATGAGATGGGCGTCAAGCGCGTGGTGCTGGCGCGGGAACTGAGCCTTGTCGAGATCGCAAAGATACGGGACCGCTGCCCGCCGGAGCTGGAGCTTGAGGCGTTCGTGCACGGCGCCATGTGCATGAGCGTTTCCGGCCGGTGCCTGCTCTCCAGCTACCTGACGGGGCGCAGCGGCAACCGGGGCGAATGTGCGCAGCCCTGCCGCTGGAAATACCAATTGCTGGAGGAAAAGCGCCCCGGGCAGTATATGGAGATCGGGGAGGACGAGGGCGGCAGCTACATCCTCAACGCGAACGACCTGTGCACCGTGCCCTTTATCGACCTTATCTGCAAAGCGGGGGTGGACAGCCTCAAGATCGAGGGCCGCGCCAAGACCTTTTACTACGTCGCCTCGGTCACAAGCGCCTACCGCCGCGCGCTGGACGCATATCTGCGGGATCCCGCGGCGGAAGAATTCAATTTGCCGGATGACGTTATCGACGAGCTCAACAAGACCAGCCACCGCCACTATTCCCCGGGGTTTTACTTTGGCCGCGGACAGGCGTTGCAGACGCCCAGCCACAGCTATGTGCGCGAGTGGGAGTTTTTGGGCACCGTGGACGCCTGGCACAACGGCCAGGCAGACTGCACCCAGCGCAGCAAATTCACCCTGGGCGATACTATCGAGGCGCTGCAGCCCGACGGCAGTGTTGTGGAGTGGCGGCCGGAATGGCTCACCGACGCGGCGGGGCAGGGCATCGGTTCCACCCCGCACCCCATGATGCGCTACACCGTGCCCTGCGCGCGGGAACTCATGCCGTACAGCCTTTTGCGTATGCGCAGGCACACCGGCCCGGGAAAGGAGGGATAGGGATGCCGTTCCCCTTTATGGACAATGGCCGCCCCGGCCCCGGCGTGCCGCCGGATGCCCCGCGCAAGACCGGTTTTGCCCGCTGGTGTGAGATCATTGGCCGCGATTTTGGCGCGCTGTGGCTCAGCGGCGCGCTGGCCCTTGCGGCGCTCGCGCCGTACCTGCTGGGGCTTTATTTTGCCGTGGCGGCGCATCTGCCGGCGCTGGCTGTCGCGGCCGGGGTCTTGGGCGGGGCGCTCGCCGCGCCGTTTTTGGCCGCGCTGTGCGATATCTGGCTGCGCGGCGCGCGGGACGAGCCCGTTTTGTGGCGCCAGACCTGGACGAAGGCTTTGCGCCAAAACGCCAGACAAAGCCTTGTGCCGGGGGCGCTGTGCGGCACGGTGATTGCCTTGCAGGTGTTCGCTTTGTACCATCTCAACTACGCCGCCGATACGCTGCCCATGCTGGCGGTGCTCGCGCTGGGGCTGCTGCTCGCCTTTGCCTTTGCGGCGTGGCTGTTGGCGCAGGTGGTGCTGTTCAGCGATGCGCTTTGGGTGCAGGTCAAAAACTGCGTCCTGCTCACGCTGGGGTACCTGCTGCCGTCCTTGGGCGCCGCGGCGCTGGGCCTTGCCTACACGGCGGCGATGGTGCTGCTTGCGCCCCTCAGCTTTCTGGTGCTGCCGCTCACGAACCTTTGGCTGCCGGCCGCGCTGCTGCTGGGGCCCATCTATACCAAACTGGAAAAGACCTTCGACCTTGAAGCCTCCATACAGGCGCTCCACACGCAGCGGCAAGACGAAGAATAAAAAGCAAAACCACCGCAGCCCACGCTGTGCAAAGGCGGGCCGCGGTGCGGATAGAGAAAGAGCGGCTTTTCGGGGAAGGGGAGCCGCTCTTTTCTTGCTTTGGATATCGCCCTTGCCCGGCGGGGGAGGGCGCCTTGGGCGAAAGCGCTCACGGCTGCCTGCCGCCGTATTTTCGGCTCTCGGCCACGGCAAGGCTGTCGCACCGCTCGTTTTCCGGGTGGCCGGCATGGCCTTTGAGCCAGTGGTAGTGCAGGACGTGCTTTTCGCATTCCTCCAAAAGCGCGGCCCAGAGATCCGGGTTGAGGGCGGGGGATCTGTCGGCCTTTTTCCAGCCGCGGGCGCGCCAGCCCCTGGCCCAGCCCTTTTCCAACCCGTTGATCACATACTGGCTGTCACTGTACAGGTCGATCTCGCACGGCTCCCGCAGGCGGCGCAGCGCCTCCAGCAGCGCCGTAAGCTCCATGCGGTTGTTGGTGGTGGAAGCCTCGCCGCCGGAAAGCTCCTTCTCATACGTTTTGCCGCCCGCGCTGTAGCGCAGGATCGCGCCCCAGCCGCCCGGGCCAGGGTTGCCGCTGCACGCGCCGTCGGTGTAAATTTTGATGTGTTTCATCTTCGGGCCTCCTGTTTTTGGGCCATACTGTAAGGGTGTTGTGAATAGTATACACCATCCGGCAAGGCTTGTCACCACCCGCGCCCGCAGACGGTATCGCCATTGACAACACGCCCCTCGGCCGATATAATATACCGTGAAATAAAATGGTGAATTGTGCGGCATGGCAAAAACCGCCGCCCGCCTTACATTGCAACATTGCGCAGGGCCCGCCCGGGCAATTCGGCCCACGGCCCGCGCCCACAGATAGTTTTGGAGGTTTCCATGCAGGAACGCAACCCGAAAGCCGCCGCGCCCAGGCGCGGGCGGTATACCGGTGCTGCCGCGGAGGGCCGCGCCCCCGCGCGCCGCACGCCCCTTGGCAACACACGCGCCGCGGCGCCGCGCCGCGCCCGGCCCTTGTATGAGCCCGAGCCGCCCGCCGTGCCCATGCACATCTGCCCGCTGGGCGGCCTTGGCGAGGTGGGCAAAAACATCACCCTGTACGAATGCCAGGGCGACATGATCCTTGTGGACTGCGGCCTCGTCTTCCCGGACAGCGAGATGTTCGGCATCGACCTTGTCATCCCGGATTTTACCTATGTGCTGCAAAACCGGGACCGCATCAAGGGCGTGTTCATCACCCACGGGCACGAGGATCACATCGGCAGCCTGCCGTATCTGCTCAAGCAGTTCAACGTGCCCATCTACGCCGCCAAGCTCACGCTGGGGCTCATCCGCAACAAGCTGGAGGAACACGGCCTGGCCGCCAGCGCCGTCTTCAACGAGATCCGCCCCCGCCAGAAGGTGCGCCTTGGCTGCTTTGCCGTGGAGCCCATCCATGTCAACCATTCCATCCCCGACGCCCTCGCCTTCGCCATCGAATGCCCGGCCGGCGTGGTGCTCCACACCGGGGACTTCAAGATCGACTACACGCCGCTCTCCGGCGATGCCGTGACCGACCTTTCCACCATCGCCGAGTACGGCCGCCGCGGCGTGCTCGCGTTGCTTTCCGATTCCACCAACGCCGAGCGGCCGGGCTTTACCGCCACCGAGCAGACGGTGGCCGAGGGCGTGCGTGCGCTGTTCGCCCGCGCGCGCAAAAAGCGCATCATCGTGGCGACGTTCGCCTCCAACATCTACCGCGTGCAGCAGATCATCGACCTTGCCATCGAATCCGGCCGCAAGGTCGCGATGAGCGGCCGCAGCATGGTCTCCAACGCCGAGATGGCCACCGAGCTCGGCTACCTGCACGCGCCGGAGAACGTCCTCATCGACATCGAGCAGATCAACCAGTATCCGCCGGAAAAGATCGTCCTCATCACCACCGGCAGCCAGGGCGAGCCGCTGTCCGCCTTGTCCCGCATGGCGCAGTCCAGCCACCGCAACGTCAAGGTCGGGCCGGAGGATTTCATCATCATCTCGGCGCGGCCCATCCCCGGCAACGAAAAGACGGTGACCAAGGTCGTCAACGGGCTGCTGGCTCTGGGCGCCGAGGTCATCTATGAAAATATGTACGATACCCATGTCTCCGGCCACGCCTGCCAGGAGGAGCAGAAACTCATCCTGACGCTGGCGCATCCGCAGTACTTTTTGCCGGTGCACGGGGAATTCAAGCAGCTCAAGCGCCACGCCGAAACGGCCGAGCACCTGGGGTACCTGCCCGCGCGCAACATCATCATCGCCGAGAACGGGCAGAACCTGCGCCTCTCCCGCGACGGGCTGGTGCTGGAGGAGACGGTGCCGGCCGGCGCCGTCCTGGTGGACGGGTACGGCGTGGGGGACGTGGGCAACGTTGTGCTGCGTGACCGCCACCATCTTTCGGAGGACGGCATCATCATCATCACCGCCGCGGTCGACGGCCGCAGCGGCACGGTGCTTTCGGGGCCGGAGCTCGTCTCGCGCGGGTTCGTGTATGTGCGCGAGAGCGAGGAGCTGATGGAGGGCGCCCGCGCCCAGGTCGAGATGGCGCTGGACCGCGCCCTGGCGGAATCCGGGCGGGACTGGAACGCCGTCAAGAACCATGTGCGGGAAGCGCTGTCGGGGTATATTTACCGCCGCACCAAGCGCAGCCCGATGATCCTGCCCATCCTGATGGAGGTCTGACCTCCGGCAGGGAAGTGAAGGCCCGCGCGGGGAAGTGAGGGGACGCGATGAAACACACAGGCAGCTATTGGATGGTGCTGGCGCTCATTCTGCTCACAGCGGCATGCGCGGCACTGGCGGTCCCGGTGGCGATGCTGCGCCCGCAGTGGCTCTTGGCGCCGGCGGCTGCGCTGGTGCTGGCGGTGGTGCTGCTGGCGGTGTTCGGGCACCGGCTGCGCGCGCTCATCGCGCGGTATCTGGGCGCCAAGGCACTGGATGATTCCCAGCTGCAAGCCACGCTGGCCCGGCTGCCCGTCCCCGCCTGCCTTGTGCGGCAGGGGACGCTGCTGTGGTACAACCCGCCCTTCCGGGATATGATCCTGCAAGGGGAGGACGCCGTCTGCCCCGCGCCGGCCGAGATGCTGCCGGATCTCGACCTTGCCGTCTGCGCGCGCCCGCACGGGCAGGATCTGACGGCGGGGACGTACCGCTTTACCGCCTATGCCAGTGAGGCGCCGGACGCCAAGGGCGCCAGCGTGCTCGTCCTTGTGGACGACACGGTCTATAAGGATACGCTGGAGGAGTATGCCGCCAGCCGCCCGGCGTACCTTGTGATGTGCATCGACGGCTATGACGAGATCTTTAACGATATGAAGGACTCCGAGCAGGCGCACGCGCTGGAGGCCATCCACAGCCTGCTGGAGGAATACATCAGCCGCACCTCCGGCTTTCTGCGCCGCGTGGCGAACAACCGCTACATCGCCGTGGTCGAGGAGCGCGACGTGCGCCGTATGCGGCAGGAACGGTTCGACATCCTCGATAAGGTCCGCGCGCTGAACACGGGGCGCACGGTCACGCTGTCCATCGGCGTCGGCCACGGCGGCAGGACGCTGGCCGAATGCCAGGACATGGCGCGCGAAAGCATCGACATCGCGCTCGGGCGCGGCGGGGACCAGGCCGCCGTCAAAACGCGGGACGGGTTTGAGTTTTACGGCGGTGTGTCCAGCGGCATCGAAAAGCGCAGCCATGTGCGCAGCCGCATCCTGAGCGGCGCGCTGGCGGACCTTGTGCGCCACAGCGACAGTGTCATCATCATGGGCCACCATCTGAGCGACCTTGACGCCGTCGGTTCCGCCATCGGCGTGCTGCGGCTGTGCAAAATGTGCGAGGTGCCGGCTGTCATCGCCGTGCGGCGCAGCACCACGCTGGCCGGGCCGCTGCTGGACGCGTTTGACGCGGCGGGGGAGAGCCATGATTTTATCGAGCCGGAACAGACGCTGGACGCCATCACGCCCGACACTTTGCTCATCGTGGTGGACACCTACCAGAAGCGCCTGCTGGAATGCCCCGAGATCTACGAGAAATGCCAGCGCGTGGTGGTGATCGACCATCACCGCATGGCGGTGGGCCACATCGACGACCCGCTGCTGCTCTACCACGAGCCGTACGCCTCCAGCGCGAGCGAGCTGGTGTGCGAGCTGCTGCAATTCATGCCCGCCGAGGGCAACGTCACCCCGCTGGAGGCACAGGCCCTTTTGGCCGGCATTATGCTGGACACCCGCAGCTTTGCGCTGCACGTGGGCGTGCGCACCTTTGAGGCGGCCGCGTGGCTGCGCAGCCGCGGCGCCCAGACAGCGCAGACCAAGCTGCTGTTCAACACCAGCAAGGAGGAATATGAGGCCCGCGCCCGCATCGTGGAGGGCGCCTACCTCTACAAAGGCTGCGCCATCGCGGTATCGGCGGAGCTGGATGCCGGCATGAACGTGGTGCTGCCCATGGCCGCCAACGACCTGCTCACCCTCAACGGCGTGGATGCCAGCTTTGTCATCCTTGCCAAAAACAAGGGCGCCAACATCTCCGCCCGCAGCATGGGCGCTTTGAACGTGCAGGTCATTTTGGAGCCGCTGGGCGGCGGCGGGCACCTGACGATGGCGGGCGCACAGCTGCGGGATTGCAGCCCACAGGAGGCGGAGCAGCGCATCCGCGAACAGATCGACGCATACCGTGCCAAACAGGCGGCCACGGCCGCCGGCACGGCGACGGCTTGAGCCGTGGAAACATAAAGGGGGAAACCACTGTGAAGGTCATTTTGAAGCAGGACGTCAAATCCATCGGCAAGAAGGACGAGATCCACGAGGTTTCGGACGGTTACGCCCGCAACTATCTGTTCCCGCGGGGGCTCGCCGCCGTAGCGGATGCCGGCGCGCTGAACCTTGTCAAGACGAAAAACGAGGCCAAAGCCCACCATGAGGCCGAGGCCCGCGCCACCGCCGAAGCGCTGGCCGCCAAAATACAGGGCCGCGTGGTGCCGGTGTCCGTCAAGGGCGGGGCCTCCGGCAAGATGTACGGCAAGGTCACGGCCAAGGACGTCGCGGAGGCGTTGAGCCGCACCATCGGCGAGGAAGTGGACCGCAAAAAGCTGGAGCTGCCCTCCATCAAGGATTTTGGCAGCTACCCCGGCAAGGTGCGCCTGTACGCCGGTGTGACGGCCGCCTTCACCGTCAAGGTGGAATCGGCCGGGCTGTAAGAGGCAAGCAAACGCAAACGGGAAGGAGGAGTGCCCTGTGCCGCAGGAGCCGCAAAGCCTGAGCCTGGCCAGCCTTGGTATCCAGATGCCATACAGTATGCAGGCGGAGCAGAGCGTCCTCGGCGCCGCGCTGATGGACGAGGGCGTGCTCAACCGCCTCATCAGCGAGCTGGAGCCGGAAATGTTCTACTCCGAGCAGAACCGCGCCATCTTTGTGCAGATGCGCCAGCTGTTCAGCGAGAGCGAGGCCGTCGATGTCGTCACTTTGGTGGACGCGCTCGCGCTGGACGGGGCGTTCCGCGGCGCGGACGATGCCAAGGTCTATGTGGCGCGCATCGCCGAGACGGTGCCCTCCATCTCCAACGTCGATTCCTACCTGCGCATCGTGCGGGAAAAATACCAGACCCGCCGCCTGATCGAGACGGCGCGCGCCATCCTTGCCCAGAGCGCCGAGGAGCCGGACTCCGACATTTTGCTGGAAAGCGCCGAGCAGCGCCTGTACGACATCCGCAGCGGGCAGGGCAAGAGCGCCGTCAAGACCTTGCAGGAGAGCATCCTGGAGGTCATCGACACCATGCAGAAGCTCAGCGGTGCCGACCGTGACAAATACGCCGGCATCCCGACCGGGTATTCCTATCTTGACACCGTGCTGACCGGCCTCGGCCGCTCCGACCTCATCATCCTGGCCGCGCGCCCCGGCATGGGCAAAACGAGTTTTGCTTTGAACATTGCCGCCAACGTGGCCCGCCAGCAGAAGATACCCACCATCATCTTCAGTTTGGAGATGACCTGTGAGCAGCTGACCGACCGCATCCTCTCCAGCACCTCCGGCATCGATAGCCAGGCGTTCCGCACCGGCCGGCTCAACAATTCCGACTGGAATGAGTTTGCCGCCGCCACCCAGCTGCTGTACGATGTGCCCATTTACATGGACGATACCTCCGGCGTTTCGGTGCCGGAGATCAAGGCCAAGATACGCCAGATCGACCAGGACCCCAAAAAGGAAAAGATTGGCCTGGTCATCGTGGATTATTTGCAGCTGATGCAATCCTCCCGCCGCACCGAGAACCGCGTGCAGGAAATAAGCGATATCACCCGCAACCTCAAGATCATGGCCAAGGAGCTCAACGTCCCGGTGATGGTGCTCTCCCAGCTGTCCCGCGCGGCGGAAAAAGCCTCCGGCCGGTCGGACCACCGCCCCCAGCTTTCCGACCTGCGGGATTCCGGCTCCATCGAGCAGGACGCCGATGTCGTTTTGTTCCTCTACCGCGCCGCCTACTACAACACCCAGGCCGGCGAGGCCGAGCAGGCCAACGAGAACGAGGCCGAGTGCATCGTGGCCAAAAACCGCCACGGCGAGACGAGCACCATCCGCCTTGGCTGGGACGGCGCACACACCCGCTTTACCGACGTAGATGCCTACCATGACTACTGATACGCCGTCCGCCGCGGCCCGCCGCGTGGAGGACAAGCTGCTTGCCTATTGCAGGGCCGAGGCCCTGCTCGCACCGGGGGATACCGTCATCGCGGCCTGCTCCGGCGGGGCCGATTCCATGGCGATGCTGCTGTTTTTGCTGCGCCGGCAGGCGGAGCTGGGCATCCGTCTGCTGGCGGCCCACGTCGACCACGGCATCCGCGGCGCGGCTTCCCGGGCGGATGCCGCCTTTGTGCGGGATTTCTGCCGCCGCAGCGGGGTGGAGCTGCTTTTGTACGATGCCATGGCCGAGGGCGTGCAGGTTCCCAAAGCCCCCAGCGAGGATTGGGCCCGCCGCCTGCGCTACGCCTGGTTCGATGCCCTTGCCGCGCGGTACGGCGCAAAGGTCGCCACCGCGCACACGATGAATGACCAGGCCGAGACGCTGCTTTTCCGCCTGGCGCGCGGCACCGGCGTGCACGGCATGGGGGGCATCGCGCCCCGGCGCGGGGCGTATGTGCGCCCCTGCCTGTGCCTGACGCGCGCCGAGACGGAAGCCTACTGCGCCGCGCTTGGGCAGCGCTATGTGGTGGATGCCACCAACACCGACCCGCACTACGCCCGCAACCGGCTGCGCCGGCAGGCGCTGCCGGTGCTGTGCGGCGTCAACCCGAACGCTGTGCCGGCCATGGCGCATTTTGCCAAAGAAATGCGGGAACTGGACGCCTACATCACCGCCCAAGCGGAAAGCCTGCTGGCACAGGCGGCCGCGGGGCCGGGGCGCTACAGCCTGCACACCTTGCGCGCCGCCCCGGCGCCGGTACGCCGCGCCGCGCTGTATGCCCTGCTGCGGCGGTGCGCTGCCCCCGCGCGCAGCCAGGTGGAGGCGCTGTGCGCGTTGGTGGAGCGCGGCCGGGGGGCCGTGCAGGCGGCCCCGCAGGCCGTCTTTTGCTGCTGCGGCGGGTATCTGCACTGCGCCGCACCGGAAAAGGCGCCGGCACCTTCCCCCTTGCCGCCGCAGCCCGCGCGGCCGGGGCATTACACGCTGCCGGGCGGTTATGAGCTGGAGCTTTGCGTGATACCGGCGGAAAAATATGAAAAATTTATAAAAAATGCGCCAAAATCGAAAAAGCACTTAAACTGTTGCGCAGATTATGATAAAATAGGAAGGTATCTTTGGCTGCGCACCCGCCAGCCCGGGGACCGTTACGCACCGCCCGGCCGCGGCGGGCACAAGACGCTGAAAAAATATCTGAATGAGCAGGCCATCCCCCCCGCACAGCGCGCGCTGCTGCCGCTGCTGGCACTGAGGGGCGAGGTGGTATGGGCCTGGGGCGGCGGCTTTGCCGAAGCCTGCGCCCCAAACGCCGCCACCCGCACCGTATTGGCGGTGCGCTGCCTGCGCGGGCCGGGCATCGGCCGGGAAGGGGAGGACACCGATGGCAGCGATGCATGAGGACATCGACCATATCCTTGTCAGCGAGGGGCAGCTACGCCAAAAGGTCGCCGAGCTCGGCGCTACCGTCAGCCGGGACTATGCCGGCAAGGATCTGCTGCTCGTCTCCATCCTGAAGGGCGCCGCGGTGTTCATGGCCGACCTGATGCGCGCCGTGACCATCCCCTGCAAGATCGATTTCATGGTGGTGTCCAGCTACGGCGGGGCCAACACCTCCACCACCGGCCTTGTCAAGATCGTCAAGGACCTTGACGAGGATCTGACCGGCAAGGACGTGCTCATCGTGGAGGATATCCTCGACACCGGCGTCACGCTGTCGCACCTGATGCCGATGCTCCGGCTGCGCCATCCGGCCAGCGTGGAGATCTGCGCCATCCTCAGCAAGCCGAGCCGCCGCAAGGCGGATGTCCATCCGCGCTATCTCGGCTTTGAGGTGCCGGATGAGTTCGTCGTCGGTTACGGGCTCGACTATGACGAAAAATACCGCAATCTGCCCTATGTGGGCGTGCTCAAACCGGAGATCTATTCCAAATAAACGTGCGGCCCGGCCACCGGCCGGGCATGATGGGAGTTGATACTACCTTGCAACACAGACCTCGCAACGGCATGATCCTGGCCGGCGTACTGGTCGCCGCGCTGCTGATGTTCACGATGTTTTCCAGCATGGCGGGCGGCCGCGCCAACGAGCTCAAGCTCTCCGAGATGGAGGCGTATTTCAAGGCCAACCAGGTCACGGCGTTTTCCCTCGACCTCAACACCAGCGAGATGGTCCTCAGCCTGAAGGAGGGCCCCGTCCCGCTGCCCGAGACGGCACAGGCCCCGGCGCAGCCCTCCGGTGGGCTGCTCACCGGCTTTTCCGGCGGCGAGACGGCCCTGCCGGAGAACGGCGGCAGTGTCGTCATCACCTACCGGCTGCCGCACATCACCTATTTCCTCAATGAGCTGCCGGATTATATCGACGCCTATGACGCCGAAAACCCCGACGCCCCCATGGTCTATGACTGGGAGCCCATCCGGGAAAGCGTGCCGTGGTTCGAGATCATCCTCTATGCGGCGATGATCGGCATCACGCTGCTGCTCATCCTTTCGCTGTACCGCGGCGGCGCCGCGGGCGGCGGCATCATGAACGTGGGCCGTGCCAAGGTCAAGGACCAGCAGGAGAACCAGCGCAAAGCCACCTTTGCCGATGTCGCGGGTGCCGAGGAGGAAAAGAACGAGCTGCAGGAAGTGGTCGAGTTCCTCAAATCCCCCGAGAATTTCAACTCCCTCGGCGCACGCATCCCGCACGGCGTCCTGCTCGTGGGCCCGCCCGGTACCGGCAAGACCCTGCTGGCCCGCGCCTGCGCGGGCGAGGCGGGCGTGCCCTTCTACGCCATCTCCGGCTCGGATTTTGTCGAGATGTATGTCGGCGTCGGCGCCTCCCGCGTGCGCGACCTGTTTGAGAAAGCCAAAAAGACCATGCCCAGCATCGTCTTTATCGACGAGATCGACGCGGTCGGGCGCCAGCGCGGCGCCGGCCTGGGCGGCGGGCATGACGAGCGCGAGCAGACCCTCAACCAACTGCTCGTCGAGATGGACGGCTTTGACGCCAACGACGGCGTCATCGTGATGGCCGCCACCAACCGCGCCGATATTCTGGACAAAGCCCTGCTGCGCCCCGGCCGCTTTGACCGTCAGGTCTATGTCGGCTTGCCGGACATCAAGGGCCGCGAGGATATTTTGCGGGTGCACACCAAAAACAAACCCCTGGCGCCGGATGTCTCGCTGGCCACCATCGCCAAATCCACGGCCGGCTTCTCGGGGGCGGATCTCGAGAACCTTGTCAACGAGGCGGCGCTCCTGGCGGCCCGCCGCCGCAAGAAAGCCATCACCGAGAAGGAGATCGAGGAAGCCTCCATCAAGGTCGTGGCCGGCCCCGAGAAAAAGAGCCGTGTCGTGACCGAGAAGGAAAAGCGCCTGACCGCCTACCACGAGGCGGGCCACGCCATCACCGGCTATTTCTGCAAAACGCATGACCCCGTGCACCAGATCAGCATCATCCCGCGCGGCGCTGCCGGCGGCTACACCATGTATCTGCCGGAAAAAGACCCCAGCTATGTGACCAAAACGGCGATGAGTGAGGACATCATCACCCTGCTGGGCGGCCGCGTGGCGGAGCAGCTGGTGCTGGACGATATCTCCACCGGCGCCTCCAACGACCTGCAGCGCGCCACCGATACCGCCCGCGCCATGGTCACCCGTTACGGCTTTTCCGAGCGGCTGGGCCCGGTCGTCTACGGCGGGGATCCCGGCGAGACGTTCCTGGGCCGTGATTTCGGGCAGGGGAAGGGCTACTCCGAGGCCATTGCCTCCGAGATCGACAACGAGATACGCGATATCGTCGATGAAGGGTACGAGAGCGCCCGCCGCATCCTGTCCGAGCATATGGCGGAGCTGCACGTGGTCGCCAAGGCCCTGATGGAGCGCGAAAAGATCACCGGCGAGGAATTCGCCGCCCTGATGCAGGGCGGCACGCTGCCGCAGAACGCGGCTGTGGAGCCCGCCTCTGCGGCCCCGGCCCCGGACACGGCAACCCCGGCGCCGGACACGGCGGCCCCGGCGCCGCAGCCCGGCCCCGAAAACGCCTGAAAACAGTTCTTGCAGCGCAAAGGATGCATAAAATAAGCCTGAACGCCCATCAATGACGGAAGATAAGGTGAAGTAAAACCATGGAGCAGAATTTTTCCCTGATGGCCCAGTCCCGCGCCAATTATTTTACCGCGGGCAGCCCGGTGCAGTTTGTGCGTGTCGAGCTGCTCAAGGGGGATGTCAACGGCGAGATCGCCGTCTGCCTGACGTTTAAAAACATCAGCCCCGAGACGATGACCGGCCTCGTCATCCACTTTAAGTGCAAGGACCCCACCGGCCGCATCCTGTGCGAGGACGATTTCTACTACGAGCAGCTGGAGGCACGGCCCGGCGAGATGTTCGGCAGCGACGATGCCGTCTATGTCAGCGATACGTCCGTCGCCAGCGTCGAGATCGAGCAGGACCGCGCGTTTTTGAACGGGCGCGGGGTCGACCTGCGCGGCTACAAGCGCGTACGCCTGCCGGCGCCGCGCGTGCTGCCCGGCTCCATCGCGCGTGCGCTGCAATCCGCCACCAACAACCCGGCGCTCACCTGTGTGCCGCAGGATACCCAGTACGGCTGGTTCTGTGCCTGCGGCGCCTTCCACCCCAACGAGGAAAACGCCCAGGTCTGCAGCGAGTGCGGCGGTGACCGGGGCTACATCAAATCGTCCCTGACCCGCCTGCTGGAGCAGGCCCGCCAGGCGGCCGAGCGCCAGCAGCGGGAGATCAACGCCGTTGTGGACCCGCAGGCGGCGGCCGCCGCCACCGCCGCGGCCGCGCAGCAAGCCATCAACCACCAGGAGGAGCAAGCCCCCGCCGCGCCGTACTATCCGCCGCAGCAGCCTGCGCCGCAGCCGGCGCCCTACGCCCCGCAGCAGGCTGCCCCGGCGCTTGACGCCGAAGCGGAGCGTGTGCAGCGCTACGCCCCGCAGGGCCGCCTGTTTGAGGAAGAAACCGGCGAATACACCGACGAATATTCCGAGGAAAGCGAAGATGGCACCCGCACCTTTGATACCGAGGAGACAGGGGAGTACACCGACGAATACACGGCGGAGCGTCCCGCCCGCCGCGGCCGCTATGCCGACGAGGAGGAGGAGAACGAGGAGGATGTCGTGGCGGAACGCATCATCCGCCTTGCGCCGCCCATCACCGGCGTGATCTGCGCGCTCATCGTTGCGGTATCGCTGATCTACCATTTCGTCATCGCCTGACCCAACCGCCGACAAACTCTGCGCGGGCCCACCGGCAAAATGCCGGCGGGCCCGTTTTGCCGGCTTGGGCGGCAAAAAGCCACTCCGAAGCCGTAGAATATACCGCACACAAGCGTTGATTTTTGGCACAGTTTGGCACAATAAAGCGCCAACAAGGCCTTTTTGGCACAGTTATTCTACATTCATTTACACAAATTTGCACAGAATCACACATACAAAAAGGAGCCTTCCATCGTCGGAAAGCTCCTTTTTGCTGCTGAGACGTCAGCCTCACTTTTGGTCCGAGTGGCGAGAGTCGAACTCACGGCCTCTTGAACCCCATTCAAGCGCGCTACCAAACTGCGCTACACCCGGTCATAGGCGGACTTGCCGGTCAGCATTAGTAATTATAGCCATTTCCATGCGGATTGTCAAGGCCTTTGGCGCAATTTTGGCGGACTTGGCGGACTTTGAGGGCGTCCGCAAGGCGATCGAGCGGTCCCGGCGCTAATCCGGCCCGTGCCGCAAAAGCAAGAACCGGGTGAGGGTTGGGCAAAAGCAGTCAAAAAGCAGCCAACCGCCGGCGCAAGGCAGAAAACAAAAAGCGATGCGCCGAAAACAAACGACACATCGCTTTGCATTTGGAGCTGGTGGCCGGACTTGAACCGGCGACCTGCTGATTACGAATCAGCTGCTCTACCAACTGAGCCACACCAGCGCGGCGCTTTGGCGCAACAAATTAAGTATACCAATTTTTTGGCGCAAGTCAAGCCCTTGCGAAAAATTGTTGCGGGGCGCAATGCGCCGGCACGCGGCCAACGTGCCGCGTGCCGGCGGCTGCGGGGTCATTGCAGCGCAAAGGCGTCGGCGACAAAAGCGTCCAGCTCCGGCAGGGTGTCAAAGCAGGCGATGCCCACCTGGTTGCCCATCGTGCCGGCCAGGGCGTCCGGCATACGGGTGAACAGCCTGGCTGCCGTCTGGTACTGCGCTTCCAACTCCGGCAGCGTACGTTTGTAGGCAACGCCGTCGCGCCGGCCTACATACACACAGTAGCTTTTGGGGCCGGTGTAGGTGTGGCGCAGCTCGTCAAAGGCGACCATGTCCGCCCACATCTGGTATACATCCACGCTCTGGCCGTAATTGAACATCTCGGTCGTAAAGCCGCCGGCCGGCCGCATATTGACCTCCAGCGCCACGATATCGCCTTTTTTGCCCAGGCCCTTTTTGGCGCGGGTCAGGCGGAAAAACTCCAGATGGAAGAAGCGGCTTTTCACCCCAAAGGCCGCCAGTGTGGCCCGCCCGGCCTTTTCGACCTCGGGCGGGATGGCCTTATCGACGTAATAGTAGACGGGGATGCCCTCGTTGACCATGTCCATGATGGAGTTGGGCGCGATGTGGCTGGCGGCAAACAGCGGCTCCCCGTGGGAATCGCAGATGCCGTCATAGGTGGTCACAATGCCGGGCACAAATTCCTCCAGCACATAGGGCACCTGCGGCGGCGTTTGGAAAAACGCCGCCAGCTGGGCGTCGTTCTCCATGCGGTAGGTGGCCTCGGCGCCCACGCCGCTCTCCGGCTTGACGACGATGGGGTAGCCGGTCTGTTTGGCAAAGGCACGCGCGTTTTCCAGCGTGGAAAGCATCTCGCACCGCGCGCAGGGGATGCCGGCCGCACGGTAGAATTCCTTCATGCGGTATTTGCTCTTGAAATCGTCGATCTTATCCAGCTTCGGCCCGGTGGTGATGTTGAAATCGGTGCGCAGGCGCGCGTCCTGCACAAGCCAATATTCGTTGTTGCTCTCCAGCCAATCCAGCTTGCCGTATTTAAAGGTGAAATACCCCATGGCGCGGTATACTTCGTCATAATTTTCCAGCGTCGGCACGCGGTAATATTCCGTCAGGGCGGCTTTCAGCTCGGGGTGCAGATCACTGTACGGGGCGTCGCCGATGCCCAGCACGTTGACGCCGTTTTGGCGCAGCGCGGCGCAAAAGCGGCGGAAGGTATCGGGGAAATTGGGGGAGATAAAGACAAAATTCATAACTTTGCACGACCTTTTGCAATAGTTTTGGATCCGGTTCATCCGTCCAGAGAAAAATCCCGCGGGTCAAAGTCCGGCAGCTGTTGGCGGCGGGGCACCCGCTGCAGCGGGTCATAGCGGAATTTGCGGCAAGCGTAATACGGCGATACCACGCCGCGGCGGCGGCACAGGATCATCTTGCCGTCCGCGGCGGGGGTGCCGTGTTCGCAATAAGCGCAGGCGGGCGCGATGTTTGCGCCGTAGAGGGGCTTGCGGAACAACGCTTTCACCTTCCTGCCGCTTTATTGTGCTGAATCGCCTCTATTATAAAAGGTTTGGCGCAGCTTGTAAAGGGCGCAGCAAAGAAAGACAAAACAAACCGCCGCAGCATCCGGCGGCAGGCGGTTCATGGGGATGACGCGCGCCGCCAGGCTGGAATACGCCGCCACCGCCCCCGGCAGGCAGCGCGCTAGCAGGCACAGCAGCGCCTGCAACCACACTGCGTGCAGCACGCGCGCCGCCGCCAGCAGGCCCATCGGCGCGCCGCGGCCCAGCAGCGCGCGCATCTGGCACAGGATGGAGACCCCGGGCCAGCTGAGGCACAGCGCCATGCCGTGCAGCGCCCAGGCGCCGCCCACGGCGGCAAAGGCGGCGCTGCCGGTGCTGAGCTCCAGCACCATCCCCAACAGCGGCCACGCGGGCGCCCACGCCGGCAAAGCGGGGCGCAGCTGGGCCGCCAGCACGCAAAAGAACAGCGTGCACCCACACACCTGTAAAGAAGAATCCACCGCGCCGCCGATGGCGGCGGAAAGGCCCGCGGCGGGGGCGGGCTGCGGCTGCGGCGGTACGGCGTCCGTGCCGGCTTTCAAAAAAGGCAAAATACACGCCGCAGTGAGCAGGTTGGCCGCAAGCTGCAGGGCGTACAGCAGCACCCCCGCCCGCACCGAGCCGAGCATCAGCCCGCCCATGCACCCAATGGCAAACCCCGGCCCGGCGCAGCACCCCAACAGCAGCAGCCGCGCGGCGCTTGCGCGGCACAGCGTGCCCTGCCGGCGCATCTGCCCCAGCGTGCGGGCGCAGACGGCGTACCCGCCCAGCCACGAAAGCGCCAACGCCAGCGGCGCCGCCTCCTCTGGGATGCCGCAAAGCCGCGTCAGGGGGCGCAGGGGGCGGCTCAACCACAGGGCGGCCGGGCTTGCGCACAGCAGGTTGCACACCACGAAAAACGGGAAGAGCGCCGGCAGCACGCTGCCCGCGCACAGGGCAAGCCCCTGCCAAAACCCCTGCGCGGAGCGTGCCGGCGCAAGCAGGAACGCCGCGCCGGCCCCCAGCGCCGCCAGCGCCCACAACGCCGCCGCGAACCTTTGCTTTGCCCCATTCATATCCGGACCACCCCCGCTATATATTGGAACGGTATCCGCCCATGCGCAAAAACACCAAAAGGGGGCCGCCCATGAAACACAAACCCAAGCACCGGCCCCGGGCCGCTGCGCCCAAGATGACGCTGGGCGCCCTGCTGCGCCAGCCGCCCGCTGATTTTTACCGCCTGCCGGATCTGACAGTGCGCGGCGGCACCGTCCTGACCGAGGGCTGCCGCAAGGTGCTCGAGTTTGACGCACAGAAGATCAGCATGGACATGGGGCGCTTTGTTGTTACATTTTATGGGCGGGAACTGCGGATAGAATCCCTGAACGGAAAAAGGGTGGCCGTCGCCGGCCGGGTGACCCGCATCGACTTTGCCGCCAAATGGGAGGGGCAGGATGCTTCGCTATAAAACATGGGGCGCCGACCGGTTCCGCTTTACCGCCACCGGGCCGACCGCGCGGCGGCTGCCGGGGCTGGCGGCGGCGCGCGGGCTCCGTCTGCGCGCCGTGCAGCGCACAAAGGACGGCTGCACCGCCACGGCGGAGGGGCACGCGCGCACCGCGCTGGAAGCGCTGGCGGCCCAAAACGGCTGGGAGATACGCATCGAGGCGCGCCGCGGCCCCGGCCGCAGCGTGGAAGGAGCGCTGCGCCGCCCGGGGGTGCCGGCGGGGCTGGCGCTGTTTCTGGTTTTGCTGCGTTTGCTGCCCGGCTATGTCTGGGCGATGGATATGGGCGCGCTGGATACACAGCAACAGCAGCAGCTGCGCACGGTGCTTGCGCAAAACGGCATCACCGAGGGCACCCGCCTGACGGCCCCCCTTTTGCAGAGCGCCCAGCAGGCCGTGAGCATGAACAGCGAATGGTTTGGCTGGGTCAGCCTCAATTTTGCGGGCGGATGCCTGTATGTCGAGAGCACGCCGCTGGAGCGCCGGCCCATCGCGGCGCTGCCGCAGGATACCGCCCTTTATGCCAAGGCGGCGGGGGAGGTGCTGGCCGTGCAGGTCGACCGCGGGTTTGCCGCGGTCACGCCGGGGCAGTATGTCGCCGAGGGGCAGCTGCTCGCCGCCGCCACCCGCCTGGACCGCGATGGGGCCCCCGTGCGCCAAAGCGCCGCGGGGCGCGTGCTTGCCCGCGTGGAGCGGGACTATACCGCCGCCGAACCTCTCCGGCTGCAATGTACCGCGGTTGGCGGGCCGCCCGCCACGGCCCTGACGCTCTACCTGCCCGGGCGCGCCGTCAAGCTGACGCAGCTCCCGGACGGCGCGACGCCCGCCGCGCGGCGCGATGCCTGGTGGGAGCCGCTGCACCTTGGCGCGCTGGCCCTGCCGGCCTGCCTGTACCGGGAAAACGTCTGGCCGGCGCAGGATCTTGATCTGGCGCGCAGCGAGGAGGCCGCCGCCGCGCTGGCGCGGCGCGCCTGCCGCCTGGCCCTGGCGGCCGAATTCCCCGATGCGGAGGTGGAAACGGCGAGTTATGCCCTGCGCCGGTCGGACGGCGCCGTCACGGCCGAGGCGCACTATGTGTTTTGCGCGGACATCGCCCTTTCGGCGCCGGACAACGGGGAACCTGCCCCCTGAGCACGCGCCCGCCGCCTGCCTACAATGGCCAAGCTGTTTCGCAAAATTTTGTGAAAATCATACAGTTTCTTTTGCCAAAAATTGTGGTATAATCCATATCAGAGGGGGTATCCCTCATCCCACCGGCAGGAGGATGTACATTTGGCGGAACGGTCCATCGATCTTGAAAGCGTTGAGCAGGCCGCGGCAGTGTTCGGCAACGGTGACCAGAACATCCATCTTTTGGAGAAGGCGTTCCACGTCATCGCCGTATACCGCGGCAACGCGCTCAAGTTTACCGGCGAGGAGCCGGACGTAGCCTTTGCCGCGCACGCGGTGGAGGGTATGCTGGCGATGCTGCGCAGCCACATCCCGCTGGAGGAGCAGACCGTGCGTTACTGCATCGGCCTTGCCCGCGGCGGGGAGGAGAACCGCGTCCGCGAATTGACCGGGGAATTTATCGCCGTAACGGCGCGCGGCCGGCCCATCCGCCCCAAAACGCTGGGGCAGAAAGCCTACCTGGCCGCCATACGGCAGAACCCCGTCACCTTCGGCGTCGGGCCCGCCGGCACCGGCAAGACCTACCTTGCGGTGGCCATGGCGGTGCGTGCCTTCAAGGGCAGGGAGGTCGGCCGCATCGTGCTGACGCGCCCCGCCGTGGAAGCGGGGGAGAAGCTCGGCTTTCTGCCGGGGGACCTGCAAAACAAGGTCGACCCCTATCTGCGCCCGCTGTACGACGGCCTGTTCGACCTGCTGGGGGGCGAGGCGTTCCAGCGCCTGCTGGAAAAGCAGCTCATCGAGGTGGCGCCGCTCGCCTATATGCGCGGCCGCACGCTGGACGATGCCTTTATTATTCTGGACGAGGCACAGAACACCACCCCCGAACAGATGAAGATGTTTTTGACGCGCATGGGCGCCGGCTCCCGCGTGGTGGTGACCGGCGACGTGACCCAGATCGACCTGCCCGACAAAAGCCGCAGCGGCCTGCTGGACGCCTTGCAGGTGCTGCGCGGGGTGGAGGGCGTGGCCAGCGTCTATTTGAGCGACAGTGACGTTGTGCGCCATCCGCTGGTGCAGCGCATCGTCAAGGCCTATGAACGGGCGCAGGCGCAAAACGCCCCGTGCCCGCAGGAAGGATAGAAGGAAAAGGAGGCCACCATGTCCAACAAAGTGTTGATCCGCAACGACCAGAACGCCGTGAAGGTGCCGTCCGGTCTGCGTATCCTCATCCGGCGCAGCTGCAACGCCGTGCTGGAGTTTGAACATTTTGACGGCCCGGCCGAGATCAGCGTGACCTTTGTGGACAACGCCCGCATCCGGCAGCTGAACGCCCAATACCGCAACAAGGACACCGCCACCGACGTGCTGAGTTTCCCCCTTGGGGAGGACGGCCGCTATGACACGGACGCCGCGAACGGCTGCAAGGTTTTGGGGGATATCGTCATCTCGATGGAGCGGGCGATGGAGCAGGCGGAGTTGTACGGCCACAGTTTGCAGCGCGAGGTGGCGTACCTGACGGTGCATTCCATGCTGCATCTGCTGGGCTATGACCACGAGGCCAGCGGCCTGGCGGCCGTGCATATGCGGGAAAAGGAGGAGGCCGTGCTCATCCAGCTTGGCCTGCCGCGCACCGTCTCCTATACAAACGATGAAACGTGACCTTGCGCGCTTTGGGCGCGGTTTCGTCTACGCGTGGAGCGGCATTTGCACCGCCGTGGCGCGGGAACGCAACTTCCGGTTCCATCTGTGCGCGGCGGCCTATGCGCTGGCCGTTGGGTGCCTTGCGGAGTTGGACGCCGCCGGTTTTGCGCTGCTGTTTTTGTGCATTGGCGGCGTGATGGGCATGGAATTGATGAACTCTGCCATAGAGCGCGCGGTGGACAAGCCGGACGCCATCCATTGGGGCAGCGCCGGCACCGCCAAGGATATGGCGGCCGGCGGTGTGCTGGTGTGCGCCCTGGGTGCCGTGGCGGTGGCGGTATGCCTGTTCGGCCGCCCGGACACGCTGCAAAAGATCTGGGCCGGCGTGACCCACAGCCCCGTGACCGCGGCGCTGTGGGCGGTATCACTCGGCCTTGCGTACATTTTTATCTTCTGTTTCGGAACACCGGCAAAGGGGGGCGGCACGCAGGATGCCCAGGGCGCAAACGACGCCAAATGAGAGCCGCAGCGTTTTTGTGGCGCTGGTGGGGCGGCCCAATGTCGGCAAATCCAGCCTGACCAACCGCCTTGTGGGGGAAAAGGTCGCCATCGTCACCCAAAAGCCGCAGACCACTCGCAGCCGCATCACCGGCGTGGCCACGCACGGGGCGGTGCAGTACGTCTTTCTGGATACGCCGGGCATCCACGCCCCGCGCAACCGCCTGGACGCCCGCATGACCCAGACCGCCGCCGCCAGCATCAAGGACGTGGACGTGACGCTGATGCTGTTTGAGCCGGCCGGCGAGCTGACCCAGGCCGAGGCCGCGATGGCCGAGGCCCTGCGTGGGGCGGGGCCTGCGCTTGCCCTCATCAACAAGGTGGATACGCTGCGCAGCTTTGCGGCGCTGGAAGCGCGCCGCGCGTATTTGCAGGGGCTGGGCGTGTTTGACGACGTTGTGCCGGTGAGCGCTTTGGACGGCACCGGCTGCGACGCGCTGTTCGCGCGCCTTGCGCCCTACGGGCACCCCGGCCCGCATTATTTTGACGACGAAGCCTTCACCGATATGCCGGAAAAAGAACTCGTCGCCGAGCTGGTGCGGGAAAAAGCGCTGCTTTTTTTGCGCGAGGAGGTGCCCCACGGCATCGCCGTGACCGTCACCCGCTTTAAAGAGCGCCCCGACAAAGACCTTGTGGATATCGACGTCGAGCTCATCTGTGAGCGCCGCAGCCACAAGGGCATGGTCATCGGCAAGGGCGGGCAGATGCTCAAAAAGATCGCCAGCGCCGCCCGGGCGGACTGCGAGGGCCTGCTCGGCGTGCAGGTCAACCTGCAATGCTGGGTCAAGGTGCGCGAATCCTGGCGGGACAGCGAGAAGCTGCTCGACGAGTTGGGCTTCGCCAAACCGTAAGGCGCTTTTATACACCAAAGCGCCGCAAAACTTTTTGACCGGGTTGGACAACATTTCCACGGATACCGCCGTACAATAGGGGCAAAGGTATCTTTGGAAAGGGGTGTTTGGCCCATGCGCGGATCCGCGTTTGACCCGGCGGAGGAACCGCCGGCGCAAGGTATGCTGCAATGGCGGCATTTTGCCGCGACCGGCAGCATCTACGATTATCTTGACTACAAATCGCACCTGGACGGCGGTTTGGGAAAGGGCGCCCATGCAAACGGCGACGACGGGGCTGGTCCTGCGCCAGACCAAGGTGGGGGAGGCGGATCGCATCCTCACGCTTTTGACGCCTGACCTGGGCGTGATCTCCGCCTCCGCGCGCGGCAGCCTGCGGCTCAAGAACAAACTGTTCAGCGCCTGCGGGCTGTTTTGCTATTCGGAATTTACGCTGACGGCCGGGCGCAGCACATGGTTCGTGGAATCGGCCCAGATACGGCAGAACTTCCACGGGCTGGCCGAAAGCGTGGAGGGCACGGCGCTCGCCATCTATCTGGCCGAGCTGACCGCCGCACTGGCCCCCGCCCCGCCCGAGGCCGGGGCCCATCTGCGCCTGCTGCTCAACTGCCTGTACATGCTCAGCACGCACAAACGCCCGCCGCGCCAGATCAAAGCCATCTATGAGCTGCGCACGATGGCCGCGGGCGGTTATATGCCCGACCTGCTTGCCTGCGCCGACTGCGGCCGTTACGAGGGCGGGGATTTCCGCCTGGATGCGCAGGGCGGCCACCTGCTGTGCGCCGCCTGCGCCCAAAAGCGGGGCCTTGCCCCCAATCTGGACGCGGGCGCGCTGTACGCGCTGCGCCACATCTGCCTTGCCGATGATGACAAGCTGTTTGGCTTTACACTATCCGAAAGGAGCCTGAAGGCCCTTTCCCGCGTGAGCCAGGCGTATCTGCTGGCCCACATCGAGCACGCGCCCAAAAGCCTGGAATTTTTAAAAACGGTATTGGAGTAACCCCCATGCAAACGGCCTATAAAACCACCCTGGAACTGGATAAGATCATCGCCCGCGCCGCGGCCCTCTGCGCCTGTGACGAGGCGCGCATAGCCATCCTCGCGCTCACGCCCTGCCAGACGGCGGAGGAGGAGCGCTTTGCCCTTGCGCAGACCGACGCGTTGAACAGCCTGCTGCTCAAAAACGGGCGGCCGCGCTTTGGCGGGGTGTCGGGGGTCAAACGGGTCGCGGCGCACGCCGTCAAGGGCGGTATCCTCTCGATGGGGGAGCTGCTGGACATCGCCGCCGCGCTGCGCAACTTTGCCGGGCTGCGCCAGTGGTATGACGGCGCCGAGCACGCCGCCCTGCCCACCGACGATCTGTTCTTTGCGCTGCGGCCGCAGCCGGTGCTGGAGCGCCAGATCACCGAGAGCATCCTCTCGCCCGAAGAGATGGCCGATACCGCCAGCGCCGCGTTGGCGGATCTGCGCCGGCGCATCCGCGCCACCGAGGACAGCATCCGTACAAAACTGGAGGGCATCCTCAAAAATTCCACCACCAACAAATTTTTGCAGGATGCCGTCGTCACGCTGCGCAACGGGCGGTATGTGGTGCCCGTCCGGGCCGAATACCGCGGCGAGGTGGGCGGCATCATCCACGATGTTTCCTCCACCGGCGCCACCGTCTTTGTCGAGCCCACCGCCGTGGTGGAGGCCAACGCCCGCATCATGCAGCTGCGCGCGCAGGAGCAGGAGGAGATCAGCCGCATTTTGCAGGCGTTCTCGGCGCAGGTGGCCCAGCTGGAGCCGCAGTTCAGCTACAGCTACGACGCCATGCTCGCCATCGACGTGCTGCTGGCCAAGGCGCGGCTGGCGCTGGAGATGGATGCCTTTATGCCCACCGTCCATGACGGGCCGCGCTTTGCCTTGCGCAGGGCGCGCCATCCTCTCATCGACAAAAAGAAGGCCGTGCCCGTCGATATCGCCCTGGGGGACGGGTACGACACCATGGTCATCACCGGCCCCAACACCGGCGGCAAGACCGTCACCCTCAAAACGGCGGGGCTGCTGTGCGCCATGGCGCAGCACGGGTTCCTCATCCCCGCGCAGGAGCAGAGCAGCGTGTGCTGCTTTGCCGAATACCTGGCCGACATCGGCGACGAACAGAGCATCGAGCAGAGCCTTTCCACCTTTTCGGGGCACATCCGGCGCATCACCGGCATTTTGGAGCTGGCCGGACCGCAGACGCTGGTCCTGCTCGACGAGCTTGGCGCCGGGACCGACCCTGCCGAGGGCGCGGCGCTGGCCGTCAGCCTCATCGAGGCGCTGCGCGGCCGGGGCACGCTGCTCATGGCCACCACCCATTACGCCGAGCTCAAGGTCTTTGCGCTGGAGACGCCCGGCGTCGTCAACGCCAGCTGTGAATTTGACGTCGCGACGCTGATGCCCACTTATAAGTTGAGCGTGGGCGTGCCGGGCAAATCCAACGCGTTCCTCATCAGCGAAAAGCTGGGCATCCCCGCCGCCGTCATCGACGCCGCGCGGGCGCATATGTCCAGTGAGGACAAGCGTATGGACGCCGTGCTCGCGCAGCTGGACGATCTGAAAACGCGCCTCAAGGCCGCCGAGGACGAGGCCGAGCAGGCGCGCCATGCCGCGCAGCACGCGCTGGAAAGCGCCGAAAAGCAGCGCGATGACCTTGTGCGCCAGGGCGAACAGGCGTTGGAGGACGCGCGCCGGCAGGCCAGGGAACTGATACAGCGGGTGCAAAACGAAGCCTACGCCCTGACCGATGAATTGCACCGCCTGCAAAAGGACGAAAAGACGGCCGCCGCGCAGCGCAACCTGCGCGCGCGGGAAATTGCCCGCAGGGACACCGAGCGCCTGCTCAGCGAGGCGGCGCCCGGCGCGGCGCGGCTCGTCACGGAGTATGTGCCGCTCAAGGATGCGCAGCCGGGGCAGGAGGTCGTCATCGCCGAGCTGGGGCAGACGGCCACCGTCATCGCGCGGCCGGACCGGGACGGCCTTGTGGAGGTGCGCGCCGGCATTTTAAAAACCAAGGTCCCGCTGGCCGGCCTGTGCGCGCCGGACAAAATGCGGGAAAAGCCCAAGCAAAAGCGCCCCGCGCCGCCGCCCTCCCGCACCCGCGTGCAGCTGGATACCGCCCGCAAGGCCAGCATGGAGGTCAACCTGCTGGGCTATACCGTGGAGGAGGCCCTGCGGGAGACCGACCGCTTCCTTGACAGCGCGCTGCTGCGCGGGCAGCAGACGGTGTACATCATCCATGGCGTCGGCACCGGCGCGCTGCGCAGCGCCATCCAAAAGCACCTGCGCACCCACCGTGCCGTCAAGAGCTTCCGCCCCGGCCGCTACGGCGAGGGCGAGGCCGGCGTGACGGTCGTGGAGCTGAAGTAAGGAAAAGCATCCCTTTACGCCCCGTGCCAAACGGCACGGGGCGTAAGCGTGTCAAAAAAGTCAACTGCGATCCAAAGGCAAACTGTAGGGGGCGGCGTCCTCGACGCCCCGTGAACGTTGCAACGGCAGAAAGTTTGCGGGACGTCCGGAGGCCGTCCCCTACAAACGCTCCAAAAAAGCATTTGCTATTCTTTTTTCAACAGTCTCGCGCCCCGTGCCGTTTGACACGGGGCGCAAGACTGTTGAAGCGGGAAATCATCTTATATAACCTTTCACCTTCGCATAATCTCCGATGAAAAAAGCAACTGCTATACCAAACAAAATAAATACAGATACTATATCCCAAATATCCATTGCGGGCTCTCCGATCAATTTTGACAAGGTACCGTTTATCAAAAATGTAAATGGGATCGCTAGCAAGAACGTGATCCCTGTTGCCAACAGTTTTCGTTCTTTCAGCCGACGATACGCAATATAAATTATCCACAAAAATACAATTGAAAGAATCGACATGACCGCACCAATGTGGAATACCGCTTTGACGTTTATCAAAATACTTAATATGTACATAAATGGTACAATGCAAATACTAATGGCGATCATTGCCACCAGCACGCCCTTCTTTCCCAGCAATAGAACCGGAAAAGATGCCGTCCATGCGACTAAAACAGAGCTCAGCACGATAAGTGACCATGTCAGGGTTCCCGAGATAGCGACATCACATATACAACATACGATAATGCCAATAACCATAGCGATCGTGTATATCGTTGCGATTATGGCGTTCCTGTTCGTATTGTCCTCATCTTTTCTTTTTGATTCAATGAGGTTTTCATTTGCTTTTTCTTCACAAGCATTCTTTCCCATTCTTTCCCCGGTCAACAGTTCGTTGACAGTAACATCCAAAATATTACAAAGTTCCAACATAATGGATGAATCCGGCATACATTTTCCCGTTTCCCATTTGGAAACGGCTCTGTCGGTAATGTTTAACTTTTCCGCCAATCGGGCTTGTGTCAATCCTTTTTCTTTCCTGCGATCAGCAATAAACTTTCCTGTATCGGCCTGATTCATTACATCATACCTCCCTGTAACATTTTACGATCTTTATCTGCTTTTTGTACACGAACTGTAAGTAGAATCATCAAACCCAACCATTGGTTGGGAGAGGGACTGTATTTGATAAAATCATGCGGGCGTGTACTTTGTGCCGACAACAGTATACGATGCTCCCGGACGGAAAGCAATGCGGTCAAAAGGCATGACACAAGGGAGATATACCCTATACCCCTGTAAAATATCATTTTGACGCAGCCCGCCGTGCACAGCCCCCCCGTTTTTGCAGCGTGCCAAACGGCACGGGGCGTTTTTGTGTGTATGGGCGGTGTGCGCTTTCCCGCATTTTCTCCCTTTTGTGGGAATATACTGAAAAGGCCCGCAAAACAAAGCGCAGGGGAGGGGCGGCGGATGAAGGACGTCATCTATCTGGATGTGCTGCTGCTCACCAACTTCCTGTGCGCGTACTTTTTGCTTCTGGCGGCGGGGCGCCTGACGGGGCAGCGGGCGGGGTTTGGCCGGCTGGTGCTCGGCGCCGCCGCGGCCGCGGCCAGCGCGCTCATCCTGTTTGCCCCGGAGCTGGGGGCCTTTTGGCAGTTTGCCTACCGGCTGGGCACGGCGCTGCTCATCGTGGCGGCGGCCTACGGCGCCAGGGGGAAGCGGCGCTATGCCGCCGCCGTTTTGTGGTATACGGCCTTCAACCTGCTGCTGGCCGGCGCGGCCATCCTGTATGTGCAGCGCACAGGGGCGCCCACCGTGCAAACGGCCAACCTGGCGGTGTATGTGCGGGTGTCCCCGCTGCTGCTCATCACGCTGTGCGCGCTGTGCTGCACCGCCGTGTACGCCGTACAGTGGGCCCTTGTGCCCGCCGACGCCCCGCCAAAGGCCGCCGGGTTCGAGGTGGTTTTGTGCGAGACGCCGCTGCACCTGCGCGCAATGCTGGACACCGGCTGCCGCCTGCGTGACCCTATGGCCGGCCTGCCGGTGCTGCTCGTCAGTTACCCCGACGCATACGGGCGCCTGCCGGGGGAGATCGCCGCTTTTTTGAAAGCCTGGTTTTCCGGGCTGCGCAAAAGCCAGCCGCCGCCCGGCGTGCGTCTGCGCATGATCCCCTGCCAGACCGCCACCGGGCGCGGGCTGCTGCCGGGGTTTGCCGTGCCGCACATCGGCCTCATCACCGCCGAAGGCGTTTTGGACCTGGGGCCGGCGGCCGTGGCCTTCAGCCCGCAGTCGGTAGGCGGCGACGCATACGAGGCCCTGTACGGCCCGGATCTCTTGCCGCCGCACAGCCGGCGGACGCTGAGCGAGGAGGAAAAAACACCATGGAACTGAGCCGGCGTTTGGGCAAGGCCGTATATACGGCGCTTGCGCGGTGCGGCGTGCCGCAGCCCTGTTATTACATCAACGGCCCCGATACCCTGCCGCCCCCGCTGGACGCGGCGGCCGAAAAGCAGGCCATCGAGGCCCTGGTCGCGGGCGACGCCCGCGCCAAGGACCTGCTCATCACCCACAACCTGCGGCTGGTGGTCTATATTGCCAAAAAGTTTGAGAGCACCGCCGCCGGCATCGAGGACATGATCTCCATCGGCACCATCGGGCTCATCAAGGCCGTCAACACCTTTGAGCCGGGCAAAAACATCAAGCTGGCCACCTATGCCAGCCGCTGCATCGAGAACGAGATTTTGATGTTCCTGCGCAAAAGCTCCAACCGACGGCAGGATGCCAGCATCGACGAGCCGCTCAACATCGATTCCGACGGCAACGAGCTGCTGCTCATCGACGTGCTCACCAGCAACGACGCCGCCGTGGGGGAGGAGCTGGAGCGCAGCGCCGAGCGCGCCGCCCTGCGCGGCGCGGTGGCGCGCCTGGCCCCGCGGGAGCGGCAGATCATGCAGATGCGCTTCGGCCTTGTGGACGGCACCGAACACACCCAAAAGGAGGTGGCGGATGCCATCGGAATCTCCCAAAGCTACATCTCCCGGCTGGAAAAGCGTATCATCAAACGCCTGCGGCGGGAATTGGAAGTGACCGTGTAAACCTTCCGGGGCCCCGTGCCGGCAAAGGCAGGGGCCCCGGGACATTTGGCTTTACGCTTCGCTTTGCCGGACCTGCACCTCCCGCACGAACGCCTGCACGACGCCGCCCGGCGCGCCCATCTGCGGCCCCGTCGCGTAAAACATGAAATCATACCCGTCGCGGGTCCAGGTCACCATGACGGCGTTGCCGGTGTTCTGCTTCTGCGTGATGTGCACACCGTCGATATCATACTCCCCGCCGGATTCATAGGTAATCCCCTGGTATGCGTCGGCGCAGCGCATCGTACCTTCTTTGGCAACGCGCAAAAAGGCGCGCTGCGCGGGCAGAAGGTCGTATTCCACCTCGGCGATGGCGCCGCCCACCAGCCAGTACGCCTGCGGCACGAGCACCTCGGAGTTTGGCAGCCCTTCAAGGCGGAACCCGGCCGAGGCCAGGTAGTCCGGCAGTTCGTAGGAGACGTAGACTTCCCGCTCTTCGGGGTCAAGCTCACGCAGGCGGCCGCTCAGGCGGGCCGCCGTGCCGCAGGCCCCGCCCGCCACGCACAGGGCCAGCACGGTCAGCGCGATGAGGGCAAAAAACAGCCAGACCGAAATTTGCATCATGATCCCACCCTTCCTGCCCTATAGTATGTGGCACGCGGCGGCGCCGTGCACAGAATTTACCAGCCCGCGGGCTGTCTGCGCCGCCCTGCCCCTGCCCATACTGCCAACAGAGTACGGATACAGGGGGAAACGCCATGTACGCAGGGAAGGTGGAGATCTGCGGGGTGAACACCGCGCAGCTGCCGGTGCTGAGCGAGGCGGAAAAGGCCCGCCTGCTCAAGGCGGCGGCGGCCGGGGACACCGCCGCCCGCCAACAGATGATACAGGGCAATCTGCGCCTGGTGCTGAGCGTCGTGCAGAAATTTTCCGCCCGCGGCGAAAACATGGACGACCTGTTCCAGGTCGGGTGCATCGGGCTCATCAAAGCCATCGACAACTTTGACCCGGGGCTCAACGTCCGGTTCTCCACCTACGGCGTGCCGATGATCGTGGGGGAGATACGCCGCTTTCTGCGCGACAACAACGCCCTGCGCGTCAGCCGTTCCATCCGGGACCTTGCCTGCCACGCCATGCAGGCGCGCGAGGCGCTGCAAAAGGAGCAGGGCCGGGAACCGCGCGTGAGCGAGATCGCCGCGCGGCTCGGCACCACGGCGGAGAACGTGGCCATCGCGCTGGAATCCGTCGCCGAGCCGGCCAGCCTGTATGAGCCCGTCTACAGCGACGGGGAGGACACCCTCTCGCTGATGGACCAGCTCCACGACGGCAGCGGGGAGGAAAGCTGGATCAGCACCATCATGTTTAAAGATACCGTCCATGCCCTCTCCGAGCGGGAAAAGCGCATCATCGCGCTGCGCTATCTTGTGGGCAAGACGCAGATGCAGGTCGCGCAGGAGATCGGCATCAGCCAGGCGCAGGTGAGCCGCCTGGAGAAAAGCGCTTTGGGGCGCATCAAGGAACAGATCTCCTGCTGCTAAAACACTGTATGCAAAAGAGGGGTTCGGCTCAGCTGGCTGCGCCAGTCCGCCTGCACCCCTCTCTTGGACACACCCCGTCGCGAAAAATACCGTTCTCATGCCTAAAGGCGACTCGACCGGTATTTTTCGCTCTAGCGGTATCGCCCTCGTCTGCACATGTCAGCCGAGGGCGATGGATTGAAAATCGCTCTTTTCACCAGTCCGACGCAGACAATTCAAAAGCAGTTGCCCATTTGCGGCGGGGGCAGGGGATCCCGTCCTGCGTTTCGCAGAGCATACACTTTCGCCGCCCGCGGTGCTCAGGGTTTTGGTTTTGCGTCGGTGTTGGACAGTTCGATGCCGCAGGTCGTGAGCGCGCGCACGAAGGAGGCACGGTTCTTGTACAATATGCCCGTGATGCCCAGGTCGTAGGCGGCCTGGGCGTTTGCCTTGCTGTCGTCCACGAACAGCGTCTCGTCATAGGCCAGGCCGTAGCGCTGCATCAGCAGGGTGTAGATCTGCGGGTCGGGCTTGCACAGCCCCACCTCACAGGAGGCGACGCCGCCGTCAAACAACGGGAAAAAGTCCCGCCGCTTCAGGTGCTCCAGCGTATCGGCCGCAATGTTGGACAGGTAATACAGGCGGTAGCCCGCCAGTTTAAGGCGGCACATCGTCTTGACGGTGGGGCGCTTGGTGCGCAGGATGCCCTCCCATTCCTCAAGGACGGTGCGCACCTCAAAGGTGCGCCCGCAGGCGGCGGCCTGCGCAAGCATACTTTTGTTCGCCTGCTCCCGGTCAAGGGCGCCGCGCTCCAGCTCCGCCCACACCTTGCTGCCGAAGGTCAGGTCATAGACGAGCTCCTCGGTCTTTTTGTTGATAAAGCGGTCCATCAGGAAATCCCGCGGGGAAAACTCCACCACGACGCCGCCCAGATCCAGGATGATGTTGCGGTACATCCGATCCACGCCCTTTCCAAAAGCGCCGGAGCGCTGCTGCATTTGCTGTATGTATTATACAGGGAAACGGCGCGCAAAACAACCGGGAATTTTTTGCCCGCCGCGCCCATACATTGGTAGCAAAAACGGGGTGGTGCGATGAGCCTGGATCTGCAGCAGCTGCACGCAAAGGACGTGATACAACTCAAAACAGGGGAGAACCTTGGCCGCATCGACGATGTGCTGTTTGACGAGGCCACCGCCCACATCGAGAGCGTCGTCTTGCGCGGGCGGCGGCACCTGTTTGGCCTGTTGGGGCGGGACGAGGACCTTGTCATCCCGTGGGCGCGGCTCAAGACCATCGGGGCGGACGTCGTGATGGTGGAGGCGGATGTGCCCGCGCCGCCCAAACACAGCCGCCCATGGTTTTGGTAAGCACCGCCGGCACGCCGCAAAAAAGCGTGCCGGCGGTATGGCTTTTTCCGGCGGATATGCTATAATAAGGGCAAAAGAGGGGAGGGGCGGCCATGCAGCAGCGCAAGTATCGGGCCGCGGCGGCGGCCGCATCCTTTGCCGCGCTCGCGGCGGTCGTGCTCGGGGCGCTGTTCCTCATCGCGCCGGTGTGGCAGCCCGGGCGCCGCCCGCGTGCAGCGTTCGCCCCGGCCGACTCCGCGCCGGCCCCGCAGGCAGCGGCCGCGCCGCTGGATATCAACACCGCCACCGCCGAGGAACTGACCGCGCTGCCCGGCATCGGCACGGCAAAGGCCGAGGCCATCGTGGCCTTCCGGCAAGAGCACGGCCCCTTTGCCGCCCTGGAGGATGTTGCCGCCGTCAACGGCATCTCCGCCCGCATGGCGGAAAGCTGGCAGGGCCTTGCCGTGGCCGGCAGCCCGGAACCGTAAAACCCAATACAGAAGGGTCGTATCCGTTTTGGAAAACCAGGAAAACATCTTTATCAACCGGGAGCTCAGCTGGCTGGATTTCAACAGCCGCGTCCTCGCCCTGGCCAAGGACAAGGCGGTCCCGCTGGGGGAGCGCCTCAAATTTGCCGCCATCTACGGCAGCAACCTGGACGAATTTTTCATGGTGCGCGTTGGCTCCCTCTATGACCAGACGCTGCTCAAAAACAACAAGCCCGACGCCGTCACCGGGATGGCGCCGCAGGCGCAGCTGGCGGCCATCGCGGCGCGGGTGGCCCAGCTGCAGGGCAAGTGCGATAAATACTGCCAGGGCCTGTTTGTGGCCCTGGATGCACAGGGGTACCACAAGGTGGATTTTGACCACCTTTCCAAAACGCAGGACCGGTTCTGGAAAGCCTATTTCCAAAAGGAGATACTTCCGGTGCTGAGCCCGCAGATTGTGGATCAGCGGCATCCTTTCCCGTTTTTGAACAACAAGCAGATCTATTTTATCGTCCAGCTGTACAGCAAGGCGGACGGCAGCCATTTCGGTATCATCCCCGTCAACGGCAGCTTTGAGCGCGTGCTGTACATGAAAAACGCCGATGAGACGAACACCACCCAGGTGGTGTTCGTGGAGGAGCTCATCGCGCACTACGCCGCCACCGTCTTTGACAAGCATACGGTGCAGCGGTGCTGCCTGTTCCGCGTGACCCGCAACGCCGACATCACGGTGGACGAGGGCATGATGGACCACGACATCGACTTCCGCGACGTGATGAGCGAGCTGCTCAAAAAACGGCGCAAACTGGCGGCGGTACGCCTGCAATTCTGGCCGCAGGCCCCGCAGGAGATTGCCAAATTTTTGCGGGACAAGCTGCTCGTCCCGCCCGAGCGCTGCTTTGCCCAGAGCGCGCCGCTGGACACCGCCTGCCTGATGAAGCTGGCCGGCCGCCTTTCGGCGGACGGGGACACGGCGCTGTTTTACCCCGCCGCCCGGCCCATCCAGGCCCCCGGCCGGTATGACCTGTACGCCGAGGCACAGCGGCACGACGTGCTTTTGGCCTACCCCTACCAGAGCATCCGCCCCTTTATCCATATGCTGCTCAAGGCGGGGGCGGATCCGGACGTCGTTTCCATAAAAATGACGCTGTACCGCATCGCGAGCGATTCCCAGATCGTGCAGGCGCTCATCAACGCGGCGGAGAACGGCAAACAGGTCGTGGTCATGGTGGAGCTGCGCGCCCGCTTTGACGAGCAGAACAACATCGACTGGTCCAAGCAGCTGGAGGACGCCGGCTGTACGGTGTTCTACGGTTTTGACGATTACAAGGTGCACTGCAAGCTCACCCTCATCACCCGCAAAAAGGACGGGCGCTACCAATACCTGACCCAGATCGGCACCGGCAACTACAATGAACGCACCAGCGAGCAATATTTCGACCTTTCTTTCCTCACGGCACGGCAGGGCATCGGCGAGGAGGCCAACGCCGTCTTCAACAACATGGCCCTGCAGCGCCTGACGGAGCACGCCGACATCATGCTCGTGGCGCCGCTGCGCTTCAAATCCGTGCTGATGCAGGAGATGGATGCCCAGATCGCGCAGGCCGTGCAGGGGCGCCCGGCGCACATCATCCTCAAAAACAACTCCATCAACGACCCCGATATCATCGGGAAGATCCGCGCCGCCAGCTGCGCGGGCGTGCGGGTGGATATGATCGTGCGCGGTATCTGCTGTATGCGGGCCGGCGTGCCGGGGCAGACCGAAAACGTGCACATCCGCAGCCTTGTGGGGCGGTATCTTGAGCACGCGCGCATCTACTGCTTTGGCGAAGGGGATGCCATGCGCGTCTACATTGCCTCCGGCGATTTCCTGACCCGCAACACCGAGCGCCGGGTCGAGGTCGGCGTGCGGGTGGAGGATGCGCGCATCGCCCGCCGCCTGCGGGAAATACTGGACTTGCAGCTGCGCGATACCGTCAACGCGCGCGAGATGCAGCCCAACGGCACCTACACCAGGGTCAAGCCGGCCGAGGGCCAGCCCCCGGTGGACAGCCAGATGGCCATGTATGAGCTGTTCCGCGGTGACTGGACGCACCCGGCCCCCGCCGCGCCGCGCCCCGCGCCGAAGGCACCCGCGCCCAAGCCGGAACCGCCGGCCGCGAAAAAGGCGCCCCCGGCGCCGCAGGGCCGCCCCGCGCAGGACGCCGTGCACAAACGCCGGCCGGGGCTGCTCCGGCAATGGCTCGGCCGCAGGAAACGATAGACCATACGGAGGGAAAACGATGAAAAGCTGTGTTTTGACCGCCAACTTCAACTGCAACCCCACGCTCGTGTGGCAGTATCTGACCAAGCCCACCCTCAACGGCTGGCGCACCGACATCACCGACGTCGAGACCGCCCCCGACGGTTTGACCGAAACGCAGAAGCACCGCGACGGCAGCGTGACCAAGGTCACCTTTGACCGCCGGGAAAAGGGCCGAGCCTTGAGCTGTGATTTTGTCCACGGGCGGCAGAGCGGGCGTTTTATCGCCATCCTGTTCGGCGGCAGCACCACCAGCATGGAATGCACCTTTGAGGTGGACGGCATCGGGCCGTTCGGCAAGGCGCACAAGCTGCTGCAGCCGGTGCTGGATATGCTCAAGGTGGTCGAGCAGCGCAGCGCCTGATACGCGGTTTTGCTTGACAAAGCGGCCGCGCCACGCTACAATGTGTGTTGTCAAATGCGGGGAAGGGAACCAGTACCCACCCAATGCGCAAGCCCAAGAGAAGCCCCGGAAGGTGCGAGGGGCCGGCGGCGCGGGCGGGGAATACATCCCGGAGCAGCAGGCTGAACCTTTGCGGCCGCCGGGCCGCGGGCAGTAGGCCGTGCCGTGTGCGCACGTTACAGCGCTTTGGGTATGGCCGGCCCACCGCCGCCGCACCCGCGAAGGCCCGCCGCCGTGAGGGGCGGGTGAACAGAGGTGGTACCGCGTCTTTTTTCGCCCTCTGCCAAATCCCACATTTGGCAGGGGCGTTTTGTTTTGCCTTTGCCGCACATCCCAAGGAGGTATTTTTGGATGACCCTGTATGACGAACTGGTCGCCCGCAGGCTGATCGCGCAGGTGACGGATGAGCCCGAGATCAAGGAGCTCATCAACAACGGCAAAGCCACCTTCTACATCGGCTTTGACTGCACGGCTGACAGCCTGACCGCCGGCCATTTCATGGCCCTGACGCTGATGAAGCGCCTGCAGCAGGCCGGCAACACCCCCATCGCGCTCATCGGCGGCGGCACCACCATGATCGGGGACCCGTCGGGGCGCACCGATATGCGCAAGATGCTCACGCGCGAGGATATCGACCACAACGCTGCCTGCTTTAAGCGCCAGATGGAGCGTTTCATTGATTTCGGCCCCGGCAAGGCCATCATGCTCAACAACGCCGACTGGTTGATGGACCTGAACTATGTGGCGCTGCTGCGTGAGGTCGGCGCCTGCTTCAGCGTGAACAACATGCTGCGTGCGGAATGCTACAAAAACCGCATGGAGCGCGGGCTGTCCTTCCTTGAATTCAACTACATGATCATGCAGAGCTATGATTTTTACCATATGTTCCAGACGCACGGCTGCAATATGCAGTGCGGCGGCGACGACCAGTGGAGCAATATGCTCGGCGGCACCGAGCTCATCCGCCGCAAGCTCGGCAAGGATGCCTACGCCATGACCATCACGCTGCTGACCGATTCCCAGGGGCACAAGATGGGCAAGACCGCCGGCAACGCCGTCTGGCTGGACGCCAACAAGACGAGCCCCTTTGACTTTTACCAGTACTGGCGCAACGTCGGCGACGCCGATGTGCTCAAGTGCCTGCGTATGCTGACCTTCCTGCCGCTGGAGCAGCTGGACGCCATGGCCGGCTGGGAAGGGGAGCGCCTCAACGAAGCCAAGGACATCCTCGCCTATGAATTGACGAGCCTTGTGCACGGCAAAGCGGAGGCCGACAAGGCCCGCGAGACCTCCCGGGGGCTGTTCGGCGGCGCCGCCCGCCACGAGGATATGCCCACCACCGTGCTGGATCCGGCGCTTGTGAAGGACGGCAAGGTCGGCCTGCTCACCGCCATGGTCGCGGCGGGGCTGTGCGCCTCCAACGGCGAGGCGCGGCGCCTTATCCAGCAGGGCGGCGTGCTGGTGGACGGCGAAAAGGCCGCCGACCCCGCCATGGCCCTTTCGGTCGAGGCGCTGCAAAACGGCGTGGTGCTCAAAAAAGGCAAAAAGGTCTACCACAAGGTCACGCTGTAAACAAAACGGCGGGCAGCCCCATAAACGGGATGCCTGCCGTTTTTTTGCCCGCCGCGCCCTTGCCCGCGTGGCGCGTTTGGGGTATACTGTTGCCGGAAAGCAAAAAACGGCAGGGGAGGGCCTCACCATGCCCAAAGACAAGCTCAAAACCATCTATGTCTGCACCCAATGCGGCGAGACGAGCCCCCGCTGGATGGGGCGCTGCCCCTCCTGCGGGGCGTGGAACACCATGACGGAGGACGTCATCGCCGAGGCGCCCAAACCCGCGGCCGGCGCCGGCAAAGCGGCGCGCACGCCGGGGCAGACGGGCCTTGTGGCGCACCGGCTGCAAAACATCTCCACCACCGAGGAAAAAAGCCGCATCCGCACCGGCATCGGCGAGCTGGACCGGGTGCTGGGCGGCGGCATCGTGCTGGGCAGCGTAACGCTCATCGGCGGCGAGCCGGGCATCGGCAAATCCACCATCCTGTTGCAGCTGTGCGGCGAGGTATCCAAAAGCCGCGAGGTGCTGTACGTCACGGGCGAGGAATCGGTACGGCAGATCAAACTCCGCGCGCTGCGCCTGAACGTCCCGCAGGAAAACATCTCGCTGGCCGCCGAGAGCGACGTGGACGAGATCTGCGGCCTGATCGAGCAGGCAAAACCGGGGCTTGTGGTCATTGATTCCATCCAGACCATGCGCTGCGCCGATGTCGCCAGCTCCTCCGGCACGGTCAGCCAGGTGCGGGAGAGCACCGCACGTTTTCTGGGTGTGGCAAAATCACTCGAGATACCGATATTTATCGTCGGCCATGTCAACAAGGACGGCGCCATCGCCGGGCCGAAGGTGATGGAGCATATCGTGGACACGGTGCTGTATTTCGAGGGCGACAAGACGCTGCCGTACCGCGTGCTGCGCGCCGTCAAAAACCGCTACGGCTCCACCAACGAGATCGGTATGTTCGATATGACCGGTAAGGGCCTTGCCGAGATCGACAACCCCAGCCAGGTCATGCTGGAAGGGCGGCCCGTGGGCATCAGCGGCACCTGTGTGGCCTGCGTGATGGAGGGCACCCGCCCGGTGCTGAGCGAGGTGCAGGCCCTGGCCGGCAAAACGGCGGCGCCCGCGCCGCGCCGCACCGCCAGCGGGTTTGACTACAACCGTATGTACCTGCTGCTGGCGGTGCTGGAACGCCGTGCCGGGTATGATTTTTCCGGGCGGGACGTCTACGTCAACATCGTGGGCGGCCTGCGCCTGGACGAGACGGCCTGTGACCTGCCGGTTTGTTTGGCGATGGCTTCAAGCCTTTTGGATCTGCCCATCGGGGAGAAGACCGTCGCCATCGGCGAGGTGGGCCTTGGCGGCGAGGTGCGCAGCGTACCGCACCTGGAGACCCGCCTGCGGGAGGCGCAGCGCGTCGGGTTCGATACCGCCATCGTGCCCAAACACAACCTGAAGCTGCTCAACGCGCGGGAATTCGGCAGGCTCAACCTTATCGGCGTGGCGTATCTGCGCGAGGCCGTCAACGCCATCAAGCTCAAGAACTGAACCGCGCCCTGCGTTTTTCTTCTGCGAAAAATGTAAAAAATATTGACAAATTGTGTACGGATGTGTATTCTTATTGGTAGCGCGACCGAATGTCGTGCAGAATCGACAAAACACAGTGCAGGAGGAAATGCAACATGGAAAACAACAATGTGCCCGGTAAAGGTGCGGCAACCGCGAGCCTCGTTTTGGGTATCGTCTCCATCGTCTTCTGGTTCTTCGGCTGGTCGGCCCTCATCTCGGTCATTTTGGGCATCGTCGGCCTGGTGCTGGCCAACAACGCCAAAAAAGCCGGTTTTGAAGGTGGCCTGCGCACCGCTGGCTTCGTCTGCTCGCTGATCGGCCTTATCTTCGGCGCGCTCATCTTTGTCAGCTGTGTTGCCTGTGCCGGCGCCCTGAGCGCTTACGGCAATTCGCTCTGATCGGCTTTGCACAGCCACCGGGGCGCCTAAGTTGGCGCATGGATCTACATGAACTGCCGGCAGCGTCTACAGGCTGCCGGCAGCTTCCATTTTCCAAGGAGTTTTGCCCATGTTTCCGGAATTGGATCTCGGCTTCCGCACCGTGCCTGCTTACGGCCTTCTGGCCCTTACAGGCGCGGCGCTGGGGTTTGTGGTATGCTGGCTGCGTATGCGCGGGCGGCGGGATATCCGTTTTGACGTTGAGCAGGCGCTCAACCACTATCTTTTGCTCGCCGCCGGTGTGGTCATCGGGGCAAAGCTGTATTCGCTCGTGCTGGTGTTCCCGCAGCTTATCCGGGATCTGCCGCTGCTGTGGCGCGCGCCGGATGTGTTCGCCGTGACGTACCTGTATTCCGGCATGGTCTTTTACGGGGGGCTGGGGGGCGGCCTGCTGGCCGCGTGGCTGCTGATACGCACCGGCCGGTCCGATTTTGCCCGCATGGAGGAGACGTTCCTGCCTTCTGTGCCGCTGGTGCACGCGTTCGGCCGTCTGGGGTGCTTTGCCAGCGGCTGCTGCTACGGCATCGAGGCCGATACCCCCATCAGCGTGGTCTTTCCGGCAGGTACGCCCGCAGGCGGCGTGCCGCGGCTGCCGGTGCAGCTGTTTGAAAGCGCGGGGGACATGGCTATCTTTCTCCTGCTTTGCCTGCGCCTGCCCGCCTGGCGCCGCCCCGGCAGCCGGCTGGGGTGTTATCTGGCGCTGTACGGCCTGCTGCGCTTCGTGGATGAATTTTTCCGCGGTGACGCCGCGCGCGGTGTTACCGGAACCGCATTGTCAGTGCCGCAGTTCATCAGCCTTGGCTGCATCGCCGCGGGGGCGGCTTTCCTGTGGCGCGCATACCGCCGCGGCACCGTGCCGGAAACCGCGCCTTGAAAACCGCACACCGGGCGGGAAAAGGGGTTGACAGCCCGCCGCGCGCCGTGCTATGATGGGCGCACCGCGTCAAGGACAATTTCGCTAAAGGCAAGTTTAGCGAAATACAGGGGAGGGCAAACGGCGTTTTTGCGGGCATACAGGGGTTTTTGAGGCGTTTTTTGCTTTTGGGCGCCCTGGCAACCCCGCAGCGCCCGGCCCGCCAACGCTTGCCCTTGGCCGGACACCGTATGGGCGTACTTTGGCATGGGCGCTTGCACGCCTTCCGCCCGGGCTTTGTGACCCTTTGTCCAATGCATGGTGCCTCCGGTGGGATATCGTATTCTTATCTTATAGTAAGGAATAAGAGTTTTCTTTTGGAAGGACCCGTCCATAGCCTTCCACAGCCTTGATGCCCTTTGGCTGCTTACGGCGAGCTTGTATTGTGCTGCCCGCACGGTATCGGCGCCGGCGGCCGGCGGGCCGCCATCCGTTGGCTGTTCCGGCCTTGGCATCTCCGCTTGTGCCGTCTCCACCGGGGCCGGGCGCGCTTCAATTTCGCTAAATTTTCGGGGAATGCCCCCATGCAGACAGGAGGTCACGTTGCATGAGCAGCTACATCGACGTTGCGCACCCGGACCGGCACGCGCCGTACCTGGACATCCCGGACGACGTGATCGAATACCTGCATTATCTGGATTTCGTCAAGCAGCGCTCGCCGCGCACCGTCAACGGGTATTACATCGACCTGCGCGGGTTTTTCCGCTATATGGCGATGGACTGGGGCCTTGTCCCCCGGGATGCCGAGCCGGAAAAAATCGACCTGACGCATATCACGACCGCCCGGATCGCCCAGGTGCGCAAGCGGGATATCTTCAATTATCTCGAATATGCGCGCGCAAACGACAACGGCCCCAAGGCACGGGCACGGAAATTGTCGGCCTTGCGCGGTTTTTTTAACTATATGTGCGCGCAGGTCAACAAGCTGCACGAAAACCCCACCGAAAATATCAACCTTGGCACGCCAAAAAAAGCGTTGCCCAAGTACCTGACGCTGGAGGAGAGCATCAGCCTGCTGCAAAACATCCAGAGTGATTTCTATGAGCGGGATTATTGCATACTGACTCTCTTTTTAAACTGCGGTATGCGCCTGGCAGAGCTTGTGACCATCGACCTGGACGATTTCCGTGACGATACCATCCGCATCGTCGGCAAGGGCAGCAAGGAACGGCTCGTCTACCTCAACGCCGCCTGCTTAAGCGCGCTGGCGCCCTACCTCAAGGCCCGCGCGGCGCTGCCCAACCTTGCGGAGCCGCAGGCGCTGTTCGTTTCCAAAAAGACCGGCAAACGCCTGACGGCGCGCCGGGTGGAGCAGATCGTGGCGCGCTGCCTGCAAAGTGCGGGGCTTGCGGGGCGCGGGTACAGCCCGCACAAGCTGCGGCACACCGCCGCCACGCTGATGTACCAGCACGGCAACGTAGATATGCTGGCCCTGAAGGAGATCCTGGGGCATGAGAACGTTTCCACCACCCAGATCTACACCCACATCAACCAGCGCCAGCTGCGCGAGGCGGTGGCAGCCTCGCCGCTTTCGGGGCTCACCTATACGCCGCCCGCCTCACAGCAGGATCCCGGCGAGGCAGACGGCCAGGGCGCTGCCCAGCCCGCAGCAAAGCGCCGCTACCGCCACCGCTAACGCATACCGCAGGATGAGCGCCCGCGCCAGCGGGTACAGCCCGGTGCCCGTTTGGGGGCGTTCGTCAAAGGTACCGCGCAGCAGCGCAAAGCTCAAGGGCGCGGCGCGCGCCGCCAGCGCCAGCAGGATGAGCAGGATGCCGATATCCGGCAAAAAGCTCAGCAGCCAATGCGCCGCAAGGCCGCCCGCCCCGCCGGCCGCATAGATGCTGGCGGCGCAGTACCCGAGATACATCCCTTTCAGGGCAAAAACGGCGGCCAGCAGCCCCAGCCCCAGCGCGCAGAAGCCCGCCAGCAGCACGAGCGTCACCTGCAAAAAGGCGGCGCCGAAGGCATCGGCAAAGACCGGCCCAAAGGCGGAAAAGGTCTGCTTGTCCATGTAATGCCCGGCCAGGGCCGATACGCCGAACCCGCCGCCGCGCCCCGCCAAAATGCCCGGTATATAGCCGAGGAAAAACGCCGCGCCAAACCCCAGCACCGGCAGCCGCCCGCGCGCCCCGCCCCGTTTTGCGGCGGGGCGTTTGTATACCGTGCGGCGCGGCGGTGCGCCGTAGCCGGCATATCCCTGCACAGGCTGCCACTGCCTGCCCTTGGCGGCGCGCATCAGTGCCGCGCCGCGCCGGGAGTGGCGCGCATGGCGCTGACAAGGCCGCCGACCAGCCCGCCCAGCAAAAGCGAGATGGGCAGCGCAAGGTTCGCGCCCTGAAGGTCGATGCTGCCGGCGGCCAAAAAGCTGGCAAGCAGCAGGCAGGCGCTGTAAAACAGCCCGCACAGCAGCCCACACAAAAGGCGCTGCTGGCCAAGGCGCCCCGCCAGGATATACCCCGATACCGCCGATGCGCACCAGGCGGCCGCCAGCGCCAGCGGCCGTACCGCCGCCACCGTCAGGGAGAAACGCTCCGAGACAAAGGCAAACGCGGCCATCAGCGCCGCAAGGGTGAACATACCGCCCAAAAACGCCGCCAGTATGGCCGCCGCCCAGGGCGGCACAAGCGCTTTGTGCGCGCCCCGTTTGCGGGGCCGTGCGGCCGGTTTGCCGATCTTTTGCTGTACCATGGAAGAAAAACCCCTTTCACGCCGCCGCGGCGCCGGTTTGGGCACGGGCGGCGCGGCCCCAAACAGAAAACCGCCCCCCGCACAGTACAACACTATGCGGGGGGCGGGGCGTGTTATGCAGGCGGCCGGCTTACTTTTTGGCGGGGGCCTTGTCCTTCTCTTTGGCGTCCTTGGCCGGGAGCTCTTTGGCCTCCTTGCTTTCTTTGGCGTTGTCCTTGGCGGCAGGGGCCTTGTCCTTGTCGGCGGAGCCGCCCATATCCAGCTTCTGCACCGAGGCGATGGCCGAGCGGCGCATACGCAGCTTGACACGGTCGCTGGTGGTTTCCAGCACAAAGGTGTCGTCCTTGATGGCCTGTACGTGCCCGATGATGCCGCCGATGGTGGTGACCTCGTCGCCGATCTCGATGGAAGCGCGCATCGCGGCGTCCTTCTTGTCCTGCTTTTTCTGCGGCAGGTACAAGATCACATACATAAGGCCAATGACCAGGATCATCGGCAGGATCATGGTGATCAGGCTGCCTGCGCCCGCGCCGGCAGCGGCGGCATCGGTGGATAAAAATTGGATCATGGAAAAAGATCCTCCTTCGCGGTAAGATGTTTTGTTGCTTTGAAAAGCATTGTACTTTATTATACCGGACAAGGCGCGTTTGCGCAAGGGGGCCGCGCAAAATTTGCGGCCGGCGCTTTAGATACGCGTGTCCAGCAGGCGGACATAGCGGTCATGGAACTGCGGGAAGGTGCCCGCGTCCAACGCCGCGCGGATGCGCTCCATGAGGGTGTTGTAGAAATACAGGTTGTGCATCACCGCCAGCCGCAGGCCCAGCATCTCCTGCGCCTTTTGGAGGTGGCGGATGTAAGCGCGGGAAAAATGCCGGCAGACCGGGCAATCACACGCGGGGTCGATGGGGGCGCTGTCGTGCTCGTATTTCTGGTTTTTGATGTTGATGATGCCCTGCCAGGTAAACAGATGCCCGTGCCGGGCGTTGCGGCTGGGCATGACGCAGTCAAACAGGTCGATGCCGCGCGCCACGCCCTCGATGATGTTGCCGGGCGTGCCCACGCCCATCAGGTAGCGTATCTTGTCCGCCGGGGCGAACGGCTCGACCGCCGTGATGATGTCATACATTACCTCGGCCGGCTCCCCCACCGCCAGGCCGCCAACGGCATAGCCGTCCAGGTCATAGGCGGCGATCTGCTTCATGTGCTCCACGCGCAGGTCGGCAAAGGTGCAGCCCTGGTTGATGCCGAACAAAAGCTGGCCGGGGTTGGTGGCCCGGCCCTCGGCTTTAAGGCGCGCAAGCTCCGCCTTGCAGCGCAAAAGCCAGCGTGCCGTGCGCGCGCAGCTTTCCTTCGCATAGGAATATTCGGCCGGGTTTTCGACACATTCGTCAAACGCCATCGCGATGGTGGAGCCGAGGTTTGCCTGGATCTGCATGCTCTGTTCCGGGCCCATGAAGATGCGGTGCCCGTCAATGTGGGAATTGAAGGTCACGCCCTCCTCGGTGATGTTGCGCAGCTTGGCAAGGCTGAACACCTGGAACCCGCCGCTGTCGGTCAAAATCGGGCCGTCCCACCGGGTAAAGCGGTGCAGGCCGCCCTGCCCGGCGACCAACCCGTCGCCGGGGCGCAGGTGCAGGTGGTAGGTGTTGCACAGCATCACCTGCGTTTTGATCTCTTTGAGATCCAGCGCCGAAAGCCCGCCCTTGATGGCGGCCGCGGTGGCCACGTTCATAAAGGCGGGGGTCTCGACGGTGCCGTGCACGGTGGCAAAGCGCCCGCGGCGGGCGGCACCCTGTTTTTTGAGCAGCGTATAGGGCATGAACGGCTCCTTGCGTTTTATAAAATAAGCATGGCATCGCCAAAACTGAAAAAGCGGTAGCCTTCCTCCACGGCGGTTTTATAGGCTTTCATCGTTGCCTCGTAGCCGTAGAACGCCGCCACCAGCATGATGAGGGTGCTTTCCGGCAGGTGGAAATTGGTGATGAGGGCGTCGATGGCCTTGAGCTCCACGCCGGGATACAGGAAGATGCCGGTCTCGCCGCTGCACGGCACGATGCCGCCGTGCGCGGCCCACACGGCCTCCAGCGTGCGGCAGCTCGTGGTGCCCACGGCGATGACGCGGTGCCCGCCCGCGCGCGCGGCGTTGATGGCCGCGGCCGCCTCGGCGCTGACGCTGTACCACTCGGTGTGCATATGGTGGTCGGCGATGTCCTCGGCGGTGACGGGGCGGAAGGTCCCCAGCCCCACGTGCAGCGTGACCTCGGCGATGCCCACGCCCATGGCCCGTATGCGCGCAAGCAGTTCCGGGGTGAAGTGCAGCCCGGCCGTGGGGGCGGCGGCGCTGCCCAACTCTTTGGCGTAGACGGTCTGGTACTGGCTCTGGTCGGCGAGCTGTGTGGTGATGTAAGGCGGCAGCGGCATTTTGCCGAAGGCGTCCAGCTTTTCGTACAGGGTGGCGGTGTCGTAGGCAAAGCGCACGTATTTGTTGCCGTCCGGCAGGGCCTTTTCCACCGCGGCGGTCAGGGTGCCGTCGCCAAAGCGCAGCGCCGTGCCGGGCTGCATCCGTTTGCCGGGGCGGGCCAGGCATTCCCACACATCGCCCTGCACCTGGCGCAGCAGCAGCAGCTCACACACGGCGCCGGTGGGCACCTTTTGCCCGATGAGCCGCGCCGGCAGCACCTTGGAGTTGTTGACGACGAGCACGTCCCCCGGCGTAAGATAGCCGGTGATGTCGCGGAAGATGCGGTGTTCGGCCGCATCGCTGCCGCGGCGCAGCACCATCAGGCGCGCGGCGTCCCGCGGGTCGGCCGGGGTCTGGGCGATGAGGGCCTTGGGCAGGTCATACCAGAATTCTTTTTTCAGCACGCAGAACGTCCCCCATTTGCGGCGCGAAAGTTGACAAGCGCACCGGGCGATACTATAATAGAGCCAGCACAAAGGTGCGGCCGGTGTGTTGCGCTGTGTGATGCAGTATTTAATTATATTGCATTGTGTACCGGTTTTCAAGCCGGTATTTTTCTTATGCGATGGCACGGGCACCGCGCCCGCGGCGCGCATAAGCTGAAACAGCCCCACAAGGGGGCCAGGTTGGGAAAGGATGGGCCGTAGTACAATGGCAAAACAGTATAAAGTTGGCGTGGTGGGCGCCACCGGCATGGTCGGGCAAAGGTTTGTGACCCTGCTGGAAAACCACCCCTGGTTCAAGCTGACGGCGCTGGCGGCGTCGGAACGCTCGGCCGGGAAGACCTATGCCGAGGCGGTGGGGGCGCACTGGATGATGCAGACCCCCATGCCCAAGAGCGTTCAAAACATGGTGGTGCTCAACGCCGCCGATGTGGCCGCCGTGGCGGCGCAGGTGGATTTTGTGTTCTGCGCCGTCAACATGAAAAAAGAGGAGATCAAGGCGCTGGAGGAGGCTTACGCCAAGGCGGAATGCCCCGTCGTATCCAACAACAGCGCGCACCGCTTCACGCCCGATGTGCCGATGATCGTGCCGGAGATCAACGCCGCGCACACCGCCGTCATCCCGGCGCAGCGCGCCCGCCTTGGCACAAAGCGCGGGTTCATCGCCGTCAAATCCAACTGCAGCCTGCAAAGCTATGTGCCGGCGCTGCACCCGCTGCGCAGCTTTGGCATCACCGACTGCCTTGTGTGCACCTACCAGGCCATCTCCGGCGCGGGCAAGAATTTTGATACCTTCCCCGAAATTCTGGACAACGTCATCCCCTACATCGGCGGCGAGGAGGAGAAGAGCGAGCAGGAGCCCTTAAAGCTCTGGGGCAGGGTGGAAAACGGCGTCATCGTGCCGGCCGCCGCCCCGCGCTTTACCGCCCAATGCCTGCGCGTGCCGGTCTCGGACGGGCACATGGCGGCGGTGTTCGTGCGGTTTGAAAACAAACCCCAGCAGGAGGAGATCTTAAAGGCGTGGGCAGACTTTTCCGGCCCCGCGCAGGCGCTGGGGCTGCCCAGCGCGCCCAAACAGTTCCTGCACTATTTCACTGAAAACGACCGCCCGCAGCCCAAACTGGACCGTATGCTCGAAAACGGCATGGCGGTGAGCATCGGCCGCCTGCGGGAGGACACCCAGTACGACTACAAGTTCGTCTGCCTTTCCCACAACACCCTGCGCGGCGCCGCGGGCGGCGGCGTGCTGCTGGCGGAGCTTTTGGCCGCCGAAGGGTATCTTGACTGATCCGCAATAAAGGAGCGTTTTGGTATGAAAAAGCCTGTTTTCACCGGCTCCGCCGTAGCCATCATCACCCCCTTCCTCGCCGACGGCGGCATCAACTATGATGCGCTGGGCAAAATACTGGAGGACCAGATCGCCGGCGGCACCGATGCCGTCGTCATCTGCGGCACCACCGGCGAGGCTTCCACCTTAGGCGACGCCGAACATATGGACGCCGTCGCCTACACCATCAAGACGGTGGCGGGGCGCATCCCGGTCATCGCCGGCACCGGCTCGAACGATACCGCGCACGCCATCGCCTTCTCCAAACAAGCCGAGGCGCTGGGTGCCGACGCCGTGCTGCTTGTCACCCCCTATTACAACAAGACCAGCCAAGCGGGGCTTGTGGCGCATTACACCGCCATCGCGAACAGCATCTCGCTGCCCTGCATCCTGTACAACGTCCCCGGCCGCACCGGCGTGAACATCGCCCCGGCCACACTGGCCGAGCTCGCCAAGCTGCCCAACATCAACGCCGTCAAGGAGGCCAGCGGCAACATCGCCCAGGTGGCCGAGATCGCGGCGCTGTGCGGGGAGGAGCTCAACATCTATTCCGGCAATGACGACCAGATCGTCCCCATGCTGGCCCTGGGCGCCAAGGGCGTCATCAGCGTGCTGGCCAACGTCGCGCCGCGCCAGACGCATGACATCTGCGCATTGTGGGCGGCGGGCAAAACGCAGGAGAGCCTTGCCTTGCAGCTGCAAATGATGCCGCTGTGCAAGGCGCTGTTCGCGGACGTGAACCCCATCCCCGTCAAGTGGGCGATGAACCATCTCGGCTACGCGGCCGGCCCCTGCCGCCTGCCGCTGGTCGAGCCCTCCCCCGCCGTGCAGCAGCGCCTTGCCGAGGCACTGGAGATCCTGCGCTGAGCGGCGCGATACCGACTGCCATCCGCCCCCTTGCGGGGGCACAGGAAAGGATGTTCCACCCTATGACGGATGTGATCATACAGGGAATCTGCGGCCGCATGGGCCGCGTTGTGGCCGAAAAGCTGGCCGCGCGCGAGGATTGCCGCGCGGTGGCGGGCGTTGACTGCGCGGCCGGCCGCGTGGGGGATATCCCGGTGTATGCCGGGTTCGATACGCTCCCGCAGCCGGGTGCAAATACCGTTTTGATTGATTTTTCCGGCCCGGCCGGGGCCGTTGCGGCCGCCCGGTGGTGCGCCGCGCACGGCGTGCCGTGCGTCATCTGCTCCACCGGGCTTTCGGCTGAGGAGGAAAGTGTGCTGGAGCAGACCGCCGCCAAGGTGCCGGTGTTCCGCAGCGCCAATATGTCGGTGGGGGTCAACGTCCTCATCGAGCTGGCCAAACACGCCGCCAGGCTGCTTGACGGCTCCTTTGACGTGGAGATCGTCGAAAAGCACCACCGCAACAAGCTGGACGCCCCCAGCGGCACGGCGCTGATGATCGCCGATGCCGTCAATGCCGAGGCGGGCGGGCGCTACACCTACACCTATGACCGCCATGCCGTGCGCGCCAAACGCGGCGACGCAGAGCTGGGCATCAGTTCGGTGCGCGGCGGCAGCATCGTGGGCGAGCACGAGGTGCTGTTCTGCGGCCCGGAGGAGACGGTCACCATCGCGCACAGCGCCCAGAGCCGCGGCGTTTTTGCCGACGGCGCCGTGCGCGCCGCGCTGTTTTTGGCGGGCTGCGCGCCGGGGTACTATACCATGAGCGACCTTTTGCGCAAGACCCTGCTGTAAAAACGCCCATCCGTGACCGGGAGGAGACCCTATGCGCCTGCGCAAAAACGAGATCGCGGCCTGTGCCTGCATTTTAACCGGCGTCGCTGCGGTGCTGATCGGGGCGGTGTTCGCCGACCCGCTGGCCGCGCGCTTTGCCGCCGCGCCTGCCCCCGCCCCCACGCCGGAACCGGCGCCCATCGCCACCCCCGCCCCCACGCCGGAGCCGACACCAGTGCCCACCCCGACGTTGGAGACCGTGCGCTTTTCCGCCACCGGAGACGACCTGATCCACCCCGGGCTTTACAACCAGGCGCGCAAGCGCGCGACGGACGGCGGATACGATTTTACCTACGCCTACGAAAACCTGCGGGATTTCTACGCCGGGTTCGATGTGAACTGGCTCAACCAGGAAACGCTCGTCAACGACGCGTTCGAGCCGAGCGGCTACCCGCAGTTCTCGACCCCCACCGATATCACCAAGGCGCTGTATGACATCGGGTTCCGGGTGTTCAGCCTCTCCAACAACCACAGCTACGACAAGGGCGCCAAGGGCATCGAGGCATCGCTCGCGCATTGGGCCACCCTGCCGCAGGATGTGGCCTATATGGGCTTTTACAACGTCGATACGCTGGACGATTACGTCTACCAGACCGTCAACGGCATCACCTTTGGCTACCTCTCCTACACCGAATACACCAACGGCATCCCCACCCCGTCCGGGGCGCAGCACCGCGTCATCCTGCTTTCGGAGCTGGATCTCATCGAGCAGCAGCTCGCCGCCGTGCGCCCCAACTGCGATGTGCTGGTGGTCAGCTGCCATTGGGGCGTCGAGGGCAGCCACCAGGTCAGCGACGGGCAGCGCCAGATGGCGCAGTGGCTCGCGGACCGCGGTGTGGATCTCATCATCGGCACCCACCCGCACGTGACCCAGACGGCCGAATGGCTGCCCGCCGCCGACGGCACCGACGCCTTTGTGGCCTATTCTCTGGGGAATTTCGTCAACGCACAGGCGCACGCGGACAATATGATCGGCGCTATCCTTGACATCACCTTTGAAAAGACCACCCAGCCGGACGGCGCAAGCGCCGTGGCGATGCTTGACCCACGGCTGCACCCCGTCATCACCCATTACGAAAGCAATTTTTCCAACATCCGCGCCTATCTCTACCGGGACTATACCGATGAGCTCGGCGCCGCGCACGGCAATTTTACCTTGAGCCGCGCCTATATCGAGCAGGTGCTGCAAAACAGCATCGACCCGCAGTACCTTGCCCTGGCGTAGACCAACGACCATAAGGAGGCTTGTACCCATGTACGGTGTCAGCAAGATCAGCAGCGAACAAAACATCATGCTCACCACCTTTCCGGCGGCGGAATACAGCGCCCGCAGCCTGGCCGACCACCTGGGCGCCATCGCCAAGGCCGGCATCGTGGTGGATATGATCAGCCAGAGCGTGCCGCGCGGCGACCGGCTGGATTTCAGCTTTACCACCAGCTACGACAATTTTGGCGCGGTGCTGGCCGCCCTGCCCACTGCCGCAAAGGCCAACCCGCCGATGATCTCCGGCGGGTACTGCAAGGTCAACCTGTACGGCGAGGAGATGGTCACCAGCTGCGGCGTGGCCGCCCGCGCGCTGGAGGCGCTGGCCGAGGCCGGCATCTCCATCATGCTCATCACCACGAGCGATCTGGACATCTCGCTGCTGCTCCACGATGCGGACGAGGACGCCGCCATCGCGGCGCTGAAAAAGGCGTTTTGCCTGTAAAGTATATTTGCATTACATTTGTTTTTCGGGAAAAATCAGGGAAGGAACGCAAGTATGAAGGATGGGTTTATCCGCGCTGCCGCCGTCTCCCCCGCCCTGCGTGTGGCAGACTGCGCCTACAACGCGCAGCAGATCGTTGCCGCCATGCGGGACTATGCCAAAAAGGACGTGCAGCTGCTTTTGTTCCCCGAACTGTGCCTGACGGGGTATACCTGCGGCGACCTGTTTTTGCAAAAGACCCTGCGTGAGGGCGCGCTGGCGGGGCTGCGTGCCGTTGCCGCCGCCGGCAAGGCGCTCAACATGGTGGCCGTGGTGGGCCTGCCCGTGCAGGTGGACGGCGGGCTGTACAACTGTGCGGCCGTTGTGAATGACGGCAGGCTGTGCGGGCTCGTCCCCAAACGGTTCCTGCCCAATTACGCCGAATTTTACGAGATGCGGCATTTTTCCCCCGCCCCCGAGGGGGTGCGCACGGTATGCCTGGAGGACGGCACCGAGACGCTGTTCGGCAGCAGGCTGCTGTTTGCCGGCGGGGGGGATTTCACGCTGGCGGTGGAGATCTGCGAGGATCTGTGGGCCCCCGTGCCGCCCAGCTGCGCCCACGCGCTGGCGGGCGCCACGGTCATCGCCAACCTTTCGGCCAGTGACGAGACGGTCGGCAAGGCCGAATACCGGCGGGAGCTCGTGCGCGGGCAGAGCGCGCGCCTGCTCTGCGCCTATTTGTATGCCGACGCCGGCCACGGCGAAAGCACCACCGATATGACCTTTTCCGGCCACGATCTGATCGCCGAGAACGGCACGGTTTTGGCCGAGGGCCTGCCGTTTGGCGCCGGCGCGGCGGTGACCGAGCTGGATGTGGAGCGCCTTGTGCAGGAGCGTGTGCGCAACACCACCTTTGCCTGCACCGGCGCGGCGGCGTACCAGCGGGTGCCGCTCACGCTCAAGGCGCGGGACCTGGTGCTGGGGCGCACGGTCTCCCCCGCGCCCTTCGTGCCGCAGGACGCCGCGGCGCGCGCCGCGCGGTGTGAGCTGATCTTGCGCATCCAGGCCGAGGGCCTGGCCAAACGCATGGAGCACACAAACGCCAAATGCGGGGTGCTGGGCATCTCGGGCGGGCTGGACAGCTGCCTTGCCCTGCTGGTGGCCGTGCGCGCCTGTGCGGTGCTGGGCCGCCCGGCCAGTGACATCACCGCCATCACCATGCCCTGTTTCGGCACCACCAAACGCACGCGCTCGAACGCCGAACTGCTGTGCGGGGCGCTGGGCGTGACCTTCCGGGAGATCGACATCACAGCCACGGTGCGGCAGCATTTCAAGGATATCGGGCAGGATCCCGAAACGTATGACGTCACCTTTGAAAACTGCCAGGCCCGCGTGCGTATGCTGGAGCTGATGGATTATGCCAACCGCGTGGGCGGGTTCGTCATCGGCACCGGCGATCTGAGCGAGCTGGCGCTGGGCTGGGCCACCTACAACGGCGACCACATGAGTATGTACGGCGTCAACGCCGGGGTGCCCAAAACGCTGGTGCGCCACATCGTGCGCACGGTGGCCGAAAGCACCGCCAACAAACCCCTTGCCAAGGTGCTGCTGGACATTCTGGACACCCCGGTCAGCCCCGAGCTGCTGCCCGCGGACGGCGCCGCCGACAACGCCCAGCAGACCGAAAAGCTGGTCGGGCCGTATGATCTGCATGACTTTTTCCTGTACTATGTGCTGCGCTTCGGCTTTGCGCCGCGCAAGATCTACCGCCTTGCCAAGGCCGCTTTTGCCGGCAAATATGACGACGCCACGCTGCTTGCCTGGCTCAAAAATTTCTACAGGCGCTTTTTTGCCCAGCAGTTCAAGCGCAGCTGCCTGCCGGACGGGCCCAAGGTCGGCTCCGTCACGCTTTCCCCCCGTGGGGACTGGCGCATGCCCAGCGACGCCAGCGCCGCCTTGTGGCTGGCGGAGCTCGAACAGCTGGCCCCCTGATATCACAACAGACAAAAACGCGCCGGCTGTACACAACCGGCGCGCGAGACTGTCGAAAAAGGGGCATCTGATGCTTTTGGAGTGCTTGTAGGGGACGGCCTCCGGACGTCCCGCAAACTTTCCGTCGTTGCAACGTTCACGGGGCGTCGAGGACGCCGCCCCCTACAGTTTGCCTTGGAAACGCAGTTGACTTTTTTGACACGCTGACGCGCCGGCTGTACACAGCCGGCGCGCGTTTCTCTTTTGGGGTTTTGGGTTCTTTGCGGGGCATTTACTTTTTCCAATAGATCTTGACGAGCTTTTTGTGGTAAAGCATCATCAACGGCAGCGGGACGAGCATCCCGGCGCACATCACGACGATGCCGGGCACACCGCCAATAAAATACCAAAGGCACCATGCCAGCAGGATGGCGACGCTGTACAGTACCCACATCATGCCGTGCTTTTTGTTCCACGCGCGCATATCGGTCAGTTCGTTTGGTTCGGGGATATCCCCGTAGGTGTAAAAGCCTACGGGTTCATTGCTTTTGATCTGGGAGATCCCGATGCCGGTGAGCAGCATCGCCACCGCGCCGAAAATGATGAGGGAAAACAGCATACAGCGCACCTCCTTGCCTGCCTGGAATAAATTATAGCACGCATCCCCGCCCGATGCAAGCCGCCGATCACGGCGCGGCCGCGGCGGCCAGGGCGCGATACTGCCGGACGATGGCGGGTTCCGGCAGCTTGATCACCCTGCCGGAAAGATACGCAAGGCTGTTTTCGGCCGGGATGTGCCCAAAGGTGAGCCGCCACGCGCACAGTGCCTGCGTGGCAAGGCCGCTGCGCGCGTTCATCTTGGCGTTGCCGTACTTGGCATCCCCCAGCACCGGGTGCCCCAAAAACGCGAGATGGGCGCGGATCTGGTGCGTGCGCCCGGTGACAAGGCCGATACGGCACAAGGCATACGGCCCCGCCTGTTCGCTGACCGTGACCTCGGTGATGATCTCCTTGTACCCATCGGCCTGCCTGGCGCGCACCTGCGCTTTGTTGCCCTTGCCGCTGTGGCGCAGCCACGCGCTGTGCCGCCCCTGCGGCGGCGCGCCGACGGTGATGGCAAGGTATTCCTTTTTGACAAGGCCGCCCTTTATGAGCGCGTTCATGTCCCGCAGGGCCGCGTAGGTCTTGGCGGCCGTGACCAGCCCTTCGGTGCCGCGGTCCAGGCGGTTGCACAGGGCCGGGGCAAACTGTGCCTCGGCGTGGGGGTCATATTCGCCGCGCGCGATGAGCTGCGCGGTAAAAGCCTCGATCAGGTTTGCATCCCCCGTGCGGTCGGAGTGGCACAAAAGGTGCGCCGGCTTGTACAGAACGGCCAGCGCCGCGTCCTCGTACACCACCGTCACCGGCGGCTGTGGGCGGGCGGGCCTGGGGGGCGCCTCGGTTTGTACAGCGGGGAAAAATGTATCGTTGATATACATTTCGATGCTATCGCCGCTTTGCAGGCGCGTGGCGGCCTCGCAGCGTTTGCCGTTGACCTTGATGCGCTTGTTGCGCAGCGCCTTGTACATCAGCCCGGCCGGCAGATCCGGCGCTACGCGCGCGATAAAGCGGGACAGGCGCACGCCCTCCTCGTTGGGGCCAGCGGTGAACTGTTTCATAAGAAAGCCTCGCATTTCTTTTGATTCGGGACTTTTCAAAATGCCGGAACGCGTGTATAATGTTGTGTGGAGATAACAGGTAAAGGATGTGCAGTGCGATGGCGCAGGCGGGCAGCAAACCGATCCACGCCGACCACCGCGCCCGTATGCGGCAGCGGGTGCGCGAAAACGGGATAGACAGCTTGCAGGAGCATGAGGCGCTGGAATACCTTTTGTTTTACGCCATCCCCCGCCGTGACACTAACGCCCTGGCACACCGGTTGATACAGACCTTCGGCAGCTTTTGCCGCGTGCTGGAAGCCGGCGAGGAGGAATTGCAGCAGGTGGAGGGCATCGGCCCCACCAGCGCGCATTTCCTGCATATGCTGCTGGACGCTTCGCGCTATTATGCGCTGCACAAGCGGGATCTGAGCAAGCCCCTTGCCACCTTTGAGGATCGGGTCGAATATCTGCGCCCGCTTTTCCTCGGCTGCCGGGAGGAGCAATTTTACATGGTCGCGCTGGATGATGCCGGCTATCCGCTGCACACTGTGCTCATCGCAAAGGGCATCCCCAACCAGGTCACGTTTGACCGCCAGTGGCTTGCGCGCACCGCCGTTGCCACCCGCTGCACCCGCGTGCTGCTGGCGCACAACCACCCGTCCGGGCTGGCGTTCCCGTCCACGGCCGACCGCGATACCACCGTCTCGCTGACGTGGCTGCTCGGGCCGCTGGGCATTTCCATTGTGGATCATATCATCATCACGCCGGACGATGCCGCCTCGCTGGAAAAGGCGGGCCGTATGCCGGTCTACGATATGGTCCTGCAAAAGGTCGTTTACCAATAAATCATACAGGAGGGATCCCACCATGGCTGATTACATCTTGAGCTGCTGCTCCACCGCGGATCTGAGCGCAGAACATTTTGCCGAGCGCGACATCCGGTACGCCTGCTTCCATTTTGAGCTGGACGGCGTCTCCTACCCGGACGACTTGGGCAAGTCCATCCCCTTTGACGAATTTTACCGCCGCATGGCCGCCGGCTCCGACACCAAGACCAGCCAGCTTGGCAGCGGGGAGTACATCGCCTACTTTGAGCCGCTTTTGCAGGCGGGCAAGGATGTTTTGCATCTCACGCTTTCCTCCGGCATCTCCGGCACCATCAACTCCGCCAATGTCGCCGCACAGGAGCTGCGGGAAAAATACCCCGAACGCAAGATCTACATCGTGGATTCCCTCGCGGCGTCCTCGGGGTACGGCCTTTTGATGGACAAGCTGGCCGACCTGCGCGACGCGGGCATGGGCATCGACGAACTGCGGGACTGGGCCCTTGCCCACCGGCTGGAGCTGCACCACTGGTTCTTCTCGACCGACCTGACCTTCTTTGTCAAGGGCGGGCGTATCTCCAAGGCGTCGGGGTGGTTCGGCACCGCGCTCAAGATCTGCCCGCTGATGAACGTCAGCTTTGAGGGCAAGCTCATCCCCCGCTACAAGATCCGCGGCAAAAAGGCCGTGACCGAGGCCATCGTCAAAAAGATGGAGGAGTGCGCGCAGGGCGGCACCGCGTATGACGGCAAGTGCTATATGTCCAACGCCGGCTGCTATGAGGACGCCCGCGCCGTGGCCGATCTGGTCGAGGCGCGCTTCCCGCAGCTCAAGGGCAAGGTGCTCATCAACTCCATCGGCACGACCATCGGCTCCCACACCGGCCCCGGCACCGTGGCGCTGTTCTTCTGGGGCAGCAAACGGGAGGACTGACGCCCCGCCCCTGCATCCGCCTTGCAAAAGCATCCCCGCCGCCGCGGCCGCCTTACGGCCCGGCGGCTTTTTCAGCCTTCGCCGCCCACCGGGCCGGCGGCATCGTACAGCAGGGTAAAGGTCCCGTAGTGGTCGGCGGTATAGTAGATGTCCCCCGCGTCGGAATAGACCAGGCGTTTGGCGCCGCGGCCGGAGGCGCCAAGGGTGTCGATGTCACATTCATGGTACGCCGCATCCCGGGGCAGGCTGCCCTCATAGTTGCCGAACACGTCCCCGCCGATGCACTTGCCGGGGGCATAGTCCTCCAGCCCGCCGCCCGGCCAGCCCAGCGCGCGGGTCTCCTCCTTGGTGATGAAGTTGCCGGGCAGATGCCCGTAGGTATACAGATACAGCGCCACATCGTCCTTTGTGGTGTAGCTGCCGTCCTCTGCCAAGGCGCTGCCCTGTGCTGCCTGCCCGATGCCCTGTGCGGGCACGGAGGGCGCGGCGTCCTGCCCGCGGCCCAAAAACGGCGCGCCCAACAGCACCAGCAGCGCCAGCACGCACAGGCCAAAAACGGTTTTGGTGTGGTTTTTCACAGCCATCGCCTCCGCCCCCGATTATACCACAATTTTCCTGTGGCCGCCACCCATCCCCGCCCCTCTGCGCGGGCCGAAAAATTTGGCATACCCCTTTACTTCCCCTTGTGGTTGTGCTATACTCTATCTACAACCATTTGTTGTTATTTTCTCTGGCCGGAAGGAGGCGCAGGCATGGAACCGGAAGCGCAGGTATTCCATCTCAAGGCGCCCTTCTCCCCCACCGGTGACCAGCCACAGGCCATCGAGACGCTTGTGCAGGGCATTGAACGCGGCGTGCCGGCGCAGACGCTGCTGGGCGTGACCGGCTCCGGCAAGACCTTTACGATGGCGAACATCATCGCCCGCTGCAACCGCCCCACGCTGATACTTGAGCCCAACAAGACCCTGGCCAGCCAGATCTGCACCGAGATGCGCGGCTTTTTCCCCGACGACGCGGTGGAGTATTTTGTAAGCTACTATGACTATTACCAGCCCGAGGCCTACATCCCCTCCACCGACACCTACATCGAGAAGGACAGCGCCATCAACGACGAGATCGACCGTCTGCGCCATTCGGCCACGGCGGCGCTGTCCGAGCAGCGCAACGTCATCATCGTGGCGAGCGTCTCCTGCATCTATTCCCTCGGCGACCCCATCGACTACCGCAGTATGGTCATCAGCCTGCGCCCCGGCATGACGCTGGAGCGCGACGAGCTGTGCCGGCGCCTGGTCAAGCTACAATATGAGCGCAACGACATGAACTTTACCCGCAACAAGTTCCGCGTGCACGGCGATACGGTGGACATCCACCTTGCCTACAACGATGAATTTGCCATCCGGGTGGAGTTTTTCGGCGACGAGGTCGACCGCATCTCGGAGTTTGACCCCCTGACCGGCGAGCGCAAGAACATCATCCGCCATGTGGCTGTCTTCCCCGCCAGCCATTACATCGTCGGGCCGGAAAAGATGCAGGAGGGCCTTAAAAAGATCGAGGCCGAGATGGAGCAGCAGGTGCGCATCTTCACCGGGGCCGGCAAGCTGCTGGAGGCGCAGCGCATCCAGCAGCGCACCAGCTATGATATGGAGATGTTACAGGAGGTGGGCACCTGCAAAGGCATCGAGAACTACTCCGCCGTGCTTTCGGGCCGCGCGCCGGGCTCCACGCCCACCACCTTGCTGGACTATTTCCCGGACGATTTTTTGCTGATGGTGGACGAGAGCCACATCATGCTGCCGCAGGTGCGCGGTATGTACGGCGGTGACTACAGCCGCAAAAAGACGCTGGTAGACTACGGGTTCCGCCTGCCCTCGGCGTTCGACAACCGCCCCCTGCGCTTTGACGAGTTTGAGGCAAAGATCCACCAGAAGATCTTTGTCTCGGCCACGCCGGGCCCGTATGAGCGCGAGCATTCCGCCAAAACAGCCGAGCAGCTCATCCGCCCCACCGGCCTGTTGGACCCGCGCGTGGAGGTGCGCCCGGTGGAAGGGCAGATCGAGGATCTTTTGGGCGAGGTGCGGCTGCGCATCGGGCGCGGGGAACGCGCGCTCATCACCACGCTGACCGTCAAAATGGCCGAGGATCTGACGGATTATCTCGAGGAACACGGCGTCAAGGCCAAGCATATGCACCACGAGGTGGACACCTTTGAGCGCATGGAGATCATCAAGGATCTGCGCGTGGGCGCCATCGACGTCATCGTCGGCATCAACCTGCTGCGCGAAGGGCTGGATCTGCCGGAAGTCTCCCTCATCTGCATCCTGGACGCCGACAAGGAGGGTTTCCTGCGCGGCGAGACGAGCCTGATCCAGACCATCGGCCGCGCCGCGCGCAACGCCAACGGCACCGTCATCATGTATGCCGACGAGGTGACGCCCAGCATGGAGCGCGCCATCACCGAGACGGCGCGCCGCCGCGAGATCCAAAACGCCTACAACGAGGCCCACGGCATCACGCCCAAAACCATCGTCAAGGCCATCGGCGACGGGCTGGAGATCAGCATGAGCGAGGAGAACAAAAAGCTCCGCAGCCACCGCATGAGCAAGCCGGAACGCGAGCAGGCCATCGCCCGCATGACGAAGGAGATGAAGGAGGCCGCGAGCCTTTTGCAATTTGAACACGCGGCCCAGCTGCGCGACGAGATCGCGCGCCTGCAGCGCGGCGAGGGCCCGACCAGCCAGGACACCAGCGAGCGCCGCGCAGCCGAACGCAAGCGCCCCAATGCCCGCGGGCGCAGGCGGCACTAAAGGGAACTAACATTACGGCGCAGGCCCCAAGCGAGGGAGGAAGTATTTTGAGCCCCAGAAGCAGCAAGATCCAAATCGACCCCAACAACCGCATCGTCATCCGCGGCGCGCGGGAGCACAACCTGAAAAACATCGACCTTGAGCTGCCGCGCAACAAGCTCATCGTGATGACGGGGCTGTCCGGCTCCGGCAAATCGAGCCTTGCGTTCGACACCATCTACGCCGACGGCCAGCGCCGCTATATCGAGAGCCTTTCGAGCTATGCCCGCATGTTCCTGGGGCAGATGGAAAAGCCGGACGTGGACGAGATCACGGGCCTCTCCCCCGCCATCTCCATCGACCAGAAGACCACCAGCCACAACCCGCGCTCCACCGTGGGCACCGTGACGGAAATCTATGATTACCTGCGCCTGATGTACGCGCGCATCGGCACGCCGCACTGCCCCGTCTGCGGGCGGGTCATCGCGCAGCAATCCATCGACGAGATGGTGGACGAGGTCCTAAAGCTACCGGAGCGCACCCGCTTTCAGGTCCTTGCGCCCGTCGTGCGCGGGCGCAAGGGCACCCAGGCCAAGGAATTGGACGCCGCGCGCCGCGGCGGCTATGCCCGCGTGCGGGTGGACGGCAATATGTACGATCTGGGCGAGAACATCACGCTGGACAAGAACACCAAGCACACCGTTGAGATCGTGGTGGACCGCCTGGTCATCAACGATACCGTGCGCAGCCGCCTGGCCGATTCCCTCGAGACGGCGCTGGCGCTGACCGGCGGCATCGTGACGGTGGACGTCATTGGCGGGCAGGAGATGCTGTTCAGCCAAAGCTACGCCTGCCCGGAGCACGGCGTTTCGGTCGAGGAACTGACGCCGCGTATGTTCAGCTTCAACAACCCCTTTGGCGCCTGCGAGACCTGCACGGGCCTCGGCACCTTTATGAAGGTGGATCCGGCGCGCGTCATCCCGGACAAGCGCAAATCCATCCGGGAAAGCGCCATCAAAGCCAGCGGCTGGTATTACGCCGAGGGTTCCATCGCCGAGATGACCTACAAGGCGCTGGGCAAACGCTTCGGCTTTACGCTTGACACCCCCGTCAAGGATATGAGCGAGGAGGCCGTGCACGCCCTGCTGTACGGCACCGGGAACGAGCGCATCGAGATGCAGCGCGAGAGTATGTTCGGCTCCGGCACCTACCGCAACACCTTTGAAGGCATCATCCCCAACCTGGAGCGCCGTTTCCGCGAGACGAACAGCGAGTGGATGAAGGAAGAGATCGCGCTGACGATGTCCAGCGAGGAATGCCCCACCTGCCACGGCCGGCGGTTAAAGCCCACCAGCCTGGCCGTGACGGTGGGCGGGGTCAACATTGCCGATTTCTGCGAGATGAGCGTCAACGAGGAGCTGGAGTTCGTCAAGACCGCCAAGGTCACCGAACGGGAGCAGCTCATCGGCGCGGCGATCTTCAAGGAGGTCAAGGAGCGCCTCGGTTTTTTGCAGAGCGTGGGGCTGGGCTATCTTACCCTTTCGCGCGGGGCGGCCTCCCTTTCCGGCGGCGAGAGCCAGCGCATCCGGCTTGCCACCCAGATCGGCAGCGCGCTGACCGGCGTTTTGTATGTGCTGGACGAGCCCAGCATCGGCCTGCACCAGCGCGACAATGACAAGCTCATCGCCACCATGAAGCGCCTGCGCGACCTCGGCAACACCCTCATCGTGGTCGAGCATGACGAGGACACCATGCGCAAGGCGGATTACATCGTCGATGTCGGCCCCGGCGCCGGCGTGCACGGCGGCGAGATCGTGGCCGCCGGCAGCATCGCCGATATCTGCAAGGCAAAGCGCAGCATCACCGGCGATTACCTTGCCGGGCGCAAATATGTCGAGGTGCCAAAGGCGCGCCGCGCCGGCAACGGCAAGATCTTACGCGTGGTCGGCGCGCGGGAGAACAACCTGCAAAGCATCGATGTGGAATTCCCGCTCGGCAAATTCATCTGTGTGACCGGGGTCTCCGGCTCCGGCAAATCCAGCCTCGTCAACGAGATCCTGTACAAGAGCCTGGCCGCCGCCTTCCACGGCGCGCGCAGCCGCCCCGGCGCCTGTGACCGCATCGAAGGCATGGAATGGCTCGACAAGGTCATCGGCATCGACCAGTCCCCCATTGGGCGCACGCCGCGCTCCAACCCCGCCACCTACACCGGCGTGTTCAACGATATCCGCACGCTGTACGCCCAGACCGAGGGCGCCAAGCAGCGCGGGTACGGGCCGGGGCGGTTCAGCTTCAACGTCAAGGGCGGCCGGTGCGAAGCCTGTGAGGGCGCCGGCATCTTGCAGATCGAGATGCATTTTCTGCCCGACATCTACGTCCCCTGCGACGTGTGCAAGGGCCGCCGCTACAACCGCGAGACGCTGGAAGTGAAATACAAAGACAAGACCATCGCCGACGTGCTGGACATGACGGTGGAGGAAGCCTGCGTGTTTTTCTCGAACCAGCCCAAGATTGCCCGCAAATTGCAGACCTTGCAGGACGTCGGCCTTGGCTATATCCAACTGGGGCAGGCGGCCACGACGCTTTCCGGCGGCGAGGCGCAGCGCGTCAAGCTGGCCAACGAGCTGGCCCGCCGTGAGACGGGGCAGACCGTCTATATCCTGGACGAGCCGACCACCGGCCTGCACGTGGCCGATGTGCACCGCCTTGTCAAGGTGCTGGACACTTTGGTGGACGGCGGCAACACCGTCATCGTCATCGAGCACAACCTCGACGTCATCAAGCGGGCCGACCATATCATCGACCTTGGCCCCGAGGGCGGCAGCGGCGGCGGGCTGGTGGTGGCCACCGGCACGCCGGAGGAAGTGGCCGAAAACCCGGCCTCGTTTACCGGGCAATACCTGAAACCGGTGCTGGAGCGCGGCCGTGCGCTGCAAGGCGCCGCCAAAGCCTAAGGGCAAATGCTTGAAAAGGGGATCGAAGGTATTCATACAGGGGCCCGCCCGAAAGGGGCGGGCCCCTGCACAGCATCCTTAAGCGATACAAAGCGGGCAAACATATGCCCAAGAAAGTGTGGTCAAAAGTGATGTCAAGCAAGTAAAAACGCGCGCAATATCAAACGATACTGCGCGCATTTTTATTGGTGCGGCCAACAGGACTTGAACCTGCACGTCAAGGACACTGGACCCTAAAACCAGCGCGTCTGCCAATTCCGCCATGGCCGCGTACCGCGTTACTGCGCCTGTGCCGCCAGCCAGGCGGCCGGGCCGCTCTCGTACAAATCGCCGCCGTGAGCGTCCAGCAAAACGGTCAGCGGCATGGCCTCGACCGTAAGGCGGCGCACCGCCTCACACCCAAGGTCGGGCCAGGCGATGACCTCGCAGCTTTTGATGCAGGCGGCCAGCAGCGCCCCCGCCCCGCCGATGGCGCCAAGGTAGACGGCGCCGTTTTTGCACACGCTCTGCTTCACCGCCGTGCTGCGCCTGCCCTTGCCGATCATGCAGGCAAGGCCCAGGTCCAAAAGGCGCGGGGTGTAGGCGTCCATCCGGCCGGCCGTGGTGGGCCCCGCCGCGCCGATGGGGCGGCCGGGGCGTTCCGGCGTGGGGCCGACATAGTAAAGCGCCGCGCCCTTGAGCGGGAAGGGCAGCGCCCCGCCGCCGTCCAGCAGCGCCGCCATGCGGGCGTGGGCGGCGTCCCGCGCGGTGTAGACGGTGCCGGACAGCAGCACCGTATCCCCGGCGCGCAGGGGGGCCAGCATTTCCCGGGAAAGCGGCGTTTGCAGCGTATATTGCATGGTGCCCCTCCCCTTTTTACAGCTCCGCCGCGGCGCGGCGGGTGACGTGGCAGCTGATGTTGACGGCCACCGGCAGGCAGGCCACGTGGGTGGGCTTTTGCTCGATGGCGACGCCGAGGCAGGTGGTTTTGCCGCCAAAACCCTGCGGGCCGATGCCCAGCGCGTTGACGGCGCCCAGCAGCTCTTTTTCCAGCGCCGCGTAGTAAGGGTCGGCGTTGGGGACGTCGAGCGGGCGCAGCAACGCCTTTTTGGCCAACGCGGCGCAGTGGTCAAAGCTGCCGCCGATGCCGATGCCCAGCACGATGGGCGGGCAGGGGTTGGGCCCGGCCAGACGCGCCGTCTCGAGCACGAAATCCTTGACGCCCTGCACGCCGTCGGCGGGCTTGAGCATGGCAAGGCGGCTCATGTTCTCGCTGCCGGCACCCTTGGGCGCGACGGTGATGCGGCAGCCGCTGCCGGGCACAAGGTGCACGGTGAGGAAGGCGGGGGTATTGTCCCCGGTGTTGCGGCGCTGCAGCGGGTCGGCGGTGACGGATTTGCGCAGATACGCCTTCTCGTACCCGCGGCGCACGCCCTCGTCGACGGCGGCGGCCAACCCGCCGCCGGTGATGTGCGCATCCTGCCCCAATTCCACAAAGACGCAGGCCATGCCGGTATCCTGGCAGATGGGCAGGGCGTTTTCATCGGCGGCGCGGAGGTTTTCTTCCAAAAGGCCCAGCGTTTGCTGCGCAAGGGGCCACGGCTCCGCCGCGCGGGCGGCGGCCAGAGCGGCGCGCACATCGGGCGGCAGCTCTGTGTTGGTCTTGATGCAAAGGCGCTCCACCGCCGCGGTGACGGCGGCGGCCGGTATCTCACGCATACGCCAGAGACCCCCTTCCCTGTTTTTTTGCGCGGCGGCCGGTCAGCCCCGCACGATGCAGGCATCGCGCTCAGGGCCGACCGAGATGTATTGGATGCGGCAGCCGACCATCGCCTCCAGCGCCTCCACATAGGCTTTGGCGGCGGCGGGCAGATCCTCCCAGCGGCGCACGGCGGAGATATCGCAGTGCCAGCCCGGCATGGCCTTGAGCACCGGCTGCGCGTCGTCCAGCGTTTTGCCCATGGGGAAACGGCCGGTCACGGTACCGTCGGAAAGGCGGTATTTTTCCACGATGGGGATCTCTTCCATATAATCCAGCACGTCCAGCAGCGTCAGCGCCAGCACATCGCAGCCCTGGCACTGCACGCCATAGCGGCTGGCCACCGCGTCAAAGGGGCCGACGCGGCGCGGGCGGCCGGTGGCGGCGCCGTATTCGTGCCCATGCTCGCGCAGCACGTCCTTTTCGGCCTCGGTCATCGCCAGCTCGGCGGTGAAGGGCCCCTCCCCCACGCAGGAGGAATAGGCTTTCATGATGCCGATGGAGAGGTCCAGCTTGCGCCCGGGGATGCCGGCGCCGATGGGCGCATACGCGCCGATGGTGTTGGAGGAGGATGTGTAGGGGTAGATGCCGTAGTCGATGTCACGCAAGGCGCCAAGCTGCGCCTCAAACAGGATCTTTTTGCCGGCATCGTCGGCCTCGGCCAGAAAAGCGCCGGTATCGCACACATACGGCGCGAACAGCGCGGCGTATTTTTGGCACCACGCCCACATGGCGTCCACGTCCACCGGCTTTTGGCCGTAGATGTTGACCATCGTCAGGTTTTTGCTCTCAACGATGGTGGCAAGGCGCTTGCGCACGCCCGCGTCCATGTGGACAAGGTCGCCCATGCGCAGCGTCTTTTTCATGAACTTGTCGCCGTAGGTGTAGGCGATGCCCCGCTTGGTGGAGCCGAATTGCGCGCCGGTCTTGGCAAGGCGGGCCTCCTCCAGGCCGTCCTGCTCGACGTGGAAGGGCATGGTAATGGTGGCGCGGTCGGAAATTTTGAGGTTGGCCGGGCCGATGGCCACGCCCTTTTCCCGCAAAGCGGCGATCTCCTTTTCAAGATGCTCCGGGTCGATGACCATGCCGCCGCCCATCACGCAGACGACGTCCGGGCGCAGGATGCCGGAGGGGATCAGGTTCAGGATGAATTTGCCGCGCCCGTTTTTGACGGTGTGGCCGGCGTTGTCCCCGCCCTGGTAGCGGGCGACGATGTCATAGTCCTGGCTGAGCAGGTCCACCATGCGGCCCTTGCCCTCGTCGCCCCAGTTGATACCGGTGATCGCTGTAAGCATTGTAAAAACCTCACTTTGTTTTTGGTCGACCGTTTTGGGGGATGCCTCCCCTGCTTTCAGCCTTTTCCGCCCTGTATCGCGCGGGATCCGCCGTCGCCATCCATTATAGCAGGTTCCCCAACAAAAAGGAAGGCCCAAAAACACACGGGAAGCGGCTTTTGTTCCCCAAAGGGGGTGTACTTTAAAAAAAAATTGCAGTATAATAAGAAAATACGCGGCCCGCCCGCGGGCCGGAAATACCATCTTGACAGGAGTTTTTGACCATGAAAAAGCATCCCTTTGCCCTGTGCGCCGCCTTCCTTTTGGGGCTGCTGCTCACCGCCTGCGGTGCCGGGGCCAACGCCGGCAGCGCCCCGGCCGACAGTGCGGCCGCGGGTGACAGCCAGCCCGCCGCCGCCGACAGTGACTATGCCTACCCGGAAGATTTTGACTACAGCGCCCTGTTTGACGAAAGGGGCTACGTTGCGGACGTGACGGCCAATGACTATGTGACCCTGCCCGAAAACTACGCCGCCCTCACGCTGCCGGCCGGCACCGACACCGTGGCCGACGACGAGGTGGAGGCCAACATCGCGCAGTACGTCCTTGCCTATTACAGCACCGTCAACGAAGTGACCGACCGCGCCGCCGAGATGGGCGACACCGTACACATCGACTATGTCGGCTCGGTGGACGGGGTGGAATTCGAGGGCGGCAGTACCCAAGGTGCCGGCACCGACCTGGAGCTGACCGGCAGCAACTACATCGACGATTTTGAGCAGCAGATCGCCGGGCATATGCCGGGCGAGACCTTCAACGTGGAGGTCACCTTCCCCGACCCGTACCAGAACAACCCCGACCTTGCCGGCAAGGACGCGGTGTTCGTGACGACGCTGCATTATATCGCCGAGAGCGTCACCCCCGAATTGACGGACGATTTCGTCATGCAGAACTTAAACGCCGACACCGGCTGGCAGACCGCCGCGGACGTGCGGGAATACTACCGCACCCATATGCTGTTCGACCAGCAGTCCAGCGCCGTGTACGCGCTGCTGGACGAAAGCGTGGCCTACGCCGACCCGCTGCCCGAATCGATGCAGGATTTCTTTGACGATTACGCGCTGTTCAGCCTTGTGCAATACGGCCAGCAATTCGGCATGGATGCCGACACCATCCTCACGCAGATGGGCTACGAGAGCGCGGCGCAGTATCTGGAGGCCCAACAGGGCACCACCACGTCCAACATCCGTTCGCTGCTGCTCGTGCAGGCATTGGCGGAAAAGCTGGGCATCGCGGCCGATGACGCCGCCGTGGAGGAATACGCCGAGGCCGTGTTCGGCACCGCCGACATTGCCGGGTATGAGGCGCAGTATGGCAAAGGCTACCTGCGCATGATGGTGCTGGAGCACCTTGTGCTGGAAAGCCTTATCGAAAGCGCCACCGTCGCGGCAGAGTAACGCCCCGCCAACCATTCCCATACAAAACGCCCTGCCGGGCATGCCCGGCAGGGCGTTTTTGGGTATGCGGCTGTTTTGGCACAGGCGCTGCGTGTTACCTGCGGATCTGTTGCCGTTTCGCACGCGCCCGGCACACAAGGAGGCCGGCGCCGGCAAAGCCCGCCAGGACGAAGAGCAGCGCAACGGGCATTGCATCCCCCGTTTGCGGGATATCGCTTGGGTCCACCGGCTGCGGCGTCACAACCGGGGCCGGCTGCGGGGCCTCGGGCGTAGGCTGCGGCACTTCAGGCGTAGGCTGCGGCGCTTCGGGCGTAGGCTGCGGTGCCTCAGGGGTGGGCTGGGGCTGCGGGTCGCTGCCCGGCGTTTGTTCGCCCGCGGCGGCCGGCAGCTGCGCGGCCAAAAAACCGAGGCGGTAGTAGCCGGCCTTTGTGGTGACGGTGCCGGAGCCGGAATAGTTGTTGGTATACACCGGTTGGCCGTCCGTGGCCTCCGCAAGGCAGAAGGTGTGCGGCCCGCGCGGCACCGTCAGCACCAGATTACCGTCGGCATCGGTGGCCATCTCCTGCGCGGCGCCGCCGTCAACGGACAGGTGCGCCACCACATTGGGCTGCGCGGCCTCCCCGTCCGGCGCAAGCAGCACCGGGATGGCAACGGTGTAGGTTTCGGGGGATCTGTCGTTGGCGATGTGGATGCGCTCCCCGCCCGCATCGTAGGCAAGCGGCTTGCTGCCGCCGTCGGTCAGGGCGAGCAGATAGTCCATCACGATCTGGTCCTCGCCACCCAGCTCGCCGGCCTTTTCGCCGCCGACCCCGCCGTCCCCCGTGAAGGTGGTGGCGACATAGTTGTTGGTGGCAAGGAGCAGTGTGGAGGCCGTATCGTCAAGGCCCAGCGGCGTGCCGTCGGCAAGTGCCATCGCGGTGACCTTTTGGCCGGACGGGGCGGCGGGGTCATAGGTATAGGAGAACCCGCTCACCTGCAAAAAGCTGCCGCTGACGCGCTCCCGCAGCAGCAGGCCGGTATCGTCCTGCCCGGTCACCACAAGGCCCTTTTCCAGCGCGGCACGCAGCTGCGCGGGCGTGACCGTGAGCACCTCGACGGTGTTGCCGTGGTTGAAGGCGCCGAGCACATCGCCCCGCGTCACCTGCCCGACGGGCAGCGCGGCAGAGATGCCGCCGCCGTTTTCCACCGCGACCACCGGCAAATCGTAACCGTTTTTCTCGTTGAAGGCGCGGGCGCTTGCGGCAAAGGCATCGGTGACAAAATCGCCATAGCTTGTCTCGACCACGCGCGGCTCGGAATAATCCCAATAGATGTTCCCGCCCCAGAGCGGTACGTTGTTGGTGCAAAGGGGCTGTTCGAGGATCTCCGCCTGCTCCGCCTTGACGGCATCCAGCGCCGCCTGCACCGCCGCGGCGGCGGTTTGGCCGGCCTCGTTCAACGGATATTCCTTTGCCTCGTCGGCATCCAGGACGCCGACGGCCGCGGTGACGGTACCGGCCGCATCAAATGCCAGGTCTATCTTGCCGATGGCCGTAAACTGTGTGCCGGTCTGCACCACGGGGACGGTACAATCTCCCCTTACATAGGGCTCCGTCTCAACGGTGTGGCTGTGGCCGTCGATGACGGCGGCGACCTTTTTTAACTCGTCGTCCTCCAAACCGTCCAAAAGCTGTTCGCTGGTGACAGCGGCCGCCAGGTTATTGTCTCCCAAATGGCAGATGAGCACGATGGTGTCCACCGTATCGCCCAGCGCCGCGATCTGCGCCTTGGCGGCGGTTATCTCATCGCCGAAATCGACACCGGTCAGCTTGGCCGGGTTGGTCGAGGTGGCAGTGTTCGCCGTGGTGAGGCCGATCAGGCCGATGCTTTTGCCGCCGGTCTCCACCACGGTGTTTGCCGTCAGCAAAGGTGCGCCGTCACGCGTCACGTTGGCGCTCAAGATGGGGAATTCCGCGGCCGCGGCGTTTGCCAGCAGGCGGTCGGCCCCATAGTCAAATTCATGGTTGCCGGCGGCCATCGCGTCATACCCGGCGGCGTTCATCATGCGGATGACGTCCAGCCCCTCCGAAACGGTGGCGAAGGACGCGCCCTGGGTGGCGTCGCCGGCGTCGATGAGCAGCGCGTTTTGCGTCGAGGCTTTCATGGCGGCGGCCTGCACAATGCCCACCGTCCCCTCGCCTTCCACGACGCCGTGGATGTCGTTGGTGGTGAAGATCGTCACGGTGACGGGCTCCTCCGCCCATGCCGCGCAGGGGCACAGCAGGGCCGCCAGCAGCAGCCCGGCCAAAACGGAAAAGAATTTTTTGCCCATATGCATAGTTATACTTCCCCCTATGGCGCGCCCCGCAGGGCCGCGCCGGAATCCCGGCCACAGGCCGCGCTTACGGGATGGCGTACCCCGTCAGCCTGGCAATGGCCGCTTTGTCCCAAAATTCGTTTTCCCAGTAAAAATATGCATCCTTGCGCTTTTTGAAGATGCGGAAGGGCATATCGCTGTTGTCATAGATATGGCAGATATCACAGACTTCCAGCAGCTCGGGGATGAGCGCGAGGGCCCGGGTATATCTCGACTTGATCTTTTCCACCGGGACGTTGTGCCCGCCGGAGGCAAACCGCCGCATCACACGGTGGATGTTGATGTTGACATCCGCCGTGAGCACATAGATGCAGCGGATAAAATACCCCTGCTCCTTTGCCCTGCGCAGCAGGTCAAGGTTGCGCTCGGTGGACAGGACCGTCTCGAAGGTGAAATTCTTATGTACGTCCAAAACGTACTCCCGCATATCCTGCGCCAATTCGGCGGCTTCCAGGTCAGTGCATTGGGTCGCGCGCTTGATATCGTCGGCGTTGATGTAGGGCGGGATGATCTTCGCCATCGCGGTCACGGTGCTTTTGCCGCTGCCGTTGGGCCCCGCGAAGACGATGATCTCAGGCTTTGTCTCCATACACGCGCCTCCCGTCGGGGTATTCGATATAAGACGCTTTGCGCTCCCGGTCATACCCGGTCACGGGCAGGCCGCGGTCGTGGCTTGCCTTGTTTTCCCGCCGGATGGCCTCGCGGAAACGGCGCACAAGCTCATCATCGGTGACACCGCAGGTGGAATCCAGCTCGTTGGGGCGCGGTGGCTGGCCTTCCTGCGCCTTGAGCGCCTCGTGGAAGCCCTTCATCAGGCTGCTGCGTTTCTCGTCCTGTTCCCGCTTGGGGTCAAGGTTTTTTTCCAAGGTGTTTCCCTCCTTAGAAAGCGCGGCGGTGCTGCCTGCTGCCGCGGCGGTTTTGTGATGCCGGTTGGCATGGGGGCCTCCGCCCGCTGTTACGGGTGGTCGGTCACGCCCCAGCAATCCTGGAGAAAGACGGATTTCCCGCCGGCGACGTTTTCGAGGTCACTATCCGACAGTTCGCTGCCGGCGGCCTTGGCAAACAGCGCCCGGAGCTCCGCCTCCGAAACGGGGAGGTTCTCCTTTTTGGCAAGGGTGAGGGCGTCTTCCAGCGTTTTTGCCTCTTTCAATTTGGCAAGGATGGCTTTTTCCATGGTGTTTTCCTCCTGTTGAATGGGTAAGTATCGGGGCCGTATCCCTCGGCCGGTTTGCGTAAAGCGGCTTTGGCGCCGCGCGGTCACGGTGGAATGATGACGGTTTTGCCGCCGGCGACGTTCTCCAGTTCACTGTCTGTCAGTTCGCCGCCGGCGGCCCCAGCGAAGCGTTCGCGTATTTCGGCCACCGTCACGGGGAGGTTTCCCCTTTTGGCAAGGGCAAGGGCCTCCGCCGGTGTTTTGGCCTGCCGGAGGCGGGCAAGGGCCTTTGCATCCATGGTATCACTCCTTTTCAAAAAATACAAGATATGGCCCACGGCACATACCGGGCGGCGGGTCAGGCATCCAGGCGCTGGCGGGCGACCAGCTCCGCAAATTTGCCGTTTTGGGCGATGAGTTCCTCATAGGTGCCGTCCTCCGCGATCTTGCCCTTTTCCAGATAGATGATCCTGTCGCACTGTTTGATGGTGGAAAGGCGGTGCGCGATGATGACGCGGGTACATTTGAGCCGGTCAAGCGCTTCGGAGACTTCCTTCTGGGTGATGTTGTCGAGCGCGCTCGTCGCCTCGTCCAGCATCAGGATGCGGGGTTTAGGGGCCACGGCCCGGGCGATCATCAAACGCTGGCGCTGCCCGCCGGAGATGCCGCCGCTGCCCTCGGAGATGACGGTCTGCATACCCATGGGCATGGCACGGATGTCCTCCGCGATGCCGGCCAGCTCCGCGGCCTCCCATGCGTCCTGCAGGGTGAGCCAGGGCGCGGAGATGGTGATATTGGAGAAGATATCCCCCTGGAGCAGCTTGCCGTCCTGCATCACGGTGCCGACCCTGCGCCGCAGGGATTTGAGGTCGATACCGGCAAGGTCTTTGCCGTCATAGTAGACGGCGCCCTTTTGCGGCGTCTCAAAGCCCAGCATGATGCGCATCAGGGTGGATTTCCCGCACCCGGTCTCACCGACGATGGCCACATATTGGCCGGGGCGTATTTTCAGGGTGAGGTCATCCACCACGTTGGGCATACTGTCACGGTAGCGGAAGGAGACGTTGTTGAGCTCGATGCCGCCGGAAAGCCGCGTGAGGACCTGCTTGCCCTCGGCCACCTCGGGCACGGCGTCCAGGATCGGCCGGGCCATATCCAGGGTGGGCTTGATCCTGGCGACGGTGAGGGTGATGTCGGAAAGGGCCATGAACGCGCCGGACACCATGCCGTAGGCCGTGCTGAAGGCGTAATAGTCTGCCACCGAGACATTGTTGACGATGGCCAGATAATACATGACGAACGTGCCCGCCAGCGTGATGAGCAGGGTGATGGCGCTGCCGTGCCGGAACAGGCCGTGCGGGTCATACAGGGCGGCCGCCTGCCGGGCGTAGAGCTTGCTCCACCGGGCAAAGGCCCGCCGCTCGGAGCCGGAAAGGCGGATCTTCTGCACACCGGTGATGAGGGCGTACCCCATGCCGTTGGCCTTGGCGCCCGCCTCCATCGCCTGCCTGAAAAGGCGCATATTGGTCATGGCCGATATGCCGGAGGCCAGCAGCGTCGCCACAATGACGGCGAACGCGGGCAGCGCCAGCGCGGGCGTATAGCGGAATACCTGGGAAAGGTACACAAGGGAGAACAGCGAGGTAAGGCCCGTCCCAAACACGGTATCCGCCAGCGTGGTGCACAGGGTGTTGACGTACTGGGTACGGGTGGAAAGGTCGCCGGAGCTGTATTCCTTGAAAAACGCGGCCGGCAGCGACATGATGCGCGCCATCGTCGCGGCCTGGACGGTGATCTCCAGCTTTGTCTTGACGCGCGCCATGATGAGCGCCTTGGCACAGGTCAACAGCAGCGAGGACACCGTCATGCAGACCATGAACACCCCGATGGACAGCAGCAGGGTGCGCTGCCCGCTTTCCACCACAAGGCCGAAAAGCAGCCGGTTCAGCCGGGGGCCAAGCATCCCCACAAGGGTCACGGCGAGGGTGGCCGCCGCCAACAGCACATAGTCCGCCGGGGACAAAATGCCGGCGATGTAGCGCAGCAGGCTGCCGGCGTCCATTTTTTTGAGCGGGAAGGGTTTGTAAAAGGCGATGGCCTCCGTTTCAAACCGGTCCTCGTTTTTACGGCTGATGCGCACGGTTTTCCCCGCGTCGGCGTCAAAGTAGGCGTACCCGGCAAGGCCCGCCGGGAGGAGCGCCACGACGCTGCCGTCCGCCTTTTTCACGCCCAGCATGGCGCCGATGGCGTCCTTGTACCAGCCCTTTTCCAGCCGGACGGTCCGCCGCATGATGCCGTGCGGGCGCATCAGGTATTCCAGCTGCTCGTTCAGATCCCGGATGCTCTCGGGCATTTCCTGCGGTTTTATGTGGTAGTAGCCGAGGATGGCGTTGATGGCGTCACTGGTGCGGCTGTGTTCGTCCGCGAACGCGGCGCCGGCGCGCTTGCCGGTGAGGGCGTCGGAGATACCGACGAACGCCTCCTCAAAAGCGCCCAGATCCCGTTCCTTGCGCTGTTTGATCTGTTCGTTGAACCAACCCATGCAGGTATCCCCTCACCCGTTGGAAACGAGCCTTGTGTAGTAGCCGTTCCTTGCGTACAGTTCCTCGTGCGTGCCGCGCTCCACGACCTTGCCTTTGTCCAGCACGATGATCTCGTCACAGTCCCGTATGGTCGAAAGGCGGTGCGCCACAACGATGCAGGTGATGCCCCGCTCCCGGATGGAACGCACGACCTCGTATTCCGTCTTGGCGTCAAGGGCGCTGGTGGCTTCGTCCAGGATGATGATGGTCGGGTCCTGGGCCAGCACGCGGGCGATCTCCAGCCGTTGGCGCTGCCCGCCCGAAAGGTCCTTGCCGCCCTCGGTGAGCATATAGTCATAACCGCCGTCGCGCTGCATGATGTCCTCATGGAGGCGGGCATCCTTGGCGGCGAGGATCATCTCAAAATCCTCGATGGAACTGTCCCACATTTTGATGTTGTTGCGGATGGTATCTTCAAACAGGATGATGTCCTGGTCGACGACGGCCAGCGAGCCGGTAAAGACGAAACGGTCGATGTCCCGGATGGGCTTGCCGTCAAACAAAATCTCCCCGCTCCAGGGCTGGTACAGCCCCGAGATCAGCTTGGCCAGCGTGGATTTGCCGCAGCCCGACCCGCCCACGAGCGCCACCCGGCTGCCGGGCTTGAGGTGCAGGTCAAAATTTTCGATCAGCGGCTCCGCCAGGCGGGAGTAGCCAAAAGTCACACCCTTCATCTCCACCGCGCCGGACAGCTTGTCATATTCGCCATCCGGGTCCTGTGCGGCACGTTCCTCGCAGTTGACGTCGGTGGGGTACGCCATCACGTCCTCGACGCGTTCCATTTGGGTGCGCATCTCCTGCAGCGTCTGCCCGGCGGCGATCAGCGTCATGGCCGGCTCGGTGAAGGCCGTCATGAACCCCTGAAAGGCCATGATCATACCGACGGTGAACTTCCCCTGCAAAGTGAACAGCACGCCCAGGATGAGCACAACGGTGTTGGTGAGCTGGGCGACAAGGTTCGGGATCATGCCAAGGTATTCGTTCAGGCGCGCGTAGCGCACCTGCTGCGTGTTCACGCTGGCCTGGTAGCCGGCCCACTTTTCAAAGAAACCGTTCTCGGCACCGCTGGCCTTGATGGTCTCGATCATCTCGATGCCGGCAACGGTCTGGCCGGCGAGCTTGCCGGCATCGCGCATCTGCACGCGGGTGATGTTCACCCGCTTTGCGGAGATGAGGCGGGACATGGCAAGGTTGATCAAAATGGAAAAGACGCCCACCAACGTCAGCACCCAGCTGTAGCGCACCATGACCACAAGGTAAAACAGCATCATGGCGGCGTTGAGCACAAGGGGGGCAACGGTGTTGACAAGGTCATTCGCGATGGTGGCGTTGGCGGCCTGGCGCTGCTGGATATCCCCCGCCATGCGCTGGGAAAAGAACTCCATGGGCATACGCAGCACCTTCCACAGGAAGGTGGTATCCCCTACGGCGGCGAGCTTGCCCTCGATAAGCTGCCTGGACCAGGATTCAATGAACGCCACCACGAACTGCGCGCCCGACAGCAGCGCGAGCGCCGTGAGGAACGGGTAGAACCATTCCGGGTTTTCGTGCGTGAGCAGCCGGTCGAGGAAGATGCGGGAGAGCACCGGCTGGACGATGCCGATGCAGGCGGTGATGACGGTGGTGACGACGACAAAGGCGATCTCCGCCCCGGCGCCGGCCAGCCGCCTTTTGGCAAAGGACAAAACGCTTTTGGGCCTGCCGTCGGGCACAAAACCCTCCCCCGGCGCGAACAGCAGGCAGATGCCGGTGAAGGCCTGGTCAAACGCCTCCATCGGGATGGTGTAGCTGCCCTGGGCGGGGTCGTTCAAAACCGCCTTGCCGCCCCGGAACCCGCACAGGACCACGAAATGGTTGAAATTCCAGTGCACGATGCAGGGGAATTGGCCATATGCCTTGAGCTGCTCCGGCTCATAGCGGTAGCCCTTTGCCTGCAAACCGTAGCTGCGGGCCGCCCGCAGGATGTTTTTGGCGTTGGAGCCATCGCGTGAGACGCCGCAGTCCGCGCGCACCTGCTCAAGGGGGATCCATTTGCCGTAATAGGCAAGGATCATCGTCAGGCAGGCGGCGCCGCACTCCAGCGCCTCCATCTGCATCACGACCGGTACTTTGGCGGCCCCTTTTGTGACGGGGGCCTTCGGCTTGCTGCTGCCCATCGCGCGCACCTCAGTTGAACAGGAAAGAAATGGGCGAAACGCGGCCCGTTATGACCGACGCCGGAAAGACGCCCTCCGGCAGCGGGATGTCCAGCGGCAGCGCGTACACCCATTCCCCCGTTGTCAGGCCGCTGAGGTGCAGCGCGTATGCGGGGAAATCCTCCTCCACGGCCTCCGGCTGGGCGGGGACGGCAGACACGGTGCATTCATATTCCGCCTTGCCGATGCGCACAGGGCAGCCTGCGGTGACGGCGCCGATGTCCGCCTCCCGCACATAGCAAAGGGTGGTGCCGCCCGCAGAAACAACGACCGTGTCCAGCTTTGTCTCCAGTGAGCCGACGACCCCCCATACCACAAACCCGATGAGCAGCACGATGACCGCCGTGAGCGTGACCCACACGCCGGGGTTCGTCACGCGGATATAATCCGTCAGCTGCTCCGGCGAGGCGATGCGCTGTATGCTTTTTTCCCGGAAAACCGTGTTTGACATATCCCTTTGCCCCCGTCCCCCGCTTCAGGCGGCCGTTCGGCCTTTTGCTTTACAGGTTTTTGGTGATGGTCAGGATGTTCTGGCCGTCCTTATACTCATAGTCGACACTGTCCATGCTTTTCTTGACCATATAGATGCCAAGGCCGCCGATGTCCCGTTCCTCCGCCGTGAGCGAGGTATCCGGGTCGGCCTTTTTCAGCGGGTCATAGGGGACGCCGTTGTCGATGAAGGTGATCACGACCGCGAGCGGGTCATCCTTGAGCTCCACGCGCACGGTCGCCGCCCCGACATCGGGGTTGTAGGCATAATACGCAATGTTGCCGAACAGCTCGTCGATGGCGATGTCGATCTGCCGCTGCACCCGCGTGGAGCAGGCGTGCGCGGCAAGCTGGGCGTTCACGAACGCCGTGACCGCCTCGATGTTTTCCACCGTCGCGTCAATCGTCAGTTCTTTCATCCCGCACCTCCATCCTGGCCCTGTATTCCAGGCACAGCATCGTGATGTCATCAAACTGCGGTGCTTCGCCCACAAAGGCGTCGATGTCCGCCTTCACCGCCGGGAGCAGGCGCGTGGGATCCTTATCGCGGTTCAAATTGAGCACCTTTTCCAGCCGCTCCATCCCGTACAGCTCGTTGGCGGCGTTGGTCGCCTCGGTCACGCCGTCGGTATACTGGAAGAGCCTGTCCCCCGGCGCCAGCGTGGTGCTGCCCGCGCGGTAGCGCATCCCCTCCATGCCCGCAAGCACAAAGCCGGGGCGTATCTTTTGCACCGTATACCCTTCCCCTTTGCGGGCGATGAAGGGCATCTCATGCCCGGCGTTCACATACCGGAACTCCCCGCTCACCAGATCGAGCACGCCCTCGAACGCCGTGATGAACAGCCCCTCGCTGTTGGACTCGCACAGCAGGCGGTTCACCTCGGTGAACACTTCCCCCAGATCCCGGCCGGGGGTGGTGTGGTCCTTGATGAGCGTCTTGCCGATGACCATGAAGAGCGCCGCCGGCACCCCCTTGCCCGAAACGTCCGCCATGACGACGGCCAGGTGCCGCTCGTCCACCATGAAGAAGTCATAAAAATCGCCGCCGACCTCCTTGGCCGGGTCCATGGTGGCATAGATGTCGATCTCCTCCCTGTCGGGGAAGGCCGGGAAGATGCAGGGCAGCATGGATTTCTGGATATGGGTGGCGACATCCAGCTCGGCGCCGATGCGTTCCTTCTCGGCGGTGACGCTGGTCAGATCCTTGACATACTGGTCCAGCGAGGCGGTCATGGCATTGAATTCTTTGGCCAGGTCGCCGATCTCGTCGTTGGTGCGCACCCTGGCGCGATAAGTAAGGTCCCCGCCCGATATCTTTTTGACGTCCCGCCCCAGCGCCAGCAGCGGCCCGGTAAGGTTGCTGGCAAAGCGGGAGCTCAACAAAACGACCAGCACCGCGATGAGGACAAAGGCGGCCGCAAAGGCCAGGACGGCGGCCCGGATGCTTTTTTCCATCGAGACGGCCGTGGTATCCGTCGTGGCGGCGATGGTCTGCCGGATATCCTGCGCGGGGGCCACGATATCGCTTTCCGGCACACTGACGATGAGGTGCCACCCCGCCGAGGCGATGGGTGCGGTGCCGTAGTAGCAGCCGTCCAGGAACAGCACGCCGGGCGTAACGCCCATCACGCTGCCCGCCGCTTGGCTGAGGGGGGCGGAGGCATCGTAGACGTTCAAAAAGCCGGTGTCCGCCAAAGCGTCGGGGGATGCGATGACCGCGCCGCTGCGGTCAATGAGGAAGGCATAGCTCCCGGCGCTGAAATCCACGTCGATGAGCATACGGTTGAGATCGCCGACCAGGATATCCATGGCGACCACCCCGGCAAACCGCGCCCCGTCATAAAAGGGCGCGGCGCAGGTGACGGTCAGCCCACGGCCGAGCGCGTCATCGTAGACATCGGTGAAAACGGTGTGCCCCGCGTCCCGCGCGGCACCGTACCAGGAGGAGGCGAGATAATCGTAATAAAACTCCCCGCCGGTATCGGAGGCGGCGGAATAGGGGTCATAGCTGATCATGAGGCCCGTCTCGGTGCCAAGATAGATGGTGGCGATGGTATCGGGCGCGGCGGCGACCACGGGCGCAAACACCTGCTCGGTGTTGCCCAGCAGCGCCGCCTCGGCCATGATGTCCCCGGGGGCCACGTCCTGCCGCGCCAGCGAGCGCTGCATGGTATATACGCCGGCGTTCGCGGTATCGGGCGGCAGCACCTCGCGCCCCACATAGCGTTCCGGCTCCGCATAGAGCCCGCCGATATAGCGCGCGAAATTCCCCACCTGCTCATCAAAACGCCCCAGCTCGGCATCGGCCAGGCCGGCCTTGTCGGCCACGACGTTCAACAGGTTCTGCTGCATCTGGGCCAGCAGCGCGTCGGCGCTGGTCCGGGCGGCCGTCTCGCCAAGGTTCGCGTTGTCCGCCAGAACGCGCCCGCGCACCGTCAGCAACCCGACCAGGCCGACCGCCCCGCTGACGAGCAGCGACGCCACACACAAAAGCAGGACCATCCTGCGCAGCCTTGTGCGGATGGAATCCCTCGTTTTGACCATACTTCCTCCTTCTATGGTTCCCCCTGACGGGAAAGCGGTGCCGCGCGGCCTCAGACCACGACCCGCACGGTGTTCTCGCCGTGGGAATACGCGTGTGACGCGCGCAGGGCGCGGTGGCGGATGAGCTTGAGGGACATGAGATCCACCTCATCCTCATCGCGCCGCATTTTCAGCGGGTCAAACCGCGCCCCCCGGTAACGGAAACACACCGGGCAGGTGTCGTGGCAGTCCACACTGATCTCGACCGCCGCATCCGGCACGGCGGCCAGCACCCGGAGCGCGACCTCCTCCACCACGTTTTGCAGCTCAAAAAGGCGCTTCATGTTGACCTTTTTGGTGAGCAGGAGCTTTTCCTCCAGCAGGTCGTTGAAGGCGCCGATGCTCCCCGCCTGCGCGGTGACACAGCCGGTGACCTGGTGCACATACACGCGCCCGGGCGGCAAAACCGGTTCGATGCAGAAGATGGAGCCGGCCAAGATCAGGATGGGGACATCCACCAGCAGCCCCATGGCGGCATACGCCACGCCCAGCGCCAGGGCGCCGCTGCCGGCGGCGGCATACCACACCGCCCCCGCCGCGGCGGAGGCCGCCGCCAGCAAAAGGGCGTATTTGCGGTATTCCGCCGGCTTTTTCAGCAGGACCTGGCAGCCGCCCCCTGCAAACCAGCCCGCCCACATACCAAGCCCGCAGACGAGCACCGAAAGGCATTCCCCCGCCATCTGCGGCGCCGGGGTGCCCAGGACGAGCGCGCCGGCGACGCTGCCGGCAGCGCAGCCGACGGTCCCGGCCGGGCCGAGCAGCAGGCCGAGGACGGGCGGCAGGGCGTTTTTGATGCCCACCGCGCTGCCGAAGCGCAGAAAATGCGTCGCCTGTACCGGGATATCGGCCAGCATATACAGTGCGGCGCCGGCAAGGGCCATAACGGCGGCGCGCCGCAGCCGCCGCGCGTCAACCCGCTTCATGGCGCAGCCTCCTTTTCAGGCCGGCGACAAAGTCCCCGTCCGCCGCGAGGATGCCCGCCACCATCACCGCGGCGCCGGCGATGCGCATCGGCGTGATTGTCTCCGGCGCGGCGCCGAACAGCAGCGTGAGCAGCGGCGAGATCGCCATCGTGATGATGATCTCGGTGGAAAAGATAAGCGAGGCGCGCATGGGGTCGATGTAGCGCTGGGCATACAGCTGGACAACGGTGTACATCCCCCGCATGAAAATGCCGATAAACAGCACGCTGCCCCAAAACGCCGGCTCGGCCGGCAGGGTCATGGGGGTATGGGTAACGGCGCTCTGCCCCACCCACAGGCACAGCGCCATCACGCAGCCAAAGAAGCGCTCCCCCATGACCAGCAGCGCGGGGTTGGAGCGGGCGGAAAAATGCCCCGCGGTGATGATGTACAGCGCAAAGCTCCCGTCCGCCAGCAGCAGATACAGGATGTTGATGTCGAGCAGGCCCGAAATGTCCGCCCCCATCATGAAGAACAAACCGACGAGCACGACGGCACTGCCGAGCAGGACGTGCTTTTCCGGCTTTTCGCGGAACAGCAGGAAGGAGAAAAGCGGCACGAACATGAAATACGCGCTGACCACGCAGGAGCTGACCATGGCCCCAACGCCGGAGCCAAGCAGCAAAAACAGGTTGAAGGCCAGCGTTTCCACCGCCATCAGAAAGCCCTGGAGCACCTGCTTTTTGTCCAGACGGGACAGCTCGTTGAAAAAGAGGAAGGCGGTGATGAGGAAACCGACGAGCCCCGTGATGAACAGGAAGGAAAACTGCGGAACGGAATCCGGCACGCCCGCCAGGAACGCGTATTGGCTGGCGGAGAAAAAGGTGATGATGACCAGCGATATGGTCGCCTCGCTCCTGTTCATGCCCCGGCCTCCCGCACGATGTATTTTTCCAGCAAAATATCGGGCTTGTAGTTCATTTTTGCCGTGCGCAGCCCCTCCATGCCAAGATCCTCCTCGCGGTTGATCCAGGCGTACCCCTCGCAGCAGCGGCGCACGGATTCCCGGTTGAGGACCTGATAGATATCAATAAAGCGGCGGTCGCCTTTTTCGGCAATGGCGTCATAGCAGGTATCCGAAAGCGGCGCGCCGTAGGCATAGCCCGCGCAGCGGCCGTCCACGTACACCACGATGCCCGAAAGCCCCAATTCCCGGAAATGGGCAAGGCCCTTTTCGATGGCGGCATTTTCGACGGCGAGGTGGGCGGCGTCCTCCCGGCTCTGGCCGGAGGCCGACCAGAACGCCTGAAAGGCACGGATATCGTCAAGATGCTCCTCCCCGATGCGCTCGATGCGGATGCGCCCCGCATAGCGGCGGAAAAACACGTTGACCGCCTTGCGCCGGTGCTGCATCTGCGCCCCGGGCAGCTCCGCGAGTTTTTGGCAGGTATACAGATATTCCGCCAGGTCACGGTCCGCCGTGGCGGCAAAGCGGCCCGGCAGCAGGCGGCGGGCAAGCGCCGTCTGGCGCGCCGTCAGCGTCTCAAAGCGGGCGGCGGCGCCGTGGGCGTGGGCGTCCTGCAAAACGGCCGTCAGGGCGGCGCGCAGGGCGGCCTCGTCCGCGGTATCCCCCATCGGGAACAGATACGCGCGTTCCCCCGCCCGGCACAGCCCGGCGCGCAGGACGAACAGGTACCCGTCCCGCACACAAAAGGAATCGCCATATTTGTGGGAAAGCAGGTACATCGATACAAACGAGTGCTGGCACGAGCCCTCGCCCCATTTGGACATATACCCCTCTATCACGTCTTTGTCCGCAAGCGTCACGGGCTTGAAGGCAAGGGCCGGCAGAGTGTTCATTCGATGGTGAGGATGTCGATAAATCCCGTAACGTCAAAAACGTCCATGATGGTCTCGTTGACGTGCCGGACGACCATCGTGCCCTGTTTGTTCATCACCTTCTGGGCCGCCAGCAGTACGCGGAGCCCCGCGGAGGATATATATTCCAGCCCGGAAAAATCCATCACAAGGGCGGTGATGCCGCTGATGCTGCGCTTGAGTTCCGCTTCCAGCTGGGGCGCGGTGGTGGTATCCAGCCGGCCGGAAAGCGCGATTTCCAGTGTTGAGCCCTGTTCCTTTTTGTCGATCGTCATTGCAATGGCCTCCTGTGTTTTGTTTACACGTCCGTGTGCATATTCAAGCGCATACGCGCCGTGAAAACATTCTTTTCGGCATTGTAGCGGAATTTCGCGCTGCCGCCATATTTTTGGGCGGTGTGCGCGATGCTCTGCAGGCCGTAGCCGCCGTCGGGGCGGTCGCTTAAAAATGCCTGTGCGGGGCAAAAGCCGTCGGCCGTCTGGTAGCGGCGGTCCAGGCGCACGCCCGTGCAGGAATTGGATATCTCGATCGCGAGGGAGCTTTGTACCGTGCCCACCTGTACGCGTATCCAGCGCCCGCCGCCGCATTTTTCGCAGGCGCGGATCGCGTTTTCCATCGCGTTGCCAAACAGCACGGTCAAGTCGGCCGGCTCGATGGAAAGCGCCGCGCATTCGGCCTGTATCTCGCAGCGGATGCCTTTGTCCTTCGCAAGGCCGGCGTAGTATTGCAGCAGCGCGTTGACCGTCAGGTTTCCGCAATAGATCCGGTTCGTCGGCCGGGCGTCCGCATCCGACAGGCGGGAAAGATATTCCCGCATCGGCTCCAGTTCGCCCTTTTCCAGCATCTCGCGCAGGGTATTGTAGTGGTGGTGCATATCGTGGCGCATACGGCGGGTGTTCTCCATATCGCCGGCGATCTTCTCGTATTGCAGCTGCTGGATCTCCAGCGCCCGGCGGCGCGCATCGTCATGCCGCCGCCGGACCGACTCACGGCAGACCAGCCAGAAGAGGAGCATCTGATCCAAAAGGAGCGCCAGGAACAGCGGCAACTGCTGCAAATACTGCCGGTAGGTAAGGCGGTAATACGCAAGGTCGACCGTCACGATCAAAAGGATAAAGACCGAGGAGGATGCGATCAGGACAAAAAATTCCCGCGGTGCCTTTTGCGGATCCACTTCCCGGATGTATTCGCGCAGAGGGGGCAGCATGAACCGGAGCATCAACGGCAAAAGGACCGCCGTTGTGACGGCGTACATCGCCAGCCCTTGCGTGGAATAGACCGCCCAGCCTTCCAGCTGCAGCGAGAGCGGCGCTACCTCCCGCAGAAGGCCGTTGAGCGCGTTCACCAGCCAATACTGCGCCGCCGCATAAAACAGCACGACAACGAAGATCAGGATCTTTTTGAGCAGCGCCTCCCGCACCAGCCGGATACAGGCGGCCAGCGTGAGGCAGGCCGTGGCCAGCGCGAACAGGTTGCAGACGAACGGGACGCTCCCGTTTTTTGCGACGTACAGCACCGCGGGGAACAGCGCCGCCAGCCCCACCGCCGAGACCGTGACCCCGCCAAGGATCCACCGCAGCGGGTAGCGGTACGCCTCCTTTGGGAACGGCAGGAACAGCATCAGCATACACGGATACAGCTGCAGGAAAAAGCCCGCGGCGTTGCGCAGATAGACCGTCATGGCTCCGCCTCCGTAAGGCCCTTGCGTTTGGCCAGGCGGTCAAACACATAATCGTCATAGGCGGCACGGATGGCGGCGCTCTGCCGCACGGCGATGGGCAGCCTGCTGCCGTCCCGCAAAACGCAGACGCCGGTGCCCATCTGGGCGATGTAGTCCATATTGACGGCGATGCCGCGGTTGATGCGCAAAAAACTCCCGTTGAGCTTTTGCTCCAGCTTGCCGAAGGACGTCCACACCTTCAGCCTGCGGCCGTCCGCCAGCGAGACCCAAACCACATGGTTGTCGTTCTCCAGCAAAAGGATCTGGTCAAGGAAGACCGTATACCTCTGCGACCCGACGGCAAAGGAGATCTCTTCCCTTCTTTGCGGCGCGCGCAACTCCGCCAGGCGGCGGAACACCTCTTCCACGCTTTGCGGTGTCACCGGTTTGACAAGGTAATGCAGCGCGTGCAGGCCGAACGCATCGATCGCGTGCTCCCTGCTGGCGGTGACAAATACGATGCCCGTGTCCGGGGATACTTTTTGCAGTTCCCTGGCAACGCCGATACCGTCCTCACCGGGCATATAGATGTCCAGAAACACGATATCGAAATGCGGCGGCCTTTGGGCCGCCGCCAGCAAAGAAGGCCCGTCCGGGAATTTTTCGGCGCTGTGTGCCGGGTCGTACCCGCGCAGGGCGCTTTCCAGCTGTTCCTGCTCAAGGGGGTCGTCGTCACAGATCGCGATTCGCATGGGCGTTCCTCCTCTCGCAGAGGGTCACGGGGGCAGATCGGGCGTATCGGGTATCCCAAAAAAACATTATAGCATACATTTCCTGTTTTTTGGGGTGCCGCCAGCCGACATTTTTGCAGTCAAACCCGATTTTTACGCAATCCCCGCGGCGGCGCTCCCTCGGCCCCTTTGCATAAAACAAACATGGCACCGGGCCTTTTGCAGTGCCCGGGCCATGCTTTGCGGATCATGGGGCAGCGGGGGCCTCGACGGCGTTCTGTACCTGGATGCCGGGCGGCAGCCGATGCTCGGCCGATTCCTCGCCCACGATGCCGGTATAGACGGTATAGTCGTAGGCGTGGGTATAGTTGTGGGTGTTGGAATACTGCATCAGCTGGACATCGTCAAGGTAGAAGAAGGTGGAGCCGTCCGCCCGGCGGGTGGTATCGAAATGGTGCCACCCCTCGCCGATATCGACAAGGTTCCAGTAATGCAGAGAGTCCCCGTTGGGGATCTTGGCGATGTCCCGGTTGGGGATGCCGGCGGCGGTCAGGAGCACCTTGGAGGACATGGCGTAGACATAGCAGTCCCCCTGATGCCGGACAAGGCCGCTGTATGCCGCCTCGACCCAGTTGTCCTTGTTGGAGGAATCCACATAGGCGATCTGGTCATGGCAGTACCAGTACAGCGTGGAGATGACGTCGTACTGGCTGTAGCTGCCGATACCGTTGGGGAAAAGCTCGCCCAAAATGGTGTTGGCAGCGGCCCAGACGGCATCCTCCGAGACGTCCGGCGGCATCGGGGTCACCACATACAAAGTGGTCGTGGCCTCGGCGGTGTTGCCGGCGCTGTCGGTGGCGCGGTAGATGACGGGATAGGTGCCGGGGGTGGAAAGGTCCACGGCGCTGTTGTCGACCTCCAGCTGCACGTCGGGGTCACAGTTGTCGGTCACGGTGACATCGCGCTTGTAGGATACGCTGCCCCCCTGCTCCACCGTCAGCTCCTTAACACCGGAGATGACCGGAGGCTCGGTATCGGGCACAAGGTTCAGGCTGGCGGTGGCGGTGGCCGCGTTGCCGGCGGCATCCTCCGCGCGCAGGCGAACCTGCTGTACGCCCGTTTTTGTAACGTCCGGCTCCTTGACAAAGGCGACGGTGGCGGCGGTGGCATCGGTGAGGGAGGTGATAAAATCCTCCGGCCTGACGGCGGCGCCGACAGAGGCTTCGACATCGTGCACCGTCATCGCGGGGGGCGTGGTATCCACCACATGCAGCACGGCGGTGCGCTCCATGCCCATGATGCGGAAGGTGATCTCATGGTCACCGGGGGCGTTCATATCGATGCCGGCGTCAAGGCCAGAGAGCGCTTCGGCCTTGAACATATCGCCGGTGGCAAAGTCCTGCGCGGCAGGCAGCGGGCTGCCCACCTCCAGCGTCAGGTCATGCACCGACCACGGCGCCTGGTTGAAAAGCCACAGCCCCACCAGCAGCACATCCACCACCACGAGCAGCAGCGGTATCGCGCCGCCAAAGCGCCTGGGGCGGGCACCCGGCTTTTGGCGGCCGCGGCCGCCGCGGCCGGAGGCCTGGGTGCGGGGCGGTGCCGGGCGCTGGGCAACGGCGACACCGCCGCCGGCGTGCGCCGCCGCCTGTGCCGGCGCCGTGCGCCGGGGGGCGGGCTCCGCCATGCGCGGGCCGTAAGAGACCGAGATGCCGCTGCGCGCCGGCGGCGCGGGAGCCGGCTGTGCGGGCCGGGCCGG